>NZ_JBVVPB010000002.1:0-693355 GCF_055807435.1 Bradyrhizobium sp. Ken51 | reverse complement strand
GATTGCGCTTCATGCTCTGGTCCTCGTCTTGGGCCAGAGCGAACTTCAAACTGGATTAAGCCCGTGGGGCAAGGTCAAGGAAGCGCCGCATTTCGCTCCGCACCTGCCCAGCGATCTCGCGCGGATCACCGCCTGAGATGTTGAAGGTCGGATTAAAGGTGATCTGCCCGCTCTTCGCCACCGTCTCGCTCGAACTCGCGACCGGCGACGCACCATCGACCGTCAGCCGGCGCAACGTGTTGTTCATCTCAGCGTGGCCGGAGACGCTGGCTACGAAAAGTTGGGGGCGCCGGCTGAGTTCGGTCTAAGCGATCTTGATAGACGAAGCCTGTCAATATCAGTGCGGGCGGCTTTCACTATGGGGCTTGCGGGGTAGCGGTGAACCATAGACCTGCCGCGCCAGACGAAATTTGGTAGCGAACGCCATCCGCTGTGGCTTCACTTTCCGCCTTTTCCTTCAAGCCGACGAATATCTGCGACACGAACCCGTTATCTTTCTGACGCTTGATTGATGGCGACAGCATCCTAGCAACGACCATGAATGATGACAAAGCTTTCATCACCTCGGCCGGATCGCCGTTAGGGACAAATACTATCGTTACGCCGGTGGCGCGCGGATTGTCGGTGTCCGAGCCGACGATGACCCCAGTGCGCTCATTGATCTTAAATTGACATACAGTCCGCACAGCGGAGCTGCAGCCCTTTTGGGAGGCGCGCAGATCGAAGCCCATGGAGGCGGATACATCATTAAACTCGCGGCTAAAGTCAGCAGCCATCAGACCTAGAGTCGGCGTGGCTTCGGTCCTTTCTGTCCGTTGATCCGGCTTTGCCGTTGCGTCCTCCAATTGAGAGTTACTCTCCTTCTTCTGCTCTGGTAGTTCACTCTTCCGACGTATGTCTGCCAAGCGCTGCTCCGCTGCAATGCGAGCTTGCTTGGCTGCTTCAGCTTCTTTTGCGATCTCAGCGGTTCTTTGTTCTTCTGCCTCGACCTGCTTCAACAAATCTTCAGTGGCGCGTCGGTCTTGCTCGGCTTGCTCTCGCAGTCGCTGCCTTGCGCGGTCAGCTCGCTCAGCGGCGCGTTTTGAAGCCGCCAAGGCAATCTCGCGTTCTTGCTGAGCTAGCTCTTCCCGTTGCTGTTCCTCACGGGCCTCCCTTTCTTCAGCTAGCCGGCGTGTCGCCTCAATTTTTTCTGCCTGCGCGCGGGCGTCACCTCGTGCAGGTTCTATGATGTTACGAAGCAACTGCGAAACGACCTTCTCGACGTGTGCATCCATCTCCGCCGGGGTTGCATTTAGCTTCATTATGTTGACTGCGGGGTATCGTTTTGTGCATGCGGAGTAGATCCGGCGAAACTCGTCGACGTCCTCGTCAGTCCAATCTTTTGCGTTCCTTTCTAGGAACTGAGCCCGCCCACGCAACGGGTTCTGCATGAGCATCAGCGGGCCGGGGCTGCAGCCACCTTTCGAGTCGAGCCACGATTGCACATGCCCTGCATTGGCGGCGCCCGAGATCAGAATGAAAGCCAAGGCGGCAGTCGACAGAGTTAACGAAGTGCGAACGGTCAATTTTATTTCCCCAGCTGGAATTAGCGCGGCAAGTAAACGACAGTGAACCTGCTTAAAGAACGAGCCAATGTTGCCCCTTGTTTAGCGACGGGCATTGCTGCGTTCAACATGAAACCTGCGCTCTACAGCAACGAAGCGCCAAGGCTATATTTTACCCAAGGTCGCATAGCAGAGAAGGGTCTGACGAATAGTTTTTGCCTGCCCCCGCTGCGCAACGCGTCGGCGGTTCAAGCTGGCGAGTCAAACGGTGCGGGCCACCGAAACCCTTTGGAGAGGGACGGGATCACGCGCTAGGGACTGGCGGTGTTGAAGTTCACGATGGCGTCGAAGGCGCGCGCATATTATCCTCGCGGCCAGATGTGGTCTTCACCGGAGAACGCAGGCGGGAGCCGCGCCAATGACAGCGGTGCTTCACTCTGGCCGGGACGGAAGGACACGCGCTCAGCCACGACTTCCCGATCCTCAAGAGTGGGAATGATGGTGAGCACGCGACCATAGTAGTCGTGGCGGGCTGCCGCCACCGGGATTGCCTTGCCGTCAGGGCCGATATCCGCCTGACGAACTACTTCGTGCGGGGCTTCGTACTGGAACTGGACCTTGTCCGTAGCGCGCGGGGAGCCGGGGTAACGATAGACCCAACACTTCCGCATCGCGCGTCGCTCGTCGGCCGGGCGGTCGGGACTCCTCCGGTGGATTGCGTCGTATCCCGCGACGTTTTCGGCGACGGGGTTGGATCGCAGCGCGGCATTCACTGCCGTCGTTTCGATGTCGAGCGCTTCGAGCTTTGCGAGCACTTCCGAAACCCGAGCAGCGTGGACGGCGTAGTCCGCGAGCAGCTTGGCGGCTTCCTTAGTGTTCGCCTTCCGCGCGGCTTCTGCACGCTGGCGCAATGCATCGTTGGCGGCGGCCTTCGCGTCGGCTTTCTCAACCGCGATCACGTTCGGAAGCTCGGCGGCCAGATGATTGGCGCGCGCTTCAAGTCGCGTGATTGCGCGCTTGATCGCTGCGGCGTCGGCCTCAGCTTGCGCGTGCTGGCTATCATTCATGACGGCAATGCCGGCAAGTACGCCCGCAAGTTGAGCGTTGTGTGCGGTGATTTCAGATTCGGCCCGTTCGATCTCTGCGCGGATCGTTGCAGAAGTGATAGCAGTCTTGGGAGCGAAGAGTTTGGAGATCATATTCATTGGATTAGCCTCGAAAATTTTGAAGAGCGTCGGACGCGCGGAGCCATTCCGAGTAGGCGCGCGCCTCAAGATTGCAGGTGCCGAAGACATCGGCGCCCATGCCGAGCGCGGCCATCGTGCGTGCATAAGTATGACGATCTTTTGCGGCGGCGTAGGTCGCGGTTGCCTCTTGCGCAGCGCGCATAAGTTCCTCGCGGCGGGTCATGCGGCATCTCCACCGCTTGCGAGCCAGATGTGAAGCTGATCGGCCGGGTAAGCAGGTCGGTCACCGATCAACAAAAACGGGGGACCATCGCCACGCTTGGCCAGAGTGCGGAGGGTCTTCGCGCATCGGCCGATCTGCTTTGCGGCCTGGGTGCGCGAGAGATAAACTTTAGACATGGGCATCCATCTGAAAAATGGCCGGTGCATTCTGGCTATCAAACGCACCGGCCAAGGCTGACGACCGGCGTTACTTGGTGTGGAGGAGAACCAAGCAACAGGATCAGTATGGGAAGATCAGAGGCGTTCGTCGGGACTGTTTCAGTATCCCTTAAGACACTTTACGGCGGCGCTTCTGGTTGTCGTTGGCGGGGATGCCAGCGAGGCGGGATTCATGCTCTGCCAAAATGGCGGCGCGCTCGTCCGCTCGCATGTGGAGAAGCTTCTGCTCGACGCAGATGTCGATCAGAGCAGCCCAGGTCTGCGGGATATTCATTCGCATCTTGAGGGCGAGCGCGGTGAGTTCGCCCGCGAGTGCGGGCGGGAGCGCTTCGAGGGCGGCGACGGGGACAAGGCCGAATCCGAGCGTTGCCAGGGCCGCTTCAATACTCTCCAGGCCGGGGCGATTCTTCTTTCTCCACGCCTTCAGCGTAGCCCTGCGCACGCCGCTTCGCTCTTCCAGCGAATCGTAAGTCACTCGTTGGCGGGCCATCTCGGCGAAGATGAGTCTCGCGAACGGCCCGACACGCTCGGGCATCGAGACGGTGCGCGGATTTTTGCGTCGCTTCCGGTCCGGCGATGAAATTGGCACAGCACGGAAATCGGGCGGATACAGCGGAGCAGTAGCGGGCATCGGGCTATACTGAAGGCGATTGAACTGCTTTCAGCGTCTGATAATGGGCTATTCCGCTACAGCCCAATCCAGTAGCCGCTGCGCATGCCCTTGGTATTGAGGTAGAAGCCCATTCGAGAACAGAAAGTCACTTTTGAAATTTGATATCTAGCCAGATTGGGCGGTCGCGCGTCACCCGCATGGGGGAGCGCCCCGGAAGGACCCAAAGCACGTCAAAACGCGTGGCTTTAACTTTAGTCAGGTCAGCAGGCTCTCGTCGCAGCGCCGCATTTATTGATTCGCTAACGACGCCCAACGAATCGTTTCGAGCATTGCCCGTCATTTGGAGCAGTCGCGAGCCAAAGACGCAGATACATTGACAGACAGTCAGTCGGCTCTCACATTCAACCTATGGCAGAGGAAAAAGATAGCGCGAGGGGATCCAGCCCAGCATCCCGGGGAGGTGCGGGAGTCTACATCGAGGGCGAGCTTGGCGCCTATTATCTCTTGGCAATGCTGGCTGGGACGGAAGCTCGAGGAATGCCGGGTGTCAAGATAACCGGCGTGCGCTTCCAGGGTGTCGATCAGGGCTTCGCAATGGATGACCTGATCCTTGAAGGGGTCGGTTCGGATGGCGATGCGCTTCTGGAAATTCAGTCTAAGCGAGATATCACCTTCGCTCCAAAAGATGCGACGTTCGCAGAAGTGGTAGCGCAGGTCGCTCGTAGCCCAGCGAGAACCGTACCGGAGGACAGACATCTCCTGGCTGTTGCGACGCAACGACAGAGCAAATCTATCACAGGTCCCTATCAGGACGTTCTGATCTGGGCGCGCGCAGCGGAACGTAGCAGCGACTTTTTTGAAAGAATTGAGGCCAAAGGTATCGGAAGTGATCCGATGCGCACCTTCGTCGCAACGTTTAAGGCGAACCTTCGCGCCGCCGGCGTAGATGATGATGATGCCGTCTGGAAATGGATCCGACGCTTTGCCATCCTTGTTTTCGACTTCGAGTCGACGGCGCCCCTTGCGCGCCTTCACGGTCTAGCGTTGGCGAGACAGGTTCTCGCAGATGAGGATGCCTCGCGCGCGGAGAGCCTTTGGAGCGGCCTAATCGAGATTTCGATTGCCATCGGTAAAGTTGGAGGTTCGATCAGCCGGAAGGACCTACGCTTAAAGCTTGTGGAGCGAGGCTACCGTCTCGCTGGAGATCGGGACTATCGATCGGCGCGCGCTCGGTTGGCAGATTTGGCCAGGATGACGCTAGCCGGCATTGGCACAAAAGTTGGGGGAATTAACCTCTCGCGCCATCAAGCGGTTGCAAGCCTGAATGAGGCGCTCGATGAACATAGGTTCGTGCAATTGCATGGAGGCCCCGGTGTCGGCAAATCTGGCGTCCTCAGGCTGGTGGCCGAGCGTTTCGGGCTTGAGGGCCAACTGATCGTTCTCGATCCGGTTTCTACCCCGACCGGAGGATGGCTCGGGTTTGCACAGGCGTTAGCCGTTCCCGGGCTAGCAAGAGATTTTCTCAACGACTTGGCCGTTAGCGGCGGTGGCCTAATTGTCATCGACGGTGTGGAGATGTTCGCCGATCTCGGTCGGCAACGCACCGTTAACGAGCTTCTGCGCGATGCTGCGGCCATCCCAGGCTTCCTCGTTCTCACAACTACACGTACCAATCACGATGTCGGTGCAGGGGACTGGATGGCGGAGGATGTGATCGAATCGTTCGGGGGCGTCCATTCCGTTGCTGTCAGCGAGCTAACCGACGAAGAAGTGAAAGTTCTATCGGAGAAGACACCCGAACTGCGGTCGATTCTCGCGCCGGGACATCCAGCTGGCAACATCGCACGCAACCTCTATAGGTTGTCGCGACTTCTGAAAGCACCGGCATCCGGTGAGATTCGGACCGAGGCATCGCTTGCGAGTCATTGGTGGTCCACCGCAGATAACTCGGCCAGTGGATGCATAAGAGCTGGCCAGCGCATTATCGCCAATCTCGCGGAGATCAGCCTAGCAGGCGGCTCCTTAGTGGCCCTAACTGAGGATTCTGCCGCTCGTTCGCATCTCACCAGGTCGCTGACACTTACCGAGATCCGTCGCGATCAGTTTGGATTCTATCATGATGTCCTTCGAGACTGGGCGATTGGACAGCTTATCCACGAGGATCACGCAAGGCTTTCACGGGTCGATCTTTCCGTGCCGGCTTCGCCGCGTGTCGCGCGTGGCATAGAGTTCGCCGCGCGTTTTGCTTTAGAGGCGTCGGGCGACGGCTCTCAATGGCTAAGCTTGCTTGACAGATTGTCCTCCGCGGGAGCGCATAGCTCTTGGCGCAGGCACGGACTACTCGCGATAGTCCGCTCCGAAGTCGCCACGGAACTTCTGGATCGCTGCAGCAATGAGTTGCTCAGGCGTGGCGGCGGTCTCTTCGTTGAACTCGTTACGGTGATCGCCGCGGTGGAAACTATATCGACAGCCGAGCTGTTTGCTTCGATGCAGGTAGTCACCGACAAACCGCTTCCAAAGTCGCTTCGCACTAACACGACTGGCTCTGGCTACAGTCTGCTCCATTGGGTGCTGACCCACGCGAATAAGATACCGATCCAGGCGATCGATGCCGTCGTCAATCTCATCCAGATTCAGATGCAGCTGCTCTTGGCGGTGCCGCGGCTGGCCTCGCCAACCACGACCATGCTGTTCAAATGGCTGCGCCAACTTGACGTGCGGGATGCGACGGTCACGATCCCGACCGATCCGACTGCTGAGCGATTGGACAGCAACGTTCGACGTCGAATGATTGAAGATCTCCGAACTATGGCACTTCTGTTGTCCGTGCATTCACCGGACGAGGCCAAAGCCTACCTCCGCGAAATAGATCCGGAGCGCGAGACTTACAAAGTTAAGGCAATACGGCAGTTCAGTACAACGTTGGTCTCGGCTGCTCCGGCTGAATTGGCCGATCTGATAGTCAATAGCCTCGTCGAGAGGCGAGGCCGTGAGTCTCGTTATGGCGCAGCGGGTGGTCGGGCGTTCAGCTATGCCGACAGCGACTACCTGCCGGCGTCGCCGGCTCAGCCGCCGTTCTTGAATCTCCTGCTAGCATCGCCCGAGCACGGACTCGCGCTGGTGCGCCGCCTCGTGAGCGCAGCGGTAGAATCTCACACTGACGCGAGAGAGGCCGGCAAGAACGGGTTCACGATTGTATTCGATGACGGTGCGCGCTTCTTTCCCTGGACTCAGACCTATTTCTGGTCGCGTGACCAAGCGCGCGAGTATTCGGCAGCCTGTGGCCTCAAGGCACTTGAGGCGTGGGGACACCGTCGTTTGGACTCCGGTGAGCCAGTTGAAGCGGTGCTCTGGGACGTTCTCGGCCCGGTTGGTAGTTGCTCGGCGTACCTACTAGTTGCCGTAGATGTTCTGTTATCCCATTTCCCGGCGACGCGATCGGCCTTGGTACCCTTTCTCGCCTGCCCGGGGCTTCTTGCCATCGAACGGCAGCGCCGGGCCCTTGATGGAACAGGCCGCGGGGGCTTCGTGATAGGCGACGAGCCCTCGGGGACTGTGACGCTTGCGGACTTGCAGGCCAAGCCGTCGCGCAACGCCTCGCTTGAGGACGTGCTACAATACTTCCTCTCCGCCGATGCCGAGGCGCAGAAGTTGAGAGTTCGTTTACATGCCGCAGTCGAACTGCTTGAGCCGTATGAGGAACACGCTGATTTCGCTACCCCGGAGTTCATGGGGCGCTACGCGCAGAACGTACTGAACATCGACAATTGGGAGAAGGTTGAAGGAGGCTATATTTATCGATCGCCATCGGTTGAAGCCGCGCACCTTGAGGAGCTCAATGCTCGCCGCGCGCGTCTAGTAAGCGAAAGCGAGATGGAAGCGCGCATTGGGCTTGCTATCAATGGCAGGGAGCATGCGACGCCAGAGACCGCGCGGGACGCCGTCGAGCATGCCAGCGGCGCGCTGCCGGACGGTAGTGATACCGACACGTTGAAATCCCGATCGACCCGATTGATCGCAACCGCGCTTCTCGTTGCTCGTGATGGCGCCGATGACCTTCTTGATGCACATGAGGTATGGGTACGGGAAGTCATCAGACTGGCGCTAGCGGAGGAAGCTGACCGCTATTCCGGCTCCGGCGAGAACCTGCGTTATAACCGCCCGGCGATCGGGACACTCGCACTCCTCAATCTCTGGCGCAGGCAAAATCTAAAAGCAGATCGCGACGCATTGGTCTCGATTGCCACGCGCAGAGATGGAGCTGCCGTGCCGGCATTTGCCGCAGCAGTTTCCATGATTGTGGGCAAGGACGCCAGGCTACTCAAGGCGGCAATGCGCGCGGCATTGACCGGAAGCATTTGGCGTTGGCATCCCTACGATGAGGACGAGGCCGTGGGGAAGCGCTTCGAGGGGGAGCGCGACGCAACGACAAGGGTAGCTGTAGCCGCCGAAATCGATTGGCTTGATGGTGGGGCGGAGCCGGCGTGGCCTGCTTTTCCAGACGAAAAGCCAATCTTGAAAAACTCCTATCGGCTTCGTACTCCGGGAGAAACGGAGCAAGAGCCGGACGAGGATTGTTCCGAGGAAGTAGAAGGCGGCCCAGCGATTCATCTTGAAAGCCAATCCGCGGCGAATTGGCTTCGGCTTCTCAACGAGCCGGCTGGTAAGAGACTGAAGTGGGCTTCCGAGATCGTTGCAGCCTACTCTGGCTGGAGCAGCAGGATAAACGGCTTAGGGATGCCTGCGAACGCCGAGGTGGAACATTTGCCGAGGGAATGGAACGCAGAGTTCTATGCGCTGTTTGCTGAAGCATTGTTGGATGGGGACTCGCATTACTTTGACGAGCTAATTGGGCAGGTCACGAATCTCCCGGACAACTCTTTCTCCCATGTGGCTGAGACACTCCTGCATGCCGCCGATGTCCTCTACTTCAACCAGCCATCGCGAGCGCCAGAGTTGCCTGTGGAGTTGCGCACGCGGATGGCGACCCGAGCGATGTCGATGAGGCGCTGGCAGTACAACTATGCGCCCGGCGACCTATCGATAGGCTATGATACGGGCGGCGTCGTCGCGAAACTTCTGCTCAATACACATGACCCATTTCAGGGTACGCGCAGCTATCTCGTGCCGGCGGTCGCCGATAGGCTGGATCCATTGCTTGAACCGATTCTTCGGCTCATGCCCGGCGGGCCGACAAGCTTCGTAGCCTTGTGCACGATGAACATGTTGATGGTCGCGCCACGGGCAAGGCACTTGAGTTTTTTACTCGCGGCTGTCGAGGCCTGGTTTGAGCGATTGCCCTCGGATACCGCTCTGTGGAGTACGTTGGGAATCGGTCGGAAGGTGGTCGCGTGGTTTGAGGTCGCCATGGTTGAAGATCCAGCCATTTTGGGGCCTGCCCATCCACAAAGGAGCCGCTTAGACCGCGTTTTTGGCCAACTGGTTGCAGTGGGAATCGCAGAAGCCCACGAGCTTGAAAAGCAGGTCGAGGGCGTCGCGGCAAATATCTCGGAAAACCGCCGTTAAAGGCCGATCAGCACGAACCTTGTGATGTTTGCTAGGCGCCGCTTTCACCTTCATCGGCCAGTGAGCTAAGCAACAATCTAGATTTATGTTGTTGTGTCTAGGAAAGTTGAGGGGCACGCCTCATCCGCTTGGTGTGCGTGGTTCCCAGGACGTACAGTGGAAGTGATCCGCGTCCCCGCGCCGCCGATCACGGGCTTAACGTCTATTCGCGCTAGTCCAGGTTTGTTAATGCCGAACGGAAAGAGAACGCGTGAGGGCAGATATGACGTGGTTTCACTACACTACTGCGACGGGGTTGAAGGGGATAGTCGAGAGCAAGTCGCTATGGGCTACGGACCACCGGTTTTTGAATGACCCATCGGAGTTCACGCACGGGTGGGCGATGGTTTTTTCTGCCCTGAGGAGCCGTAAGGCAGAGCTTGACAAGGTGTCGGATGAGATTTGGATTACGCTTGAATCGTTTCGAGAACATGGCGAGCGACACGGTGTGTTCGCTTTCGTCGGTTCGTTAACTTCCGAAGGCGACCTTCTGTCTCAATGGCGGGGCTACGGTAATGGGCGAGGTTTTGCGATCGGATTCAACGAAGATTGGCTCCTGCAAAATGCAACGGCGCAGGGGTTCCATATTCATCCCGTAGTTTATGCGCCTGAAGAACAAAGGCGTGCCGCCAATGACGCTGTGACGTTACTGTTGGGACTGTTGTCGGAGAACCAACCAGCAAACCATTTCGACATACTGCGCCAATGGTGGATGCATGCGCTGAAGGTCGCGCTCGTTCTGAAAGATCAGAACTTTAGTGAGGAACGCGAGCATCGTCTCATGTGGACCGGGCTAGAATGGCCATCCGGGTTGGAAACGAGAGGTGCTACCTCGGGAGTAATCCCGTATCTAACTTGCAAGCTCAACCACAGGTCCGTGAACATTACACTGGATCCCAAGAATTTTGGTATAGAAAAGATAGTCGTTGGTCCGGCGTTAGCTAGCCGGCAACTGGCGGCAATCGATGCATTGCAGGCCACAGCTGGTATGCGAACGACGGTGTGCAAATCCGTCATCCCTTTCATTGTCGATTAAATTCCGGGGCGCCGTCGTATTCGGCAATGCTTCTCAGAAAAGGTATTACGGAAGGCGGACACCTCTTTCCGGGACATGGTGTGGTGTGGACCTTGGGCCTCGGGCGATTGAACGAATGCCATACCAACCTCAGCAAGAGGTTGAATGAAGCGAGCGGCGGCCGCGCTAGTTTAACCTAAGTCGCTAACTCATTCGGCGATGCCAACCGCAATGGACACTCTCCATGGAACAGGATGATGATCTCGTGTCAAAAAAGCAGGATTTGAAAGCACTGTCGAACCTTGCTCCAGACAGCACCTATCATGCCGAACTCAATAAGGAGATGAGTGCGACGGGGAATGACCGTGGGTATTGTCTGCTCGTGTCTTCGCTTCTCGAGAATGTAATTGATAAGGTATTAACTGTCCAAATTTCACATTTGTCGTCGAAGGAGCGTGAAGCGTTTTTCGGCAGTCATGGACCAGCCGGCGCTTTCTCGCGGAAGATTGCACTGCTTCATGCGTTTAAGATCGTCGGCAATGTCACTCGGCGTAACCTCGATATCATTCGGGATGTCAGGAACGCCTTTGCACACGGCAAAGTCCCTCTGACCTTTGAAACACCTCAAGTGAAAGCGTTGTGTGATGAACTAAGGCTCATCGACCCGAGCAACCCAACCAAGGTAGTTGCAAACAATCATCAAGGTCCGGGACCTCGGAATCGATTTCACGATGTTCTGGCGACCGTTATGATCTTGTTGGACGCGTATGTCGGAGATGATCCTAAGCGCCTGGCTGACCTTGGCCTTAAGCCGGGCCAACCACTCGTCTAGCCCGTAGCTGAGGGAAGACTGTCGGCTTGGGGTATCTGGGTCTTCGCGACGCCAAGCCGCTCCCGGGGACCACATTCGACAGCCGACGCTTGGAGGCATAAAGCCAGGCAGTCACGGCCCATTGCTAGCAGGTCGCCTTGACGGGTGGATCAGCTATTCGCGGGGCTCGTCGTCCTCCCTGACATTGCGTTCAATGTCACGAATGCGATTGGTGAGCAGGTCGGAAAACTCTGCATCGGTGGGAGCGCGGCTCGCATCGGTCCAGCCCAGCGCCGCATAGTTCGGCTCGAACTTGCTGTCCGAGGCCCGCCTTTGCGCGAACAAGTTGGCCAGCCAAAGAAGTTGCTCAGCGTAGAGTTCGATGACCTCTTTTTCGGTTGGGCGGCGCTTGGTCGCCTTAAGCTCGAAGCTGACCGTCTCGAATAGTGCTTCTCGAACCCAACCCGCCAGTTCTTGTTCGCCGAAGGTCGCTTCGCGAGCCTCCTCGATCCACCTAGATACGCTGTTGGCAGTTGCTCCCGATTCTTCCGCCAAAGTAGAAATCGACTCTCCGAGGCAGTAGCTCATGACTATCAGGAGCTTGGATGACGCGGGCCACCCCTTCGGATGCTCCTGCGTGAAGTTGAAGCCGCAGGTCGCGCAACGGTATCGCTGAGCCCCGCGAACCACTCCGTTTTTCGTGGTCTTTTGGCTGCGGCATTTGCTGCATCGCATGTCAGAGACCTCCGGGAAAAAGGGAGTCCACCTTCCACACCACGATTGCCATCAAGACGATCAAGGCCAAGATCGCCAAAGGCCCTTCAGCGACCCCTTCGATCTGGTCGCCGATCCGCACCAACAGCCGGTTCTTACGCTTGGGCATAAACTGCCTCCTTCGCTTCAGTCACCATTGGTAGCTTAAGTACCCTGAATTGGCCCTCCAACCGAGGTCCTGCACGGGGTCGCGACTTGGTTTCACTTAAAGATAGATGGCCGGTCCGTACCGGCCGCATCAGGCGGCTTCGACAATCAGCCGACAAGCCTACCAATCAACGGCTCGCCGAACCTGCTCATGAAGTACCGCGTTCCCTTGCGTCCGCGATCTGACGTGCGGACAACAGCGGAGCGGATCACGCCCATGTTCTCGAACATCTCGCCGATGATGGTGACACGGTCGCGAGCGCTCTTGCCCTTGTTGGCGATCTCATGGGCTGCTGCGGCATAGGAAATCATCCGTTCTTTCGGTCGCAGACCCTACGTGTTCTCTTCAAAGATCCTCAAAAAACGCGGAAATTGCACGCAGTGCCGATGAGGAGACCTTCGTGAACTTGAATCGGTCTGCCGCCTCCCGACCGATCTTGGCGAAGGTTGCGCGCGACGGCATCCGCTCAACCTCAAGGGCTGCCAGCGGTCCCAGCCGGTCCTCCAACCAACCCCAGAGGGCAGGGGTGCCGCCCGACAGGATACCGGGAAGGTACCAGCCGGTGTACCGCTTCTGGCCGGAGCCGGCCTTCTGGTAGGTGAACGTTCGGACGGCTGAGGAGTCGGTGGAATTTCTAATAAGGGACTCTATAGAGAATCCACCGACTCCTCGCGCACCCCAGTCCGTCGTTCCGAAGGCCAATCCGGCGTCGCGGCTGTTCGTCAGAACCACGCCTTCCGCCACCATGTCGGCGGTCGCCCCGGGGGCCGCCTGATCCCACTGCATCACCTCATGAACCGGGATGGGCAGCGGTACGTCGCAGACAATATCGAGCCAACACGGCTCGGTACGCCTATGGGGCCGCAGACGCCCATAGGCCTGATTGAGTTCGCCATTGGTGATCCGCCACCGCAGGGCCTCGGCAATCGGTTCGGGATGACGCTCCACCGCGACGATAGAGCCATCGGAAGTTGGATAGGCCCGGATGTCGATCGAAGAAATGTCGCTCGCCACCGGAGACCGGCCGACCACTCCCGTTCTAGCCCGCTAAGCGGACATCCGCGAGACGAACCCCACTTCGGTGGGCGTGCGGTTTGGAAGCTTGCCAGCGGCAGGTTTGCGCGGTCGGTCCTTCACCCCAGCAGCTTGGCAAACACCATACCAGCACCGAACAGCACTGCGCCCGTGATCATCCCGCCAACGGGGAACAGCCAGAGCGTCCGAGCATCCTTTGCGATCAAGGCGCGCTGCCCGGCAGCAAATTGACGAACTTCCTCCTGTTTCTGCGCGATGTAGGCGATCTGCCCTTGCTGGTTCATTGTCCCCATGGCTCGGTAATACTTCTATCAAAGATATCAACAAAGTGGACAAAGTGGACATTCCCTTAAGTACGTTGTCTAGTCAGTCCACTCTGTCCACTCCCCACACCCCTTCGGGGGTGTGTGGGGAGTAGACTTTGGACCGTTGGACATTTTGGACAAATGTCCACTCTGTCCAATTGTCCACTCAACCCTGGACCGGCCAAATCAGTGAATTGTTTTGGGAGAGGGACACGCCAGCAATCATGCTTTCGTCCCTCGCCACACCAAGGGCGCGGTCGAAGGCTTTGTATTTCGCTGAGTTCGTCTTTTCCGGGTTGCCGATGATGTATCGGCGCATGAAGTTGTTCCGAACCTCGGTGACGTTCACGGCCGTGACAGTCGGACCTTCGGGAATCTTGTAGTCCTGACCATGGCTTGCCAGCGCCTCACTGAACGCTTCTCTGAAGTCCCTCGACACCTTGCTCCTCGGCTTCGGCACCGGCTGCGGGGCGGCTTCCTCGGTGCCTTCCGCGAACTCGACATAGCCGGCGGTGACCGGGTCGCCATCTTCGTCGAAGTCGAGCACATGGCTTCGTACCTCGAATGCCCCCAACGGGCCGGTGCCGCCGCGCCGAGATTTGGTCAATGCCACCGACCGCTTGCCCGCCTTGCCCGAGAGATGATCGGTTCCACCAAGCACGGTAAGGATGGCGTCTGCCCCGGCACCATAGGCCGACGCGCCCCGAACCCCCGTCTCAGCGCTCTTGCCGTGGTGAGCGATCGGCATCACCAACACGTCGTTTTCGGCGCCGATCTGGGCGAGGACCCGCATCAGGCGCGCTGCTTCAGCGTTATCGTTTTCATCGGTGAGGTTGAAACATGCCGCAAGCGTGTCGATCACGACCAGGCGAAGATCGGCGCCAAACTGAGTATCACACTTGCAAGCGGCCTCGATGACGGCGTTTTCCAGCCAAGTGACAATATTCGATTGCGAGAGGTCGGCGGGAGGCTCGGTAACAAGAAACGGAATATCACCTACCAAGCCATCCTGGAATTTCGCTGCTCGCGACGCGGCAACGCGCGATTCAACCTCGCCACCCCCCTCGGCTGCGACCCACAAGACGCCGCCCGGGCGCACCCGCCGATCAAGGAACAACCGGGCGAAGACCACCGACAAGCTAAGATCGATGCCGACGAACGTCTTGCCCGCTGTGGATTGACCGGAAAGTAACGCAACACCGCTGCGCGGGAGTACGCCCTTTACCAGCCATCGCGGCATTTCCAGCGGTGCGGAGCCGATAGCCCGCAACACCACGGTGTTGATCGGAGTCGGCGTCGGCGCGGGGAAGATAGTGATCTTGGCCATCCGTCAGGCTTTCTTTTTCATCGCTGCGGCAATAACCCGATCAGCCATCGCGACCACGTCGGCATCATGAAGTTGCACCCCAACACGCGGCGCCAACCATTCCAGCGCTTCGCCGGGGGACACGCGGCGTGCCTCCATGACGACATCAATAGGGGAGTAACCGCGCCCGTCGCCGAAGTCGCGGATGCCGTCCGACTTGAACGACAGATTCGGGGCGCGCAAATGAAGCGCCCGACCGGTGCTGGACGGCCGCCACTCGGCGACGGCCTTGAAACCACCACCGGCCCGATAGCAGCGCTGCGCCCCGAGATGCGGCACCCAGGCGGCAAGGTTCGCCAGCGCCCGGTCATTCACCGCGCGGAACATGGCCGCCGCGTCTGAGCCGTCGGGAGATGCAACGGACTGCTCGACGGCCCCGCCGCATGACTGTTGGCGTTCCAGAAGGGTCCAACCGAATGAACACAGGACTTCTTCCATCGCGGCGCGGTGCTCATGGGTGAGCACCGGAAGCGCTGCAAGCGGGGTGTCTTCTAACGTCGCGTCAGACCACCAATAATAAGGGTGGCCAGTGTCCGGATGAATCGAAGGCGGAATCACAGTCTGACGACCACCACTCAGGAAATCGAGCAGGCGGATTCCGTTGGCATCGTTGTAAGGCCGGGACTTCATCGGCACGATAGAACGATAGAACGCGGTGAGGCCTTTCCGGCCGATCTTGACGACGACGGCCGGCGGCAGCACCGAGAGGATCGGATCAATGATCGCGTCGTAGCCGTCGATATCGACAGCAACTAAGCCGCCGAATCCGGTGGCGACCCCGACTCCCATTGCCGGGGCGCGAGAATACCCGGCGATAAAAAAGGACGTCGGCGCTTCATTGCAGTACTTCTGCCATCCGGACAGAGCGGGGGCCTTCCGCGCCGAGTTTCGGGACATCAGGCGGCAGGATCGGCAGCGGCGAATAGCCGAGCGCGATAAGGGACAGAGCGGTCTGCGCGAAGGGAGATTCAGGCATGAGCGCGGATCCGAGATACGTGACGATCGGTCGAGCGCATCCACTCATACACGGCCATCATGCGCTCAAGGGGCGTCCCGTCCTTGAACGGCCCGGTGAGGAGGCGAACCATCTCCACATCGAGCACTTCGTAACAGAGGCCGTCGCGCGGATAGAAGATCAGATTCGTCCAGCCGTGCTTGGGGCTGTGACGCGCGACGATCCTAACGGCCGCGTCGGGATTCTCTACGAAATAGTGAGCGCTCGGCTTGAGGTGACGGGGATTCGACCGCCCCCATTGCCACGCCTCGAATGCGCTATTGTTGGTCTTGTCATCGTCCTTCATATCGACTCCTTCCAGCCCGCCGCGCCAACGGCGGGCTTTTCTTTGACTATGCGGAGGGCTTTCCACCCGGCCTGACGCTATTGGCATGCATCCACTCTGCGATGGCCTCGCGGGGGTACATCGGCGTTCGGCCCACCTTGATGTGGCCGGGCGCGCGTTGCTGCCGCCGCAGAAGTCGCGCCCACGACACCGACTTGCCGACGAAGTCGGCGAACTCAGCCTCAGTAAAAAGAAAGTCGTCATTGGTCATGACTTGCCTCGGAATGTTTTGGGTGGTCGGAATTTGGCATATTGTGTCACTCGCTGTGGGGTCGGTTCGGTATCCCTTGCTAGAAATCCTCCTGCGCAAGACAAATTTCGCCGAGCGCGCGGCAGGTGTCGCGCGGCGGAAGGCGTCAATTGTGAAGGGAAAGTAGTGGCATCCGGCTGGGAACGGCCCCGCCTACGAGGCGGGGCGAGCCGATAGGTCTATCGCTTGATAGCGACGGCGCGCGCGAGCCATGGTGGACTCGCTCGCCTTCCTTGCCTCGATGTCGGCTTCAAACCGCTCGAAGATCGGCAGGTAGACCTCGCCGCCCTGGGGGGCTCGTGCCATGGCGATGGCAAGCCGGTCCAGGCAGCGTTCGAGCAGGTCAATCGTGATCGGCTCATCGGCAGAAATCTTGCCGATGGGGCGGGTGCGACGGTCACGAGCGTGGTCGCGAAGTGCTTTCACGCAAAGCTCAATGTCGCTCGGACCAAGCGACGCTTCCTCGACGCCTTCAAGGCAATCTGCAAGCGCGAGAGCATGTTGGGGGGAGCCGATCTCGATATCGTGGATATTCACGGTGATGCTTCTTTCAATTGATGTAAAAGGCGTGCGTCAGCCGATCCGCTAGCGGGGCGGCCAGCGGATTCGGTGGATCGGATCGAGGCGGTGTCGGTGGTGGTTGGTCTGGCTAAGCCAAGACCGGCTTCACGCCGAGCGCTCCGGCGCGCGGTCGTTAAAACTGGCCGCCGCCCGGTTCGTAAGCCAGGCCTCGATCTCTGCCGCATCGAAGAATCTCGCGCGACCGATATAAATGGGCGAAGGCATGCCCTGCGTGCGTTGCTTGACGTGCCGCTCGAAAGTGGCTTTCGGCATATCCAGCCGTTCCCGCACCGTTTCGGATTTGATTAGTTGTCTCATTCTACACCTCTTGAGGCTTGATGGTGGCTCAAGAGGTACCGAGAACTAGCACTCAATTGCGAGGTAAAAGGAAGCCGACGGACCTTACCCCAAAATCGACGGATGGTCCTTCGCCTATCCGTCGCGCCGAAACGTTTGCCAAGCCTTCCGCACCGTCTCGCTATTGAGGTACGGCAACGATTCCGCGACGGCTTCAATAGCGGCGCCGACCTTCTTTCCGTTTTCGATTTGGCGGGCAACCGCTGCGCCGATGGAAAGATTCCGCCAATCTCGTTGGAGCGCACCGATCGGATCTGCCTTCCCGTCGCCTCGCCAGATTGCGCCAAGTTCTTCGGGGCGGAATGTGATAGGATGAGCCACGTCAACTCCGGCCCGCATGGCTTGTCCGGCAACATCCGCGAGGCCTGCCGCGAAACGATCAATCTCGGCCTGGATTACGTCTGGCACGGCGCGCGAGTGTTGACGTGCAAGGCTGTAAGCCCGCCACGCTGCCGCGACGTTGCCTGTCGATATGAAGAACGTAGTTAGGTCGGTGATTTCCGAAGCGACCAGATCGGGGAGCGGGGACATCGTCAGGCGCTCATTGGCAATGAGACAACCGGAAGCCACTTCCAACCGGCGAATTTGTCGCCGGTCTGCCGGAGGTGTGTGTACCGCTTGAGGCTCGTCCACGATCGATGCCCCGAGACGGCCGCGACATGCGGGATGTTGAGTCCGGTTTCAAAGAGGCGCGAGATGCCGTCGTGGCGTAGGTCGTGGAAGTGAAGGCGTTCTTCGTCGGGCATGTCTTCGGTGTTGATCCCGAGAAACAGGCAAGCCCGCGTGAACGCCGCACCGATCGCGTCGGTCGAGTAGGGGAAGATTCGATCATCGACGCGAGGCATCGCCCTTACGATGGCAAGTGCCGGCGCGGGCAGGTCGCACCATGTATCGTTGCCGATCTTCTGGCCCGGATGCTTCATATCGCGAACGAGTACCCGCGAATGCGTTTCGTCGAAATCGGCCCATTCGATTCGCGTGATTTCTTCCTGCCGTCGCGTCGAGAAAATGGCAAAGGCGGTGATGCGGTCCATCGGCGAGGACTCCCGCCGCCGTCGCGTCCGATCCCCGAAGTGCGCCATGATCAAGTCGAGTTCGTCCAAGGTCGGCCTGCGGGTGCGTTGTTTGGATTTCCCCGTAAGCCCCAAACGACCGGTGACCGCGAAGGCGTCCGCCATGGCCCGGGGGTTGAGAGGGTACTTCCATGCGGGGGCAGCGACGGCGAAGACCGCGCCAAGGTGGCTGAGATAGTTCGCAACCGTTGCTGGGGTGCGGCTGCCATCAGCTCCCAATTCTTTCGCAAACGCTACGATGTCGTCGCTGCCGATCTTCTCGCAATCCATGTTCGCGATGTCGTATTCCTTGATGGACTTGAGAACTTGCGCCTTGGTGCGGCCGATCTTCTTGAGGCTTTCGTCCACATAGCGATCAATCGTCTGCGCGAGCGTGACGCGTTTGGATCCAGCTCG
This sequence comes from Bradyrhizobium sp. Ken51, assembly GCF_055807435.1. Lineage (NCBI taxonomy): Bacteria > Pseudomonadati > Pseudomonadota > Alphaproteobacteria > Hyphomicrobiales > Nitrobacteraceae > Bradyrhizobium > Bradyrhizobium sp. Ken51. Next base: position 674,574 of record NZ_JBVVPB010000002.1, on the reverse strand, counting down.
CTCGATCGCCCCGGGAACCGACAGTTCCGTCTCGCGCTTCTTAATCCAAGAGTCGGCCGCCGCCCTGCGGTCAAACGTCTGCGCCTCCCGCAGCAGGACTTTGCCGCCCCTTTTCTTAAGGACTTGGGCCGTGTAGCCAGTCGTGCCATCTTTACGGCGGCGGGCAACTATGGTCCCCATCGGTACGACATTCCTTTTTGAGTACGACATTGTCGTACCAAACCGAGAAAAACAGTCAAAGTCGGTCAAGGATAGTCTATATATAGTAGGCGATCAAGCTGCCCGCTTAGTAGCGCTCCGGAGTCATATCATTGTTATATAAGGGAAATCCATCTAAATATAGCCATTCTAGATTTAGTGTGGCACCCATGATGGACTGGACCGACCGGCATTGCCGGGTGTTCCACCGTCACCTGACGAAGCGGGCGCTGCTCTATACGGAGATGCTGACCACTGGTGCCATCATTCATGGTGACCGGGGGCGGCTGCTTGGGTTCGACTTGGTCGAGCACCCGGTCGCGCTTCAGCTCGGCGGGTCGGATCCGCGCGACCTGGCGCTGGCGGCGCGGATCGGCGAGGAGTTCGGTTATGACGAGATCAACCTCAATGTCGGCTGCCCCTCCGACCGCGTGAAGGACGGCCGTTTCGGCGCTTGCCTCATGGCAGAGCCTGATCTCGTGGCGAGGTGCGTCGAGGCGATGAAGGGTGCGGTTGCCGTGCCCGTCACCGTGAAGTGCCGCATCGGCATCGACGACCAGGATCCGGAAGTCGCGCTCGACAACCTTGCGCGCGCGGTCGTCGCCTCCGGCTGCGATGCGCTGATCGTGCATGCCCGGAAAGCCTGGCTCAGCGGTTTGTCACCGAAGGAGAATCGCGACATCCCGCCACTCGACTATGATCGCGTCTATCGCCTCAAGCGCGCGATGCCCGATGTACCTGTCATCATCAACGGCGGCATCCCCGGTGTCGACGAGGCCAAAGCACATCTCGATCAAGTTGACGGTGCGATGCTCGGACGGGCCGCCTATCAGGAGCCGTGGCGGCTGCTCTCTGTCGATACCGACATTTTCGGCGAGGCGGCGCCGCATGCCTCGATGCAGGATGCGATCGAGGCGATGATGCCCTATATCGAGCAGCAGCTCGCGCGCGGCACGAGGCTGCACTCCATGACGAGGCATTTCGTCGGTGCATTCCACGCCGTGCCCGGTGCACGCGCCTTCCGCCGACATCTTGCCGAGCAGGGTGTGAAGCCGGGCGCCGGCCTCGAGGTGCTGCGCGATGCGATTGCGCGTGTCGGTGCCCGCGCGCCGGCGGAGGCGGCGGCCTAGCCGTAGTCGCACGAAGAGCCGGTTTGCAAAAGTCTAGTCGACTGCCAGGCGCGAGCGGCGGTGACTGGTCTGGAGCTCCGGATAACCGGTGAGCATCAGCTTGTCGGCACGCACGCCCCAGCTCTCCAGGCGATCGAGGAAGCTCATGCCGAGCAAGTTGGTCTTCATCTGACCGCGCGGCACGACGAGGGCGGGGACCGATTTCTCGACGAGGTGGCCGACCGAGAGGCGGTCGATCGTGAGGCGAGCCGCCTTGGTGCGACCGCCCGCGGTTTCGAGATCGACGTCGTATTCGAGCATCTCGAGCGGCAGCCCGATCGCTTTCGCAGTCTCCCAGGTCAGCACCACCGAAGTCGCGCCGGTGTCGATGACCATCGGTGCGGCCACGCCGTTGATCTTCGCGCGCAGCGCGAATTCGCCGCCTTGGCCGCGCTGAATCTGCACCGCGGGGGCGGGCGCTGCGGTCTGCGTGCGAAAGATATGCGAGACCTTGCTGCTCGCCCGCGCGATCTGGTCGGAATCGCCATAAGCGACGACGGCACCTGCCGTGCAGGCAAGCATAATGAGAACGAGCAGGAACCGGATCATTGCGCACCTGCCGATGCGCTCAGGCCGGTCAGGTGCGTTCCGGCGACCCCGCGACGGGCGCAAGTCCAGCCTGATTCATGCGCGCCGGCAACAGCGCCATGACGGCGAGTCGTTCCGCGCTCTCCATGGCGTGCCAGCGCGCGATCTCCGGCAATGTACGTCCGCAGCCGAAGCACAGCCTGGTCTTGGGATCGATCATGCAGACGGCCACGCACGGCGTTTCTTTGCTCATTCGGACATAGTGGCGGATGGTCAGGCATGTCTGCAAGCATCTCGTTACGAGCCCGTACCTGCGCTCATGATCGGCTTGCGACGGGGCCGGCGCTTCTCGTCCGCTACCGCGGAACTCTCGGGTTGGAGCGGCGGAGAATCATCCGACATCGGCGCCAGCGCGCTCATCACGCGCTCGGGCGGGAAGGTGACGATCACTTCGGTGCCGATGCGCAGCTTCGATTTCAGCGTGAACGTGCCGCCATGCAGATCGATCAGATTCTTGGCGATCGGCAGGCCGAGACCGGCGCCCTGTTCGGCCGATTTGATCGAGTTGGAGCCTTGGCCGAACGAGGCCAGCACGACCGGGATCTCGTCTTCGGGGATTCCGGAGCCGGTATCCTTCACCGAGAGATATTGTCCGCCTGAGGCCGTCCAGCCCGCCTTGAGCCAGATCTCGCCGCCTTGTGGGGTAAACTTGATCGAGTTGGAGAGCAGATTGAGCACGACCTGGCGGATCGCGCGCTCGTCGGCCCACAGCCGCGGCATCGCCTGCTCGAACACCTCGTGGATGGTGATGCCGCGGCTCGAGGCGCGCAGCTTCATCAGATGATGGCAGTCGGCGACGATGCCGACCAGCGAGACCGCTTCCTCATTGAGCTCGTAGCGGCCGGCCTCGATCCGCGACAGATCGAGGATCTCGTTGATGAGGTTGAGCAGGTGGACGCCGGAATTGTGGATGTCGGCCGAGTACTCCTTGTAGACCGGCACGGCATGCGCGCCGAAAATCTCGCTCTTCATCACCTCGGAGAAGCCGAGGATCGCGTTGAGCGGCGTGCGCAGTTCGTGGCTCATCTGCGCCAGAAAGCGCGACTTCGCGACATTGGCGGATTCGGCGCGGTGGCGCGCTTCGTCCGAGATCGCCTTGGCTTGTTCGAGCTCGCCGATCAGCGCGTCCTTCTCGGCCCGCGCCTCGAGCGTGGCGAAGGTCGAAGAATGCAGGCGGTGAGCCAGCAGCACGAAATAGCCTTCGGCGGCGACGGCGAGCGCGGCCAGGATGTAATTGTCCAGCGAGCCGGTCATCACGAAGCTCAGCGCCATCGCGACCGCGACCGGCGCGGTGGCGGCAAGGGCGGCGATCGGCAGATTGGCGGCCAGCATGCTCGATACTGCGATCACCAGCAGCATCAGGAACATCATCAGCGATTCCGTGATCATGTCGAGCACGGGATGGATCAGGATCGCCATCCAGCAAAGGCCATAGAGCAGGTCGAGCACGACGAAGCGCGTCTGCCATGTGCGCGTTGCCGCGGGCGAGGCGGGCTCGGCCAGGAAGCGGTGGCAGCTGCGGATCATCGCGGCATGGATGCAAAGCATGCCGGCGGTCCAGGCGGCGGCCGGGATCGGCTGCATCCACAGCCCAAACAGCACGCCCGTCGCGACCACAAGCAGCATTACGACATAGGAGGCCGACAGCCGGGTCTGGGCGTAATGGCGCAGCATCTCGGCGTCGAAGGCCGGCCGGGTTCCACTGGTCGACGTTAACTTGTCGCGCGCCTCGCGCACCCGCTGTGCCGCGGCCCGGCGATGGCTCGCCGACGGCACGCTCACCGGCTCGGCCGGAAGCTGCACAACCTCGGGCTTTTCAGCGGGTTTACTCATCGCACAACAACAATTCCTGCCCGCGCGGGACGGGCCTTCTGCATTGTCTATCTCTGGCAAGAAATCCTTAAGAGGTGACTTAAGGAGCTAAAGAATTACGTTAACCCGGCGTTAATTTTGGATCCGGCGTGAGCCGCTCAATGCAGCGCCGCGTGCTGCGCGATGTACACCACGGCGCCCGCCAGATAGCCGGCGAGCGCGGGAACGGCGATGCGGCGGGCGTACCAGAGGAACTCGATGCGCTCGAGCCCCATGGCCGCGACGCCCGCGGCCGAGCCGATGATCAGGATCGAACCGCCGGTGCCGGCGCAATAGGCGATGAACTCCCAGAGGAAGCTGTCGGGTGGATAACGCGCCAGGTCGTACATGCCCATGGTCGCGGCGACCAGCGGCACGTTGTCGATGACGGCGCTGAGCAGCCCGAGCACGATCACGATGATGTCCTGTCGGCCGATCGTGGTGTCCAGCCATTTGGCCACCATAGAGAGCACGCCGGCATGTTCGAGGCTGGCGACGGCGAGCAAAATGCCGAGGAAGAACACGATCGAGCCCATGTCGATCCGCGTCAGCGCATTGGCAAGCGTGAGCGGACCACGGACATGCTCATCCTTGTTGCGATGAACGATCTCGCCGACCAACCACACGATGCCGAGCCCGAGCAGGACACCCATGAAGGGCGGCAGGTGCGTGACCGTCTTGAAGGCGGGCACCGCGATCAGTACGCCGAGTCCGAGATAGAACATCACATTCCGCTCGAACGGATCGACACTTTGCAATCCGTCCTCTTTCGGCGGCGGTGCGATGGTCTTGCCCTTGAGCGAAAAGCTGATGAATGCGAGCGGCACCAGCAGGTTGAGCAGCGAGGGCAGGAACACCGCGCCCATGATATTCACCGGCGAAATCTGTCCGCCGATCCACAGCATGGTCGTGGTGACGTCGCCGATCACGGTCCATGCACCGCCGGCATTTGCGGCGATGACGATGAGCGAGGCAAACAGCAGGCGGTCGTCGCGCTTGGCGATCAACCGCTGGATCAGCGAGACCATGACAATGGTGGTGGTCAGATTGTCGAGAATGGCACTGAGGAAGAAGGTCACGAAGCCAATCAGCCATATCAGACGGACCTGGCTCGTCGTGCTGATGCGGGAGGTGATGACCTCGAAACCGTCATGGGCGTCGATGACCTCGACGATGGTCATCGCGCCAATCAAGAAGAACACGATCTGCGCGGTGGCGGCGACGGACTCATCGAGCTGACGACCGACCAGCGTGTGGTCTCCCGTCGCGAGCGCATAGATTGTCCAGAGCACGCCTGCGCCGAGTAGCGCAGACGCGCTCTTGTTCACCCCGATAGGATGCTCAAGCGCGATCGCCGCATAGGCGAGGACGAAAATTGCGGCGAGTGCGATCAGCAAGGCAGGATCACTTCGTCAGGTGTCAGCGATTGAGGCGCGCGAGCAGGCTCGACGTATCCCAGCGCTTGCCGCCCATCTTCTCGACCTCGGAATAGAACTGGTCGACCAGCGCGGTCACCGGCAAATTGGCGCCATTGCGACGGGCTTCGGCGAGCGAGATCGAGAGATCCTTGCGCATCCATTCGACCGCGAAGCCGAAATCGTATTTGTCGTCGTTCATGGTCTTATAGCGGTTCTCCATCTGCCAGGACTGCGCGGCGCCCTTTGAGATGGTTTCGATCACGGCCGCGACGTCAAGGCCGCTTTTCTTGGCGAAGTGAATACCCTCGGAGAGGCCCTGGACGAGGCCGGCGATGCAGATCTGGTTGACCATTTTGGTCAGCTGGCCGGAGCCTGCGGGCCCGAGCAATTTGCACATCCGCGCATAGGCGCCTGTGATGATCGGCTCGGCGCCGGCATAGGCGTCCTGCGCGCCGCCGCACATCACCGTCAGCACGCCGTTCTCGGCACCGGCCTGGCCGCCGGACACGGGTGCGTCAATGAACTTGAAGCCGGCCTTGGTGGCGGCCGCATCGAGCTCACGGGCGACCTCGGCGGAAGCGGTGGTGTGGTCGACGAAGGTCGCACCCTTCTGCATGCCGGCAAACGCGCCGTCGGCACCGATCGTGACCGCGCGCAGATCGTTGTCGTTGCCGACGCAGCACATCACGAAATCCTGGCCCTCGGCTGCGGCCTTCGGGGTCGCCGCGGTCTTGCCGCCGAACTTGTCCGCCCACTCCTTCGCCTTGGCCGCGGTGCGGTTGTAGACGGTGACCTCATGGCCCCCTTTTTTCACGAGGTGTCCGGCCATGGGGAAGCCCATCACGCCGAGACCGAGGAAAGCGACTTTAGCCATCTGTGGTACCTTGTCCGTAGTTTGGGTTTTACGGTTCTTGCCGGGCGAGGGGCGCCCGGTTCCGCCATTGCGGCAGATCGGGCGCACCATAAACCCTTGAGGCCGGAGGGCAACGGCTTCGTTTGGCCCCCGCCTGTGCTAGGATGGCGGACCTAAGGACTTCAAAAAAAGGGAGCAAAGGCATGGGCGGCGTAAGCGTGGGCGTGCTCGATCATTTCAACATCCGGACCCGGAATCTGGCCGAGACCGTCCGTTTCTATGAGGACGTGCTGGGCCTGGAAAAAGGCGCCCGGCCGAATTTCGCCTTCCCCGGCGCCTGGATGTACAGCGAGGGTAAGCCGGTGGTGCACCTCGTCGATATTTCTCCGACTGCCGAGCCACAAAAGCCGGATTCCGGCGTTGTCCACCATGTCGCCTTCGCCAGCCGCGGGTTCGACGGCATGAAGCAGCGGCTGGCCTCAAAGGGGATGACGTTCGACTCCCGCCAGGTGCCCGGCGGTGAACTCTGGCAGATCTTCGTTCACGACCCCAACGGGGTCATGATCGAGCTGAATTATGAGGCGGCGCTGGAGCAGGGCGCGGCGCCCGCCGAGATGGCTGACGATATCGGCAGGCAGTAGCCTTTTGGCCGTTTCCGCTCTAATGGGGCATCTTGAATTCTAGGAGATGCGCTTTGAGCGTGACGCAGCAACAGGTTCTCGACAGCCTCGCCAGGATCAAGTCGCCCCGCGGGGTCGCGCTCACCAATGCCAACGTGCTGAGCGCGATCAGCGCGGCCGACGGCAAGGTGTTCTTCTCGATCAATGTCGATGCCGCCGAGGCGCGCGCCTGGGAATCCGTCCGGGCCGAGGCCGAAGCTGCTGTGCGCGCGATTCCCGGCGTCACCACCGTCATGGTGGCGCTGACCGCCGAGCGCAAGGCCGGCGCGGCGCCACCACCGCCGCCAACTCCCAGCCGCGGCACGCCGGGCGTGCAGCCGGTCCACGCCCACAAGCCGCCGCCACAGGGCGGCGCCCAATCGCCGATGGCGCGGCAGTCCGAGATTCCGGGCGTCGCTGCCGTGATCGCGGTCGCCTCGGGCAAGGGCGGCGTCGGCAAGTCCACCACCGCCCTCAATCTTGCGCTGGGCCTGCGCGATCTCGGCCTCAAGGTCGGGCTGCTCGATGCCGACATCTACGGTCCCTCGGTGCCCCGGCTGACGGGTCTGCATGAGAAGCCGGAGCTGGATGGCGAGCGCAAGATGATTCCGCTCAGGCGCTTTGGCTTGGCCATCATGTCGATCGGCTTCCTGGTGGAGGAAGAGACCGCGATGATCTGGCGCGGACCGATGGTGATGTCGGCGGTGACGCAGATGCTGCGCGACGTCGCATGGGGCCAGCTCGACGTCCTAGTCGTGGACATGCCGCCAGGCACCGGTGATGCCCAGCTCACGCTGGCGCAGAACGTCCCCTTGAAGGGGGCCGTGATCGTCTCGACTCCGCAGGACCTGTCCCTGATCGACGCGAGGCGGGGGCTTGCGATGTTCAAGAAGGTCAACGTGCCCGTGCTCGGCATCGTCGAGAACATGAGCTATTTCCAGTGCCCGCAATGCGGCACGAAATCCGACATTTTCGGCCATGGCGGCGCGCGCCACGAGGCCGAGAAGCTCGGGGTGCCGTTCCTGGGCGAGATCCCCCTGCACATGGCGATTCGCGCCACCTCGGATGCCGGCACGCCCGTGGTGGACAGCGAACCGGGTGGTCCTCATGCGGCGATCTACCGCGCCATTGCGGGACAGGTGCGGGACCAGCTCAAGGGCGTCATCGCCGCAGCCTGAGCGGATCCAAACCAAAATCAATACTTTGGGGACATGCGACTTTCGTAGAGCCCTGTCATGCCAATGTCGCGTTTCGAAAGCGGGGCTTCCGTGTTAAAGGCCCACGGCAGTCAAGCCCCTTCGGTTCGACGCGGCCCAAGAACGCGTCGCCGGAATGAGCGGCAGCAAAGAGGAAGTTAGGGGAAACGCCCCAACAAGGAGAGACTAAAGATGAAGCGTCGTGATTTCCTGAAAGTGTCGGCAGTCGGTGCGGCGGCGACCGCCGCGGTAGCCTCGCCGGCGATCGCGCAGTCCTCGCCCGAGATCAAGTGGCGCCTGACGTCGAGCTTCCCGAAGTCGCTCGACACCATCTATGGCGGTGCCGAGCAGATGGCGAAGTACGTCGCCGAGATGACCGACAACAAGTTTCAGATCCAGGTCTTCCAGGCGGGTGAAATCGTTCCGGGCCTGCAGGCGCTGGATGCGACGCAGAAGGGCACCGTCGAGATGTGCCACACGGTGTCGTATTACTACGTCGGCAAAGACCCGACCTTCGCGATCTTCGCATCGGTGCCTTTCGGCCTGAACGCACGCCAGCAGAATTCCTGGCTGTACCAAGGCGGCGGCAACGAACTCGCCAACGAGTTTTTCAAGAAGTCGAACGTGGTCGGCTTCCCCTGCGGCAACACCGGCACCCAGATGGGCGGCTGGTTCCGCAAGGAGATCAAGACCGTTGCCGACCTCTCGGGCCTCAAGATGCGCATCGGCGGCATCGCCGGTCAGGTGCTCCAGAAGGTCGGCGTGGTGCCGCAGCAGCTCGCCGGTGGCGACATCTATCCGTCGCTCGAGAAGGGCACCATCGACGCCGCCGAATGGGTCGGTCCCTACGATGACGAGAAGCTCGGCTTCGCCAAGGTCGCCAAGTACTACTACTACCCGGGTTTCTGGGAAGGTGGTCCGACCGTTCACGCCTTCGCCAACATCGATAAGTGGAACGAACTGCCGAAGAACTATCAGGCGATCCTCACCAACGCGACCGTCAACACCAACACCTGGATGGCCGCGCGCTACGACATGGTGAACCCCGGCGCCCTGAAGCGTCTGGTCGCCGGCGGAACGCAGCTTCGCCCCTTCACCAACGAAGTTCTGGAAGCCTGTCTCAAGGCGACCAACGAATTGTGGGGCGAGATCTCGGCCAAGAATCCCGACTTCAAGAAGTCGATCGACGCCATGCAGGCCTACCGCTCCGACGAATATCTGTGGTGGCAGGTCGCCGAATACACCTACGACAGCTTCATGATCCGCTCGCGCACCCGCGGCTGATCTTCGCAAGAACTCGGAAGGCGACACGCCCGGTCTCGTTCGCGAGGCCGGGCTTTTTCTTTGGGACGACGTGATCGGAAAAGGCGAGGCGGAAGCCGCCGAGCGGCGGTGTCGCCGGGGGACGGGCGGGGCCTCCAACAAAAAATCTGAAAAACAACCCCATGCACAGTAGACGAGGGGTGAGAGGACAGGGCGTTGCGAGTGCAGCCAAACGCTTGATGCGATGGAGCTAATTGGGGACAGGCCCGAGCATCGCGCGGTCGATGGCAACTTCGCTTTTTTGGCAGCTAAAGCGGGGCAGGCGCGCGTGCTTCAGCGAGACCGTTTGACTCGTCGGGCAAAACAGTGGCATAAAGGCATTGTCGTAAAATCCGAAATTGTTGGCTTGGGTGGCTCCTCGCGCTCGTCACGCGTCGGAAGTCTCTCGGGGCTGTTGTACGCCCGGACCTTCCCGTCCATGAGTCAACACGGCCTCGGCAGCAGCTTCGTCGATGGCCGCCATCACCTCAGCGGTTGCAGAATGATGGATCATGTGTCCCGCTCGGTCGATCCGGCGCAATTTGCTCTGCTTGATCTCGCTATGCAGCCTAACCGACTGCTTGATATCGATCAGGCGATCGTCCTGGCCCGCGATAATGATCGTGGGCATCTCGAGTTCTGCATAAGTCTTCGAACCTGAGAATGCGGCGGGGATCAACATCGTCGCTTCGGCCGCTGTGGCCCGCATCTGTGATGGGCGGAGCGCCATTTCTTTCGGAAAGCCCGCGAACTTGCTCGGGACCGGCCGGGGGCCAAACAGCTTGCGCAAGATCGCGGGCCACATCATCCGACCGGCTAGCGGCGAAATCGTATAGCTGATGAGGTCCCCGAGCACCGGTAGGGCGGACAGCACTGACGCCGCGCTGTCCGAGCGGGGAGTCGGGAAATAATAACCCGAGGCCAGCACGAGAGCCTGCACGAACGAAGGATGTCTTGTCGCCAACGCAACCGCAACCGACGCTCCCCACGAATGGCCAAGGACGATCGCTTGAGAGACGCCGAGCTGATCGAGCGCCTTCTTGAACAGGTCCGCCTGGGGATCCGGAGTCCAGACGACGTGCCTCGGCCGCGAGCTATGCCCAAAACCGGGACGATCGAACACGATGACCCTGTAGTTCTCGGCTGCGAGATCGATCAATCCACTCGAGTCGAAATCCTGGACCATGCTGCCATTGCCGTGAAACAAAACCAGCGGCTTGCCCCTGCCGCGTTCCAAATAGTGCAGGCGAACGCCCTCGACGTCGATGAACCGCCCCTGCGGAGGATTATCGCGTTGCGCTTTGTTCGCGAGCCGCCGGTTCATGATTGCGGTAGCCGCGATGAGGGTACCTGCGGCAGCAAACGCGGTGGCGCCCGGATGTCGCGTGATGGCGGTCAGGCTGTCGGATAGAAGGGAGCTGGAACGTGTTTGTCGTGCAACCCGCATGTGCATTACCTTAGGTGGTCTGCACGACGCCCCATCAAATGAGAAATGTTGCAGCTGAGTTGAACGGTTCGCCGGGGTGTTCGTTCCTTGGCAGGATCGATGCGGCGCCGGCGGCGAGGCCCAAGGAGGCAAACGTCCGCCATACGCGACCTCATCCGCACGTGCCCTGATTGGCTTACAGGAACCTGACGGAAGGGAGCGGCCGGCCCGGCCTGCTGCTTTTTCGCTGGCCGAGATGCCCCGGATGGTGGAAGAGATCGAAGATGCGGCGCGAGCCGTGCGGTGATACCGGAACATCCCGCGGGAAAATGCGATGCGCCTTCTGATCGTCGAAGACAATGCCGAGCTGTCGCGGCTGGTTGCCGGCGGGCTGTCGGCGGCCGGCTATGAGAGCGACATCGTCGGCAGCGCCGCCGAGGCGCGCGAAGCCGTGAGCAGCGTCAGCTATGCCGCGATGATCCTGGACCTTGGACTACCCGACGGCGATGGCCTGTCGGTGCTGCGCGAGCTGCGCCGGCAGATGGAGCCCTTGCCGGTTCTGGTGCTGACCGCGCGCGGCGGCTTGCAGGATCGCGTCAGCGGCCTGCGCAGCGGCGCCGACGACTATCTCGCAAAACCGTTCGCGATGGAGGAGCTGGTGGCGCGGCTGGAGGCGATCCTGCGCCGTCCGGGCCAGTTGCTCGGCCGCTCGCTGCGCCTCGCCAACCTCGTCTATGACACCGAAAGCCGCCAGATCTTCGTCGACGACCAGCCGCGCATCATCTCCGCGCGCGAGACCTCGGTGCTTGAGATCCTGCTGCGCCGGCAGGGGCGGGTGGTGCCGAAGAAGAACGTCGAGGACCACATCTTCGGGCTCGACGGCGAGGTCGCCTCCAACGCGGTCGAGGTCTACGTCTCGCGGCTGCGCAAGCAGCTCGCCGAGCATGGCGCCAAGGTCGTGATCCACACCATCCGTGGCGTCGGCTATCTCATGGCCGAGGAGAAATAGCGTGGCCCGGATCGGACCTCACGCCGGATTACGCGCCGGGGTCCGTGCGAGGTCGCCGACGTTCAAATCGCTGATCTGGCGCATCGTGTTCCTGCACATCGTGGCGGTCGCGGTGGTCGCGATTTTCCTGCCGCTGGTGCTGTTCTGGCTGCTCAATTCCGAGATCGACCAGCTGCATCGCGATGCCATGCGCGCGCAGGCCGAGGTGTTGGCCGAGCGCATCGTCGCCCAGCCCGACGGGCTGTTGACGTTCAACCTGCCGGACAGTCTCAAGGGCCTTTATTCGGAAGCCTATGGCCGCTACCAGTACGACATTCGCGATGCCGAGGGACATCTGCTGTTCTCGTCGCGGCGCAAGACCGGCGCTGCCACGACCGCACCGCCGCTCTCCGAGACGATTTCCGGCGCCGGTGTCACCCGCACCATTGACGGCAAGGTGATACGCATTCGCGTCGCGGAGGACCTCGGGCACCGCGACGTCATCATCGACGATATCGTGTCGAACTTCTTCCGGCGGGTCGGGTGGATCACCATTCCGATCCTGCTGGTCCTGCTCGCCATCGACATCATCATCTTTCGCCGCGCTGTCGCGCCGCTGTGGAAGGCCTCCGAGGAGGCGAGCAATATCGGCCCGGCGCGCACCGACATCCGCCTGCCGACGGAGCAGATCCCGCGCGAAATCATGCCGCTCGTCATCGCCGTCAACCAGGCGCTCGACCGCCTCGAGGATGGCTTTCGGGTGCAGCGGCAGTTCACCGCCGACGCCGCGCATCAGTTGCGCACGCCGCTCGCGATCCTGCGCACGCGGATCGAGACGCTCGGCGACGGCGCCGCGAGGCAGGCGCTGCATGCGGATATCGAGGGCATGAGCCGCATCGTCGTGCAGCTGCTGGAGATCGCTGAACTCGACACGCTGGTGCTCGATCCCGGCGAGACCGCGGATTTGCGCGCGGTCTGCGCCGAGGTGGTCGGGTCGATCGCGCCGCTCGCGATCGCGCAGCACAAGGATATCGCGCTGAGGGGCACCGAGGCACCGGTACTGATCCACGGCAATTCCGTGATGCTCCAGCGCGCGATCTTCAACCTCGCCGAAAACGCCATCAAGTTCACGGCAAAGGACACGTCGGTCGATGTCGATGTGAGCGCGGACGGTGCGGTGCACGTGCGCGATTACGGCCCGGGAATTGCGGAAGCCGAGCGCGAATTGATCTTCCACCGCTTCTGGCGCGCCGACCGCCAGCGCAGTGACGGCGCCGGCCTCGGGCTTTCGATCGTGCGCGCCGTCGCGGATGATCACGCGGCGACGGTTGCGGTGGAGAATCGTCCGGGCGGCGGCGCGCAGTTCACGCTGCGGTTCAGGCTGGCGAATGGCGTGCAGCCAGCCGGCCCCAATCCGGCGGCCGGAGCGGCGGCAGCCTGAACCTGCGCCGTCTCGATGGCGACGTGTGGTCGCCAGGCGTCCAACGGGTCTGCACCACTTCGTGCTCCGTCTTCCGATCACCGGCTATCGATCTAAGCCTAAAGTCGTAGGACCCGATGGCGCGGGAGCTGAGCATTTTCATCCCTCACATCGTGAGGGATGGAAATCGGACGAGACATGTTCCATGCTGGCCTCCAAGCCTCAGCAAGAAGGCCCACCGTCACAATCCATCAGGGTAGGAAATCATGAAAAGACGAGACTTTATCAAGGTCACCGGGCTTGGTGCGGCGGGTGTCGCCACGCTCGCCGCTCCAGCGATCGCGCAGACGACGCCCGAGATCAAATGGCGCATGCCGACGAGCTGGCCGAAATCACTCGATACGCTCTATGGCGGCGCCGAGATGATGGCCAAGATGGTCGCGGAAGCGACCGACAACAAATTCCAGATTCAGACATTTGCCGGCGGCGAGATCGTGCCGGGCCTTCAGGTGCTCGATGCCGTGCAGAACGGCACCTGCGAAATCGGCCACACTGCGTCCTACTATTATTTTGGCAAGGACCCGACCTTCACCTTCGGATCGGCGGTGCCGTTCGGACCGAACATGCGCATCAACCAGGCCTGGTACACACTCGGCGGCGGCAGGGACATCCTCAACGAGTTCTACAAGAAGTACAACGTCGTCTCGCTGCTTGCCGGCAATACCGGCTGTCAGATGGGTGGCTGGTTCCGCAAGGAGGTCAAGACTCCCCAGGACTTCAGCGGATTGAAATTCCGCATCGGGGGCTTCGCCGGAAAAGTGATGGCCAAACTCGGCGCGGTGCCGCAGCAGATCGCCGGAGGCGACATTTATCCGGCGCTCGAGAAAGGTACCATCGACGCTGCCGAATGGGTCGGACCTTATGACGACGAGAAGCTCGGCTTCGTCAAGGTCGCGCCGCATTATTACTTCCCGGGTTGGTGGGAAGGCGGGCCAATGCTTCTCGCCTTCGTCAACCAGGACAAGTGGAATGCGCTGCCGAAGCACTATCAGAGCATCCTCGAGCAGGCGGGTCACTATGCCAACAATTGGATGATGGCGAAGTACGACCAGGCCAATCCACCGGCGTTGCGGCGCCTGCTCGCGGCCGGCGCCAAGCTGCATCCGTTCTCGCCCGAGGTCATGCAGGCCTGCTTCAAGGCGTCAAAGGAGCTGCACACCGAAGTCTCGGCCAGCAATCCGGACTTCAAGAAGGTCTACGAATCGCTGACCGCGTTCTCGAACAACGGATATCAGTGGTTCCAGGTCGCCGAAGTCGGCTATGACAACTTCATGGCGCGCAACTCGCAGAGCTGATCGCAGGGCGCGATCCGCCAAACGAAAGAACCCGGAGCGAAAGCTCCGGGTTCTTTTTTGCAGGCGGGCCGGGCGCTATTGCTTCGGCTGGCCGAAGTCGAGCGGCGGCAGATCGATCTGGGGAATGTCGATCTTGATGCTGTTGGGATCGACGGTGGACTGCACGCCCTTGTAGTGCATCACCATCGACGGGAACATGATCACGAGCAGCACCATGATCATCTGGATCACGACGAACGGCACCGCACCCCAATAGATCTGTCCCGTCGTGACCGGCTCCATGCGCTTGCCCGTGACGCGATCGGTATAGCGCTCCTTCGGCGCGACCGAGCGCAAATAGAACAGCGCAAATCCGAATGGCGGGTGCATGAACGACGTCTGCATGTTGACGCCGAGGATGACGCCGAACCAGATCAGGTCAATCCCGAGATGCTCGGCAGCCGGCCCGAGCAACGGGATCACGATGAAAGCGAGTTCGAAGAAGTCGAGGAAGAACGCCAGCACGAACACGAAGGCGTTGACGAAGATCAGGAAGCCGACCTGGCCGCCTGGCAGGGAGGTCAGCAGGTGCTCGACCCAGACGTGGCCGCTGACACCGTAGAAGGTGAGCGAGAACACGCGTGCCCCGACCAGGATGAAGACGACGAACGCGGACAGCTTCGCCGTCGATTCGGTGGCCTGACGGATCAGGTCCCAGGTCAGCCGCCGCTTCGCGGCTCCGAGAATGAGGGCGCCGGCTGCACCCATGGCGCCGCCTTCGGTGGGCGTCGCGACACCGATGAAGATCGTGCCCAGCACTAGGAAGATCAGGAACAGCGGCGGCACCATGACGAAGGTGGTCTGTTGCGCCATCTTCGAGAGGAAACGGAAGCCCGTCAGCTTGTCGAGGACCCAGTTCGCGATGGCGACGAAGAACGCGAAGAGGATGCCGAAGAACATGCTGAGCACGACGAAGTCGGCGCCGTGTGTCTCCGAGTTCCGCATCATGAACCAGCCGAAGACGCAGCTCGCCAGGAACAGCACGCCGAGCGACTTGAGTCCGCGGTCGCCGCTCTCCTCGCGGAAACCGATCGCTTCCTTCGGCAGGCCCGGGGCGGCGTTCGGGAAAATCATGGTCACGAGGAACGCGTAACTTGCATAGAGGCCGGCGAGCACCAGGCCCGGAATGAACGCGCCCTCGTACATGTCGCCGACCGACTTGCCGAGCTGGTCGGCCATCACGATCAGGACGAGCGACGGCGGAATGATCTGCGCCAGCGTGCCGGAGGCCGCGATGATGCCGGTCGCTACGCGGCGGTCGTAGCCGTAGCGCAGCATGATCGGCAGCGAGATCAGGCCCATCGAGATCACCGAGGCCGCCACAACGCCGGTCGTCGCCGCAAGCAGGGCGCCGACGAACACCACCGCGTAGGCGAGGCCGCCGCGGATGGTGCCGAACAACTGGCCGATGGTGTCGAGCAGATCCTCAGCCATGCCGGAGCGCTCGAGGACCAGTCCCATGAAGGTGAAGAAGGGAATGGCGAGCAGCGTGTCGTTGTTCATCACGCCATAGACGCGCTCGGGCAGCGCCTGGAGAAAGTCCGGGTGGAATTGCCCGAGTTCGACGCCGATGATTGCGAAGAAGAGGCCGACGGCGCCGAGCGAAAATGCAGCCGGGTAGCCGAGCAGCAGCACGATCACCAGCGTCGCGAACATGATTGGCGCCATATTGGCGACGATAAACGCGGTCATTGAATCCCCCTACGATGCCGCTTGGCGATCACTTCTGTTCGATCGCTTCAACGAGGTGCTCGACTTCGGCCTCCAGCGCCGAAATCTGCGACTCGTGGGGATCCGGTATCATGCCGCGCATGATGGCGATCCGCTTGATCAGTTCGGAGACGCCTTGAACAAGCAGGAACGCGAATCCGATCATGATGAGCGACTTGGCCGGCCATTGCGGCAGGCCGCCCGCATTGCCGGATTGCTCGTTGATCTGAAGCGAGCGCAGGAAGAACGGTATTCCGGTCACGATCATGACAACGGTCAGCGGGATCAGGAAGAAGATGTGCCCGATGATGTCGATGATGTTGCGAGCCCGCTTCGGCATCATGCTGTTGAAGATGTCGATCCGGATGTGCTCGTTGTCGAGCAGCGTCCAGGACGCGCACAGCAGGAACACGATGCTGAAAAGCACCCATTGCAGCTCGAGCCACGAGTTGGAGGACGTGTCCAACGTCTTCCGAATGATCGCATTCACCGCCGAGATGACGACGGCGAGCAGGATCAGCCAAGCCAGACGCTTGCCCGTCCAACGTGTGAACGCGTCAATTCCATTGCTCAGCTTCAGGAGCGCTTGCAAGATTAGTCCTCCCCGATTTGCCCCGGCCGTCTTGACTGCGCCGAGTGGCGCGTTGGCTTGTCTCGCCGCGCAGGCATGAGGCAGCCGCACCAAACCAGCGAGTTTGCCGCCAGTCAATCGGAAGTTTGTTGATAGTTAAGGGGAATAAGCCGCGGCCGGGCAGCCGGCGCTAGCCGCCGGTGACGCTCATGTGCCTGCTGACGCTGGGGCGGTCGTGGCGGCGATCGATGATGAAATCGTGCCCCTTCGGCTTCAGCCCAATGGCCCGGTCGATCGCATCCGCAAGCAGCGAATCGTCGTCCGATGCACGCAGAGGTTTGCGCAAATCGGAGGCATCCTCGTGGCCGAGGCAGGTGTGCAACGTTCCCGTGCAGGTGACACGCACGCGGTTGCAGGATTCGCAGAAATTATGGGTCATCGGGGTGATGAAGCCGAGTTTGCCGCCGGTCTCGGCGACGCTGACATAGCGCGCCGGCCCGCCGGTGCTCTCGGCCAGATCCATCAGCGTGAACTGCTGGGCGAGGCGCGCGCGCACCAGCGACAGCGGCAGGTATTGATCGATTCGTCCCGATCCGATCTCGCCCATCGGCATGACCTCGATCAGCGTCAGCCCCATGCCCTTGCCGTGGGCCCAGCGCATCAGGTCGGGAAGTTCGTCCTCGTTGAGGTTCTTCAGCGCAACGGCATTGATCTTGACCGCGAGGCCCGCAGCGCGTGCCGCCTCGATGCCTTCCAGCACCTTGTCGATCTCGCCCCAGCGGGTGATCTCGCGAAACTTCTGCGGGTCGAGCGTGTCGAGCGAGATGTTGATGCGGCGGACGCCGCAATCGGCGAGCTCGCTTGCGTGTTTCGCAAGCTGGGTGCCGTTGGTGGTCAGCGTCAGTTCGCTCAACGCGCCGCTCTTGAGATGCCGCGACAGCGAGCGCACCAGCGTCATCACGTTGCGGCGGACCAGCGGTTCGCCGCCGGTGAGCCGCAGCTTCTTCACGCCCTTGGCGATGAAGGCCGAGCACAACCGATCGAGTTCCTCCAGTGTCAGCAGATCCGCCTTAGGCAGGAACGTCATGTCTTCTGACATGCAGTAGAAGCAGCGCAGGTCGCAGCGGTCGGTGACGGAGACGCGCAAATACGAGATGGTCCGTCCGAACGGATCGGTCATCGCGCTCGACAGCGCGGTGCGGGGGCTCGCGGAAAGTCCGTTCATACCAAAATGCCTTGTCACTTGCGGCAACGCGAGCAGCTTTTGCTTCAGCGGTGTCCTGGAAGCAATCTAAGCATCGAACGCGTCAGAGACAATTGGGGGGATGACGGAGGTCAGCGCTTGCCCGTGTTTGGATCGGGGAACGGCGAGCCCGCAGCCGGTGCAGCACCAGGGGCAGCGGCGGGCGCCGCCGGTTTCGGCTTCTTCGGCCGGTGCGGCTTGCGCACCGGTTTTGGCGGAATGGCCGGCTGGAGCTCCGCGAAAACCGGGTTGGGGTCGGTGGTGACCGAGGCGGGCGTCGTGAAGTCGCCGGGATTCCTGATGACGTTCACCGGCACGCTTACCGGCTGGTGTTTTGGCAGCGCGAAAGCGACCGTGAAGGGGGCGTCGGGGGCGGGAACCGACACGGAGCAGGGGGTCTTGCAGCCCGCTCCGAGTGAGGTCGTGGCGTCCGCACCCGGGGGATTGGATTCGAGCCGGACCTGGACGGTCGGCGGGGCCGATTTGAACATGTCCCAGGAAACCGAAGATATCGAGGAGCAGCCGGCAAGGCTTGTTGCCCCGAGGACACTTATTCCAGCTAACGCAAACGAGATGACACGACGCATGACATCCACCTAGTGCGACGAACCGCCACATCCCCGGACGAACTTAGGAGCGTCGTTCCGAACGAGCAACCGGCGGGCCGCGCATAGTTAGCAGATGGTTAACGCGGGATTCCGCGGAATAACCAAGCGATGTCAATTACTTGAGATCTGCGTGCGCAGTCATCAGGCTGCTGGCGGCGGCCGGCAGGTCGCGCATGTGATGGATCAGCCGGTCCGGCTTCAGCTCGGCGATCGGCACGTCCGTATAGCCGAAGCTCACCCCGATGACGGGAACTCCGGCGCGCCGGGCCACGCCGACATCGGGTCCGGCGTCGCCGACCATGATGCTGGCTTTGACCTCGCCGCCGGCCCGCGCCACCGTTTCGCGGAAAATGGTCGGATCGGGCTTTTGGACGCCAAAAGTGTCGGCGCCGCAGATCGCGGCGAAGCGCCGGCTCAGGTCGAGCTGGTCCAGCAGGCGCTTCGACAGCCATTCCAGCTTGTTGGTGCAGACCGCGAGGCGATGGCCCTGGGCCGCAAAATGGTCGAGTGCGGCCTCCAGCCCCTCGAAGGGGCGGGATTCGACGGCGATATTGTCGGCGTAATAGGCGATGAAATCGGCCGTCATACGGTCCATGTCGGCAACCGTGACGCTGCGGCCCTCGGCCTCCAGCCCCCGCTCGATCAGCTTGCGGGCGCCGGCGCCGATCATATTGCGGGCCGAGGCCATCGGCACGGGCGGTAGCCCTTCGCGGTCGAGCACGTAATTGAGCGCGGTGATCAGGTCGGGCGCCGTATCCACAAGCGTGCCGTCGAGATCGAAGACGATGGTGTGGGAGGGGGTCATGGTCCAGCGCTACCGGCCCGGCCCCGCCCGCGCAAGGGCCGAAGCCATAAGATCACCTTATAAGGTGGGCCCGGAGGCCTGTTCCCCCAGACCCTGTTCTCCGAGGGAAAACGAGGCTACACAGGCCGCCGCAAGCCTATCCGGCAGCACACTCGTCATTCAGGGACGGCGCAAACGTGAACATGGACCAATTGAAGCGGCAGGCTGCGGCGCGCGCCCTCGAGGACGTCCGAGACGGCATGCAGCTCGGGCTCGGCACCGGCTCGACCGCGAAACACTTCGTCGAGCTGCTCGGCGAGCGGGTCCGCGCCGGACTGAAAGTGATCGGCGTGCCGACCTCCGAGGCGACGCGCCTCGATGCAATCCGCTGCGGCGTGCCGCTGACCACGCTGGACGAGATCGACCATCTCGACATCACAATCGACGGCGCCGACGAGATCGATCCCGAGCTCAATCTGATCAAGGGCGGCGGCGGAGCGCTGTTGCGCGAGAAGATCGTGGCGGCCGCCTCGGATCGCATGATCGTGATTGCCGACGACACCAAATGGGTGCCGACACTCGGCCGCTTTCCGCTGCCGGTCGAAGTTATTCCGTTCGGGCTAGGCGCAACGCGACGCGCGATCGAGAAGGCGTTTGCGGAATGCGGCGTTTCCGGGCAGATGGCGGTCCGCAACGGCAAGGACGGCCACGTTTTCGTCACTGATGGCGGCCACTGGATCGTCGATGCCCAGCTCGAAAAGATTGAGGATCCCGCCCGCCTCGCCACGGCGTTGAGCGCGATCCCCGGCGTCGTCGAGCATGGTTTGTTCATCGGCTTGGCCAGCTCGGCTGTTTTGGCGGGTGGCGAGGGAATTCGCGTGATTGAACGGCGAAAGCCGAAGGGAGACTAGGAATGAAGAGCGTTTGGAAATTGTTGCCCGTCGCGACCCTCGCTGTGGGACTGGCTCTCTCGGTCGCCCCGGCCGGGGCCCAGCAGCCAGCGGCGCCGAAATCGTCGCCGGCGGCCATCGCGGCCGCCAAGGAAATCCTGGCGATCAAGAACGCCAGTGCGATGTACGCGAACGCCGTGCCCGGCCTGGTCGAGAAGACCAAGATCGCGCTGATCCAGCAGAACCTCAACTACCAGAAGGACCTCACCGAGGTCGCCCAGGTCGTCGCCCAGCAGCTCAAGGGCCGCGAGAGCGAAATCGGCGAAGGCATGGCGCAGGTCTATGCCAGCGAGTTCACCGAGCAGGAGTTGAAGGATCTCGTCACCTTCTACAAGTCGCCGCTGGGCAAGAAGCTGATCGAGGCCGAGCCGCGCGCCATCGGGCTGAGCATGGCCTTCATGAACTCCTGGGCCCAGAACTTCTCCGAGACCGTGATGGGCAACTTCCGCGCCGAGATGCGCAAGCGTGGCAAGGAGATATGACAGTCCCTATCTGATCAGAATCCGGATCATGTTCTGAAAGAGGTCGGAGTGGACAATGGCTGAATTCGACGTCGACCTCTTTGTCATCGGTGGCGGTTCGGGCGGCGTGCGTGCCGCCCGCATCGCGGCCGGTTACGGCGCCCGCGTGATGATCGCGGAAGAGTACCGCATGGGCGGGACCTGCGTGATCCGCGGCTGCGTGCCGAAGAAGCTGTTCGTCATCGGCTCGCATTTCCGCCATGAGATCGAGGACGCCGCCGGTTTCGGCTGGACCGTTCCACCTGCGACCTTCGACTGGCCGACGCTGATCGCCAACAAGGACAAGGAGATCGCGCGTCTGGAGGCGGCTTACACCGCCAATGTCGAAAAGTCGGGCGCGCAAATCGTCAAGAGCCGCGCGGTGATCGAGGACAAGCACACCGTTCGCCTGCTCGAGAACGACCGGAAGATCACCGCAAAATACATTTTGATCGCCACCGGCGGCGCGCCCAATCACGGCGCTCCGATTCCCGGCATCGAGCACGTGATCTCCTCCAACGAGGCGTTTCACCTGACGAAGCTGCCGAAGCGGATCGTGATCCAGGGCGGCGGCTACATCGCGCTGGAGTTCGCCGGCATCTTCGCCGGCTTCGGCTCCGACGTCACAGTGATCTATCGCGGCGACAACATTCTTCGCGGCTTTGACGAGGACGTTCGCGCCCACGTCCGCGCCGAGATGGAGAAGCAGGGCATCACCATCCTCACCGGCTGCACGGTGGCGAAGGTCGATCGGCACGGCGAAGAATTCACCACGCATCTGTCGAACGGATCGAGCCTCGCCTCCGACCAGGTGATGTTCGCGATCGGCCGCCATCCGGCGGTGGCCAATCTCGGCCTGGAGAAGGCCGGCGTCGCCATCAACCCGCGGAACGGCGGTATCGCGGTCGATCATTTCTCGAAGAGTTCGGTCGACAGCATCTATGCGATCGGCGACGTCACCCATCGCTTCAACCTGACGCCGGTCGCGATCCGCGAGGGCCATGCGTTCGCCGACACCGTGTTCGGCAAGCGCGAGGTGCAGGTGGATCACGCCAACATCCCGACCGCCGTGTTCTCGCAGCCGGAGGTCGGCACCGTCGGCCTCACCGAGACCGAGGCCCGG
Organism: Bradyrhizobium sp. Ken51; assembly: GCF_055807435.1. Lineage (NCBI taxonomy): Bacteria > Pseudomonadati > Pseudomonadota > Alphaproteobacteria > Hyphomicrobiales > Nitrobacteraceae > Bradyrhizobium > Bradyrhizobium sp. Ken51. Next base: position 652,623 of record NZ_JBVVPB010000002.1, on the reverse strand, counting down.
GCGCAATTCAGCCATGTCGACATCTACAAGACCACGTTCCGCCCCATCAAGGCGACAATGTCGGGCCGCGATACCCGCGTGTTGATGAAGCTCGTCGTCGACGGTTCAACCGACCGCGTGCTCGGCTGTCACATCGTCGGCGATGCCGCGGCGGAGATCACGCAGGCGGTCGCGATTGCGGTGAAGATGAAGGCGACCAAGGCCGATTTCGACGCGACGATCGCGCTGCATCCGACCGCGGCCGAAGAGCTCGTCACCATGCGCACCCCGACCGCACGCCACGTCCGCCAGGCGGCGGAGTAGCCCGCTCAGCCGTAGAGGTAGCCCACCGGCTTGCCCTCGGTCCGCAGAGGACGGATGTCCCTCTGCGTGATGATCTGACCGGCGAGGCCGTCGATCTCGTCGCGTTGCGTCGGCGTCCAGCTGCGGAGGTCGTTCATGCCTTTGAGAAGGCCGAGCCGAAGGACCTGGGTGTTCTCACCCACGCCGACGAGGCTTGTGGCGTTCTTGCCTGCCGTCACCACGTCGCCGGCCGCGAGCTCAAAGGTCTCGCCAGTCTTGTTCCTGAATTCGGCCGTCCCGCGGATGACGCGGTAGATCACGACCTCACCCTTGGCGAAACAGGCGGCGTCCGCTGCTGCCGACGTGCTCTTGGGCAAGAGCGATTGGCCGCGCGGATCGGTTGCGATGATGTGGCCGGTGACGAGATGGCCGCTCGGCACTTCGATGCCGATGTCGCGCACATAGACCGGCATGGATGATTTGACCGGGTTGTCGGTGAGCGGCTTGAACAGCGCATCCAGCGCCAGCGGGTCCTGAAGCCAAAAGCCTGCGTCCGCAGGGCGATCATGCAGGGAGTGGCTCCATGCCACCCGTGGCGTCTCGTCTTCGCTGATCTGATCCGGGCCGACAATGGTCGGATTTGGAAAGGTCGTCGGATCGGTGATGAAGGCTTCGAGGAATTTGCCGGAATAGCCCATGGAAATCGGATCCGGCGCCACCGTTTGTGGCGTCTTCAAATTCTCTTCGGTCGACAATCCGGACCAGGTGTAGAACAGCTGGCGGTGCACGATCGCGCTTTGCAGCATCACCGCGCCGGGGCCGACATTGTAGAAGCGTCCGTCATAGTCGAAGGTGAACGCGCCCGAGGTGACCAACACGAGCTGAAAGCCGCCCGGCGGCAGATGAAGATGGAAATCTGTCGGACCGGTGTCGGGCAGATAGATCGGCAGATTGGTCGCGACTTCGTGCAGCAAGAAGGTTTCGTTGTTGGCGTGGAAACCCTCGTTGGCGCGATTGTAGAGGGCTTGCGGCCGGTACGTCGCCTCGAACTTCGCATTCCGGTCGCGGTCGATCGCCACGAAATCCTGAGCGTTGAGGCGAAGGGGCGCGCCGTCCGGGCGGGTGAGGCCGGTGATTTTGAGATCGCCGGCGGCATGCACGTTCATGGCATTCTCCGATTCTGGGCCGCTCACCCGGTCTCTCGGCGCACGCATCTTGCTGCTCCAATCGGGTGAGCAGGGGATCAGGCCTGATGCTGCCCTGCGAATTTTGGGCCAGTCGAGGCGCCGCGCGGCACCGAGGCTTTGCCACCCGCCGCCACGCGAAGAAAAATCGAGGTTGCACCTGAGGTTAGATGACAAGCTTCGTCAGCCTGCATGGCCATGTTCGCCCCGTCTGCAAACCCGGCGACGAGAGGTGTCTTGTCTAATTTGTCGGCATTCTGGCGCGGACGTGCAGCCGTGCCGATCAGGAGAAGTCGGCGTCCGGGTGTCTGAAGCCGTTCATTCGAAAGATCGACGGACGATCCGCTCGGGCTTGCCGTATGGGCTGTCAGCCCACTTCGCCATGTCCACTGCACGCGCCTCGATGAGCTCGCACCACAGGCAGCTGAGCTCCGCGAGCCCTTTGGCAGAGAGCATCGGAATGAGACCATGGCCGCAGCCGGCGCAACATTTGACGCGATTCATGGTTCTCTCCGCGACCTTCCGGATTCAAGACCGACATTGTCGCTCCCGAAGCTTGCGCGGACGCTATGAGGGCGCGGCGACGCCTGCGGCCGGGGTGCTCGTCCCCGCGATCGTCGCCTCTGCGATCCAGCGCGACACGGCGGCGATGTCCTCCGCATTGTCGCGGAAGGCGCGAAGCTGGAATTCAGCCGAGCTGCCTCGTTCCACGATGGTGCGGCAGTGTTCGACCTCGGCGGCGCAGTTCAGCGCAGCGGCGTCTTCGGCGATGTCCTCGATCACGCGGGAGAGCAGCTCGGAGATCTCGACCGGCCCGTCCTTGGAGGCAAAGATGCAATCGGTGCCGTAGCGCTGGGCGCGCCATTTGTTCTCCACCGCAATCGCGCGTTCGACCGCGGTGACCTCTTTCGACAGATGGGGCCGCAGGTAGAGATAGCGCGTCAGGCAGCGATAGAGCGAGGCAATGGCAACGGCGTCGTCGACGAAGGTGCAGGTATCGGGCGCACGCAGCTCGAGGGTCGGGTGCTTCATGGAAGGGCGCATGGCCCACCAGATGTGGCTTTCATCGGGGATCACGCCGGAGCGCTGCAACGCGCCGACATACTCGTCGTAGTCCCGCCTGCTCTCGAACAATTCGGGCAGGCCGGTGCGCGGCAGCTCGGAATAGGCGGCGAGCCGGTAGCCCTTCAGTCCGGTCTTGTGTGAATTCCAGAACGGAGAGGAGGCAGATAGGGCAATGAACAGCGGCAGCTGCGGCAGCATCGCTCGCATCACCGCCATGCGCTTTTCCGGATCGGGCAGTTGGACGTGCACATGCATGCCGCACATCAGGTTGCGGTGGCCGATGCTGCGCAGATCTTCGATCATCTCCTCGTAGCGCGGCTTCGGGCTCGGCTGCGACATGCGCCACACCGCGGTCGGATGCGTGCCGCAGGCCATGATCACGAAACCGTATTGTGCCGCGACGTTCGCGACTTCGCGACGCAGGAAGCGAAGCTCTTCGCGCGCATCGGCGACGTCGACATGAACGTTGGTGGCGACCACGAGCTGGGACTGCAACATCTCCCGCATCGCCTGACCGCCTGTCGACCAGTTCGCAGATTCGAAAAGCTCATTCGGGGTCTGGATCGCGACCTCCAGGCTGCGGCGATCGGCGAGGAAGTATTCCTCCTCGAGGCCGAACGAATATTCCTCGGCCTTGCCGCGTCCGCCGGCCGAGCGAATGACGAGGTGCTGCCTGTCCTCGGAGGAATCGAGTCGCAGCAGTTTCAAGACGTCTGACGCCAATGTCATCGTGCCGCCCGGCCAAGGTATTTACCTGCGGGCGATAATCCTTCTGGCGGGGGCGGGTTCCGCGTCGGCCCCACTGGAAATTGCAAGGTCGAACGGAACAATTCTCGCGCTTTCGGACGCACGTGCGACCAGTGCGTGATTCGCGGGTACTTCCGTCCAGTCCGTTTCCTTGTCGAACGGCTCGGAGACGACGATGACCTGGCCGCCAGCCTCGCGGAAATACAGCGTGTTGGCGGCATCGTTGACCGCAACCCGAAAGGCATAGAGATCCCGGCCGTTGGCGATGGCGCTGGTGAAGCGTAGCCGCTCACGAAGCTCGCCTTCGTTGACGAGGCCGACGAGGGCCTGAAGCACGCGACGCGTTGCGCCGAGCGGATCGGCGTCGAGTCCCGCGCCCATCATGGCGAGAAAGACAGCTTCCGAATCGGTCGTGCCTGTCCGTGAGGGGTAGTAGGCATCGGGGATCAGCGCCTCGACCTTGCGCCGCAGGCGGTTCCAGCTTCCGACGAAACCATTGTGCATGAACATCCACTGGCCGCAGGCGAAGGGATGACAGTTCTGCCGCGTCACCGCGGTGCCGGTGGCGGCGCGCACATGGGCAAAGAACAGATGCGAGCGCAGATGGCGGCAGAGGTAGCGGAGATTCTCGTCCGACCAGGCGGGGCGTGTTTCACGATAAAGACCAGGCTCCGGATGCTCGCCGTACCAGCCGAGACCAAAGCCGTCGCCATTCGAGCCGGCCGTCGACTGAAGCGAGCGGATGCTTTGCGCAATCAGCGAATGCTCGGGCTCGGTGACGTAGGGTTCGAAGGACGTCGTCTCGCCCCGGTATGCGATCCAGCGGCACATAGGAATCCTGTCAGGAGATGCTTGCTGAAATGTATCAACGAACCTGACAGGACGATGGTTCCCGACGCGAGTGTCGGGAACCAAATGGTCACTACACCGGAACCGGAATCAACGGCGCGACTTCCCGATCGTGTGCGCTCTCGCTTGCTGCGAGACCTTGTGCGACGCCGACACGGTCGGCCTCGGGACGGTTCTGGCTCATCTTGCGCTTGCCTTCGAACCGCACGACGGGAATGCGCACGCCGACGATTCCGCGCAGCTGCGCTGCGATAAAATCTTCGGGGGCATCAGTAACGGCCCACGGCTTGGCGCGTGATCCTTCATGCCTGTTCGTGAGCCGCGTCACGGCATCGAGCAGGCGCTCAGGCTCCTGGAAGAATTCAACCGGGCCGTAAGCATGGACCGCGACGTAGTTCCAGGTCGGCACGACCTTTTCGGTCTCCTGCTTGGTCGCGTACCAGGACGGCGTCACATAGGCGTCGGGACCGCTGAAGATTGCCAGCGCATCTCCGATCGGCGGCAGTTTCCATTGCAGGTTGGCTTTCGCCACATGTCCGTACAGCACGCCGTGCTCGCCTTCGCTCTCGTCGAGAAAGAGCGGCAGCGGCGTGGCGACCGGGCCTTCGCTGGTGGCCGTGACCAGACTGGCGAGCCGGGCGCCGCGAATGGTCGCCCGGATGCTCTCGATGTCGTCTTTGAAGGCGGGAGGGATGTACATGGTCTATCTCCGGTGTTGATCTGGAGATAGCCGGAATCTGGCTTATAAGAAACTGCCAGTTATCGTCTGTTTGATCAGTCCAGTTCGGCGACGGCCTGTGCAAGAATCCTGCAGCCGCGCTCGATCTGTGCGACCTCCAGCGCCGAATAGCCCATGACGAGGCCGACTGTCTTCCGCGGTCGGCGAGGTCCGACGAACAGTGCCGAGACGGGATAGATGCCGACGCCCTTTGCATGGGCCGCCTTGATCAACGCGTCCTCTCGCTTCTGCGGCAGGTTATCGAACCACGCCACGATGTGCAGGCCGGCGGCCGTGCCCTCGATCCGGACGCGATCCCCGAACCGGCGGCGAAGCGCGTCGAGCAGCGCCCGCTGGCGTTCGGCGTTGCGCCGGCGCACGCGCCTGATGTGGCCGTCATAGGCTCCGCTTTCGAGCATCGACGCGAGAGCGTCCTGTTCGATCAGCGGCGTGTGCCGGTCCATGATCTGCTTAGCGGCGGCGAACAAGGATCGCAGGGCGGTGGGCACCACCAGATAGCCGATCCGCAAGGTGGGGGAGAGCGTCTTGGAGACGGTGCCGAGATAGATTACGTTGTCGCCGCCCTCCAGCGTATGCAGCGGCGGGATCGGCTTGGTGTCGTAGCGATACTCGCTGTCGTAATCGTCCTCGATCACGTAGGCGTCGTTTGCCCTGGCCCAGGCGAGCAATTGGTGCCGGCGTCCGATCGGCATGACGCCGCCGAGCGGATATTGGTGCGACGGCGTGACATAGGCGAGGCGGGCTTCGACGCCATCGAGCCGCGTGGTCTCCAGTCCATCCGCGTCGACCGGGATCGGGATTGTCTCGGCGCCCGTCGCTGCGAAAGTATGCCGCGCCATCTGATAGCCGGGATCCTCCATCACGAAGCGGTCGTCGGCGTCGAGCAGCAGGCGGGCGCAGATGTCGAGGCCCTGCTGCGAGCCGTTCACGACGACGATCTGATCGACCTCGCAGCGGACGCTGCGCGACCGCCACAGATAGCCCTGAAGCGCGGTCCGCAGCCGCAGCGCGCCGCTGGGATCGTCATAGGCCAGCCGCTCGGGCTTGCGCGCCATCGCGGCAGTCACGGCCTTCTTCCATGCCAGCACCGGGAAATCCGACGGCGCGAGCTCGCCATAGCGGAAGTTCGCGACGAGCCCGCGCGGCGGCTCGGTCCAGCGCGGCGGGTCCTGAAGCAATCGCTCACCGAACGCAGACAGCCGCACCTTCCGCGCCGATGGCTGCGACACTACGCGCGTGCGTCCCCGTTCGACGACGGCGCGGGCCACACGCGGCCGCGCACCATGGCGTGTCTCGATGAAGCCTTCGGCGGCGAGCTGTTCGTAGGCGACCGTGACGGTCGAGCGCGCCACGCCCATCTCGCCGGCCAGCGCGCGGGAGGACGGCAGCAACCCGTTGGTCCCGTACACCTGCGCCACGATCTGATCTCTCAGGGCCTCGTAGATCTGGCGCGCGCCCATGCGGTCGGCACGGGGGGCGGGTTTGGTCTTCATCTGGATCATCCACATTCCAAGCCGGCATTCGCCCGAGCGGACCATGTCGGAATGTGGTTCTAATCCCGTTCGCCGAGAGTTTCGACGTAAGCCTTGCCGTAGGGATGAAAATGCTCCTTGCGGCCCTGGTCCCACAACGCAAGGAGGCCGGGGCGCCACCTCGCATAACAGGTCTCCACTTTTATAGATCAATCACGACGTCGTTGCGGGGGCATGAGCAGCAGATCAGGACATTGCCGTCCGCCGGCGGATCGAGCGGATCCGGCGCATAGTCGACCGTCCCCGCGATCAATCCGCTCTCGCAATTATGGCAGACGCCGGTCCGGCACGACCAGCGCACGGGGACATCGCAGGCTTCGGCCAGCTCCAGCAGGCTGGCGTAGGCCGGTCCCCAGCACACGTTGAGGCCGCTGCGGGCGAACGAAACCATCGGGCCGGGGCCGGGGGCGCCGACCGGCGCATGCGCTCGCTTCTGCGGGGAGGACGCTATGCCGGGCGTCAAGGATGGTCCGGCGCCAAACAATTCGGTGTGGATGCGATCCGGTGCGATGCCTAACGTGGTGAGGCCAGCTTTCAGATCGCTCATGAAAGCTGCCGGTCCGCACAGATAGAAATCGCCGTCACGCGGCACGCTCAGACTCTGGAGCAGGCGTGCGTCGAGATGTCCGGCTGTATCGAACTCCACATTGAGACGATCGCCCGGGTCAGGCGCGCTGTAGCAGACGTGGCTACGGTGATGAGAGAGCCCACTTAGCAATTCGCGCGCCTCGGCGGCGAACGCCTGTTCGCGGCCGTTGCGGGCGCCATGCAGCCACCACACGTCCCGCGTCGTCGCTTCCGCCGCGAGCGCGTGGAGCATTGCGAGCACCGGGGTGACGCCGATGCCGGCGCTCAGCAGGACGACGGGCCGGGCCCCTGGTCGAAGCGTGAAACTGCCGCGCGGCGCACCGAGCTGCACGGCAGCGCCGGCCAGCAGCTCGTCGGCGATGTAGCGGCTGGCGGCGCCGTGCGCTTCGCGCTTGATGCTGATGCGATAGGACGTTGCATCGGAGCCGCTCGACAGCGAATAGCTGCGCGTCATCGCCTGCGCAGCGGAAGGCTCGAGCCTGATGACGACGTATTGACCGGGCAGCGCGGTCGCCACGGGATGTCCGTCGGCAGGTTCGAGGATCAGCGACGTCACGTTACCGCTTTCCGCGATCTTGCCCGCCACGCGAAAGGAGCGGAATCCGCGCCAGGCCGGAGCTGGGCTCGACGCCGGCCCAAGCCCGGCGTTTCCCGCGGTCTTGTTGTCCTTCTGCTGCTGGAGCAGCGCCTCGAAGGAACGCTGCCAGCCGCGGCTCAGCGCGGGAATCCGCAGCGCGCGCTCCAGGCGTTCGCGCGGATGCGGCGGCGTGTAAAGCAGCGCATTGATCTCGAACACGCTCATGCGCTCGGGTCCCACGGCGATCTGCGTGATCTCGTCGCCGGCTTCGACGTCGCCTTCCTCGATCACACGGAAATAGAACCCGGGCCGGCCGTGCCTGACGAGCAGCGCGGCCATGTCCGGCTCGTCCATGCGAATGCCGAGCCGGTAGCAGGTGACGCGCGGTTGCGTCACTTCGAACAGCGCGGAGCCGATCCTGTAGCGGTCTCCGATGCACACGTTGGTGTCGGCGAGGCCCTCAACCGTAAAGTTCTCACCGAACTGGCCATGAACGAGGTTCGATCGACCCAGATGCTCCTGCCAGTACCGATAGGATTCGTCCTGATAGACGAATACGGCACGATGTTCGCCGCCATGACCGTCCGTATCACCCTGGCCGTCGCCATCGATGTTGAGCCGGCGCACCCTGCGCGGGCCTGTGACCTGCGCCTTCCAGATGCCGGTGTGGACGGTCCGACCCTGCCAGGCGACGTCACGCGGCAGACCGACATTGACCGAAAGCAGACGTGCCATTGCGGGTTCCCCAATCACTGCGCGGCTCTGCCATCATCCTTGCATCCGGAGGGCCTTTTTGGCTCGTTAGTCGTTGTTAGAGGTTGCGAGCAAGTCTTGTCACCGGCTCCCTGCGCGCCAATCTGAAATGGCGTAACGAGGACGCAGTCGGGACAACGGGAGATCACGATGGATGATCAGGGCAAGCTGGCCGCGCTTCAGCGCCATTGGATCGCTTCGGATGCGAACGATTTCGAGGCCGAGCACGACATCTATCGCGAGGACGCGGTGCTCGACTATCCGCAGTCCGGCGAGCGGATCCGCGGTCGCAGCAACATCCAGCAGAGCCGGTTCGTGCAGCCGAACAAGAAGCGCTTCACGGTTCGGCGAATCGTCGGCGCTAACGATCTCTGGGTGAGCGAGTTCGTGCTGACCTATGACACTGTGCCGTCTTACGTCGTGAGCATCATGGAATTCCGCGACGGCCTGGTGGCGCACGAGACGCAATATTTCGGCGATAGGTTCGAGCCGTCGCCCTCGCGGGCGAATCTTGTCGAGCGGACGGGGTAGGCTGAGCGCTCCGCACTCCGCTGTCATTCCCCGCGCAGGCGGGGAATCCAGTACGCTGCGGCTTCTCGACAAACTACGGACGTCTCGGAGTACTGGATCGCCCGCCTGCGCGGGCGATGACAGCAAAAGACATGATCGCAGGTGCGGAGCACGCAGAACTGCTTAGCCAACGTGGCAACACGGAACCGATGCGGCGGCTGGTCGCAGTCGCGGCGCCTTGATTCCGACGGCCCCACCTTTATGTGTGAAAGGAACAAGAATCCGGGCCCCTCTGGCGAGGAAGTCGACATTGTCGGCAAAACCTCGCGATGTCGGATGACCTGTCCCGCGCGAATGCGATGGATCGGCCGATCGTCGGGCCTTCTTGAGAGTCTCTCCGACCCAATCGTCCCCATCGCAGCCCCGTGCGGTCATTTCGCAAGATACGGGAGCAACGATGTCCGACGCCAAGCATTCAAATCCGATCGAAATCGAGATCACGGAGCCGTCCAGCCTGAACGAGCAGGCTGCGGTAGCGCTGGTGATCGTCGGCGCGCTGGTTGCGGTAGCCGACCGGCAAGTTTCGCCGGTCGAACGCGACGAGGTCGTCCGTTTCATCCGGGATCGCAAGCTGGCACCGCACATGTCTGACGACCGGCTCTACGCGATGTTCGACGAGCTTGCCGAACGTCTCGAAGAACCGGATTTCGCCAATGTGGTGATCGACAATTTGCGTCCGGTTTCGGACCTGCCGCTGTCGGCTCATTTGATGGAACTGTCGGAGCGCGTCGCGGCCGCGGACGAGGACGTGCATCCCCATGAAGTGCAGGCGATCAAGCTGTTGCGCTTGCTGACGCTGGTGCTGCCGCGCGCAAAGCAGGTGGCGCCGGGTGCAGTGCGTGCCGATCAGCGCATCGCCGCCGAGGAATAAGCATGAGCGCAGTTTCGGACGAGGATAAGACAGGGACTGCGGGCGCTACCGGCCAGATGGCCGGCGGCGACCCGCGCCTCGACAAGCTTGTCCTTCGCCTGCCGCCGCGCATGGGCGACACCGTCACCTATCTGCTCAAGCCGTCCAGCCGCTGGGTGAGAATTCCCTCGGGCGCGCTGCTCATTGTCGGCGGCGTGCTCTCCTTCCTGCCGGTGCTCGGCGTCTGGATGCTCCCGCTCGGCCTGGCTTTGCTCGCTGAAGACGTGCCCGCGCTGCGATCCTCGCGCGCCAAGGTTTTGGATTGGGTCGAGCGGAAGAAGCCGCACTGGCTCGATTCGTCCGCACCGAAAAATGACCAATCATGACTGAATTCATCACAACCGAAGCGCTGACCGCGCTGTTTCAGGTCGTCCTGATCGACCTCGTGCTCGCCGGCGACAATGCCGTCGTCATTGGCCTTGCCGCAGCGGGCCTGCCGGCCGAGCAGCGGCGGCGCGCAATCGTCGTCGGCATCATCGCCGCCACCGCCCTGCGCATCGTCTTTGCCGGCGTCGCGACCCAGCTTCTGCAAGTGATCGGGCTATTGCTCGCCGGTGGCGTGCTGCTGCTCTGGGTATGCTGGAAGATGTGGCGGGAGCTGCGCGAGCAGTCCGCGCATGCGAACGAGTTCGCGTTCAGCCACGGCGGCAGCAGCGCTGCTCCTGCCTCCCGCAAGACCTTCAGACAGGCGGCCGTGCAGATCGTCGCCGCCGACGTCTCGATGTCGCTCGACAACGTGCTCGCGGTCGCGGGCGCTGCGCGCGAGCATCCCTACATCCTCGCCTTCGGCCTGTTATTGTCGGTCGCGCTCATGGGCGTCGCCGCCGATTTGCTCGGCCGCGTGCTCCAGAAGCAGCGCTGGATCGGCTATGTCGGCCTCGCCATCATCGTTTACGTCGCCTTCGAGATGATCTATCGCGGGTCGCTCGAGCTCGCGCCTGTGATCGCGAGTCTCTGAGGCAACGTCTGTCTATCATCCGGAGTGATCAATGACGTCCGAACCCAAAGCACCTTCGGCGGTTTCCGTGCCGGCGCCGCAAATCGGCGCGTTCGCCCAACTCATCTTTGGCTCGCGCTGGCTGCAAGTTCCGCTTTATGTCGGCCTGATCGTTGCGCAGGCCGTCTATGTGCTGCTGTTCCTGAAGGAGCTCTGGCACCTGGTCGTGCACTCGTTCGACGCCAGCGAGCAACAGATCATGCTGGTCGTGCTCGGGCTGATCGACGTCGTGATGATCTCGAACCTGCTGGTGATGGTGATCGTCGGCGGTTACGAGACCTTCGTCTCGCGACTGAACCTCAGCGGTCATCCGGACGAGCCGGAATGGCTCAGCCATGTCAACGCCAGCGTGCTCAAGATCAAGCTTGCGATGGCGATTATCGGCATCTCCTCGATCTCGCTGCTCAGGACCTTCATCGAGGCGGGCAATCTCGGCACGACGCGTAGCAATTTCACCGAGAGCGGCGTGATGTGGCAGGTGCTGATCCATCTGACCTTCATCATCTCCGCCATTGGCATCGCCTGGGTCGACCGCCTCAGCGAGAGCGGCCAGCGCAAGGGAGCCGGCCACGGCTGAGCACTCGACCGGCGGCGCCTGATCAGGCGATCTGCGGGTAGGCCGCGTTTTCCTGCCGCTCGCGCTCGCCCAATTCGCGCACCAGCTCTTGCAGGAAGGATTCCGTGTAGGCGGGCAGGGTGCGCTCGGCGCGAACGTAGATGCCGAGGTCGGACCAGACCGGGCTGCCGGCATTGTCGAGCGGCAGGAAGACGAGCCGGCTGTCGCGTGACAGCCGGCCGATGCCGAGCTGGGTCTGGAAGGCGACGCCGACGCCGCGCGCGGCGAGCTCGCGCATCAGGTCGATCGAGTTGGCCTGGATCGCAGGCTCCGGCGTCTCGGACAGCTGCGCGATCAGCGGCTGGAGCAGATGATAGATCGACAGCTCCGGCAGCGCGTGGATGACGGGAAAGGCGAGACATTGGGTCAGCGTGACCGTCTTGCCGCGCGCCAGGGGATGCTCGCGCGCGACGACAGCACCCAGGCGAAACCGTTTCAAGGCGACCTGGCGCAGGTCCGGCGGATGCCGCAGCGCCATGGCGATGCCGATGTCGGCCTCGCCGCGGCTCAAAGCCTCCAGCACATCCGACGATCCCTTCACCTCGGTGGTGAAACTGACGCGCCGGGCCCGGCCGCGATGTGAGGCGATCAGGTCCGGCAGCACCGACTCCGTGAGCGACTCGATGCAGGCAATGCTGACGGTGCCGTGCCAAGTCCCCGACAGGGACGCGACGTCCGAGCGGAAGCGGTCGAGATCCTGGAGCACGTTCATGACATGCCGGGCCAACATCTCGCCGACCGTCGTCAGCGTCAGGCCGCGCGCATTGCGCTCGAACAACGGTGATCCAACCTCCTGTTCAAGCTTGAGAATCTGGCGGCTTACGGCCGAGGAGGCAACGTTCAGCAGGCGCGCGGCGGCCCGGATCGAACCGGTGCGGCGGACGGCGTGGAAGTACTGGATGGCCGGTGAGTGAAAGCGCATGGGACCCCCGGCTGGACTATAGCTGTTGCCGAAACGGCATCAACATGTACGAAATTCTCTGCTTTTCGAGCGCGCTTCTCCCACCTAGGTTCGCCGCCGGCTTGGCCGGCCCCGCCGGACCGTCATGCCATGCGCAACGAGGCGCGAGGGGATCCGGGGTGGACGAGAACATTGTTTGCGAGGTCGCGCCGGACACGCGTCTGGTCGATCGCCGTCGCGCGGCTGCCTATGTCGGCGTGACCGCCGGACGCTTCGAGCAGCTGGTGCGCGACAGCGTCGTGCCACCGCCGGTCATGGTGGACAACAAGCGGCGCTGGCCGCTCGCGTTGCTTGACGTCGCGAAGGACGCGGTTGTCAGCAGCAGCATGCCCTGCTTGCCGCAGGTGACGGTCGAAATTGCGCAGGACGCGCGTCCCTGCGAACGGGCCCCGGCACCAGCCTCGCACGAACTGCCGGACCAGGCCTGGTTCGAGCAGCGCGCGCGGTTCGTTCAGCGCGTGCGCCGGTCGCTGCTGTCGGGCAACGAGATACGTCTTTTGCGCGAGTTCAAGCTGCTCAGGCAGAACCAGATCAGCATGTTCGGCTATTACGGCAGCTTCGAAGCCCTGATGGTGCGCGGCTACATCGTCGAGCTCGCGCGAAAGCCTCCGTCGAGCCGTCCGCTGGTGACGTATCGCCTGACCGCCCAGGGCGAGCAGGTCATGTCGGCGCTGAAGGACGAGCCGGCGATCTGACCGGCGCGGACAGGCGATGGAATCCTCCGGCATCATCGCACGGCGTGCATCTCCAGAAACGCCTTCACGCCGGTGACGGTGCCGGTGTCCGACGGCACATAACCCGGCAGGGTGGCGACGGCCGCGCGAAAATCGGCGCTGCGGATGATCTCCAGGATGCGTCGCATCGGCCCGGTGTCCAGGAACGCGCGCTTGCAGACGAAGAAATAATCCTCGGTGAGGAGCCGGATGAAATCGAGCCCGAAATGCCGGGCGGCGGCTTCGACGCCGAAACTCGCATCGGCCATGCCGCTCGCGACATAGGCTGCAACCGCGGCGTGGGTGAACTCGATCTGCTGCGCGCCGTTGATGCGGCTCTCGTCAATTCCGCTTGCCGCGAGCAGTTGGTCGAACAGAAGCCGCGTGCCGGAATCGTGGTCGCGGTTGACGAAGCGGACTTTTGGTCCGGTGAGATCATCGAGCGATGCGATGCGCAGTGGATTGCCGCGCGCGACCATCAATCCCATTTCGCGCGTGACGAAGCTGATGATGCGATCCTCGCGCGGATCCAGCCATTCGCGCGCAGCCTTGATGCCCTGGGCGCGCAGCGCGCCGTGTGGCAGATGCAGGCCGGAGAGATCGCAGGCACCCTGCGCCAGCGAGACCAGCGAATGCTGGTTGCTGACATAGCGGAGATCGACGCCGATGCCGGGCTCGCGGTCGAGGAATTCGCGCAGTTTTGCGACCGCAAAACCGTGGCTGGCATGCACGCGGATCACCGACGGGCGCTGCTCGAGGAACGGCTTGATCTCGTTCGCCAGCTCCTGCGCCAGATTTTCGAGCTGAAGTCCGAGGCGGGCCTGCATGCGCTCGCCCGCCCACACCAGCCGCTCGCCGAACGGTGTGAGCTTTGAGCCCTTGCCGCGCTGGGTTTCCACCAGCGGCGTGCCGAAGAACTCCGACCATTGCTCGATCAGATTCCAGACGTGGCGATAGGAGAGGTGCGCGTCCTTGGCTGCGCTGGTGATCTTCCCGGTTCTCCTGATCTCGTTGAGGACCCCGAGCATGACGATGGCGGTGCGCGGATTGCCCTCGCGGCGAAACCGCCAGACGGCCTCGATCTCGATCTGAAGCATTGGTCCTCCTTATGAACTAAACTTCATATGACGGCGATCCATTTGCAATTCATATCATATTTACTCCAGTCCATAGGCGCCTAGTCTGGTATACCAGAACGGGAGGAAATATGATGTCTGTTGCATATGACTTTGCACACTCGCCGGCCACCGAGTTCATGTCCCGGCCACAGCATCTGCTGATCGACGGCCGCCGCATCCCCGCAAGCTCCGGTCGCACCTTCAAGTCGCTCAATCCGGCCACCGGGCAGGTCATCGCCGTCGTCGCCGAAGGCAACGAGGCCGATGTGGAGCATGCGGTCGCCGCCGCGCGCCGGGCTTTCGAAGGCCCATGGCGCACGATGCGGGCGTCCGAACGCGGCCAGATCCTGCTGCGCTGGGCTGAGCTGCTGAAGGCTCACGCCGAGGAGATCATCGAACTCGAGTCGATCGATGCGGGCAAGCCGATCGCCGCGACATCGCGGCAGGATTTTCCGGCCGCCGTCGACACGCTGATCTACTACGCCGGTTGGGCCGACAAGATCAGCGGCGACGTCGTGCCCGTGCGCGATGATGCCCTGACTTACACCGTGCGCGAACCGGTCGGCGTGGTCGCGGCGATCGTGCCCTGGAATTTCCCGCTGATGATCGGGATGTGGAAGCTCGCGCCGGCGCTGGCCTGCGGCTGCACCATCGTGATGAAGCCGGCCGAGCTGACCTCGCTGTCGGCGCTGCGCATCGCCGAGCTCGCGCTCGAAGCCGGCCTGCCGGCGGGCGTCTTCAACGTGGTCACTGGCCCCGGCCGCGTCGTAGGCGACGCGCTGGTCAATCACCCCGACGTCGACAAGGTCACCTTCACCGGCTCTCCCGGTGTGGGGCGGGGAATCATGAAGGGCGCCGCAAGCAATTTCAAGCGCGTCTCGCTTGAGCTGGGCGGCAAGTCGGCCAACGTCATTTTCGACGATGCCGATCTCGAAGCCGCATCGAAAGCTGCGGCTTCCGGCATCTTCTTCAATGCCGGCCAGGTCTGCTCGGCCGGCTCGCGCGTGCTGGTGCAGGAGAAGGCCTATGACGAGGTCGTCGAACGACTGGCGGCGCGCGCAAAGTCGCTCAGGATCGGCGACCCGCTCGACCGCAAGACGACGCTCGGCCCGGTCATATCCGAGAAGCAGATGAAGTCGGTCCTCGACTATGTCGAGATCGGCCGCAAGGAGGGTGCGACCCTCGTCACCGGTGGTGAGAAGGTCGGCGATCGCGGCTACTTCATCAGCCCCGCGGTGTTCGCGAATGTCGCGCACGAGATGCGGATCTCGCAGGAGGAGATCTTTGGCCCCGTCGTCAGCGTCATCAAGTTCAAGGACGAGGCCGACGCTTTGCGGATTGCCAACGGCACGGCTTACAGCCTCGCCGCCGGCGTCTGGAGCCGCGACATCGGCAGGCTGCAGCGCTTCGCCAAGCGGGCGCGCGCGGGCACGGTCTGGATGAACACCTATGGCTATACCGACGTGCGGCTGCCCTGGGGCGGCGAGCGCGACTCCGGCCTCGGCCGCGAGCACGGCACCGCCGCGCTCGACAATTTCACCGAGCCAAAGGCTGTCTGGATGAATCTGGCCGTTTGATACCTCCCGAGCGGCAAAGCCTGGAGCCCGCCTGACTACAGGCGGGCTCTTTTTTTCGAGATCGATAAAATTGTCTGCATTCCGCTCAGCGGCGGCAAACCCTGCGAACAAGAACTATGCGGCCTTAAACCCCGGCTTTGGAACCGGCGTGCATTCTGCCTGCAACAGGGTAGGGCATCAGCATGTCAGTTCTCAGGGAGGTCGTCGTCGCGATCGCGGGAGTGTACGCACTTCTGTTCGCGTGCGACGCAATGTTCGGGATCGGCGAGGCACGCTTCGACGAAGCCTATTACAGCGCCAGCTTCTACGCGCCGCGGCCGAAGGAGTTTCGTTTCGCCGGCGACACGCCGCCGGCCGTCCGCGTCAGCGACGCCTTTGCGCAATTCGCACCGGGCGAAGCCAAGCCGAACAAGCGCTACTCGTCGCTGACAACGATCATCCGGTAAGCGCCGTCTACTCTCCCTGGATCCACTCCGCGACGCTGCGCCACAATGTGTCGCGATGGTCGGGGCGGAAGAAGCCAAAATGGCCGATCGCCTTGGCGCCGACGTCGGACGGCTTCACGTTGATTACCTCCGGCTTGATCGCGGTGAATCCGCGCGCGAGCAGCTCGACCGCCGGCCGCGTCGCCCAGGGATCGTCGGAGAAGCAGAGTGTGCGCAGCTCGCCCTTGAACTTGGCGAAATTCTCCAGCGCCGGCAGCTTTGAATCGAAGAGATAACGGGGGCTCGAGACCCACTCGGCCCATTGCAGGAAGACGCCCTTGGGCAGATCCTCACCGATGCCGGCCCAGCCCGGCGCGTAACCGAGCGCGTGGACGAGCGGCACGCCGACAAAATTCATGAAGGCGAAGACGCGGTATTTTTCCGGCGACGTCATCAGCCGCCAGGTCGCCGCCTGCGAGGCCACGAACGCGGCGCGCGAAATCTCCGTGTTGTTGGCGATCAGCCCGAGCGCCTGGCCGCCAAAGGAGTGACCGACATAGGCCAAGGGCAGGGTATTGTAGCGCTCGCGCATCCAGTGCACCGCGGCGCTGACGTCGAGCGCGGCCCAGTCCGACATCGAGGCCTTGAAGCCGACCAGCGATTTCGGCTGGTTGTAGCCGACCATCGCCGGCAGCCGGGAGTCGCCGATGCCGCGATAGTCGTAGGTCAGGACCGCGCAGCCGCGATGGGCGAGATAGGAGGCAAAGCCGCGATAGATTTTTCGCGGGACGGCGGTCGCCGAATTGACCAACACGGCATGACGTTTGGTGCCGCGGGGCAAGAATAGCGTACCGCTCAGCGCATACCCGTCGGTCGCCGGGAAGCTGATCTCGTCGATGAAAACGTCGTCCAGTGCCATGTCCATGGGCCGAAGGTATCTTGCCAGTTCCGAGCCGTTTCCCAGCAAATGCGAATTTGGCTTTCCCCGCAAGGCTTTGCAGTGCCAGACGGATTTACAACTGGCGGCCGGTGGCCAGCCTGTGTATAAGGCGACCCTCGCAACCCACAGATCAGGTTGTGCTTTTTGCTTTACGGAGAGATTGCGATGTCCGAGCGGTGGACGCCCGAGTCCTGGCGCAGCAAGCCGGTGCTACAGGTGCCCGATTATCCCGACGCCAAGGCCCTGGCCGACGTCGAGGCGCAGCTTGCGACCTTTCCGCCGCTGGTGTTCGCGGGCGAGGCGCGCAATCTGAAGAAGGCGCTGGCTCGGGTCGCGGCCGGTGAGGCCTTCCTGCTGCAGGGCGGCGACTGCGCCGAGAGTTTTGCCGAGCACGGCGCCAATAACATCCGCGACTTCTTTCGCGTGTTGCTCCAGATGGCGGTGGTGCTGACTTATGCCGGCGCCGTCCCGGTGGTGAAGGTCGGGCGCGTCGCCGGCCAGTTCGCAAAACCCCGGTCCTCGTCGACCGAGAAGATCGACGGTGTCGAGCTGCCGAGCTATCGCGGCGACATCGTCAACGACATCGCCTTCACCAAGCAAGCGCGCGTCCCCGATCCGCAGCGCCAGCTGATGGCCTATCGCCAGTCGGCCGCGACGCTGAATTTGTTGCGTGCGTTCGCGACCGGCGGCTACGCCAATCTCGGCAGCGTGCATCAGTGGATGCTCGGCTTCCTCAAGGATAGTCCGCAGTCCCGCCGCTACAAGGAATTGGCCGATCGCATCTCCGATGCGCTCAATTTCATGCGCGCCTGCGGCCTCGATCTCGAGGCGCACCCCGAGCTGCGCGCCACTGATTTCTACACCAGCCACGAGGCCCTGCTGCTCGGCTACGAGCAGGCCATGACCCGCGTCGATTCCACCACCGGCGACTGGTACGCGACCTCGGGGCACATGATCTGGATCGGCGACCGCACCCGCCAGCTCGACCACGGCCATATCGAATATTTCCGCGGCATCAAGAATCCGATCGGGCTCAAGTGCGGCCCGTCGCTCAAGCCCGACGAGCTGCTGAAGCTGATCGACGTGCTCAATCCCGACAACGAACCGGGCCGGCTGACGCTGATCGGCCGCTTCGGCTCCGACAAGATCGGCGAGCACCTGCCGAACATGATCCGCGCCGTGAAGCGCGAGGGCAAGGTGGTTGTCTGGTCGTGCGATCCCATGCACGGCAACACCATCACCTCGACGTCAGGCTACAAGACGCGGCCTTTCGACCGCATCCTGTCCGAGGTGAAGTCGTTCTTCGCGATCCACGCCGCGGAAGGCACCCATGCCGGCGGCGTGCATCTGGAGATGACCGGTCAGGACGTCACCGAGTGCCTCGGCGGCGCCCGCGCGATCACCGACGAGGATCTCAACGACCGCTATCACACGGTCTGTGATCCCCGGCTCAACGCCGAGCAATCCATCGACATGGCTTTCCTGGTCGCAGAACTGCTCAAGCAGGAACGCGCAGGCAAGGTCAGGCCGATGCCGGCCGCAGCGGGGCTCTAAGACCTTGCTGCGAATCTGGAAGGCCACGATCAATTCCCGTAACGGTCTGGCCTTTGCGTTCCGCTCGGAGCAGGCCGTCCGCGAGGAGATCGTTGCGCTCCTGTTGTCGCTGCCGCTCGCATGGTTCGTCGGCGCGACCGCGATGCGCGCGGTCGAGCTGATCTGCGCGGTCGCGTTCGTGCTGGTGGTCGAGCTGCTCAATACTGCGATCGAGAAGCTTGCCGACCGGCTGACCATGGATCACGACAAGCAGATCGGACGGGTCAAGGACATGGGCTCGGCCGCGGTCGGTATTGCGCTCCTGATGGCCGGCGCGTTCTGGATCATCGCCATCATCGAGCGTTTGGGATTTCTCTAAAGCGCGTATCGCGCTTTAGACTGTTTTTTGGGCATGATCTTTTCGGAAAACCGCTTCACACTTTTCCGGATCATGCTCTGATCGGAGCGCCATGACCGAACGTCTCAACGCATTCGCGGTCACGCTCGCCCAGCTCAATCCGACCATGGGCGACATCGACGGCAATGCCGCGAAAGCGCGCGCAGCGCGCGTGCAGGCAGCCGCCGACGGCGCCGATCTCGTGCTGTTTCCGGAATTGTTCATCGCCGGTTACCCGCCGGAAGATCTGGTGCAGAAGCCTTCGTTTCAGGCCGCCTGCCGCGCTGCGATCGAAGCGCTGGCGCGCGAGACCGCCGATGGCGGGCCGGCCATGCTGGTCGGCACGCCTTGGGTCGAGGAGGGCAGGCTCTACAATGCCTGCGCGTTGCTCGATGGCGGCCGTATCGCTGGCTTGCGCTTCAAATGCAATCTGCCGAACTACGGCGTGTTCGACGAGAAGCGGCTGTTTTCGCGCGGCCCCGCGGCCGGCCCCGTCACCGTCCGCGGCGTGCGTATCGGTGTGCCGATCTGCGAGGACATCTGGCTGGAGGAGTCCGAGGACTACGAGAACGTGGTCGAGACGCTGGCCGAGACTGGCGCCGAGATCATCCTTGTGCCGAACGGATCTCCTTACGCCCGCAACAAGGCCGACGTGCGTTTGTCGGTCGCGGTCGCGCGCGTCACCGAGAGCGGCTTGCCGCTGGTCTATCTCAACCAGGTGTGCGGCCAGGACGAGCTGGTGTTCGACGGTGCTTCCTTCGCGCTCAACGGCGACCTTTCGCTCGCGGCGCAATTGCCGGCGTTCGCGGAAAGTATTACCACACTGCGCTTCGCGAGAAGCGGCGACGATTGGCGTTGCACCGGTCCGATCGCCGCGCAGCCCGAGGGCGACCACGCCGACTACGCGGCCTGCGTGCTGGGTCTGCGCGACTACGTCGCCAAGAATGGCTTTCCCGGTGTGCTGCTCGGGATTTCCGGCGGCATCGACTCCGCGCTGTGCGCAGCGATTGCGGTCGATGCGCTCGGTGCCGATCAGGTGCATGGCGTGATGCTGCCTTATCGCTACACCGCGGCAAGCTCGATTGCGGACGCCGGCGAGCTCGCCGGCCATTTCGGCATCCGCTACGAGGTGCTGCCGATCGCGGAGGCGGTGAATGGGTTCGAGACCATCCTGTCCGGCGTCTTCAAGAATCTGCCGCCCGATGTCACCGAGGAAAATCTCCAGGCCCGCACCCGTGGCACGCTGCTGATGGCGATCTCCAACAAGACCGGACTGATGGTGGTGACAACCGGCAACAAGTCGGAAATGTCGGTCGGCTACGCCACGCTCTACGGCGACATGAACGGCGGCTTCAATCCGATCAAGGACATCTACAAGACGCAGGTGTTTCGGCTGGCAAGCTTGCGCAATTCGTGGAAACCCGAGGGGGCGCTGGGGCCGGCCGGTGAGGTGATCCCGCCTGACATCATCACGCGTCCACCGACCGCGGAGCTGCGCGAGAACCAGACCGACCAGGATTCGTTGCCGGCTTACGACGTGCTCGATGCCATCCTGGAGCGTCTCATCGAGCGCGAAGAGCCGCTCGACCAGATCATCGCCGCCGGCTTCGACCGCGAGACGGTCATCCGCATCGATCGTCTCCTCAATGTCGCCGAATACAAGCGCCGCCAGGCTGCCCCCGGCGTCAAGGTCACGGCCAGGAATTTCGGCCGCGACCGCCGCTATCCCATCACCAACCGTTTTCGCGACAAAGGCGAGCAGCTCGCCGCCCCGGACGAGACGCTGGTATCGCGCGGGAGCAAAGCCTCGATCGACGCGTTCGAAGGGTGAGGCTGGCCGAAGTTCGTGGATGGACGCTGTCGCCACGTACGACGCCGTCATCATCCGCGAAGGCGGATGATCCAGTACGCCGCGGCGGGCGTTGTCGAAACCCAAGTGATGACACGGAGTACTGGATGCCCGCCTTCGCGGGGCATGACAGTTGTGCGTGGTGACCTACTTCTGCTGCTGCGGCAGGAAGCTCGGCCCGACCGAGCGGATCGGCTTGTTCTCGGACGAGGTCGCGGGGGTGCCCGTTTCCGCCGGCGGCGTTGCTGCCGGCGCGGTTGCCGTCGCCGGAGCCGCGCCCTTCTTGGCATTCGCGGGCGTGCCCTTGTTGAGCTGCCGCTGCTGCATCTTCTTGGCGCTCTCCTCGGTGACGATGATGTCACCCTGCTGCTCTGCCGACGCCTTGTCGTCGGCAGATTTGAGCGCATCGGCCCAGGTCTGGCCCGCGGCCTTGCAGGAGCAGGACGGGTTGAACTCGCTGCGGAATTTAAACGCGGTTGGCAGCGCCGTGTAGGGCTGGCCGCTGGTGGAGACCGCGGAGTTCATGTCTTCGCCGGGATTGCGATGGGTGTAGAGCACGGCTTCGGCGGCCGGGCACAGCGCCTTGCAGGTCTTCTCGTCGTCGGGGAAGCGCGCCGGCACGGTCGCAAACGAGACAGGGAAGTAAGCGCCGTCGCAGGTGCGTACGCACACGGTGCGATAGGTCCCTGATTGCGGGCCGAGATCGGACGGCGGCACGCCTTGCGGATTGTTGGGGTTGTTGCCGCCGAACAGATTGCTCAGGAAGTTGCCGCCGCCTTGCGACTGCGCTGCGTTGGCATATTGCGGGCCGCAATTGTTCTGCGCCAGCGCTGCCAGCACCGAGCGGCGCTGGTTGTCACGCTCGGGACTGAAGCCGCCGGGGCCGCCGCCGCGCAGGCGTTCGAGATTGCCGGTGATCTGGTCCAGGTTGGCGCGCATCTGCTGGATCTGGGTATTGACCGGACCGCATTGCGCCGACTGGCCGCTGAACAGCGAGAAGAAGCCGGAGGAATCGCAACCCATGCGCTTGGCCTGCATGGTGACGCGGTCGAGCTCGGCCTGCTGCTTGGTCTGGGATTCCTGATAGCGGCGGATCTGGTCTTCGCGCGCGGGATCACCGCCGCCGCCACGATCGAGACCGGCGAGCTGGCCTTCCAGACGCGCGCACATCGGGTTCGGTCCGAGCCCGTTCTGGCCGGGCTGAGGCGGCGGTCCCGGCGGGCCGGCCTGTGCGGAGGCACCATTAGCGAGCACGACCGTGCTCAAGAGCACGGCGCAGGCAAGGATCGAGCGAGCACGGGAGAGAGACAAAAATTCAGGCATATCCGCCATTCTAGCGAGGTCACGGCCACGCGTGATGTGGGGGGCCGAAGCGCGCCCTCCCATAGCCGCTTCCTGCGGCATCGTCACGTCGTTTCAGAGGCCAGCGATTGGGCCTAAAGTACGCCAGTTCCGAGCGAATTCAGCGCTGGCAGGTGATTGCGACATATTCATCGCAATGGCCATGGGAGCAGTTTGCGCCGGATTTGGGGACAGAGCCGGTAATTTCGTCGGGATCGACCCGGCGATAGGCCGAAGCCTGGGCAAAATCGCGTGACTGGCAGTAGGTGCGGGCGACCTGCGCGCCGCATTTGTCGCTCTTGGCCAGGCACTGATCGATGCCGTAACCGTCCGCCTGGTTGGGGATGATGAAGACGCGGGTCTCGGCGAGAGCGCTGGAAACAACAAGGATGGAGGCGCAGGAAATGAGCGCGAGCAATGATCGCATAAAAACACCGGGGCAAAAAAGAAGGAACTGCCAGTTCCAGAATGGGCTCAAATGGTTAAGGAGATGAACCATCTATGCGTGGCGGCTGCGCATAGCGGAGATAAAACGGCATTTCCCGGCTCTCTTGACGCGGGGCCGCCTCATAGCCCATATGTTCCGTTATGAACGGTCTCCTCGTCATTTGCGCCATTTGCCGCGAGATTACGAGCTAGCGATTCGCTGGCTGGAGCCGTCTTTTCTCAAAACCATTGAGAGCACTGGACGCCCGGCCAACAGCCGACGGGTATCCTTATGGAATTGCGCCTTTACGATACGCTGAGCCGGGAAAAGCGCACCTTCGTGCCGCTCGATGCCAAGGACGTCCGCATGTATGTCTGCGGACCGACCGTCTATGACTTCGCCCATATCGGCAATGCCCGGCCGGTGATCGTGTTCGACGTGCTGTTCCGACTGCTGCGCCATCTCTACGGTGAGGCGCACGTCAAATATGTCCGCAACATCACCGACGTCGACGACAAGATCAACGACCGCGCCGCGCGCGATTTTCCCGGCCTGCCGCTGAACGAGGCGATCCGAAAAGTCACGGAGCAGACCGGCAGACAGTTTCACGCTGATGTCGACGCACTCGGTGCGCTGCGGCCGAGCGTCGAGCCGCGCGCCACCGAACACATCGGCGAAATGCGCGAGATCATCGAACGGCTGGTCGCCGGCGGCTTTGCTTATGCTGCCGAGGATCACGTGCTGTTCTCGCCGCAGGCGATGAACGCGGCCGATTCCGGGCTGCCGCGCTATGGCGCGCTGTCCAACCGCTCGCTGGACGAGATGGTTGCCGGCGCCCGCGTCGATGTCGCGCCCTACAAGAAGGGCAACACCGACTTCGTGCTGTGGAAGCCGTCCAAGCCCGGCGAGCCGTCATGGCCGTCACCGGCCGGCATAACCGCGCAGGGGCGCCCGGGCTGGCACGTCGAGTGCTCGGCCATGGCCTGGAAGCATCTCGGCGAGCACTTCGACATCCATGGCGGCGGCATCGATCTCGTGTTTCCGCATCACGAGAACGAGGTCGCGCAGACCTGCTGCGCCTTCCACCGGGAGCGGATGGCGAATTACTGGATGCATAACGGCTTCCTGCAGGTCGAGAGCGAGAAGATGTCGAAATCGCTCGGCAATTTCGTCACGATTCACGAGCTGCTCGCGGATTGGCCGGGCGAAGTGTTGCGCCTGAATATGCTCAAGACGCATTACCGCTCGCCGATCGACTGGACGATGAAGTCGCTTGAGGAGAGCGCCAAGACGCTCGACGACTGGTATCGGGTTGCGGCTGACGTCACGGCCGGCAAGCCCGCCCCGTCAGTGGTCGAGCCGCTGCTCGACGACCTCAACACGCCGCTGGCGATTACGGCGCTGCATGGCCTGCGCGGCAGCGATGTTGGTGCTCTCGGGGGTTCGTTGCGTCTGCTCGGCTTTCTCTCCGAGAGTGCCGCGCAGTGGGAAGGGCGCAAGCAGCTGGCGAGCGGCGTCGATGCCAAGGAAGTCGAGCGGCTGATCTCGGAGCGGACAGCAGCGCGAGCGCGCAAGGACTTTGCGGAGTCCGATCGTATCCGCGATCTGCTTGCCGCGATGGGCGTTGCGATCAAGGATTCCAAGGAAGGGACGACGTGGGAGGTCGCGCGATGAAGCGGCCCGACACGCCCTTTCCGCGGCACTGGTTCTATTACATCGCGCTGAAAATCCTGCTGCTCGGCGCTGCCGTGGCGCTGGCGCTGAAACTCTATGGGATGTGGTGAAGACGATGGCACAAGCACTCCCCAAGCCCGGCCTGCGGCCCTTCCTGCCGGAGGACGTGCCGGTTCTCGCCGCGATCTTCACGGCCAGCATCGAAGAGCTGACCGGCGACGACTATAACGAAGCGCAGCAGCAGGCCTGGATGACGGCGGCGGAGGACGAAGAGTTCGGCAAGCGACTCGCCTCCGACCTGACGCTGATCGCAACGCTGGAGGGATCGCCCGTGGGCTTTGCGTCGCTGCGCGGCAAGGATCATATCCGCATGCTCTATGTGCATCCGGCCGTGGCCGGGCAGGGCCTCGCGACGATGCTGGTCGATGCGCTGGAAAAGCTTGCGGGCGGCCGCGGTGCCGACAAGCTGACGGTCGACGCCAGCGACAACGCGCAGGGCTTTTTCGCCAAGCGCGGCTATGTCGCCATGCAGCGCAACAGCATCACCGTCAACGACGAGTGGCTGGCCAACACCACAATGCAGAAGACGCTCGGCAGCGGACCCGCATCGGGAGCACTGCAATGAGCAAGGAGCGCCTTTATCTGTTCGACACCACGCTGCGCGACGGTGCGCAGACCAATGGCGTCGATTTCACGCTGACCGACAAGCAAATCATCGCCCAGATGCTCGATGAACTCGGCATCGACTATGTGGAGGGCGGCTATCCCGGCGCCAATCCGACCGACACCGAGTTCTTCGGCACCAAGCCGAAGTTTTCGCATGCGCGCTTCACTGCGTTCGGCATGACGCGGCGAGCCGGCCGGTCGGTCTCCAACGATCCCGGTGTGGCCGGGCTGCTGGAAGCCAAAGCCGACGCGATCTGCTTCGTGGCGAAGTCGTCGGCCTATCAGGTGCGCGTGGCGCTGGAGACGACGAAGGAGGAAAACCTCGCCTCGATCCGCGACAGCGTCGCAGCAGCAAAGGCCGCCGGCCGCGAGGTGATGCTCGACTGCGAGCATTTCTTCGACGGTTACAAGGAGGATTCCAGTTTCGCTCTCGCCTGCGCCAAAGCTGCTTATGAAGCCGGCGCGCGCTGGGTGGTGCTGTGCGACACCAACGGCGGCACCATGCCGAACGAGGTGGAAGCCATCGTTACCGAGGTGACCAAGCACATCCCCGGCGATCATCTCGGCATCCACGCCCATAACGACACCGAGCAGGCGGTGGCGAATTCGCTGGCCGCGGTGCGCGCCGGGGCGCGGCAGATCCAAGGCACGCTGAACGGCCTCGGCGAGCGGTGCGGCAACGCCAATCTCTGCTCGCTGATCCCGACCTTGAAGCTGAAGGCCGAGTTTGCCGACGCCTTCGAGATCGGCGTCACGGCGGAAAAGCTCGCAACCCTGGTCAAGGTGTCGCGCACGCTCGACGACATGCTCAACCGCGTGCCGAACCGTCATGCAGCGTATGTCGGCGAGAGCGCGTTCGTCACGAAGACCGGCATCCACGCCTCCGCCGTGCTGAAGGATCCGCAGACCTACGAGCATGTCCTGCCGGAGCTGGTCGGCAATCACCGAAAGGTCCTGGTGTCCGATCAGGCCGGCCGCTCCAATGTCATCGCCGAGCTCGACCGCGCCGGCATCGCCTACGAGAAGAGCGATCCGAAGCTGTCGCGGCTGGTCGAGGAATTGAAGGAGCGCGAGGCGCAAGGCTACGCCTATGAATCCGCCAACGCCTCGTTCGAGCTGCTGGCGCGGCGCACGCTCGGCAAGGTGCCGCATTATTTCGAGGTCGAACAGTTCGACGTCAATGTCGAGCAGCGCTACAATTCGCATGGCGAGCGCGTCACCGTGGCGCTGGCGGTGGTTAAGGTCGACGTCGCCGGCGAGCATTTGATCTCGGCGGCCGAAGGCAACGGTCCCGTCAACGCGCTCGACGTCGCGCTGCGCAAGGATCTCGGCAAGTACCAGAAATATATCGAAGGCCTGACGCTGATCGACTATCGCGTGCGTATCCTCAACGGCGGCACCGGCGCGGTCACGCGCGTCCTGATCGAGAGCGAGGACGAGAACGGCGACAGCTGGACCACGGTCGGCGTCTCCCCCAACATCATCGACGCCTCGTTCCAGGCGCTGATGGATTCGGTGATCTACAAGCTGGTGAAGTCGGGAGCGCCGGCGTAGGGAATAGTGACGTGAGCTATGGCGGCGCCATCAATGCCGTCATTGCGAGGAGCGAAGCGACGAAGCAATCCAGAGTGCTTCCGCAGGGCCAGTCTGGATTGCTTCGCTTCGCTCGCAATGACGAGGAGAGAGGGGAGCGCGACCCATGATCGACCACATCTCCGTCGGCGTCAGCGATCTGCAACTTTCGGCGACATTTTACGAAGCGACGCTCGGGGCCCTCGGGCTCACGCGCGTCGTCACGCGGCCGCGGACGATCGGCTTTGGCAAGGCCTATCCCGAATTCTGGATCAATCTGCGCGAGGGCATGCCACGCGTGCCGCCGGAGAGCGGCGTGCATATCTGCCTGCGGGCCAAGACGACCGCCGAGGTCGATGCTTTTCACACCGCCGCGCTGTCCGCCGGCGGCGCGTCCGACGGCGCGCCGGGTATCCGCCCGCACGATCGCGTGCGTTATTACGCAGCCTTTGTCGTCGATCCCGATGGTAACCGGATCGAGGCGGTGACGTTTCCCGCGGACTAAAGTTTGCGCGCCATTTCCGGGGCGAGCTGCTTTTCGGCATCGTCGATCTGTGCCGCAGCCGCCTTCAGCTTCGGCAAAATCTCTTCGATCCGATCGGCCTTGAGGATGTCGACCGAAAGCCCGGCGCGGATGAACTCGGTCTGACGCATGTGCGAGAGCAGCGAGAACAGCGGCTCCCAGAAATTATCGATGTTGGCCAGCAGCACCGGCTTGGCGTGACGTCCGAGCTGCTTCCAGGTCAATTGCTCGACCAGTTCCTCCAGCGTGCCGACGCCGCCAGGCAAGGCCACGAAGGCGTCGGAGCGTTCGAACATCAGCCGCTTGCGCTCGTGCATGTCGGGGGTGACGATCATCTCCTGCACGCGGGTCAGCGCGTTTTCGCGCATCCGCAGGAAATCGGGGATGATGCCGGTGACGGTGCCGCCGTGATCGAGCACGG
The DNA here is from genome assembly GCF_055807435.1 of Bradyrhizobium sp. Ken51. Lineage (NCBI taxonomy): Bacteria > Pseudomonadati > Pseudomonadota > Alphaproteobacteria > Hyphomicrobiales > Nitrobacteraceae > Bradyrhizobium > Bradyrhizobium sp. Ken51. The sequence goes on along the minus strand of NZ_JBVVPB010000002.1, from coordinate 625,077 downwards.
AGGTCGCCACCGAGCCCATCAGGCCGAGCGAGCCGCCGCCGTAGACGAGGCGGATGTTGTTCTCAGCGAGCGCCTTGCCGAACGCCTTGGCGCCTTCGGTGAAACGGGGATTTGTTCCTGGGCCGGAGCCGCAATAGACACAGACGGTTTTGATCGTGCTCATTGGTGCCATGATGCATTGCAGCGAAGAGGCGTCAAGCCCAATCGGTGATTCGGGACTTCCGGAAATCTACCGGTAAACGACGAAGAACAATCGAAGATTCGCCATCTGGCGGGGTGCATGGGCATCGGTAAGGCTCTATATGACAAACGAAAATCCTTAATGGCAACGCAGCCCGCATCTGACGGGCTTTTCAGGCTTCTTGATGGACCAAGCTCAATCGCCCGCCGGCCCCAACGTTCCTGATCCCGCCGGGGGGCCGCTGGAGCGGGCCACGCTGATGGGCACGCTGGCGCATCTGTGGCCCTATATCTGGCCGGGCGACCGTTTCGACCTGAAGATGCGCGTGGTCTGGTCGATGGTGCTGCTGCTAGCTGCCAAGCTGATCACGCTGACGGTTCCTTTCAGTTTCAAATGGGCGACCGACGCGCTGACCGGCGCCAACACGGCGCCGGTGCAAGCCGACAATTGGCACCTTTGGGTGATTGCCTCGCCGCTGCTGCTGACCGCGAGCTACGGCGTGATGCGCATCGTGATGGCGGTGCTGACGCAATGGCGCGACGGCATTTTCGCGCGCGTTGCCATGCATGCGGTGCGCAAGCTCGCCACCATCACCTTCATCCACATGCACGAGCTGTCGCTGCGCTTCCACCTGGAGCGCAAGACCGGCGGCCTGACGCGCGTGCTCGAGCGCGGCCGCGAGGGTATCGAGGTCATCGTGCGCATGGTGATCCTGCAGCTGATCCCGACCATCGTCGAGGTCTCGCTGCTGATGGCCGTGCTGCTGTGGCAGTTCGATTGGCGCTACGTGCTCGCGACCCTCGTCACTGTCGCGGTCTACATGTACTATACCTACATCGCGACCGAGTGGCGGATCGGCATCCGCCGCAAGATGAACGATGCCGACACCGAGGCGAACACCAAGGCGATCGACTCGCTGCTGAACTACGAGACCGTCAAATATTTCAGCGCCGAGACCCGTGAGTCGCAGCGCTATGACCGATCGGTCGCGCGTTACGAGGAGTCGAGCGTCCAAGCTTACACTTCGCTTGCCGTGCTCAACACCGGGCAGGCCGTGATCTTCACGCTGGGGCTGACCGCGACCATGCTGATGTGCGCGATCGGTGTGCGCAACGGCACCAACACGGTCGGCGATTTCGTGCTGGTCAATGCCATGATGATCCAGCTTTACCAGCCCTTGAACTTCATGGGCATGGTCTATCGCGAGATCAAGCAGGCGATCATCGACATCGAGAAGATGTTCAACGTGCTGGGGCGCGAGGCCGAGATCAAGGATGCGCCGGGCGCGAAGCCGCTGGTGGTCTCCGCGGGCAATGTGCGTTTCGAGGACGTGCGCTTTGCCTATGAGCCGTCCCGTCCGATCCTCAAGGGCATCAGCTTCGAGGTGCCGGCCGGCAAGACGGTCGCGATCGTCGGACCGTCAGGTGCGGGCAAGTCGACCATCTCACGCCTGTTGTTTCGCCTCTACGACATTTCCGGCGGCAAGATCCTGATCGACGGCCAGGACATTCGCGAAGTCACGCAGGCGAGCTTGCGCGCGTCCATCGGCATGGTGCCGCAGGACACCGTGCTGTTCAACGACACCATCCGCTACAACATCCGCTACGGTCGCTGGGACGCCAGCGATGCCGAGGTCGAGCAGGCAGCGCAGCTGGCGCAGATCGATCGTTTTATCCGCATGGCGCCGAAAGGCTACGAGACCCAGGTCGGTGAGCGCGGCCTGAAACTGTCCGGTGGCGAAAAACAGCGGGTCGCGATCGCGCGCACCGTGTTGAAGGCGCCGCCGATCCTGGTGCTGGACGAGGCGACCTCCGCGCTGGACACCCACACCGAGCACGAGATCCAGGGCGCGCTCGAGCGCGTGGCGAAGAACCGCACCTCGCTGGTGATCGCCCATCGGCTTTCGACCATAGTCGGCGCCGACGAGATCATCGTGCTGGACCAGGGCCGCATCGCCGAACGCGGCACCCACGCGAAACTGCTCGCGGAGGAGGGACTTTACGCCAGCATGTGGAACAGGCAGCGCGAGGCCGAGGCGGCGCGCGAGAAACTGGCCAGGATGGCCGATCCCGGCGAGGCGCCCAACCGGGAGCCTCCGCCGGTCGCCGATGTCCTGACGACGCCTGCCGCGGCGGAGTGACCTTGTCTCCGGTCCCAACTCTGGCCTAAACAACACCACCGCGCGGGATGACCTGCGCCATCAACCCTGAGCGGCAATAGCGATGTCCATTCTCGATTCGATCCAGCGTCAGATCCCGCCGATCCACAAGGAGGGTTATCCCTTCATCGGTGGCTTTGCGCTGGCAAGCCTCGTCCTGTTCTGGCTGTGGTCGCCGTTGGGGTGGATCGGCACCATCCTGACCGTGTGGTGCGCGCTGTTCTTCCGCGACCCCGTCAGGGTGACGCCGGTGCGCGAGGGGCTCGTGGTGTCGCCGGCCGACGGCCGTGTCTCGATGATCACCATGGCGCTGCCGCCGGCCGAGCTCGGGCTCGGCGACCGGCCGCTGCCGCGCGTCTCGGTGTTCATGAGCGTGTTCAACTGCCATGTGAACCGCAGCCCGATCGCGGGCCGGGTGGACCGTATTGCCTACCGCCCCGGCCTGTTCATCAATGCCGAACTGGACAAGGCGAGCGAGGACAATGAGCGCAACTCGCTGGTGATCACGACGCCGACGGCGCGGATCGGCGTGATCCAGATCGCGGGCTTGGTCGCCAAGCGCATCGTCTGCTTCGTCAAAGAGGGGCAGGCGATCGGCGCCGGCGAGCGTTTCGGCCTGATCCGCTTCGGCTCGCGGCTCGACGTCTATCTGCCGCTGGGCACCAAGGCGCTGGTCTCGGAAGGGCAGACCGCGATCGCCGGCGAGACGATTCTGGCCGATCTCGCCGGAGACGACCCGAGCCGCGCCTATCGCGCCAATTAACCAATAAGTCGGCCTGAAGGGCCTTCCGCCGCAATGGCGGAGGGGAACGCGGCTTGCTATATCTCGCCTCAAGGTGAGGACGAGCCATGACGCCCTACGACTCTAGAGATCCAGACGTACGCCGCCGGCGGTTCCGCCCGATCCCGGTGCGCATGCTGGTGCCCAACGTCATCACACTGCTGGCGATCTGCGCCGGCCTGACCTCGATCCGGCTCTCGATCGAGGGGCGGATGTCGCTTGCCGTCTACGCCATCGTGTTCGCGGCGGCGCTCGACGGCATCGACGGCCGCATCGCGCGCATGATCAAAGGGCAGTCCAAGTTCGGCGCCGAGCTCGACAGCCTCGCCGACTTCGTCAATTTCGGCGTGGCGCCCGGCCTGATGCTGTATTTCTGGCAGCTGCACGAGCTCGGCAATGCCGGCTGGATCGCGGCCATGGTGTTCGCGATCTCTGGCGGCCTCAGGCTGGCGCGCTTCAATGCCACCATGGACGATCCCAACAAGCCGGCCTTTGCCGCGAATTTCTTCACCGGCGTGCCGGCGCCGGCCGGCGCGATCACGGTGCTGCTGCCGATCTATATCGCGTTCCTCGATCTCGGCCGGCTGCCTGCGGCGGTGACGGCTGCGTATACGCTGCTGATCGCCTTCCTGATGGTGTCGCGCCTGCCGGTGTTCTCCGGCAAGACCAAGCGCATGCGGGTGCCGCCCGAACTGGTGCTGCCTGCATTCGTCGCAGTCATCGTCTTCATCGCGCTGCTGATCGCCTATCCCTGGCACGTGCTGTCGATCGGCACGGTGCTGTATCTCCTCGCTTTGCCGCTCGGCTACAAATCCTATCGCGATCAGGCGCGCGCCTTGGAAGCCACCGGGCCGGCAGGAGGCGAAGTCTCGTCGCCGCCGTCGGCACCGACGCTGACAAACCTGTCGGAGCCGCCGCGCGACGACGACCGGCCCGACCGCTTGCACTGAGCAGGAAGACACTGAGCAGCAGGGCACTGGGCAGCAAGCCACTGAGCAGCAAGCCACTGATCAACAAGACTTGGATATCTGCCATGAGGCGCCCTGAGTTGGGTTGAGACCCGATCTCGGCTATATCGCCAGGTGCCGGCGGCACCGCGCCAACAGCGGCCGCCAATCTGGGAGAGAACGCCGTGACGAATACTGCGACCGGGCCGCTGCCCGCTTCCGTCCTCGAAGCGCTGGGCCGCTATGACACCCCGACGATCTGCAATGCCATGGAGATCGTGGCGCCCGAGCGCCGGCTGATCGGCTACACCACCAAGCCACTGGTCTGCCCATTTCCCGATCTGCCGCCGATCGTCGGCTACGCCCGCACGGTCGCGATCCGCTCGGTGCTGAAAAATTCGCTACCGCCGGAAGAGCAGTCCAAGCGCCGCATCGACTATTACGAATATGTCGGGACCGGCCACGGTCCGCGCATCTCGGTGATCCAGGACATCGACGGTCCCGACGTCGGCTACGGTGCGTTCTGGGGCGAGGTGCAGAGCAACGTGCACAAGGCGCTCGGCTGCCTCGGCGTCATCACCGACGGCTCGATCCGCGACATCCCGCAATGGGCACCTGGATTCCAGGCGCTGGCCGGCTCGATCGGCCCGTCGCATGCCTGGGTACATGCGGAGAGCTTTGGCGGCGAGGTGCGCGTTGCCGGCATGACCGTGAAGTCGGACGACCTGATCCACGCCGATCTGCACGGCGCCATCGTGATCCCGCGCGACATTGCCGCAAAGCTGCCCGAGGCCGCCGAGCTCTGCGGCCGCCGCGAGACGCCGATCCTCGAAATCGCCCGCAGCCCCGACTTCTCGCTGGAGAAGCTGAAGGCCGCACTGAAGCGCTCGGCGGAAATCCACTAACGGGCGCACCGGAACGACCTAAGGCTGCGACGCCGCTCGCAGGCCGCCCTGGTCCGTTAGGAACAGGGCGGCTTGGTCCGGCTCGCCGAATACCGCGGCAGCGCATCCGATCAAGGTGAAGCCGCCGGCAAAATCCCACAGCGTGATATCTTCCGCATTGTCCGGCATCTGGATCAGGCACGCTGCGATCACGGCCAGGGCCGCCTCGACAAAGAGCAGCACGCTGAATGCCGGCAAGACGAGCTCGGGTTCGAGCATGTGGAGCGCCAGCACTGCGGGAAGCGCGGTGAGAAGACTGAACAGCGTCACCATTGCGATGCCTTCCGCCATGAGGGGCCGGTCCGGTCCAGAATACCAACTGATCGGTCGCGCCCGATGTGGCGCAGGGCCGCAGCCGAAGCTTTCGCGCACGCACGGTGATGGGTGCGCGCGGCGCCGTATGGTTAGCAAAATGTTGAAATGCCTGTCGGCAGTCGGCAAAAGCCGGCGCCTTTCAGCGCGCTGCGGCCGCCGGGCGCGCCGGCTCAACTTAACCTTTACGCGTCTTTAATCGCGGCTCACTAGGGTCTCCGATGCGGTTCGGGGTTGGGCCGCGCCATCGGCCAGGACGGCCGTTGTTGCGTTCGCGTTGGAGTCTCCCATGGATATCATGACGAGCATCGGGCTCGTGGCGGGCATTATCGTCATCGCGACGATGATGCTGCTGGGCGGCGATCTCCACATGTTCGTCTCCGAGCATGCGATGATCATCATCTTCGGCGGCTCGACGGCTGCGACCATGATCCGCTTTCCGCTCTCGACGCTGATCCATGGCCTGCCGCTCGGCGCCAAATTTGCCTTCACAATGAGCCGTCTGTCGGCGCACGATCTGGTCGACGAGCTCGCCCGCATCGCCGAGATCGCCCGCAAGCAGGGCCCGGTGGGGCTGGAAAAAGTAGAGACCGACGAGCCGTTCCTGGCCAAGGGCATCCGCTACGTCGCCGACGGCTACGACCTCGATTTCATTCGCGACAATCTCGAGCGCGACCGCGACAATTTCCTGATGCATCTGGACGAAGGCAGCAAGATCTACCGCGCCATCGGCGACTGCGCCCCGGCCTTTGGCATGGTCGGCACGCTGATCGGCATGGTGCAGATGTTCGCCAACATGACCGACCCGTCAAAGCTCGGCCCGTTCATGGCGACCGCGCTGCTCGCGACTCTCTACGGCGCGCTGGTCGCCAACCTGTTCTGTACCCCGATCGCGGACAAGCTGCATGGCAAGCTCCTGGACGAAGAGACCAACCGCACGCTGATCATCGACGGCATCCTGATGATCCGCGACTCCAAGAGTCCGACGCTGGTCCGCGAAATGCTGCTGGCCTATCTGCCCGAGAAGCACCGCCACGCCGAAGGCGAGCCGGTTCCGGCCTGATTCTGCCCGCCGGGATTTGAGATATGGCCAAGAAGAAGCGCGGCGATTCACACGGAGGCGGTCACGGCTGGTTCGTGACCTTCGCCGACCTGATGGGCCTGATGATGAGCTTCTTCGTGATGCTCGTCGCGTTCTCGACTCAGGATGCCAACAAGCTGAAGGTCGTCGCGGGCTCCATGCGCGACGCCTTTGGTGTCCAGACCGAAGCGCGCTACTCCGGCATCGTCGAGTCCGACGGCCTGCCGACCCGCCCTCGGCTGAAGAACGTCGATCACATTCAGCCTGAGGACTCCTCCAACACGCCGACGCCGGACCAGGAGGATCGTGACCGCACGTCGGGCGCGAAGATCAAGGTAGACCGCAATTTTGCGCTGGCGGCGGCCTCGCTGCGGCAGGCGTTGCAGGACATGCCGGAACTGACCGAGATGTCCAAGCACATCATGTTCGAGGAGACCAAGCAGGGCCTCAACCTTGAGATCGTGGACCAGGACGGCCGCTCGATGTTCGCCGACGGCTCCAAAGTGCCTTATGACCGCACCCGCCGTCTGATCGAAAAGCTCGCTGTCCCGCTCAAGGCGACGCCGCTGCGCGTCTCCATCGCCGGCCACACCGCGGCTGGATTTGTGCCGACCCGCAGCGACTACGGCGCCTTCGACCTGTCGGCCGACCGCGCCAATGCCGTGCGTCAGATCCTCGAACGCGAGGGCCTGCCGGGCGCCCATGTCTTTGCCGTCTCTGGCAAGGCGGACACCCAGCCGCTGTTCCCGGACGATCCGTCGCTCGCTGCCAACCGGCGGGTGACCATCACCCTGATGCGTGAAGATCCGCCGCTGCCGCCGAATCTGAAGCCTTAGGGCGTCTCCGAGCGAGGTGGACGCCGCTTCGTCTGAAGAAGACGCGACAAAACAAGGATGTAGAGCCCGTTCCGCTTCAATCGGAACGGAAAGGCTCAGGGCTCTTGTGCCACCATCGTACCTGAGGCATGTCGTCGCGTGGGCGATGACCGTTGCTGCGGCGTCACAGCATCTGCCCCGGCGCCTGCTATGGTGATGTGCCGATTGACAGGGGCGCCGGAACCGTCAAAAGGCGCCGGATCAATTCTCGGGCAGAAGCGTTCCAGTTTCATATGACGGCGAGCATCACATCGACCGAAGCTCAGGACGGGCCGGTCACCTCTGGTTTCTGGGGCCTGACGCTCGGGAGCATCGGCGTCGTCTTCGGCGACATCGGCACGTCGCCACTCTACGCATTCCACGAGGCGGTCAGGGGCGCGGCTCATGGCCAGCCGGTCTCGCGGGTCATGGTGCTCGGCGTGCTCTCGCTGATCCTCTGGGCGCTGCTGATCGTCGTCACCGCCAAATACGTTCTGCTGCTGCTGCGCGCCGACAACAACGGGGAGGGTGGCACTCTTTCCCTCATGGCGCTCGGTCAGCGCGCGCTCGGGCGGCGAAGCTGGTTCCTGACGGCGCTCGGCGTCGTCGGCGCCTCCATGTTCATCGGCGATTCCATGATTACGCCGGCGATCTCGGTGCTGTCGGCGGTCGAGGGTCTGAAGCTCGCAACTCCTGCCTTCGAGCACTATGTCGTTCCCCTGACCGTTCTCATCCTGGCGCTGCTGTTCGCGGTCCAGAGCAAGGGGACGGCGCTCGTGGCCTCGGCCTTCGGGCCGGTGATGGTCGTCTGGTTCACCGTTCTTGCCGTGCTGGGCGCCATTCACATCGCCGACGATCCGTCGGTACTCGCTGCGATCAATCCCTATTACGCGCTGCAATTCCTGCTGTCGCACGGCACGATCGGCCTGGTGACGCTGGGCGCGGTGTTCCTGGCGGTGACCGGCGGTGAGGCGCTCTACGCAGATCTGGGCCATTTCGGCCGCAAGCCGATCCAGTCGGCCTGGATGTTCTTCGTGCTGCCTGCTCTCCTGATCAACTATTTCGGGCAGGGCGCGCTGGTGCTGTCCGATCCCAGCGCGATCGAACATTCCTTTTACCGCATGGTGCCCGAGCACTTCGTGCTGCCGCTGGTCGGGCTTGCGACCGCCGCGACCGTGATCGCGAGCCAGGCGGTGATCACCGGAGCCTATTCGCTGGTCTATCAGGCCGTGCAGCTCGGCCTCCTGCCACGCTTCGAGGTGCGCTTCACCTCGGAAACCCACGCCGGCCAGATCTATCTGCCGCGGGTAAACCGGCTGCTCCTGATCGGTGTGATGCTGCTGGTGCTGTTGTTCCACACCCCCAGCAACCTGGCATCCGCCTACGGCATCGCGGTCTCCACCACCATGGTTGCCGACGGCATCATGGGCTTCATCGTGATCTGGAAATTGTGGAACTGGCGCGCCGCGACGGCCGCAGCCGTGATCCTGCCCTTCGTCGTGGTCGACATCAGCTTCTTCAGCGCGAACCTTCTGAAGCTGCTGGAAGGCGCCTGGGTGCCGCTGCTGTTCGGCGTCATCATGGCCGGGACAATCTGGACCTGGCGGCGAGGGTCGGGGATCCTGATCCAGAAAACGCGCCGCATCGAGGTGCCGCTGGACGATCTGATCCGGAGCCTGGAGAAGCGGCCGCCGCATATCGTCAAGGGCACCGCGGTGTTCCTGACCAGCGATCCTTCCTTCGTGCCGACCGCGCTGCTGCACAATCTCAAGCACAACAAGGTGCTGCACGAGCACAACGTGGTCCTGACCATCGAGACCGCGCATACGCCGCGGGTTGATCTGTCGGAGCGTTTCCGGATGGAGAAGATCAGCGACAAGTTCTTCAAGGTCCGCCTGCGCTTCGGTTACATGGAGCAGCCGAATGTGCCCAAGGCGCTTGCAATCGCGCGCAAGCAGGGCTGGCAGTTCGACATCATGTCGACGTCGTTCTTCGTGTCCCGGCGCTCACTGAAGGCGTCGGCGCAGTCCGGCATGCCGCTTTGGCAGGACCATTTGTTCATCGCACTGAGCCGGTCCGCCAACGACGCCACCGACTATTTCCAGATTCCCACCGGACGGGTGGTTGAAGTCGGAACCCAGGTCACCATCTAAGAGGCGGTCGGCGAAGCTATGCGAAATTGCATGCCTAAGCCCCGAAATCGGGCTAGGCTATGCCGGTAGCGCAGGCCTATAAGCCGCGCGCCCTTCTGCCGTTGTGCAGTGAAGCATTTTTAGAGGCCATCAGGCTCTCCCATGACAAGTGATGTAGCGATTTCCGCCCCGGAAACGGCGGCGGCCAATGGGCATGGCGATGCCCACACCACCGCCCGTTTCGGTGCGCTGACACTCGGCAGCATCGGCGTCGTCTATGGCGATATCGGCACCAGCCCGCTCTACGCGTTCCGCGAAGCCGTCATGGCGGCCTCTGGCGCGGAGGGGGTGCCGACGCCGGCAGCCGTGCTCGGCGTGCTCTCCCTGATCCTGTGGGCGCTCATCGTCGTGGTGACGCTCAAATACGTCGTGATCCTGCTCCGAGCCGACAACAACGGCGAGGGCGGCACGTTGGCGCTGATGGCGCTGGCCCAGCGCGCAGTCGGCACCCGCGGAACAACCATCGTCATGCTCGGCATCATTTCCGGAGCCCTGTTCTATGGCGACGCCGTGATCACGCCGGCACTCTCGGTGCTGTCGGCGATCGAAGGCATGAAGGACATCACGCTGCACTTCGAGCCCTACATCGTACCGCTGACCGTGATCATCCTGGTCGGTCTGTTTGCCGTGCAGTCCCGCGGCACCGCTCGCGTCGCCGCCTTCTTTGGCCCGATCATGTGCGTTTGGTTCGCTGTGATCGCGATCGCGGCGATCCACCCGATCATCGAGCAGCCGCAGGTGCTGTTCGCGCTGAATCCGCTTTACGCCGTGTCCTTCATGATTCACCACGGCATCATCGGGTTCGTGACGCTCGGCGCGGTGTTCCTGGCGGTCACCGGTGCCGAGGCGCTCTATGCCGACCTCGGCCATTTCGGCAAGCGACCGATCCAGACCGCCTGGCTGTTCATCGTGGTGCCGTCGCTGGCATTGAACTATCTGGGGCAGGGCGCCCTCGTGCTCGGCGACCCCGGCGCGATCGTGAGCCCGTTCTTCCAGCTCTTTCCGCAAGGTTTTTTCCGCGGCTGCATGGTCGTGCTGGCGACGGCCGCAACTGTCATCGCGAGCCAGGCGGTCATCACCGGTGCCTATTCGCTGACGCGTCAGGCGATCCAGCTCGGTCTGTTGCCGCGGTTTGAAATTCGCCATACGTCCGAAGCCCATTCGGGCCAGATCTTCATCCCGCGCATCAACCAGCTCCTGCTGGTCGCGGTGGTCCTGCTGGTGCTCTTGTTCCGCTCCTCCAGTGCGCTGGCCTCGGCCTACGGCATCTCCGTCACCGGGACCATGGTGGTCACGGCGATGATGGGCTTCGTGGTGATCTGGAAGGTCTGGCGGTGGTCGCCGTTCACGGCTGCCGCCCTGATCGCGCCGTTCCTGTTCCTTGACCTCACCTTCCTGGCCGCCAATCTGCTCAAGGTATTCGAGGGCGGCTGGGTGCCGCTGGCGCTCGGCGCGCTCATGATCATCCTGATGTACACGTGGCGGCGCGGCAGCCGGCTGCTGTTCGAGAAGTCGCGCAAGCTCGAATTCCCGCTCGCCGACCTCGTGGCGATGCTCGAGAAGCGGCCGCCGCAACGCGTGCCCGGCACCGCCGTGTTCCTGACCAGCGATCCCCTCAGCGCCCCGACCGCGCTGATGCACAGTCTGAAGCACTACAAGGTGCTGCACGAGAAGAACGTCATTCTCACCATCGAGACCGCACAGACCCCGCGCATCGATCCGGCCGAGCGGGTGAAGCTGGAGCAGATCTCGCCGACCTTCTCCAAGGTGACGCTGAAGTTCGGCTTCATGGAATCGCCCAACGTGCCGAAGGCGCTGGCGATCGCCCGCAAGCTCGGCTGGCAGTTCGACATCATGTCGACCTCGTTCTTCCTGTCGCGGAGGGCGCTCAAGCCGGCCGCCCATTCCGGCATGCCGCGCTGGCAGGACCGGCTGTTTATCTCGCTCAGCCGTTCCGCCAACGACGCAACCGACTATTTCCAGATCCCCTCCGGCCGCGTCGTCGAGGTCGGCACCCAGGTGACCATTTAGCTCGCCGCTGTCATCGCCAGGCTTGACCGGGCGATCCAGTATCCAGAGACCGTGCGTAGATACGGGGAGGCCGCGGCGTACTGGATTCCCCGCTTTCGCGGGGAATGACACCGAGTTAGCGGTGAGGGTGTGAAGCAGGAGCTTCAGGCATCCTGAAGGTCGCGCTTCAAGTCGCTGCGATTTAGCTTTAACTTGCGCAAGGCAGCTCAAGCCTTTGTAGCGCTTGATTTTCACCGGCCGAGAGGCGAGGTTGCCGGCCGCCGGGATCGCCCCGGCAGCGGCCCGCGACGTTGGAGGATGATGTGGCAAATCAAGTACAGGATCTGACCCCGGACGAGGTCTCCAAGGGTGTCGCGGAAGGGCGCTATCTCCTCGTCGACGTGCGCGAGCCGAACGAGGTCGAGGCCGAGGCTTATCCCTACGGCGTGGTCGTGCCGCTCTCGACCTTCGATCCCAAAGCGATCCCCGATCCCGAGGGTAAGGAGGTCGTGTTCGCCTGCCGCTCGGGCAAGCGTTCGGTGACGGCCTCGCTGGCGGCGCAGGCCGCGGGCCTGCCTTACGACAAGCATCTGGCCGGAGGCATGCTCGGCTGGAAGGCGGCGGGTCTTCCCAGCAAGGTCGGCGGCTGACCCCGCCGATGTCCAAGAGCTCGTCCCTCAACAAGGTCTTCGCGGACCTTCCCGTCACCATCTTCGAGGCAATGTCGCAAGCCGCGCGCGACAATGCCGCCATCAATCTCGGGCAGGGCTTCCCCGATGATCCCGGCCCCGAGGACATCCGCCGCGCCGCGGCCGATGCCTCGCTGAACGGCTACAACCAGTACCCGTCGATGATGGGCCTGCCGGAACTGCGCCAGGCGATCGCGACCCATTACGGCCACTGGCACGGCCTCAAGCTCGATCCGATGAGCGAGGTGATGGTGACCTCCGGCGGCACCGAGGCCCTGACCTCGGCCATCCTCGCCGTGGTCCAGCCCGGTGACGAAGTGGTGTGCTTCCAGCCGGTGTACGATTCCTATCTGCCGATCATTCGCCAGGCCGGCGGCATTCCGCGCCTGGTCCGGCTTGAGCCGCCGCATTGGCGGCTGAATGAGGACATGCTGAAAAGCGTCTTCAATTCAAAGACCAAGGCGGTGCTCTTCAACAACCCCCTGAATCCGTCCGCGGTGGTGTTTCCGCGCGAGGACCTCGAGCTGCTGGCGCGCTACTGCCAGGAGTTCGACGTCATCGCGATCTGCGACGAGGTCTGGGAGCACGTCACCTTCGACGAGCACAAGCACATCCCGCTGATCACCATCCCCGGCATGCGCGACCGCACCATCAAGGTCGGTTCGGCCGGCAAGATTTTTTCGCTGACGGGCTGGAAGATCGGCTTCGTCTGCGCCGCGCCGCCGCTGCTGCGCGTTGCCGCCAAGGTGCACCAGTTCCTGACCTTCACCACCGCGCCGAACCTCCAGGCCGCCGTCGCCTACGGCCTCGGCAAGCCGGACGAGTATTTCCTGTCGATGCGCAAGGACCTGGCGCGGAGCAGGGACCGTCTCGCCAAGGGACTGGAGAGCCTCGGCTTCCCGGTGCTGAAGTCGCAGGGCACCTACTTCCTCACCGTTGACCTGTCGCCGCTGGGGCTGAACGAGAGCGACACCGAGTTCTGCTGGCGGATTGTGAAGGACTACAAGGTCGCGGCAATCCCGGTGTCGGCCTTCTACGAGCAGGATCCTGTGACCTCGGTGGTGCGCTTCTGCTTTGCCAAGAAGGACGAGACGCTCGATACCGCGCTGGAGCGGCTGTCGGACGCGGTGCGCGGGCGCAAGAGGTAGGAGATGACGATCGTCAGCCGCTTTGGTTTTGGCCTCGCGATCGCCGCCGCGCTGACGTTGCTCTCCGCCCCCGCAGGGGCCGAGGAGCGGGTCGTCAACTTCTACAACTGGTCGAACTACGTGGCCCCCGACGTCCTCGAGGCCTTCACCAAGGAGACCGGCATCAAGGTGGTCTACGACACTTTTGACGCCAACGAGACCCTGGAGACGCGTTTGATGGCCGGCAAGTCCGGCTATGACGTCGTGGTGCCCACCGCCTATTTCCTCCAGCGCCAGATCAAGGCCAACATCTTCCAGAAGCTCGACAAGTCGAAGCTGCCGAACCTGGCCAATGCCTGGCCGGTGGTGACCGAACGTCTCGCGATCTACGACCCCGGCAATGTCTACGCCGCCAATTACATGTGGGGCACGACGGGCATCGGCTACAACGTCGCCAAGCTGAAGCAGATTCTCGGAGCGGATGCGAAGATCGATAGCTGGGACATCGTGTTCAAGCCGGAGAACCTCGCAAAATTCAAAGACTGCGGCGTGCACATGCTCGATTCCGCCGACGACATCTTTCCGGCGGCGTTGAATTATCTTGGGCTCGATCCGAACTCGACCAAGCAGGCCGAGCTCGAGAAGGCCGCCGATGTCGTCGCCAAGGTGCGGCCCTCCGTGCGCAAGTTTCATTCGTCCGAATATCTAAGCGCGCTCGCCACCGGCGAGATCTGCTTCGTGGTCGGCTGGTCCGGCGACATCATGCAGGCCCGCGCCCGCGCTGCCGAAGTCAAGAGCGGCATCGAGATCGGCTACGCCATCCCGAAGGAGGGCGCGCAGATGTTCTTCGACAATCTCGCGATCCCCGCCGATGCGAAGAACGTCGCGGAAGTCTACGAGCTGATCAACTATCTCTACCGTCCGGACGTGGCCGCCAAGAATACGGACTTCCTGTCCTACGCCAACGGCAACCTCGCCAGCCAGAAGCTGGTCGATCCGAAAATATTGAACGACAAGAATATCTATCCGGACGAGGCAACGCTCGCAAAGCTGTTCGTTATCACGGCCCGCGAGCCGGCGACCCAGCGGGTCATCAATAGGCTCTGGACCAGGGTGAAGACGGGACGGTAATCGCGCCCGTCATTGCGAGGAGCGAAGCGACGAAGCAATCCAGAATCTTTCCGCAGAGGGAGTCTGGATTGCTTCGCTTCGCTCGCAATGACCAAACAAGATCACCGCCACCGTCGGTGTAGCCACAGCCACTGCTCGGGATGCTCGCGGACCCAGCCTTCCACCACGCTGGTGATCGCCTGGGTGGTGCCCTGGATGTCGATCCTGCCGTCAGCGTCGCGCACCGGCTGGACCTCTTCGGTGATCTCGGCAGTGAAGCGGCCGCCGGGAAGGCGGATGACGCGGACGCCGTGGATCGGGCATTCGACCTGGCGCAACAGGCGCGCCAGCATCGGATTGGCGCGAGTCTTGCGGCCGAAAAAGGTGACCTCGACGCCGCCGGTCAGATACTGGTCGATCAGCATCGCGACGTGCTTGCCGTCCTTGAGCGCCTGCGCAAGCCGCAGCGGCGCGTCGCGCCCCGCCGGGATCAGCGTGCCCATGTTGACCTGGCGCATCTCCTGGATGATGCGGTCGGCGGAGGCGATATTCGGGCGGCGGTAGAGGATTGCCGCATCGAGCCCGTGTGCGACCGCGGCGAGCGCCGGCAATTCCCAATTGGCCAGATGCGCGGCGAAGATCAGCGCCGGCTTGCCGTCGTCGCGGATTTGATCGAACAACTCGATGCTGCGGCTGGGCAGTTCGATCCGACTGTTTTCCGGATGATCGCGGTCGTAATCCCAGACGTGGTCCATATGGGCGAATTCGGCGCCGACGCGACCGAGATTGTCCCAGACGCCCATCAGGATGGATTCGATTTCCTCGGGCGACTTGTCCGGAAACCCCGCGGTGAGATTGGCGCGGCCGATGCGGTGCTCGCGCAGGCGCGGCCCGATCAGCCTGGTGACGCGTGCGAAAAACTCCGAGGTCTTGGCCGGATCGAAATAACGCGTGGTGCGCAACATGCCGACGGTGGCAGCGCCGATCAGGCCTCCACCGATCGATTTGGCCGTCTCCCGCGCGCGGGCCTTCGTTCTCGCAGGAAGCAGCGCCATGCGTCCGGTTCAGGCCGGTTCGCGGGTCAGGATCAGCGAGGCGTTCTGGCCGCCGAAGCCAAACGAGTTCGACATCACTGCGGTGACGCGGGCATCGCGTGCCTTGTTGCCGACGACGTCGAACAGGATCGTGGGATCCGGATTGTCGTAGTTGATCGTCGGCGGGATGCGCTGATGCTCCAGCGTCAGCAGCGAGAAGATCGCCTCGACCGCGCCGGCGGCCGAGATGGTGTGGCCGACCATCGACTTGTTGGAGGTGACCGGAATCTTCGAGACGAGATCGCCGAACACGGCCGATGTCGTATTGTACTCCATCTTGTCGTTCTCGGGCGTCGCGGTGCCGTGCGCGTTGATGTGGTCGATCTGGTCCGGCGTCATGCCGGCGTCGGCCAGCGTCTTGTTCATGCAGCCGATGATCGGCTTGCCGTCGGGCGACGAGCGGGTGCGATGGAAGGAATCGGTGAGTTCGCCGCAGCCGGCGATCACGCCGAGGATTTTTGCGCCGCGCGCGGTGGCCGCTTCATAGCTTTCGAGCACCAGCGCACCGGCGCCTTCGGCCATGACAAAACCGTCGCGGTTCTTGGAGAAGGGACGGGAGGCCGCCTGCGGCGGATCGTTCTGGGTCGACAGCGCCGAGAGCAGCGAGAAGCGCACCAGCGCCTCCGGGTTCACGGTGCCGTCGGTCGCCACGCACAGCGCAGCATCAGTTTCGCCGCGGCGGATCGCCTCGACGCCGAGCTGGATCGAGGTCGCGCCCGAAGCGCAGGCCGTCGACAACGAGATCGGCGAGCCCTTGGTGCCGAAAGTCTCGGCGAGGTAGGCGGCGACCGAACCGAACATGAAGCGGTGGTGATAGGCGCTGTACTTGCCGCCGCCGGAGATGCGCAGCAGATCGTCGTAATTGAAGTCGAGCTTACCAACGGCGCGGCCGAGCTCGCGGCGCTGCGGCCATTCGACTTCGACAGGTGCGACCGCAAGGAAGAGAGGACCCGGGAAATCCGCCTTGGCGCCGATGCCGGCTTGGTCCAGCGCCTCCTGCGTCACCAGTTCGGCCATCCGCTCGGACAGGCCGGTGGAGGAGAACGGATCGACGCTGACGAAATCCACCGTGCCGGCCATCGTCGTTTTCAGGCCGTCCACCGGAAAGCGTGTGATGGTGCGGATGCCGGATTCGCCGGCGACGAGCTTCGCCCAATTGTCGGTCTTGCCGTTGCCGAGCGAGGTCATGATGCCCATGCCGGTGACGACGACGACGGGGCGCCCGAGTTTGTCGCGTGGTGCAGTCATGTCGATCCCCGCTTGAGCTGGAGCATGATCCGAAAAAGCGTGACGCGGTTTTCCGAGAAGATCATGCCCAAACAATAACCTGCCAAAAGCGCAACGCGCTTTAGCTTACTGCCTCGACCAGCGCCATGCCTTCGCCGCGCCAGTGTCCGGCCCCCACCACCACAATCTGGGTGGGCGCTCCCTGCATTTCAATCTCGGTGCCCGTGGAATCGTTCGGCGGAAACAGCGCGCCGCGAGAGATCGACAGCGCGGCGAGTGCGATGCCGAGTGGGAATTGCGTCTCCATGGTGTGGCCGAACATCGTGCCGGTCGAGCGCACCGGGAACTCGGCGTGGCCCTTCAGGAAGCCGTGCTCTTCTGATGTCGCCGGCTCAGCGCCGGTCGCACCGGATATGATCGCGCCCTTGCCGTCGCGCTTCGGCAACTTTGCCCAAAGCTTCTCCAGCGTCGCGGCCATGTCGCCGGGAGTCTTGCGCCGGGCAAGGTCGGCAACGACGCTCGACAGCTTCGCGAATGGCTTTGCGCCCCGCGCTTCCGCATGCGCCTTCGATTCCAGCACCAGAAACGCGCCAGCCGAGCCGAGCGCGAAGCCGGCGTGGTCCTTGCGCGCCCACACGGGTGCGAACTTGTCCTTGAGATTGAAGTCGCCGAATTCGTAGAGGACCATCAGGTCCTTGCGCTCGCCATTGTGCGAGCCGCCGATCAGCGCGATGTCGCTCTCGCCGGAGGCGATGCGCGACAATGCAATACGGGCGGCATCGGCGCCGGCAACCTCTTCACCCATGAAGGTGCGCGAGGTGCCGCCAATGCCGTGCACGATGGCGATGTTGCCGGCGAGCAGGTTGGAGAGCTGGGCCAGGAACAGCGTCGGCCTGAGATCGCTCATCAGCCGCTCGTTGAGGAAGCCGGGCGCATTGGCGCCCTTGGCCTCGGCCGTGAGCACGCCGGTGTCGACGTTGAGATCGCGCTCGCCGCCGCCGGCGGCGACCACCATGTCGATCTTCGACAGGATGTCCTTGTTGCCCTTGATTCCGGCGGAGTCGAGCGCAAGCCCGGCCGCATAGGTGCCGATGCGCTGCCAGGCTTCCATCTGGCGCTGGTCGCCCTTCTTCGGGATCTGGCTGTCGAAGGTCACAGGCATCAGGGGGTGCACGATATAGGGTGCAAAGCCCTTCTCATCGACATTGATGCGCTTCTCCTGAAGCGCGGCCCAGTTGGCGTCCAGGCCCTCGCCGAGCGAGGTGGCCAGGCCAATGCCGGTGATCCAGACTTCCGTCTGGGCGGGCTTCGAAGCAGTCTCGGTCATGGCGATACGGCCTGTTGCGGAAAGCCGACGCGTTTGGCGACCGCGTCCATGTGGGCGCGCATATCCGCATGGGGAAAGGGAATCTGCGTGAAGGTCAGCGTCGAATTCGCGCGCAGCTTGCCGCCGACCTTGATCTTGGCTTCGGTCACGGCGTAGCCCGAGCCCTGATGGGCAAGGCTCGCCTCGATGCTCATGAGATCGCCGGGGAAGACCGAGCCGCGCACCTTGGCCTCCTTGACGGCGGCCAGGATCGGCATGCGCTCGAATTTGAGCACGCCAAGCTGAAGCCAGCCCGAGGCCTGCGCCATCGATTCGATCAGGAGCACGCCGGGCATCAGGGGATAGCCCGGGAAGTGCCCCTCGAAGATGGTGCTCTCCATCGGGACCTGAGCCTCGACGACAATCGTCTTCGCGTCGACGTTGAGGTCGACGACGCGATCTATCATGTGGAAGTATTCGAGTTGCATGACCGCGCGCTTAGGCGCTCGCGCCCTTGGCCGCAACCAGTTCGTCGATGCGGGCGCACAGGTTTTTCAGCACGAAATACTGCTCGGTGGTCGCTTTGCCGTCGTTGACCTCCTGGGTCCACTTTTCCAGCGGCAGCTTGATACCGAACTGCTTGTCGATCGCGAACGCGATGTCCAGGAAATCGAGGCTGTCGATGCCGAGGTCATCGATGGCGTGGCTATCCGGCGTGATCGTGTCGCGCGGGATGTCGCAGGTTTCAGCGATGATCGTAGCGACCTGATCGAATGTGGAGGACATCACTAAGCCTTTGATATATTGCAGATATTTGTCAGATTGTCCAGAGTGGAACGGTGGGTGGGCATCGCGCCCCGATGACGCCCTCAACCCCCCTCTGGCCGGGTCGAAAGCCCGTATATCGGAGCGCCGCCCTGAGTTCAATGGAGCCGGACGGGTGTGGGGACTGGACTGGGGACGCCCCGGCTGAGCCGCTCCGGCCTAAGGACCGTCGCCTAGATGTGCGGCGTCGTGATCTTGACGCAGTCGCGGCGGCCCATCAGCACGCAATCCTGAGTCCGGCGCAGGTCGGCGATGCTGACCGCAAGCCAGATCCCGATCGCGGTCAGTGCGATGGTGAAAGCCAGCGCCGCGATGTTGGCGAGCATGCGATGGCGGAAATCGTCCGGTCCAGGGCGGGGCTGCTCGTAGCGCGACAGGTCGAGCGGCTCGGGCGCGACGCGCAATTTCTGCACGGTAGCATTGCCGCGGTAGCCCGTCGGGGAAGGCGAGGTGCGCGGCCTGAACTGGAGCACCCGGTGCTCGTCATCCGAGCTTATGGGCCGCTGGGTTGTCATGGTGCAGGGATCACTCCGAAGCAGCGATTTTTAGATAGCATAGGTGGTGAACGCGTTGCAGAAAATCTTCTCAACGCGCACGTGCATTGCGCGTTCGCACTATCCTGCGGGGCTGCGAACGAATGACCGCGGAACCGTCGTCCCCGACATGCAGAGGGTGCGATGCAAAAACCTCCACCCAGCCGAATGCATTTGCCGGCGCGAGGGCCATGCCATAGTTCAGGGAACCTGATCACGCAGCTGCAACCATGTTAAGGGCCTTGCGACCATGACCAATACGCGCGAACCGAGAGTGCATCCGGTGTCGATCCTGTCGCTGCGGCCGACGCAGATGACGGTCGGGATGCGCGAGGTCAAGGAGAAGCGCAAGCGCTGGCGCGAGCACGACAAGAAGAAGCAGGCCGATCTGCTCGGCAAGCATATGATCCCCGTCGTGCACGGCCCCGACGAGCGCTACTACGTGATCGACCATCATCATCTCGGTCGCGCGCTGCACGACGAGGGCGTTAAGGAGGTGCTGGTTACCATCATCGGCGACCTCAGGATGGTCAAGCGCGAAGCGTTCTGGGGCGTGATGGACAATAAGCGCTGGGTCTATCCCTACGACGCCAAGGGCGAACGGCGGCCGTTCCGCGATTTGCCGAAATCCGTCGTCGATCTCAAGGACGATCCCTTCCGGAGCCTTGCCGGCGAGCTGCGCCGCATGGGCGGCTTCGCCAAGGACACCACGCCGTTCTCCGAATTCCTGTGGGCCGATTATCTGCGCAGAAAGCTGTCGCGCAAGGCTGTGGACGCCAATTTTGACAAGGCGCTCAAGAAGGCGATGTCCTCAGCCAAGAGCAAGGATGCGATCTATCTGCCCGGCTGGTGCGGACCGGCGGAGGATGATTAGGCGCAACGCTCACATCGGTACGGCATGCGGCGCCACAGACCGGATCCGATCACAGTCTCTTGAGCGAAACCATCCCTCTGTCCGCGCGAAGCGGTGCTGAAACAAAGCCGTGTCATCTGTTGGTGTCGTCGAGGTCATACAGGAGGCCGAAATGCGCCGTCTGGTTTTCGCCGGTGCCCTGCTCGTGGTCGCTTCAGCCGGGATCTCGGCATCGTTTGCCGCAGTACACCATGCCAAGACGTTGACATTTTCCGAGCGCTTTGCCCCGGCGCTCGAGTTGATGGCGAAGCGCTAGTCCAGCGCCCAGTGCTGCGCAGCCGCAGGCAGCGCAGTTGCGATGCCGCCACAGCGTGCGAGGGGCGGTCCGAGCCCGCTTGCGAGCGGCGAAGCGCGCTTGACGTATCGCAAACAGGCTTTGATGCCGGCCGGTAAGGTCCGCCGGCATGACCGCCGAACCAGCCTTGCGCATCCGCGTCGCCGGGTGGCTCCGGATCATGCCGTCTGGAGACATGATGATGAGTCTGATTCTTCGCATTCTGTTTGTGTTTGCCGGAGCCGTCACCGCGCTGTTCGTCGCGCGTGACGCCCTGAACTTCACGATCATCCAAACCTTCGTCGCCATCCTGCTCATGACCGCCGTCGTGGCTCTCGGGAGCCTTTGGAGCCTGCGGCGAAAGGCCTGAGCGAGGCCTTCAACCAGCAGCGTCGCGATCGATTTTGCGCAAGCGGACAAAGGCGGCCCAGGCCCGCGGATAATCCTTGTCCGTGGGATCAATCGCAAGTAGCGCGCGGCATGCTTCCTTGATCTCCTCAGTCGAAGGACGCCTGGCCGGAACCCCGGAGGATTTGGCTTCCTCCCAGCGAGCCTCGATATCTTTCGCGAAAGCCAGGGCCTCGGCGCCCGTCCGCTTCTGCACCGATTTCGCCAGCGGATGGTCCGAGGGGAAGGTCGGCCATGCGGCCGGCGGCTGATCGACACGCCACGTCAATTCATCTGCTTGTCGCCCCTCCACGCCCGAACTTGAATGCTGTGCTACTGGCGCCCGTCCTGCCCCTGCAAACGCTGCCGAACCCGATGAGCCGGCCGATCTCTGCGGGGCCGCCAAACCTGGCGCGACCGCCGCTGTCTGTCCGGCCAGCTGGCCAAGCTGTTGTTCCATCGTTCCGCCGTTGGACTTGGGGATGATTTTTTCGACGGTCTTGATCATCGACAGCGCGCCTGGCGATATCAGCGTGTTCTGGTCGGCAATTTTGTCATCGGCCGCGGCTGGGCAGGGCTTGTAAGCAGAGCGCTGCGACGTCATCCGCCCGTCGTCGTCGATACGGGCAAAATCGATCGCGACGGTGTAAACGAACGCGACCTCGACATACTGCCTCTCTTTATCCATCGCCTTTACGGAGCCGCATACGTATCTTCCCCTGTCTGCATCGATCGTTCGCAGGCCGTTGAAGTGAGCTGAATTCGGCGCAATGAGGACGCGTAAGACGGCAGCCCGCGCCTTGCCATGCTCCGATTCGAACATGCTCCATATCTCGCTCGCGTCGATGAAGTCGGGCTGATAGTTCCATGCGTATCCGGCCGCGAAGAATGCCGTGCCAATACAGGTCGCGATAACAAATGCCCGCACGTTCATGAGAAGCCCCCAACAGGCACGACTCATCAGCGTCTCCGGTGACGGAAACTGCGCAAGTTGTGCCAAAGCGTTTGTGCTAGTTGAGGGTGAGATTCTTAATTAAACGTGTGCGATTGCGAAAACGCAGAGTTCCCGTCAAACGGGAACTCATCCGCTGGACTGCCGGCGATCCTTCCGCAGTCGCGGCGGTCACTCATTTCTTCGGCAGCCGTCCCATCAAATAGAATTCGTCATTCGGCCGCATGCCGGTGAAATTCGCCAGCCGGTTCGATAACGCAAAGAAGGCGGAGATTGCGGCGATATCCCAGATGTCGTCGTCGCTGAAGCCATGCGGCGCGAGCGCGGTGAAATCATCCTCGGAAATCCGCTGCGCATCGGCCGAGACCTTCATCGCGAAGTCGAGCATCGCCTTTTGCCGCGGCGTGATGTCGGCCTTGCGGTAGTTCGTGGCGATCTGGTCGGCGATCAGCGGGTTCTTCGCGCGGATACGCAGGATCGCGCCATGCGCAATCACGCAATATTGGCACTGATTCGCCGCCGAGGTCGCGACCACGATCATCTCGCGTTCGGCTTTGGTGAGGCCGCCGTCCTTCTCCATCAGCGCGTCGTGGTAGGCGAAGAAGGCGCGGAACTCGTCCGGGCGGTGGGCCAACGTCAAGAACACGTTCGGCACGAAGCCGCTCTTCTCCTGCACGCCGAGGAGACGCGTGCGGATGTCGTCAGGCAGCGCATCGAGGGCGGGAGCGGAGAAGCGTTGCGCGGGCTTTGTCATGGGCATGGATTCCGGCTTGGGGCCGGCAACCATAGTCGATGCCGGCGCTATGCTCAACGTGACGCCAGGCTCGCAATGCCGGAGCTGGAAAACGAGCGTTGCTTTACCGCAGCGGCTTCTTCAGCAGCGAGAAGCGGTCCGGATCCAGCCCCATCGACGGTTGCAGCATCGGGGCTTCGACGTTGGAGAGCGTCTTCGCGGGCGGCGCCGAGAACACCGGATCGTTCGGCACGTCGCGCTGCGAGGTGGCACCGCGCCAGCGCTCGAGCACGGCGCCGACGAAATGCATGTCGTGACCGGAGGTGACGGATGGTACGCTGCTGATGGTGGCTTCGCCGCGCGGCAATTGATGCGGCGGCACCTCCTTGAAGCGCAGCCGCGTCGGCAGCGCGACACCTTCGCCGAATGCCAGCACTTCGCGGGTGCCGAGCGACGGCACGAACGAAAGCAGGTTGGCGGCGGCATCCGACACCGCGGCGCGCAGCAGCGCCTGGTCGCGCTCGTTGGCAAGACGCATCGTGAACAGCGTGTTGCACTGGGAGATGATAGTGGCGTCGAGCTCGGCCGGACGCTGGGTGATGAGGCCGAGATAAACGCCGTATTTGCGGCCTTCCTTGGCGATGCGCGACACCGCCTTGCGGGTCGGCCCGAAGCCCACATTACGATCGGCGGAGGCGTAGCGGTGAGCCTCTTCGCAGACGAACAGCATTGGCGAAACGCCGTCGCTCCACAGGCCGAAGTCGAAGGCCATGCGGCAAAGCACCGAGACGACGGAATCGATGACTTCGGCCGGGAAGCCGGCGAGCTGCATCACGGTCATCGGCTTGCCGTTCGCCGGCAGGCGAAACAGATGACTGATCACCTCGGCCATGGTGTCACCGCCGACGTTGGCGTTGTCGAACATGAAGGCGTAGCGCGGGTCGTTGCGGACCGCCTCGATGCGGGAGATCAGCTTGTGATAGATGATGCGCGAGGAGCGGTTCTCGAGTTTGCCCATGCGCTCATCGATCAGCGACATCAGATCGACCAGGCGATAGGGCACCGGCGTATCGACGGTGTAGCCGATCTGCTTGGGATCGATGCGCTTCAGGCCAATGCGATCGGCGTTCTGGTACTGGGTATAGACGCCCTTGGCGAGCGGAATGACTTCTGCGAGGACGTCGAGCTCCTCGGGCACGCCGGCGCGGCCGCCGAACAGCACGTCGACGATTTCCTCGAAATTGAACAGCCAGAATGGCAGTTTCAAATTGCGCGGATTGAGCACCAGCGCGCGGTCCCCGAAGCAGCGGCCATATTCGTTGTGCACATCGAGCAGGAAGATGCGCAGGTTCGGGCGCGCCTTAAGGATCTCGTTGAGCAACAGCGACACACCGGTCGATTTGCCGACGCCGGTCGATCCCAGCACTGCAAAGTGCTTGGAGAGCATTTCCTCGATGTCGACATAGGCGACGACGGAGCTGTCCTGCTGGAGGAAGCCGACATTGATCTGGTCGGAGCCGGTCGGCGCGTAGATCGTGCGCAGCTCCTGGCTCGTGATCAGATCGACGGAATCGCCGATTGTCGGATAGTTGGTGACGCCGCGCTGGAATTTGGCCTTGCCGGTCGCGTTGAGGATTTCGCCCAGCAGGTCGACCGAGGCGATGGCGATCAAATTGTCGTTGCTCGACAGGTTTTCGCAGGACACCTCGGTGATCATCGCGACGATGACCGAGCTGGCGCAGCGGATACTGACGAACCGGCCGACAGTGGCCCGCACTTCCGAGACCGGCATGCGGCTTTCGGCCAGCAGCCCGACCCGGGCGAGCGATCCGCGAACCGAAATCACGCGTCCAAAAGATGTCACAATGAATGAACCTGGCAAGAGCAACGGGTTGACCCGGACTATGCACGGCCGTCGCTGGACAAACGGTTAAGCGGCAGGGGCCGGCGCTTCGTTAAATCCGCGACAATTCGGGTGCGAGGTTTGTTCCCAATGCATACTTCCTGGCAGAAGCGGCCGGAAAATGCTGCTTTTTCCCGGCCGGCGGGCCCGACGGGGTTTTGAGGAAGATTTTACCATTCGGGCAGTCGGTCCGCCGTTCGGGGACGGGTCGTCATCTTCGACGGGCCGTCATTCGCTAAGAGCGACGACTTTGATTTGTTGACGGGACCTAATCATTTGTACATTGGTGCAAATGAACCGCGGGCCTCGGGGCCGCCCACCGGCGCATGAGCGGATTGCCGCCGGCGCCAGCTCGAGGGATCCGATCCAGCGGATCGCAAGCCACGCCTTGGAGGACATCATGCAGCCCGAACCGATCCTCGATCTCGCTCATCTCGGCCACATGGAGCTGCTGACACCGAAGCCGGACGAGAGCCTGAAATTCTTCGTCGACGT
Source organism: Bradyrhizobium sp. Ken51 (assembly GCF_055807435.1). Classification (NCBI taxonomy): domain Bacteria; kingdom Pseudomonadati; phylum Pseudomonadota; class Alphaproteobacteria; order Hyphomicrobiales; family Nitrobacteraceae; genus Bradyrhizobium; species Bradyrhizobium sp. Ken51. The sequence continues at coordinate 600,049 of NZ_JBVVPB010000002.1, read as the reverse complement.
GATGGGCATGACCGTCAGCGGGCAAAAGGGCGAGTCGGTCTATTTGCGCGGCTGGGACGACTATGAGCGCTATTCGCTCAAACTGACGGCGTCGAAGACATCGGGCATGGAGCACATGGCGTTACGCGCGCGCAGCCAGCAGGCGCTGGAGCGCCGAGTCGCGGCGCTGAAAGGGTCCGGGTTCGACATCGGCTGGATCGACGGCGACATGGGGCAGGGGCCGACCTTCCGCTGCCGCGATCCCGATGGACACATCGTCGAGCTCTATTACGAGACCGAATGGTATCAAGCGCCGCCCGAGCTGAAACCCGCACTGAAGAACCAGGCGCAGCGCTTTCCCGCTCGCGGCGTCAATGTCCGCCGCCTGGACCACCTCAATTGCCTCGCCGTGGACATCAAGGCGAACCGCGAGTTCTTCGAGAATTATCTCGGCTGCCGCCTCACCGAGCAGATCGTGCTGAACGACGGCCGCGAAGCGGCAATGTGGCTGACGATGTCGAACAAGAGCTACGATTTCGCCTATTCGCTCGACCATTCCGGCACGCCCGGCCGCTTCCACCACGTCACCTACGCGCTCGACAGCCGCGAAGAGATTTTGCGCGCCGCCGACATCTTCCTGGAGAACGGCATCCACATCGAGACCGGCCCGCACAAGCACGCTATCCAGCAGACCTTCTTCCTCTACGTCTACGAGCCCGGCGGCAATCGCGTCGAAGTCGCCAATGCCGGCGCGCGCCTCATCCTCGCGCCCGACTGGAAGCCAATCGTGTGGACGGAAGAGGAGCGCAAGAAGGGGCAAGCGTGGGGCCTGAAGACGATCGAGTCGTTCCATACGCACGGCACGCCGCCGGTGGAGCACAAGAAGTAGCGCTCAGTTCGCGGCGGCTCTCACACGCGCAATCGTCTCCTTCACGCCGGTCCATGACGGCCTGTCCGGTGCGAACTGCTTGCGCAAGAAGGTGACCAGTTCCTCGACCTGCGTATCGCTCATACTGTTCTTGAATGCCGGCATGTAGCCGAGATCGCTCGACACCGGCTCGGCGATGCCGTGCAGGATAATCTGCACGAGATTGTCCGATGCGGCGCTGTGCAAATTGCTGTTCAGTGCGAGCGAGGGCCGGCTGCCGAACAGCGGCAGGCCGCCGACCTCATGGCAGACGGCGCAGGCGCCCTGATAGAGCCGCGCGCCTGTGGAGGAAGCAAGCGTGACCAGTGTTGACGCTTCAAGCCTGGTCGCGAGTGCGTCCTGCGTCGGCGTCCCGGTCGCGGTGTCATTGAACGAGTTGAGATAGACGGCCATGGCGCGGATGTCCTGATCGGGCAGGGCTTTGAGGTCCCTGACAACAGGCGCCATCGGCCCGGCGGCGACGCCATGGTATCGCGAGTGGCCGGTGCGCAAATAGACGAAAAGCTCGTCTTCGCTCCATGGGATCGGCGCGTGCGAGAGCGAGGTCAGCGGCGGCGCCTCCCAGCCTTCGGCAAAGCCGCCGGCGAGATAGGCGCCACGCTGCTCGGCGCCGAGTGCGTTGCGCGGCGAATGGCAGGCGCTGCAATGGCCGAGACCCTCGACGAGATAAGCGCCGCGATTCCAGACCTCGGATTTGGCGGGATCGGGCTTGAATTCGCGCGTCTGGTGGAACAGCGCATTCCATCCGGCAAGTAGCGGGCGGAGATTGAACGGGAAGGCGAGCGTATTCGCAGGCTGCGTCGCGCGCACCGCGGGCTGCGCCATCAGATAGGCGTAGAGCGCCTGCATGTCGGCATCGCCGGTCTTCGAAAAGTGCGTATAGGGGAAGGTGGGATAGAGCTGCCGTCCGTCACGATGCAGCCCGTCGCGCATCGCGCGCTCGAACGCGGGATAGGACCAAGCGCCGATTCCGGTCTCGACATCTGGCGTGATGTTGGTCGCGTAGATCATGCCGAACGGCGTCTCCAGGGCGCGGCCGCCGGCGTTGGGCGCTCCGCCGATCGTGGTGTGGCACTCCGCACAATTGCCGAGCGCGGCGAGTTGTTGACCGCGCGCGATCGTCGCTGCGGAATAGACCGATGGGTCGGGCCGCGCGATCGGCGCGATGGCGCGGCCGGGCAAAACAGCCGCACCGATGCCAATCGCCGCGGTGCAGACGGCCGCGATCGTGGCGAAGATGCCGGCGCGTTTGGCGAAGGGGTTTTCCCAGATGCGGGATGGCTGTGGCGTAGCGGGAGCTGGCAGCGCCTGCGGCGTGGCTGGGGCGCCGCCGTGCAGCCCGTTGAGGACACGTTCAGGCGTGAACGGCGGCTCGCGAAAGCGCACGCCGGTGGCATCGAAGATCGCGTTCGCAATCGCTGCCGCACTCGGGACCGAGGCGGATTCGCCGACGCCGAGCGGCGGCTGGTCCGGCCGCGGCAGCAGCAACACGTCGATCTTGGGCACGTCAGGGAAGGGGATGATCGGATAGGCGCCCCATTCCCGCGCCGCGACTGCGCCGCGCTCGAACGAGACCTCCTCCATCAGCGCGCGGCTGGTGGACTGGATGACGTTGCCATGGATCTGGTGGCGCACACCGTCCGGGTTGATCATCAATCCGGAGTCCTGCCCCGCGACGACTCGCGTGACGCTGACCTCGCCGGTCGACTTGTTGACGGCAACGTCGGTGACCCAGGCCGACCACGCCGCGCCATAGCCGGGAAATTTGCTGTGGACGTAGAGCGCATAGGCAAAGCCGCGCCCATGCACGATCTCGCCGTCTTTCTCTTCGCGCATCGGCCGCGGCGTCCAGCCCGCGCGCTCGGCGACCGCATGGACGAGATCGACGGCGCGCTGGTCCTTCAGGTAACGCAGGCGATATTCGATCGGGTCGACGCCGGCCTCGGTCGCGGCTTCGTCGATATAGGATTCATGCGCAAAGGTGTTCGGCAGGGCCGAGACGCCGCGAAACCAGGACGCGCGCACGATCGGCGCCATGTCGTGGGCGACGACGCGCATGTGGTCGTAATCGTAAGGCGGGATCGCGGTGCGGTCGCCCATCTGGAGGACGTCCGGCTTCGGCGATATCCGCCCCGTCAGCAACAGCGCCAACGTCGGCGCGGCATTCGAGGGATAGCGCGTGGCGAGATCGTAAGCAGCGACGTCACCCTCCGCGTTCAGGCCGCCATTGACGTCGATGAGCTGCGCGGCGCCTTTGGGCTCCCAGGCGTGTTCCTGTTCGCGCGTCAGCTGCACGCGCACGGGCCGGCCGACCGCGCGCGAGAGCAACAGCGCGTCCGCGGTGACATCGTCGGCGCAGTTGCGGCCGTAGCAACCGGCCGCCTCCAGCCTGATGACCTCGATTTCGCTCTCGGGGCGCTCGATCAGCAGCGCCAGGTCTGCGCGCAGCACGTGCGGGTTCTGCGTGCCCGACCAGACGCGGATGTTGCTGTCCTGGAAGTCGGCGACCGCGCAGGACGGGCCGATCGAGGCATGCATCTGATATGGCCAGACGTAAGTGCGCGGCATCGGCTTGGCCGCGCCGGCAATGGCAGCATCGACGTCGCCCTTGTCGATCAGCGTGCGCGGCGTCGACGGGTTGGCGCGCAGCGCCGTCTCCACGTCGGTGAGATCGGTCAGATCAGGCGTCGGTCTCCAGCTCACTGCAAGCTGCTCTGCCGCGCGGATCGCGTTCTCCTCGCGCTCCGCGACGACGCCGACGAAATCGCCGATGCGCACGACGGCTATGATGCCGGGAATGTGGTGCACCGAGGATTCATCGATCGAAATCAGGCTGGTGCCGACGAACGGGCCGGCGTCGACGCCGGCATAGGGCGGGCGCACCACGCGGCCGTGAAGCATGCCTGATACACGGATGTCGTGCACGAAGGTCAGCTCGCCCGTGGCCTTGGCCGGCAGGTCGACGCGGGGCATCGATTGGCCGACAATGGCGTAATCGCCGACCTGCTTGACGGCGACATCGTCGGCAAGCTCGAGACGAATCGTCTCTCCGCCGATCAACTCGCCATAGCTGACGCTGCGATTGTCGTGCCCGCGCACAAGGCCGTCTTCGATCCTGAGATCGGCTGCCGGCAGATCGAGGCGCTCGGCCGCACGTGCGATCAGGAAGTATCGCGCCTGGGCGGCGGCTTTGCGCAGGGGAACGGCGGTGATCTGGATGGTCTCGCTCGCGATCGTGGCGCCCTGGTTCGGCACCGTTGCAGTGTCGCCGAGCACCACGACGACGCGGGCAAAGGAGACGTCGAGCTCTTCAGCCACGATCTGGCCAAGCGCCGTGCGGATGCCGGTGCCGAGATCGACATGACCATTGTAGGCTGTGACCGAACCGTCCGCGGTGATGCGGACGAAGGTCTCGGATGAGCTCGCGTCCACGGTGCGGACGACGACGAGCGAGCCGGATTGCAGCTCAGCTCCGTTCGGATGCGGGGAGGCCATCAATCACCGGCCTCGGCGAGCTGGCCAGACGCACGCATCACGGCGCGCAGAATTTCGATATACGTTCCGCAGCGACAGAGATTGTAGCGCAGCGCCGCCAGCGCCTCCTGTTCGGTGGGCCGCGGGTTGATCGCAAGCAGAGCCTTGGTGGTCATGATCATGCCGTTGAGGCAGTAACCGCATTGCGCGGCCTGTTCGTCGATGAAGGCCTGCTGCACCACGTCCGGCTTGTCGCGGGTGCCGAGCCCTTCGAGCGTCACGATGTCGCGGCCGGCGCAGCCACTGATCGGAATCACGCAGGAGCGCGCCGCCGCGCCATCGATCAGGACAGTGCAGGTGCCGCATTCACCGAGGCCGCAACCGTATTTCGGACCGTTGAGCGCGAGATCGTTGCGCAGCACGTAGAGCAGCGGCGTGTCTCGCGCCGCAGTGAGCTCGTGGATTCTGCCGTTCACGGTGATGCGGATCGATGTCTGCGTCATCCTCGTTCCCAAGTCGACTCGTCGAGCGCCGCGGCCAAAGCTTCGCGAAAATTCCAAGCCCGCTCAAAATCTACGTTGCGACGATACCGTTTGTACACAAACGTGCAAGCCGTGCATGCCGCAGTGCAGCGCGAATGCCTTCTTTGTGGACAGGGCGGATAGGCAAATGAGGTTTTATGCGGCAGGCGTATGTTTTGCGCCGCACCGCCGCTTGACAGCCATCGGGAGGGCGCGCAACATCGTTCGTGTACAAATGATAACTGCACTGTCGGCTGGCTTTGACATGGTGACTGAACCTACGAGCGCCGCCATCGACAAGATCCGCTGCGATGCGTGTCCGGTGATGTGCTATATCAAGCCGGGCGCGGCGGGCGCCTGCGACCGCTATGCCAATCACGAGGGCAAGCTCGTCCGCGTCGATCCGCATGTGATCCTGGAGCGCACCGTGTCGCATGGCGGCAAGCTCGTTCCGTTCAGCCGCACCGAAGATTGGGACGGCAAGATCGTCCACGAGCCTTCCACCTTTGTAACGGCGATCGGCGCGGGTACGACCTATCCCGACTACAAGCCGGCGCCGTTCATCGTCTCGGCGGAGGTCGACGGCGTCGATATGGTGACTGTCGTCACTGAGGGCATCTTCTCCTATTGCGGCATCAAGGTGAAGATCGACACCGACCGCTATCTCGGGCCGGAGACCGCGACCGTCCGTGCCCAAGGCGAGGCGGTCGGTCATGTCACCACCAGCGAATACGGTTCGCAGATGCTGTCGCTCGGCGGCGTGCATCATCTGACCGGCGGCTCCAAGAAGGAAGGTCGCGTCACCTGCGACACACTGATGGACCTGGCGAATTGCAAGGCGGTCGAGCTCACCATCGACGGCGGCGCGAGCGTGGTGGTGCAGGCCGGCCAGCCGCCGATCGTCAACGGTATGAAAGAAGAGCGCATGCGCGTCGGCTGCGGCTCGGCGACGATCGGCATGTTCGCCAAGCAATGGCACGGCAAGGTCGACGAGGTCGTCGTGGTCGACGACCATATCACCGGCGTGCTCTCGGAGCACCAGGCCGGCAAGCTGCTCGACATCGCCGACACCGGCATCAAGATGAAAGGGCGGCGCTCGACGCCCGGCCGCTATTTTCAGGTCGCCGATCCCGGCACGGGTTGGGGCGGCACCAATATCTCCGATCCGCTCGCAATCCTCGGACCGTTTGATGCGAAGGAGGCCAAGCCTGGCCTCTCCATGCTGATGGTCTCCACGACGGGCGAACATTCCTCTTATTATGTGCTCGACGAGACCCTGAAGCCGGTCGAGACCGAGATGCCTGATGATTTGAAATTCTCGGTCGAGCGCATTCAGGAGAATTGCGAACCGGCGCTGTGTACGGTGCTGTTCATGGCGGGCGCCGGTGGTTCCTTGCGAGCGGGCGTGACCGACAATCCGGTGCGGCTGACGCGCTCGGTGAAGGACGCGCTGACGCGTGTCACTAGTGGCGGCGCGCCGGTCTATGTCTGGCCGGGCGGCGGCATCACCTACATGGTCGACGTGACGCAGATGCCGGCAGGGGCATTCGGTTACGTGCCGACGCCCGCGCTGGTCGCGCCGATCGAATTCACGATGAAGCTGTCGGACTATGCAGCGCTCGGCGGGCACATGGATTATGTGAAACCGCTCGCCGAAGTTCAGGGCGGCGACGATGTCCGCCAATTGCCCTGGCAGAACCCGATTTCGGGACCTCGGGCATGACAAGGCTTCCGCAAATCGCGTTACTGTCTGACGGCCGGCGGCTGCATTTGCAGGATGGACCGATTGATCTCATCGTCGAGGCGAGGGGTGCCTCCGACGCAGTGCGTGCAGCCTATGAGGCTGCGGCCGGACGGTTCAGCGGGCTTCTCGACGAACTCTGCGCGGAACTGCCGGAACTGCGGACCGCTGTCGAGGAGCGGACCTCGTTGAGAGGCGTTGTGGCGCGTCGCATGCACGCCGCGGCGGCGCCCTATGCCGCTGATGGCTTCATCACGCCGATGGCGGCGGTTGCCGGCGCCGTGGCGGAGGAGATTCTCGGCGCAATGCTGAACGCTGCGGCGCTCGATCGGGCCTATGTCAACAACGGCGGCGACATCGCCCTGCATCTCGGCGAGGGCGAGCATTTTTTGGTGGGCCTGATGGACCGGCCCGATCGCGACGGCGTGATGCGGACAATCAGGGTGGACGCCGATGATCCCGTCCGCGGCATTGCCACCAGTGGACGGCACGGCCGCAGCTTTTCGCTCGGAATTGCCGATGCGGTGACCGTGTTGGCCGGAACGGCATCGCAAGCCGATGCCGCCGCGACGATCATTGCGAACGCTGTCGATCTGCCGGGGCATCCCGCCATTATCCGAAAGCCAGCGAACGAACTTCAGCCCGACAGCGATCTTGGCGGGCGGCTCGTGACCCGTGACGTCAGTGAATTGTCGCATAACGAGATCACCACCGCGCTCGAATCTGGCGCGGAATGTGCACGGCAATTATTCGATCGCGGATTGATCGAGGGTGCCGTGTTGCAGCTTTGTGGTGATATGCTTGTCATCGGGACCAAGGATATTGAACGGCAACGACCGCGCCCGCTTGTACAAGAGAACGCGGTTCATGCCTGAACAGGGAAGCGGCTTGAGGAAACAATCATGAGCGCGATCATCCGCAAGATCGTCACCGTCGTCGAAGAGACGCAGATGGAGATGGGCCGCCAGGTCTCGCCGCCGACGCGGCGTGCGGCGGCAATCGCCGTGATCGAGAACCCGTTTGCTGGAAAGTATGTCGAGGATCTCTCGCCGCTGATCGCGATTGGCGAAGAGCTCGGCGAGCTGCTGTCGAAGCGCGCGGTGGTGGCGCTCGGCATCGACGGGTCCAAGGCGCAGAGCTATGGCAAGGCGGCGGCCGTCGGCGAGAACGGCGAGTTAGAGCATGCCGCCGCCATCCTTCACCCGAAAATGGGCGCGCCGGTGCGTAAAGTGCTGGGCAAGGGCGCTGCGCTGATCCCGTCGTCGAAGAAGCGCAGTGGACCCGGCACGACGCTGGACATTCCGCTGGGCCACAAGGATGCCGCCTTCGTGCGCAGTCATTTCGACGGCATGGAAGTGCAGATCAACGACGCGCCGCGCGCCAACGAGATTATGGTCGCGGTCGCCGTCACCGACAGCGGCCGTCCTTTGCCGCGCGTCGGCGGGCTGACGGCTGCGGAGATCAAGGGCGAAGACGGACTGCGTTAATCTTTTCAGAAAAGTGGAGGTTGGGATGCGAGCAAAGAACTATTTCGCCGGCGCGGCATTTGCGCTGTTGGCGAGCGGCATGGCTCATTCGGCTCTGGCGCAGGACATCAAGATCGGCGAGATCAACAGTTATTCGTTGCTTCCGGCGTTCACCGAGCCCTATCGCAAGGGCTGGCAGCTCGCGGTCGAAGAGATCAACGCGGCCGGCGGCATCAACGGCAAGAAGCTGGTCGTCATCTCCAAGGACGATGGCGGCAAGCCGGCAGATGCGCAGACCGCGGCCAACGAGCTGGTGTCGAGCGAGGGCGTGGCGATGCTGACGGGTACGTTCCTGTCGAACATCGGTCTTGCGGTCAGCGACTTCGCCAACCAGAAGAAGGTGTTTTTCCTGGCGGCCGAGCCGCTGACGGACGCCATCACCTGGTCGAAGGGCAACAAGTACACTTTCCGACTGCGTCCTTCCAACTACATGCAGGCGGCGATGCTGGTGGAAGCAGCCAGCAAGCTGCCGGCAAAGCGGTGGGCGACGATCGCGCCGAACTATGAATACGGCCAATCCGCGGTCGCGGTGTTCAAGAAACTGATGTCGGAGAAGCGGCCCGACATCCAGTGGGTCGACGAGCAGTGGCCGCCGCAGGGCAAGATCGACGCGGGTCCGGTGGTGCAGGCGGTTGCCGCGGCCAATCCGGAAGCGATCCTCAACGTCACCTTCGGAGCCGATCTCGTCAAGCTCGTGCGTGAAGGCAACACCCGCGGCCTGTTCAAGGGACGCGAAGTTGTGTCCTTCCTGACCGGCGAGCCCGAATATCTCGACCCGCTCAAGGAGGAGACGCCCGAGGGCTGGATCGTCACCGGCTATCCCTGGTACTCGATCAAGACGCCCGAGCACGACGCGTTCCTGAAGGCGTATCAGGCCAAGTACAACGACTATCCGCGTCTCGGCTCCATCGTGGGCTACCAGACCATCAAGTCTGCGGCGGCGATCCTGGCGAAGGCCAATTCGACCGATCCGGAGAAGCTGATCACTGCGGCGGAAGGACTGTCGATGCCGTCGCCGCTGGGCGAGATCACCTTCCGCAAGATCGATCACCAGTCGACGCTCGGTGCCTATGTCGGCAAGACCGCGCTGAAGGACGGCAAGGGCGTGATGGTGGACTCGGCTTACAAGAAGGGCGCGGACTATCTGCCAAGTGATGCCGAAGTCGAGAAGCTGCGTCCGAAGGATTGATCTCCGCTGCCGTAGGGTGGGTTAGCCGCAGGCGTAACCCACCACGGTCTGTACCCGCAGGACCACAAGAGGTGGGTTACGCTGCGCTAACCCACCCTACGAAGCTCTCTCTCCCCGCAAGCGGGGAGAGGTGATGCAACACCAACCCGGACCGCCGATGGCCTTTTACGTCGTACAGTTTCTGACCGGTCTCGCCAGCGCAGCGTCGCTGTTTCTGGTGGCGTCGGGCCTGTCGATCATCTTTGGCGTAACGCGGATCGTGAATTTCGCGCACGGTGCCTTCTACATGATCGGCGCCTATATCGCCTTCACACTGACGGAGCGCCTATCGGGGACGTTCGGATTCTGGGGCGGGATCGTCATCGCAGCGCTTGCCGTGGCGGTGATCGGCGTCATTGTCGAGATGGTGCTGCTCCGGCGCATTTATCACGCGCCCGAGCTGTTCCAGCTGCTCGCGACGTTCGGCCTGACCTTGATGGTCGAGGACCTGGTCGTCCTGATCTGGGGCCCAGACGATCTCGTGGGGCGCCGTGCACCCGGCTTCAAGGGGGCAATCGACTTCTTCGGCCAAAACATCCCGAGCTATGATTTATTCTTGATCGTGCTCAGCCCGCTCGTGCTCGGCATTCTCTGGCTTTTGTTTCAGCGCACGCGCTGGGGCGTTCTGGTGCGCGCAGCGACGCAGGACCGCGACATGGTCGCAGCGCTCGGCGTCAACCAGAAATGGCTGTTTACATCCGTGTTTGCGGTCGGCGTTTTCCTGGCCGCGCTCGGCGGCGCGCTCCAGATTCCGCGCGATGCCGTGCATCATGCGATGGATTTGCGTATCATCGTCGAGGTTTTCGTCGTCGTGGTGATCGGCGGCCTCGGCAGCATCATCGGCGCTTTCGTCGCGGCGGTGCTGGTCTCCGAGCTCAACGCCTTCGGCATCCTGATCTTTCCAAAAATCTCCATCATCCTGGTCTTCCTGGTGATGGCGGCGGTGCTGATCGTGCGGCCCTGGGGCCTGTTCGGCAAACCAGAGGCCCCCGCGCGCAAGACACCGGGCCTCACCGTCAATCCCTGGCGGCCGCTGACGACGAATGAGCGAATGGCTGCGCTTGCAACGCTCGTCATCGCGGCGACGCTGCCGCTGTTTGCCGGCAATTATGCACTGACCGTCGGCTCGGAGATCGCGATCTCAGTGATCTTCGCCGTCAGCCTGCACTTCCTGATGTCGGTCGGAGGGCTCGCCTCCTTTGGCCACGCCGCCTATTTCGGCCTCGGCGCTTACGGCGTTGCTTTCCTCGCCAAGATGGCGGGACTGCCGATGATCGTCTGCCTGTTGCTCGGTCCGCTGCTCGGCTGCATGGGGGCTGCCGTGTTCGGCTTCTTCGCAGTGCAGCTCTCCGGCGTCTATTTTGCGATGCTGACGCTCGCCTTCGCGCAGATCGTCTGGTCGATCGCGTTCCAATGGGTGAGCGTCACCGGCGGCGATAACGGCATCCTGGGCGTCTGGCCCGCGAGCTGGGCGGCGAGCCCATCGCATTTCTACTGGCTGTCGCTCGGCGTTGCGGCACTCGTGACGATCGCGTGGCGGGCGATGGTGTTCTCGCCGTTCGGCTATGCGCTGAGGGCGACGCGCGACTCGTTGTTGCGCAGCGAAGCGGTCGGCATCAACGCCAAGCGCATCCAGTGGACGGCCTTTGTGATCGCGGGCACGACCGCCGGCATCGGCGGTGCGCTGTTCGCCTACCTCAAGGGCAGTGTCTTCCCGGACAATCTCGGCATCTCGCTCTCGGTCGATGCGCTTGTGATGGTGCTGCTCGGTGGCGTCGAGACGGTGTCGGGCGCGGTGATCGGCGCCATCGTCTACAAGGCCTTGAACATCTGGCTGGTCAGCCAGACCGACCTGTCAAAACTCGTGCTCGGCGGATTCATCGTTCTGATCGTCGTCGTCTTCCCCAAGGGCATCGTCGGCATGCTGGAGATGCTGGCGCAGCGTCGCAGGAAGGCATTGCCGCCGGGCTCCCCCTTGCTTGCCAAGCCGATCGAGTCCGCCGAATGAGCCTCGCCCCCCCACTTCTTGCGGTCGAAGGACTGACCAAATCCTACGGCGGCGTCCACGCCGTGCGCGGCGTCTCGTTCTCGCTACGCGCCGGCGAAATCCTGGCGTTGATCGGACCGAACGGCGCGGGCAAGAGCACCTGTTTCGACATGCTCAACGGACAGAACAAGCCTGATAGCGGCCACGTCCGCCTGCTCGGCGAAGACACGACCGGCAGGAAGCCGCGCGAGATCTGGCGGATGGGCGTGGGCCGCACGTTCCAGATCACCGCGACCTTCGCGACCATGACGGTGCGCGAGAACGTGCAGGTCGCGCTGGTTTCTCACGGCAAGCAGCTGTTCAATCTCTGGGGCTCGGCGCCGAACTTCGACCGCGGCGAAGCCGGGCGGCTACTCGAGCTGGTCGGCATGGGCGGCTATGCGGATCGTCCCTGCGGCGAGCTTGCCTATGGCGATCTCAAGCGGCTCGAGCTCGCTGTCGCGCTCGCCAACCAGCCAAAGCTGCTGCTGATGGACGAGCCGACCGCCGGCATGGCGCCACGCGAGCGAGTCGATTTGATGCGGCTGACCGCGCAGATCGCCCGGGAAAAATCGATTGGCGTTCTCTTCACCGAGCACGACATGGACGTGGTGTTCGAGCACGCCGATCGCATCATCGTGCTCAACCGCGGCACGCTGATCGCCGAGGGCTCGCCGGCGGAGGTGCGCGGCAATCCGCAGGTGCAGGCGGTCTACCTCGGCGAGGGCCTCCTTTACGAGGCCGGGCATCGCGAGGGAGCATCGGCATGAAGCTCACGGTGCAAGATCTCAATAGTCATTACGGCCCGGCGCATATCCTGTTCGACATCGGCTTCGAGGTCGGCGAGGGGGAAGTCGTGGCGTTGCTCGGCCGCAACGGCGCCGGCAAGTCGACGACGTTTCGCTCAATCGTCGGGCTCGTCGCGCAGCGCTCGGGTCGGATCATGTTCGAAGGCAAGGATGTCTCGGCACGTCCCACACATGAGATCGTGCGGGACGGGCTTGGCTACGTGCCGGAGGAGCGGCGTATCTTCACCGACCTGACGGTGGACGAAAATCTCGAAGTCGGCCGCCAGCCGAAGCGCCCGAACGCGCCGCACTGGACCCGCGACAAGCTGTTTTCGCTGTTCCCTAACCTCGGCGAGATGAAAAATCGCCCGGGCGGCCGCATGAGCGGCGGCGAGCAGCAGATGCTCACCATCGCACGCACACTGATGGGCAATCCGTCGCTGGTGCTGCTGGACGAGCCCTCGGAAGGCCTGTCGCCGAAGATCGTGGAGCAGATGGTCGATGCCATCCTGACCATGAAGAAGGAGGGCGTCAGCATCGTCGTCTCCGAGCAGAATCTGCACTTTGCGCGGCTGATCTCCGATCGCGCCTATATCATCGAGCGCGGCCGCATTTGTTTCGGCGGCACCATGGCCGAGCTCGATGCGCGTCCGGATATCCGCGACGCGCATCTGTCGTTGTGAAGGCAAAGGGCAAGGGCATCGAGCGGATGGCGAGAAGCGTCGCGGCGAAGAAAAGCGTCAAACCGGCAAAGCCGCCTTACGTGCTCGATGAGCAGGTTGGCTTCATCCTTCGCCAGGTCTGGCAGCGCCACAGCGCGATCTTCTCTCGCGAGATCGGCACCAATATTACGCCGACGCAATGGGCGGCACTGTCGAAGCTCGCCGAGGCCGGGCCATGCTCGCAGAACCAGCTCGGGCGCCTCACGGCGATGGATGTGGCGACGATCAAGGGCGTGATCGATCGTTTAACGGCGCGCGGCCTCACCGAGACCAGCCAGGATCCTGAGGACGGACGGCGGCTTCTGGTCAGCCTGACCCGCGCGGGGCAGCAGCTGGCGGAAAAGGTGGCGCCGAATGCGCTCGCGATCACGCGGGAGACGCTGGCCCCGCTCGAGGCAAGGGAGCGCGAGACGCTGATGGCGCTGTTGAACAAGCTGCGGTGAGGCGCGACTAACCTCGGTGAAGGTCTTGTCGAGGTTTTTGATATGAGAGCGGCGACCCGGCTTGCGATGGCTCTGAGTATGAGTGCGGTGCTGGCAAGCCAGTGTGCTCCTGCCCTGGCTGCGCAAGCCTATGAGGGGTTCTGGGCGTCAACCAAAAAGGATTGCCGCGACCAGGACAGTGCCAACCGCATGAGCATCGAAGGCGGCAACCGTCTCTATTGGTACGAAACCCGGTGCCGCGCCAGTGAGATCACTGCCGACGGGAAGCTCGCCTGGAAAATGAAGCTCGCCTGCGAAGGTGAGGGCGAGAAGTATCGCTCCAGTCCCCGGGTTTCCATTGCAGCGGATGGCAAGCTGGTGATGGACAACAGCCCGGTCGGGCCAGGAAAGCGCCAGACCTACGTGCGTTGTGAAATCGCAAAACCGCGGTGATGCCCTTACGCCTTCCCCGGCCATTTGGCGCGATAGCGGATTTCGCTGCCGTCGGCGAGCCGTCGCCACGTTCCGAACTCCGGCGTATGCGGAGCCCAGGCCGTCAGTCCGATCGGGTACACTCGGCTGGGCTGTCCCTGGATGTTGACGGCGAGCTGCCGGTGCGAGGTTCGGAACGCCAGTTCGACTTCGCCTGCGATAACGGGCTGATCGCCGTCACGATGGAAGCCGGTCGGGTTCAATTCGCCCGGCATGGTGTTGAGGTCGGTCTGCAATTCGATAGTGATGTCTTGCGGTGATTTCGGCACCGTTGCGCCGGCCGGAAGGCGAACCTCGAACACGAGCAGGGGAGTGGCGCCGTTCCGGTTGAGCCAGGGTGTGGCCGTCATGTACGCGACGCCCATGTAAGTGGCCGCAGCGGCAACGCAGAGCAGGGCGACGACGCCGAGCGACTTCAGGCTGTTGCGCGCGAGACCGCTATTGCTTGCATCCGCGCCGGAACGTGTCACCAGCCAGCTGGCAAGCACCACGCCAGCGATCGCTCCGATGGGTGAGTAGACGAACAGTGCCAACAGGCCAGACGTGATCGGGTCCGCCCGGTTGCCCAGATCGAGCAGTGAAAACAGCACAAAGGTCGCGACATAACCTCCGACCGCACCGGCAACGCCGGCAGCAATCCGCGACGAATTCTTCATGTCTGCCTCGACGTCCAGCAATGAACTGCCTGCGTTAGACGCAGCAGGCTGGTGACTTGTTCAATGCTTTCAGGGGACCGCGCGGAGCGGCGAGCCGCTCCGGCTGCGTCACTTCGCCACCACCTCGGGCACCCTGCCGGCCGGTGGGGTGTTGCGGCTCCGCTGGGTGCGCACGATACCGTCGATAATGGTCATGCCGATGCCCGGGAGGTCGCCGAGCTGCACGCTCTCCAAAATGTTCTTGCCGGCCGAGTGCTGCGCCTTGTCCATGATGACGAAGTCGGCGGAACGGCCAACTTCGATCAGGCCGCAATCCAATTCGCGCATCCGCGCCGTGTTGCCGGTGGCAAGGCAAAACGCGACCTCGGCCGGCAGGTCGCCAAGCGAGGACAGCATCGAGACCATCCGGAGAATGCCGAGCGGCTGTACGCCGGAGCCGGCCGGCGCGTCGGTGCCGAGGATGACGCGATGCAGATCGCCCATCTCGCGCGCGATGCGCAACGTGAACAGCGCCGAGCGCTCATTGCCGTTGTGCACGAGTTCGAGGCCGCGCTTGCAGCCCTCGCAGATGCAGCGGATCTGGTCGTCGGGAAGCGCCGTGTGGCCGCCATTGATGTGGCCGACCACATCGGTGTCGGCCTCCAGCACCACGTCCTTGTCGATCAGGCCGGAGCCCGGAATCGAGGGACCGCCGGTGTGGATCGTGCTCTGGATGCCGTATTTGCGGGCCCAACCGACCATTTTTCGCGCGGTGGGGCCGTCCTTGACGCCGCCCAGGCCAACTTCGCCGAGCAGCTTGACGCCGGCTGCGGCCAACTCCTTGAAGTCCTCCTCGACCATCTCGCATTCGATCACAGGCGCGCCGGCGTGAACCTTCACGCCGCCAGGCCGCAGATTCCAGAATGCGCGCTGTGCGAAGATCGCCATCGCCTTCAACCCGACGACGTCGCGCGGGCGGCCGGGCATATGCACCTCGCCGGCGGAAATCATCGTGGTGACGCCGCCATGCAAATTGCTGTCGATCCAGCCGATCTGGTTCTGGCGAGGCGTCCAGTCGCCTGCAACAGGGTGGACATGGCTGTCGATCAGGCCGGGCGCCACCGTGGTGCCGTTGGCCTCGACGATGGCGGTCGCGCCTTCGGTGTTGAGGTCCTTGAAGCGGCCGATCGCGGTGATCTTGCCGTTCTCGGCGACGATGGTGTCGCCGTCCAGGATCGGCTTTTCCAGCGCGCCGGACAGGATCAGGCCGATATTGCGGATCACGAGCTTCGAGGGTCCGGTGGCCTGGGGTGCGTCATGCGCCATGGAATGGGTCCTTGTCCTTAACTGCAACGCTTCCGATCTTGGGCAGCCTTGACCGCGGGATCAAGCCGGATTATTCATTAGTATACAAATGATCGTGTACAAACGACGCATAGCTGCCGCCTTGAGAACCGCCACGACGCGCCACGGAAGGGTGAGATGAGCAATTTCAATCAGGAAGCCGTCTTGAGCGTCCACCACTGGACCGACACGCTGTTCTCCTTCAAGACCACCCGCAGCCCGACCTTCCGCTTCCGCAACGGCGAATTCACCATGATCGGCCTTAAGGTCGGCGAGAAGCCGCTGCTGCGGGCCTACAGCGTCGCCAGCGCCAATTACGAGGACACGCTGGAGTTCTTCTCGATCAAGGTGCCGGACGGCCTGCTCACCTCACGGCTCCAGCATCTGAAGGAAGGCGACGAGATCATCGTCAGCCGCAAGGCCACCGGGACGCTGGTCATCGACAATCTGGAGGACGGTCGCAACCTCTACCTCATCGGCACCGGTACGGGCCTTGCGCCGTTCCTGAGCGTGATCAAGGACCCCGAAACCTACGAGCGCTTTGAGAAAGTCGTGCTGCTGCACGGTTGCCGGCACGTGAAGGAGCTCGCCTATGGCGAGATGATCACCGAGACGCTGCCGAAGGACGAGCTGATCGGCGAGTACATCCGCAACCAGTTGATCTACTATCCGACCGTGACGCGCGATCCCTTCCGCAATCGCGGCCGCATCACCGACCTCATCACCTCGGGCAAGCTGTTTTCCGATATCGGCCTGCCGGCCCTGGAAGCCGCCCACGACCGCGTCATGATATGCGGCAGCCCGGCGCTGGTGGCGGATACCCGCGTGCTCCTCGGCGAGCGGGGGCTGATCGAGGGCAATCACGGCGAGCCGGCCCAATTCGTCGTCGAAAAGGCCTTCGCCGAGCGCTAAGCCCGGAACTCCCGCGCAAGAAGACCGTATTTTCGCCTCCGGGCGCCCGTTGCGGCGCCGATTCGGCACGCGATACACTGCGGGAGCGAATCAGCGGAGTTCCCCCATGGTTGCGGACAGCGACAGCAACATCGCCTGGCACCGGGTTCAGTTGAAGAAGAACCGCGCCGAGTTGAAGGCGCTCGAGACCGCGCGCTTCACGATGGGCGAGATTGCATCTTCGAAACGGAACGGCCAAACCCAGAAGGCGATCGGGGAATTCAAGCGCAAGATCGCGCAGTCCGAGCGCGCCATCGCCGATCACGACAAGCGCACGCGCCGTCCGCTCACCACCGACCTGCAAAGCCTCAGCAAGGGCAGCTGGAGCAATTGGGACGCCTACACCAATCAGCAGCAGCGCAAGATCGGCCCGCGTTCGCCCGGGCGGGGGTGAGACTCGACTCTCACGCCTGCCACCGATGCCGAAGCGGAGGTTCCGTACCCCTTGCGTGGGCAATGACACGCACCATCTCGCTGAGACGCCATCAACCGCTCCGGTGATCACATGGCACCACGCCTCGATTTCACCAGCGAGGCCTTCTTTCGCGATCCTCCCAAGGCGATCGCAACGTTGCGCATGTCCGGTCCTGTGGTCGCGGCGCGATTTCCTTTCGTCGGCGACGTCTGGATCACCACGACCCATGAGGCCACGGCGCAAGTCCTGAAAGACGGCGCCGATTTCACGCTGCGCAAGGAGGATGGCGACGTCGCAGGTTTGCGCTGGTGGATGCCGAACTACGTCAGAACCATCGCCAGCAACATGCTGACGATGGACGAACCGGACCACACGAGGCTACGCAGCATCGTGGACGAGGCCTTCCGCCGCCGCGCGATCGTCGCGATGGAGCCGCGTATCCGCGCCGTCGCGGATGGTCTCGCCGACGAGCTGTTCTTGGCGGGAAGCCCGGCCGATCTCGTCCAGCGCTATGCCCGCATCCTGCCGCTCGCGGTGATCTCCGAGCTGTTGGGATTGCCATTGGCCGATCGCTCTCGCTTCATCGCCTGGGCCAATACAATGTCCTCGCTCACGAACGTCGCCAGCTTCTTCCGCATGCTGTTCGCGTTCCGCAAGATGCGAGCCTATCTCGAACGGCAGTTGCAGATTGCCCGCGTGCGGGGCGGCGAGGGCCTGATCGCGGAGCTGGTCCAGGTCGAGCGTGAGGGCGGCCAGATCACGCCAGACGAAATGGTGTCGATGGTGTTCCTGCTGCTCGCGGCGGGCTCGGAGACCACCACGCATCTCATCAGCGGTTCGGTCTACGAGCTCCTCAGAAATCCTGGCGTCCGCGACTGGCTGGCACAGGACTGGAGCCGCGTCGGACTTGCGGTGGAGGAATTCCTGCGCTTCGTGTCGCCGGTGCAGTTCTCGAAGCCGCGCTATGTGAGGCGGGATATCGAGCTTGCGGGCGTGCGTCTGAAGAAGGGCGATCGCGTCATGGTGATGCTCGCCGCCGCGAACATGGACCCGGCGATGCATGATCGTCCCGAGAGCCTCGATCTCGCACGCAAGCCGAACCGTCACATCTCCTTCGGAACGGGAATCCATTTCTGCCTTGGCCATCAGCTGGCCCGGATCGAGGCAGCGTGTGCCCTGGAAGCGCTGTTCGTGCGATGGCCGAAACTTGGCTTTGCTGTGGACGTGTCTCAGATCCACTGGCGCAAGCGACCCGGCATGCGTGCGATCGCGAACCTCCCTGTCGTGCCGGACGGCTACAGAGCACAGGCGACAGCGTCAGCTGAATCGATGATGGTTCGTTCCCGGCCAGCGGCGTGCTGAGACTTACACGCCCTCGGAAATTTTTCTGTACCCGGTCGCTAGGAACGGCATGTCGCTGCTTTAGTTGTTTTTGGGACATCGGAAGCCGGATGAGTTCCTCCGGTCGATGTCGCAGAACCAACATCAGGAGACAGCATCATGACTGGCAAGATGCCACCTGTTCCCGCCGAGAACCAAAGCCCGAAGGGAACCGGCGACGCCAAGCAAGTGTCCTCGACTGCCCCGCGCGGCCAGCAGCGTGCGCAAAATCCGGATCAGCAAGGGCAGCAGGGCAACATCAAGCAGAACACCACCAACCAAGGCTATCAGCAAGATCGCTGAGGAGCGGACTTTCATGTCGACATCCACCAAGACACCGAACAGCATCCGTCAGGGCGGACCTGGCGCATCGCACGAGAATGCGAAGACACCGCTCGAAGTGAAGAAGCCACCGGCGGACGACCCGCAGCGCAAGCACAGCCGCGTCTCCGGCGGAGGTGGCGAGCACGATTCACACCACAGGCATGACGAGGCCGGAAAAGGCGGAGGCAGGTGAGACATGACCAGTAAGCAACCCAAACTCTACGCACCGACCGAAAAGGATCTGCACGACAACCCCATGATCGGTGGATCGAAAGGCGCAACAATGGCCGGTATCTCGCCTGAGGACCTCGAGGACGCCTTGGGCGAGAACACGATCGAAGGCGACGTCGAGAACGACGTGAACGCCGCTGGCGGTATCGACAAGGACGTCGCACGCAGTGGCGCGCACCGACGAGGCCGCTAGCTCTGGAGGACAAACATGCAAGGCAAGAAGACCCACGAGCAACAGGTTCGCATCCTCGAGCGCAAGCCGGATGTTCCAGACGCGCGAGAGCTTGAACGGGCCCTCGGCCACAATCCGGAGGACACGGCGGTTCACCGAGCGCGACCTGAGGCGCGGCAGAGTGAATTTCCGGTGAGCCGAGGCGGCCTCAACCAGGAAAGCGACCACAACAAGCACAACGATTCCGGCCAGAGCGGCCACAAGCCGCCGAAACCAACGCCGGCACAGCAGAAGCACTGAGCCTCACGGGCGATCAAAGCAAGAGGAGAAAAAGATGCCAGGTGGTCATGGCAGCAAGACGCATTTCAGATCGGGCATGCACGGCAAAGGCGACGGCACCGGCGCCATGACGGACGTGCCCAAGGAGAAGATCGGCGACAACATGGTGCTGTCAAACCGCGACAAGGCACAGCACTCGGACATTCGCGGCATGGACGGCAAGTCGATCCAGACGGATCAATATCAGGATCACTCGGCTAACCGGCTCGATGAGGAATCGAAGGACGGCGATACCTGAGAGAGGCGCTCCTCCCGCTAAACTTGCGGACCGGTCTTCAGCCGGTCCGCTTTTTTGTCGGCCCGAGATCACGCTCCCAGCCGAACACGGAGCGGCCGTCGAGATCGGGCGAGGCCGCACGCTCTCCGGCGATATAGGCTTCGACCGACGGCCCGTGCGCGGTTCGCTCCAGCCGCCGCGCCTGGTCGTCGACGCGCTTGATGGCCTGCATCTCTTCCTCGCGTCCGAGCTTTGCGTTCTGGATCGCGCCCTTCAGCACGCGAATGGTCTCGTCGTAGACCTTGATCGGGACAGGGTAGGGATGCCGGTCCTTGCCGCCGTGGGCAAGCGAGAAGCGGGCGGGATCATTGAAGCGGTAAGGCGCGCCGTGTACGACTTCGGCGACCATCGCCAGCGAACGCACGGTACGCGCGCCAACGCCGGGCGTCAGCAGCAGCTCCGGAAAATCGACCGGGCCGCGCTCGGCCGCGGCCGCGAGTGTGCCGTGCAAGCGGCGCGCGAACACATCTTTTGGCCGGACGTCGTGATGCGCGGGCATGATCAGGTGCGGCAGCATCGCCTGAGCGGGCTCGGGCGCAGTCCCGGCGAGCCGCTCGAATTCGGAAAGGATGCGATCCGGGCCGAGATCGCTGAGGAGCTCAAGCTGCGCGGTGCGCGAGATATCGGCGCGATGGTCGGTGAGATTGACGATCTCGCCCTGCAGCGGCCCGTCGATCGCGCTGTGCGGCGTATCGACAAAACTCTTCAGCGCCTCGGAATGCCAGTGATAGCGGCGAGCCTGTCGCTTGTCGCCGTTCATGCCCTGCTGCACCACAGTCCATTTGGCGTCGGCGGTGACGAAGAAGCCGTGCAGATAAAGGTCGAAACCGTCCTGGACCGCGGCGCTGTCCACCTTCGCCACAAGGCGACTCGCACGCGTGAGCTTTGCGCCGTCGAAGCCGACGCGGTCGCCGAGCTGCATCAGTTCGTCCGGGGTCTTGCGCGAGTGCTGGCCACGCCCGCCGCAGACATAGATTCCGAGCTCATCCTGGAGGGGGCCTAGACCTCGCTTCAGCGCGCCTATCACTGAGGTCGTGATGCCCGAGGAGTGCCAGTCCATCCCCATCACGGCGCCGAACGACTGGAACCAGAACGGGTGCGAGAGCCGCTGGAGGAATGCATCGCGTCCGTAGTGATGCACGATCGCCTGCGTGACGATCGCGCCGAGCGAAGACATGCGGGTCGCCAACCAGGGTGGAACCCGGCCGGTGTGAAGAGGAAGGTCGGCGCTGCCGGTCCGTCGAGTCATGATTGCTCAGAAATAGCGCAATTCGACGACGGATGCACCAAGGGGATGCTGCATTGCACCGAGTGCGGGAGCGAAGCCGCTCTAAATGCGTTGAGCGCGGACGCTAATGCAACGCGGGGAGACGCATGAATCTGCAAGCAATTATGGCCGACCTCGACGAGATGCTTGGCTGGGTGCCTTCCTGGTTCGTCGGTCTCAGCTTGATCGTCATCGCGATCCTGCTTGCTTTGTTCCTGTATCGGGTCGCGGTATGGCTCCTCAATCGTGCCTTCGGAACCCGCCTCTCTTTGCTGGCTGTGTTCATCGAGCGTACCGCAGGTCCAGCTAGGTTAGCCCTGTGTCTTGCTGCGGTTGCGCTGGTTCTGCCGCTTGCGCCGCTCGACGACATCATCCGCACGCCGCTGATGCGTGTGTTCGTCGTGGCTTTCATCGCCCTGATCGGCTGGATATCGATCCGGATCGTCGACATGAGCGCGGCGCGCTATCTCCAGAACTTTCGTGACGTCACCGAGAATCTCGTTGCGCGCAAGCACGTCACGCAGGTGCGGGTGTTCAAGCGGGTCACAGACACCATCATCGTCGTCATCACGGTGTCGACTGCGCTGATGACGTTCGATTCGGTGAAGCAATACGGCGTCAGCCTGTTCGCCTCGGCCGGCGCAGCCGGTATCATCGTTGGTCTTGCCGCCCGTCCGCTGCTGAGCAACCTGATCGCGGGCTTGCAGATTGCGATCACCCAGCCGATCCGCATCGAGGACGCCGTGATCATCGAAAACGAGTGGGGCTGGGTGGAGGACATCGCCTCGACCTATGTGGTGATCCGGCTGTGGGATTGGCGCCGCATGGTGGTGCCGCTGTCCTATTTCATCGAAAAGCCATTCCAGAACTGGACCCGCGACACCGCGTCCCTGATCGGCGTGATCGCGCTCCACGTCGATTATCGCGCCGACGTGCCGCGGATCCGGCGCTGGCTGGAAGAAGCAGTGAAGGAGTCCAAGCTCTGGGACGGCGAGGTGGTCAATCTCCAGGTGATCGACGCGGATTCTCGCACCATCGAACTTCGCGCCCTCGTCAGCGCCAGGAACGCGCCGCAGTCCTGGGATTTGCGCTGCGAAATGAGAGAGAAGCTCATCGCCTTCATCCGCGACGAGATGCCGGAAGCGCTGCCGCGCGAGCGCGCAATCCTGATCCCGTCGGGAGGAGGCGATGACGATGCCGATTTCGTGCGGCGTTCCGCGCCGCCCGAGAAGATGCGCGCGAGCGCACGCAATTGACTTACTCGCGCGTCGCGTTCGTGGCCGCGAAAGCCTGCCCGCTACTGGATCGTGTCGAGCGCGCCGGTTCTCATGCGAAGCACCTCACTGCGCGCGGATGTCGGCGGCCTTCAGCACCGGCTCCCATTTGGTGGCCTCGGCATGCATGTAGGCATCGAATTCCCTCGACGAAGAACCGACCGGGGCTGCGCCGATCTTGCCGAGCGTCGACAGCACGTTCGGGTCCTGCAACGCCGTCTTCAGATCGGTTTCGAGCTTCGCCACGATCTCCGGCGGCATTTTCGCCGGGCCGAGAACGCCCCACTAGACGGAGACGTCGTAACCCGCCACGCCCGACTCGGCGATGGTCGGAACATTGGGCAGCGCCTTGGAGCGTTCGGCCGAGGTCACCGCGAGTGCGCGCACCGGGCCGCCTTCGATCTGGCCGATGGCCTCCGCAAGCGGATTGATGCTGAGCGGGATGTCACCGGCGATTACGGCGGTCAGCGCGGGCGCGCCGCCCTTGTAAGGGATCGCGACGATCTTGGTGCCGGACATGTATTTCAACAGCTCACCGGCGAGGTGCGCCGAGGTGCCGTTGCCGGACATACCGTAGGAGAGCTTGTCCGGCTCCTTCTTCGCCGCAGCGAGAAGATCGCCGAGCGTCTTGTAGGGGCTGTCTTTGGCGACGACGATCGCGAGCGGCGAGGAGGCGACTTCGGTGATCGCGGTAAAATCCCTAAACGTCTCGTAGGGCACGCTCGGATAAATGAACTGATTGAGGGGATGACCGCTCGCGACCAGAATCAGCGTGTAGCCGTCGGGGGCGGCCTGCGTCAGTGCCTGCGAGGCGACGATGCCGCCGGCGCCGGGGCGATTGTCGACCACTGGTTGCTGGCCCCAGGTCTTCGCCAAGGCCTGTCCGAGCGTGCGCGCGAGCACGTCGACCGCGCCGCCGGCCGCGTAGGGCACCAGGATGTGAACCGGTTTGCTCGGATAATTGTCGGCGGCCTGTGCGGCGCCGCCCGCCAGCAGCAGACCGGCACCTAGCATTAAGCTGCCGATCTTCTTGTTCAAATCCAGCATTTTCAGCACTCCTTGCGGGCGTTGTGCGCGGACCGCCGGCCTCGAGCCGTCCGGACGCCGCCATGGTTTTTGTTGACGAGACCTGATTTTTTGTACGATAGTACAAATCACATGATACGCAACGCCGCCAGCAAGGAAACGGCCCGCAAGCCGAACATGCGCGAGGCAATTCTCGCCGCGGCCGAGGAGCTGTTCGCCACCAACGGCTTCAACGCCGTGTCGGTGCGCGATATCGCGCAGGCAGCCGGCGCCAATCCCGGCAGCGTCACCTATCATTTCAAGACCAAGGACGGCCTGCTGCTGGAAATCTACCGGCGCCATTGCGGGCCAATGAATTTGCGTCGTTCCGAGTTGCTCGCGGCCGCCAAACGCGTGCGCGATCTCCAGGACCGGCTCGAAGCGATGGTGCGGGCCTATGTCGCGCCGGCCTTCACCTCGGGCAGTGATCTTGCCGGGGGCGGGGCGCGGTTCACGCGCCTGCGCGCGGTGATGTCCGCGGAGGGCAATGAGGTCGCGCGGAAAATCATCGCGCAGACTTTTGACGATACCAGCCACGCCTTCATCGACGCGATCCACGACAGCCTGCCGCACGTTCCCCGCACCGACATCGTCTGGCGCAGCCACTTCCTGCTCGGCGCGCTCTATTACTCGCTGGTGACGCCGGATCGCGTCTCCCGCCTGTCGCGCGGCGAGGCCGACGGCAGCGATGCCGCAAGCGCCATCGAGCAATTGGTGCAAGCCGCCGTGGCCGCGTTCCAGGCGCCGGCGCTCGATCAGGCTGCGCCGGCACGGCGGCGGCCCGTCGTCAGCAGCAAGACTTAAAGACGCGGTCTCGTTCGGCGGTTTATCTGATGGCAATGATGTACACGCCGACCATTCCGCCGCCCGATCCGGACACGCGCACGCCGAAGTTCAAGCTGCCGAAGCTGTCTTGCGACGCGCATTGCCACATCTTCGGGCCCGGCGCGAAATATCCCTACGCGCCGGGCCGCTCCTATACGCCGCCGGATGCGCCGCTCGAGCATTTCCGCACGCTGCATGCCAAGCTCGGGGTCGAGCGTGCCGTCATCGTCAATGCCAGTGTGCATGGCACCGATAACACGGTGGCGCTGGACGCCATCGCGCAGAGCAATGGCGCCTATCGCGCGGTCGCCAATATCGACGGCTCCATCACGGAGCGCGGGCTTCGCGTGCTGCACGAGGGTGGTTTCCGCGGCTGCCGCTTCAATTTCGTCCGCCATCTCGGCGGCGTCCCCGACAAGCGGGTGTTCGACCGTATCGTCGCGATGGTTGCGCCGCTCGGCTGGCACATCGACCTGCATTTCGACGCGATCGACCTGCCTGAATATGCCGACATGCTGACAAGGCTGCCGCTTAGCTACACGATCGACCATATGGGACGGGTGAAGGCGTCCGAAGGGCTCGATCAGCTTCCGTTCAAGATCCTGATCGAGCTGATGCAGCGCGACGAGAAATGTTGGGTCAAGATCTGCGGTTCGGAGCGGGTGTCGTCGGCCGGTCCGCCGTTCACCGACGCGGTGCCGTTCGCGCGAAAGATCGTCGAGACCGCGCCCGACCGGATCATCTGGGGCACCGATTGGCCACATCCCAACGTCAAGGCGATGCCGAACGACGGCGATCTCGTCGACCTGATCCCGCTGTTCGCGCCGGAGCCGGAGTATCAGCAGAAGATCCTCGTCGATAATCCAGCCCGCCTGTTCGAGTTCGAGGAATGACGGTGTCCGTGATCGATAAATTGCTCATCAAGGAAAGAGATAAATTGCTCATCAAGGAAAGAGGGGAATAAGCCCATGAAAGCAGGTCTCGTGATCACGGCCCATCCGGGCGATTTCGTCTGGCGCGCCGGCGGCGCCATCGCTCTGCATGCGAAGAAGGGCTATCGCATGAAGATCGTCTGCTTGTCCTTCGGCGAGCGCGGCGAGAGCCAGTTCGCCTGGAAGGAGAAGGGCGCGACGCTGGAATCGGTCAAAGGCGGCCGCAAGGATGAGGCGGAGCGCGCTGCCAAGCTGCTCGGCGCCGAGATCGAGTTCTTCGACTGCGGCGACTATCCGCTGAAGCTGACGGAAGCGCATTTCGACCGCATGGTCGACATCTACCGCGAGCTCAATCCAAGCTTCGTGCTGACGCACGCGCTGGAAGACCCCTATAATTTCGATCATCCGAACGCGGCGCATTTCGCGCAGGAAACCCGCGTGGTCGCGCAGGCCATGGGCCACAAGCCAGGCGCGCAGTACAAATATTCGGCGCCGCCGGTGTTCCTGTTCGAGCCGCACCAGCCGGAGCAATGCAATTACAAGCCGGACCTGCTCCTCAAGATCGACGAGGTCTGGAAGGAAAAGTACGAGGCGTTCCAGATTCTCGCCGCGCAAAAACATCTCTGGGGCTATTACGAGCGCGTTGCGCTCAATCGCGGCATCCAGGGCAGCCGCAACACCGGTGTGCCCATGACGTATGGCGAGGCCTATCAGCGCTTGTTCCCGACGGTAGCGGAGGAGCTGGCATGAGGCCCGTCGTCGTTCGCAACATTGAGCGAGCCGATCCCGCCGCTATGGCGGAGTACGGCGTCTCGACCGTGCACGAGGCCTATGGCCGCATCGGCCTGATGAAGCCATATCTGCGGCCGGTCTGGCCGGGCGCGGCGATCGCCGGTCCCGCCGTCACTGTGCTGGCGCAGCCGGGCGACAACTGGATGATCCATGTCGCGGTCGAGCAGTGCAGAAAGGGCGACATTCTCGTCGTCGGTTGCACCACCGACAACACCGACGGCATGTTCGGCGAGCTGCTCGCGACTTCGCTGCAGGCCCGCGGCGTGCAGGGGCTGATCATCGATGCCGGCTGCCGCGACGTCAGGGCACTGCACGAGATGAACTTTCCGGTGTGGTCCCGCGCGGTCTCGGCCAAGGGGACGGTGAAGGCGACGCTCGGCGCGGTCAATGTCCCCGTGGTCTGCGCCGGCGTCAACGTCGACCCCGGCGACATCATCGTGGCCGATGACGACGGCGTCGTGGTGGTGCCGAAGCGCTATGCGGCCGAGGTCGCCGAGAAGGCGAAGAAGCGCAACGCGGACGAAGGCGGCAAGCGCAAGCGGCTGGCTTCGGGCGAGCTGGGCCTCGACATGTACAGCATGCGCGAGGCCTTGGCGAAAGCCGGGCTCGTCTATGTCGACAATCCCAGGGATGTCTGAAGAGAAGCGGAGCGGGCCGATGGATCGTCTCAAGCTGAAGGCCGTGCTCGGCAGTCACCCCCATGTCCAGGCGGTGAAGAGCGGCGAGCTCCGCTCCGACCTGTTCGATCTCGATTTCGTCGAGTACACGCCGACCAACACCGCGTTCAAACCGATGGTGCGCGAGCAGGCCTTCGACGTCTGCGAGATGGCGATCGTCACCTATCTGATGGCAAAGGCGCATGGCAAGCCGCTGGTGCTGCTGCCTGCCACCATGCTCGGCCGCTTCCAGCATTCTTATGCGCTCTATAATCCCGCGCACGGAACCCTCGGGCCGTCCGATCTCGAAGGCAAGCGCGTCGGTATCCGCTCGTTCACGACCACCACCGGCGCCTGGATCAGGGGCATCCTCGCCAATGACTGCGGCGTCAATCTCGGCAAGCTCCGCTGGGTCACGTTCGAAGACCCGCACGTCGCCGAATATGTCGACACCACCGAGCGCGCGTCGAAAGGCAAGAAGATCTTGCAGATGCTGCTCGACGGCGAGCTCGACGCCGTCCTCGGTGAGGCCTCAAGCGATCCGAAACTGAGGCCGCTGTTCCCCGATCCGGCCGCGGAAGCCGCCATATGGTACGCGCGCCGCGGCGTCGTGCCGGTCAACCATCTCGTGGTCGTGACCGAGCAGCTGACGAAATCGCGTCCTGACGTGGTTTCGGGCGTCTATGATCTGCTCAAGCGGAACAAGACCCAGATGGGGCCTGCGGCGACGCCCGATCTCGTTCCGTTCGGAATCGAGGCGAACAGGAAGCCGCTGGAGCTGATCATCGACTATGCATTTCAGCAGGCGCTGATCCCGCGCCGCTATGCGGTCGAAGAGCTGTTCGACGAGACCACGCGAGGACTGAACTGATGGCGGGCGATCCCAAGCGATGGCAGATCGGGCTGATCGGTTATGGCGAAGTCGGCAGGATCCTGGCCGAGGATTTGCGCCAGCAGGACATCAGGGTCACAGCCTATGACATCAAGCTCGGAGGCGAGCAGGGCGGCTCACTGAAGGAGCATGCGGAGAAATTCGGTGTCGGGCTCGCAGTCTCGCACGCTGAGCTGGCCGCGAAGTCCGATTTCATCATCTCCGCGGTCACCGCGAGCCAGGCCGTGCCGGTGGCAAAGGCCTGTGCGGCCGCGATCAATCAGAGCACATGGTTCCTGGATTTCAATTCGGCGTCTCCCGGCGCCAAGCAGCGCGCGGCCGCGCTGATCGATGGCGCCGCCGGACGTTATGTCGAGGGCGCCGTTATGACGTCGGTGCCGCCTTATCGGATCAAGGTGCCGCTGTTGCTCGGCGGTCCCGGCGCAAGGGAGCTGCAGCCGCTTTTGAACGCGATCGGTTTTGCGGCCAAGGTTGCAAGCGACAAGCTCGGTGTGTCATCGGCGGTGAAGATGTGCCGCAGCATCATGATCAAGGGCCTGGAGGCCATGGTGATCGAAAGCTTCACCACCGCGCGCGCCTATGGCATCGAGGATGCGGTGTTGGCTTCGCTGGCGGAAACCTTCCCCACGATCGATTGGGAGAAGCAGGGTGCTTATTGCTTCCAGCGCGTGATCGAGCATGGCCGCCGCCGCGCCGAGGAAGTACGCGAAGTCGCCGAAACCGTGCGTGAAGCCGGACTGACGCCGTGGTCCGCGCAGGGCACCGCCGAGCGGCAGGCCTGGGTGGCGGACCTCGCCGATGAGGGCCTGTTCGGAACGAAGGCCACCAAGGAGTTCGCCCGCAGCGCTGACTGGCGCACCGAGGCGGACCGAATCCTGGCGAAGATCAATCGCGAGAAATAGGGCGGCTCTTGCTCAGGACTTTACCGCGCAACAGCCCGTGAGCTCGTCCCGGACGCGTTCGATCAACGCCATCAGGTCTTCGGTCTTGCGGGCCAGCCGATCGTTCGCGACTTGGGTCCGGAATTCCGCGCGGATCACCCGAATGCACTTGTCGGCGGTGTCGAGCGTCAGGAGCATGCGCGTCAAGTCATCCTGGGTCCGGATGCTCGCCAGATCGAGGTTTGACAGGACATGCCCGATGCCGTCGAGCCGTTTTATCGCGGCATCGCCGGGCGTTCTCGCTCGAATGGCGTGATGGTCGATGCTGCTGAATGCGCTGAACATGTCGATGCTTCCCCGATGAATGCAGACATCAGTGCAGGTTCTGCTTTGAACGGCACCGCGGGACTGGCAATACGCTCAGCTATCGGCAATCAGCGCGGATCGACTATCCGGTATTCTACCGGATTCGGAATATGAGAACGATCGGCGGTAACATCGAACGGAAATAACGCGGCATCCGCCTCGCTTCAATGCAGATATGCGTCCAGAGCGGCTCAGGAGCCGGGGCGAAACAGAATGGGTCGTTGCCGCGCAAAAGTCTGCCGGCCGTTCTTGAAGCCCATCACGATATCCGGCAGCTCGGCGATCGCGAAGCGGCTGTCTTGCGTATCGAGCACGACGAGATCGGCGGGGTTTCCGACCCTGATGCCGTAATTCCGTAGGTTCATCAGCCGCGCCGGCAGCTCGGTCACGAGATCGAGGCACGCATCGAAGTCGTTCACCGAGGCATGCGCGACGTTGGCGTAGAAGTTCGCCATTCGGAGCAGGGAGGCATCGCCGAACGGCGTGAAGGGATTGAGCACGTTGTTGGTCGCGATCGAGCACACCACGCCGTCGCCGGAGAGCTTGTGGGCGAGCGTCAGCCCGCGTGGCGCGTTGTGGGTCGCTTCGCGCCCCATCAAATAGAGATCGGTTGCCGGCAGCACGGTGACGGCAACGCCGGCCTTCGCCAGTTGCGCTGTGGCGGCCTTCAGCCGCTCCGGTGGCAGTGCGGAGAGTTTCGTCGCATGGCCGATCGCCACGCGGCCCCCGTAGTTGCGCCGCTCGGTCTGCCGGCAGACCTCGTCGAGGTGCCACCAGGAGGGATCGAGATCGAAATCGAGATGGAGGTCGACATCCACGTCGAACGCCTCGGCGAGGTCGAAGATGCGTGCGAGATGGGCGTTCGGGTCGGTGTCCGTGTAGGGACAGCCGCCGATCACCTCGCCGCCGTCGCGCAGCGCCTGGATCAGAAGCTCCTCGCTGCCGGGATCGTTGGTGAGGCCTTCCTGCGGAAAGACACAGAGCGACAGGTCGATCGCCCAGGCATAGTCACGCTTCAGCGCCTTCACCGCCTCGAAGCCGCGCAAGCCGATGCGCGGATCGATTTCGACGTGGGTTCGCATGCGCGTGGTGCCGTGGGCGATGGCGCGTTCGAGCACCCGGGCGCCGCGCGCGTAGACGTCCTCGACCGAGAAATCCTTCTTCATCCCGGCGACGGCGCGGATCGCTTCCGAGACGCTGCCGTGATCATGCCCGCAGCGGCCAAGCAGGCAGGCCTTGTCGAGATGGATGTGGCTGTCGACGAAGCCGGGCAGGGCGAGGCGCCCGCCGACATCGACTTCGACGGCTTCGCAGGCGAGCTTCGGCTCGATCGCGGCGATGCGGCCGGCCTTCACGCCGATATCGACCGGTGCGGCGGATGATCGCAACAGCGTGTTGCGGAAGATCAGGTCGAGGGCGGTTTGGCTGGTCATGGCGTCTGATTCAGGTGGATAGCCTAACGGAAGCGGAGGAGGTGGGCAGCTCTAGATTGTGTGCAGTTCCGCAGGCGAATTGTTCAAAAAACGTGCATGCAATTCGAGGAGTGAATTGTAGAATGTGTCGGCCCCGGAGAACCCGTCATGTCCGCTCCTGCAACAGCCCAACGTCCGACAACCGACGCTGAGATCGTCGAAGCTTATCTCACGGCCTCGATGATACCCGATCCCGATGCAGCCGCAGCCTATATGAAGCCGGGGACGGTGATCACGTTTACAGGCGGGCGCGAATTCGGTCACCCGCGCGGGCCGACCGGCTTCAACGCAAAGCGCTATCGCTGGGTCAAGAAGAAGATGGATCGGTTCGACGTCTGCCCGGGCGCGGACGAGACCGTCGTCTACAGCGTAGGCACGCTCTATGGCGAGTGGATCGACGGCACGCCGTTCGAGGGCAATCGTTATGTCGATCGTTTCGTCGTCAGAGGCGGCCAGATCGTGAAAATGGATGTCTGGAACGACAGCGCGGAGCGCATTTTGGTTCAACGCGGGATCGAAGCCTAACCGCGCCGAGCGACTTTAGGCAGTTTGACGACGCGGTCACTCGTGACCTCATCGGCGTAGGGCGCGAGAACATCGAGCAGATCGCGGCCGCGCTGCGGAGTCGGGGCGACCAATGCGCGATTGGCCACAGAATCCAGATGATGGTGCATCAATTCCATCACCTTGGCCTCGTCGCCCTTGGCGAGCGCGGCGATGATGGCGCGATGCTCGTTGATCGCGCATTCGGTCGAGTGCGGTCGGCTGTACAGCGACAGCGTCAGGCAGCAACGGTAGGCAACCTCGCTGACATAGCGCACCAGGATCGGGCTATTCGTCATCTGGGCGAGCAGGATATGGAATTCGGTGGCCAGCCGGATCGAGGCTGCGTCCGTGCCGCCACGCGCACGGTCTTCCGCATCGACGTGGTCGGTCAGCTCGCTGATCTGGCTCTTGGTTAGTTTGCCCGCGAGCTGGCGCACCACGAGCCGCTCGAGCTCGATGCGGATATCGAAGGCGTCGCGCGCCTCCTGCCAGCTCGGCGTCGCCACCACTGCGATCCGGTTGCGGCGGAGCTCGACCAGGCCTTCCGCCGCCAGTTGCCCTAGCGCGTGGCGGGCAATGGTGCGGCTGACGCCGAAGCGCTCGCCGAGTGAATCCTCGGGCAGCTTTGCGCCGGGCTCCAGCGCCTGCTCAATGATCGCGCGCCTGAGCGCGCGGCAGATCATGCTGACCTTGTCTGACGATTCGGAAGTCTTCCTGGTGGCGCGCGCCGGCATCGGCGATTCCTTGGGTGGGTGTCACCTCTGTTTAGCACGGCGTTCCGGCAATTTAGCGCCCCAATTGCATGCAGTTTGACGGTCCGATTGCCTAAATCGAATCCGCTTCGCAGGCACGGAATTCTCTCAGGACATTGATTTTACGAGCTTTGCCCGCTGGCATCCACCTTGCATGCACTTTGGCTGTGATGCGCATGCAACCCAACGCTCAATTTGACGGTCAGCCCGTTTCCGAAGAGGCCGCCGCGACAGCGATAGAGCTGTCCGAGGCGTCAGTGACCTTCGGACGCGGCGACCGCGCCGTGCCCGCTCTGTCCAAGACCAGCCTGAAGATCGCCGACGGCGAGTTTGTTGCATTGGTCGGCCCGTCCGGATGCGGCAAATCGACCATTCTGCGTCTCGTCAGCGGCCTGGTGCAGCCCACCAGCGGGGTCGTCATCGTCGGCGGCCGGGAGGTCGCGGCGCGCGCGCTGCGGGTCGGCATGGCCTTCCAGAACCCGACCATGCTGCCGTGGATGACGATCGAGCGGAACATCATGCTGCCGCTCAAGATCGTCGAGCCGTTCCGCTCCAATTTCCGCAAGCTGCGCAAGACAGCGTTCCGCGACAAGGCCAACGCGCTGCTGGAGCAGGTCGGCCTCAAGGGCTTTGGCAGCCACTTTCCCTGGCAGCTCTCCGGCGGCATGCTCCAGCGCGCCAACCTCTGCCGCGCGCTGATCCACGAGCCGCGCATGCTGCTGCTGGATGAGCCATTCGGCGCTCTCGACCAGTTCACCCGAGAGGAGCTGTGGACGATCCTCCAGAACCTCTGGATGACGCATAAGCCGACGGTGCTGCTCGTCACCCATGACCTGCGCGAAGCCGGCTTCCTTGCCAGCCGCATTTGCGTAATGAGCGCGCGTCCCGGCCGCATTCTCGACGACAGTCGTGTGGAGTTCGCGCGGCCGCGCACCGTTGCCATGACCTTCGAGCCGGAATTTGTCGCGCTGAACCAGAAGCTGCGCGCCTTCATCGAGGATGCGCGCGGCGCGGCCCAACAGAGGGCAGGCTGAGATGTCCGCAATCTATATCAGGCAGAAGGCGTGGTCGGCGGGACTGATCGTGCTGTTCTTCGTCGCGTGGGAACTGTTTTGTCTCGCGACCGGAATGTCGGATCTCGTGCTACCGCGGCCGTCGCAAGTATTCGTGACCTTGTACCAGCGCTTTCCGGTGTTGTGGCCCCACATCGTGCAGACGCTTGCCACCACAATGTTCGGCTTCGTGCTCGGCGTCGCGCTCGGTGTCGCGCTCGGCGCCACCATCGGCGTCTCCAAGACGGCCTATGACACCTGCTATCCTCTCTTGATCGGCTTCTCCTCGATCCCCAAGGTCGCGGTGGTTCCGATCTTCGTGCTGTGGTTCGGCTCCGGCACGGTGCCCGCGGTCCTGACGGCGCTCTCGATCTGTTTTTTCCCGATCGTCGTGAATATCGCGACGGGACTTGCGACCACCGAGCCCGAACTCGAAGACGTGCTGAAGGCGCTCGGCGCCAGCAAGTTCGACATCCTCTGGAATGTCGGCCTGCCCAGGACGATGCCGTTCTTCTTCGCCTCTCTGAAGGTCGCGATCTCCTACGCCTTCGTCGGCGCGGTGTTGTCGGAGACGGTCGCCTCCAACCGCGGCCTCGGTAACGTCATGATGACCGCGTCATCGAATTTCAACGTGCCGCTGGTGTTCGCCAGCCTGTTCGTGCTCGCCGCCCTCGGCGTCGCGCTTTACGTCGTGTTCTCGCTGATCGAGGGGCGTGTCACCGGTTGGGCCACGCGCAAGAACGACGTCATCGCCACCTGATTTTTTCAAACGTCACGCAACGAAGCTGAGGAGGTCTCGATGTTGAGAAAAGTAACTGCCGCAGTGCTGGGATTGGCCCTGTCCACGGGCGTCGCCGCGGCCGAGGACACCACGATCAAGTTCACGCTGGGCTGGAAGACGCAGGGTAGCGATGCCGCGTTCTTCTATGCCAAGGACAACGGTTTCTTCAAAGAGGAAGGCCTTAACGTTGTCATCGACCAGGGCGAGGGATCAGGTGCCACCGTCACGCGCGTCATGTCAGGCGCCTATGACGCAGGGTTCGGCGACGTCAACGCCATCATCCAGAACGCCTCGACCAAACCGCAGGACGCCCCCGTCATGGTCTACATGATGTGGAACCAGCCGCCGTTCGCGATTGTTGCCAAGAAGACCAGCGGCATCAACACGATCAAGGATTTTGAAGGGCACACGCTCGGGGGCGCGCAGGGCACGCCGACGACGCGGCTGCTGCCGGTGTTCACGCGCAAGAACGGCCTCGACGGCGACAAGATCAAGATCTCCAACATGGCGCCGAACCTGCAGGAGCCGATGCTGATCAAGGGCGACATCGATGCTGCTCTCGTGTTCAATATCACCAGCTACTTCAATCTCGTGCTCAACCGCCAGGATCCCGACAAGGATTTCAAATGGTTCTCTTTCGGTGAATACGGCCTCGATCTCTATTCCAACGGCGTGATGGTCTCCAAGAAGCTGATCGCGTCGAACCCGAAGGCGGTAGCGGGCTTGGTGCGTGCCATCAACAAGGGCGCGATTGCCGTCGCCAAGGACCAGAACGCCGGCATGAAAGCCGCGCTGAACTACGACAATCTGATCGACGTCGCAGTCGAGAAGCGTCGGCTGCAATATTCCTTCGACAAGCTGATCGTCTCGGCTGAGATGAAAGAAATCGGGATCGGTGACATCAAGGACGACCGCATGACGCGGGCTATCGGCATCGTGGTTGAGGGCTATCAGCTCGCCCGGGCGCCGACCCCGGCGGAAGTCTTCTCGCGCGAATTCCTGCCGCCGCGCGCGGAGCGGGAGTTGGTGTATACGGCCAACTGATTGGGAGGGGTGGTCATGGTCACGGAGATTGCGGCGACCAGCCTGTTCCGTGGCATCGATCGTGGTGTCTTCGACAATGTCGTGCTGCGGCACGACGGCGGTGTCATCACCGATGTTTTTGAAGGAGCGGGGCCAACCAGCGGTCCTCGCTCCTTTGTCATTCCAGCGTTCGTCAACGCCCATGACCATGCCCGCGCGACCGCGTCGTCCTTTGGTGCGGTCGGCATGCCCCTGGAGAGCTGGATCCTGCGGACCGCACTGGGTACGCCGGTCGATCCCTATCTGACCGCGGCCTCCGCGCTGGCGCGCTCGGCCAAGACCGGCTGCGCGGCGATGATGGTTCACTACACGCGGCCGAGCGGGACGATGCCCATGCTCGATGAAGCCAAGGCGATCGCGAGGGCTGCATCCGACGTCGGCATCCGCATCGCCTTCGCGCTGGCCGTGCGAGACCAGAATCCAATCGTCTATGGTGATGCCGAACCGGTCCTCACTGGGCTCTCCCGCGATGATCGCAAGACCATCGAGGACCTCTTTGTGCGCGTACCGATGTCGCCCAACGCCTATATCGAAATGACCGACGCCATTGCCGCGGCGATCACTGGCCCCATGGTCGATGTGCAGCTTGGGCCCGCCGGCGTGCAATGGTGCTCGAAGCCGCTCCTTGAAGCCGTTGCCGAGAACTCGGTGCGGACCGGCCGCCGCATCCACATGCACCTGCTGGAGACCGTGTATCAGCGCGCCTGGGCGGACCAGAACTTTCCCGACATGGTGCGATGGCTGCGCGACATCGGCTTCCTCTCCGAGCGGCTGACGCTCGCGCATTGCATCCACGCCCGCCCGGATGAGCTCGAGATGATCGCGGCCTCTGGCACGCGCATCGTTACCAACTTCAGCTCTAACATGCATCTGCGCTCAGGGCTCGCCCCGATCGCCGCCGCGCACAAATGCGGTTGTGCCATCGCCGTCGGCGTCGACGGGCTGGCGCTCGACGAGGATGACGACGTCCTGCGCGAGATGCGGCTGGTTCAGATGGTCCATGGCGGCCTCGGCTTCAGGCAGACATGGACGCCGGCCGAACTGTTCGCGCTCGCCGTCCACAACGGCCGGCGCGCTACCGGCGCGCCGGGGACGGGCGAGCTCGCGCCCGGCAATCCCGCGGACTTCGCCGTGATTGATCTCGACCGGCTCGACCGTGACCAGATCATGCCGGTTGATTCCATGGCATTACTGTTCGCCCGCGGCAATGCGTCCATGGTCAAGGAAGTCGTCGTTGCGGGGAAAACGATTGCCAAGGACGGGGCTTGTATTGGCGTTGACCTGCCGGCCATCGAGCAGGAGTTACGCGCGATGTATCGCGCCAATGTCGGCAAGTTCGCGAGCTTCCAGCGGATGTGGCCGCCGCTGTCAAATCTGCTATCTGGCTGGTTCGAGCAGCAGCTCACTTGCGAATAGACGGGCACGAATACACCTTGGCTGGCGTCGATATAAAACCGCGATAGCTGATAGGTACAACCTCGTCTGGCGGTTGGTCCTGCCATGGGTTACACCATCCGCGGCTGCGCGCCGGCGCAAGCCGCTGATCCCTGAGGAGCTCCCGATGCGTCTTCCCACTGTTGTCCTGGCCCTCACATGCCTTGCAACTGCCGCCTCAGCCGAAGACCTGTCGGGTACGCTTCAGAAGGTCAAAGAGACCAAGAAGATCACGCTGGGCTATCAGGAGGCCTCGGTCCCGTTCAGCTATCTCGACGGCAACCAGAAGCCGGTCGGCTTTGCCATGGATATCTGCCTCAAGATCGTGGATGCCGTGAAGAAGCAGCTCGGCATGGCCGATATCGCCGTCGACACCCTCGCCGTGACGTCGTCGAACCGGATTCCGCTGATGGTCAACGGGACGCTCGACCTGCATTGCTCGGCGACCACCAACAATGCCGATCGCCAGAAGCAGGTCGCATTCACCAACACGCACTTCCTCAGCGCAACGCGATTTGCGGCCAAGAAAGCCGCAAAGATCAACACCATCGACGATCTCAAGGGCAAGGCGGTGACGGCGGTGGCCGGCTCGGTCAACCTGACGCAGCTCGCCAAGGTCAACACCGAGCGCAATCTCGGCATCAATGTGATGCCCGCCAAGGACCAGGCCGAAGCCTTCCTGCTGCTGGAAACTGACCGCGCCCAGGCCTACGCGCTTGACGACGTGCAGCTCGCGGTCGCGATCGCGCGCTCGAAGGAACCACAGCTCTTCATGATCAGCGAGGAGACGTTCTCGAAGCCTGAGCCTTACGGGATCATGCTGCGGCGGGAGGACGCGCCGTTCAAAGCGCTCGCCGATCGCGCGACCGCGGAGCTATACGCGAGCCAGGAGATCGAGGTCCTCTACAAGAAGTGGCTGCAATCGCCGACGCCGCCGAACGGCCTCAACTACAACGTCCCCATGTCGGGCGCCTTGCGCAACGCCTTCAAGAAGCCGAGCTCCAGCTTCGACCCGGATGTGTACGTCGTGAATTGAGGCGAGGGCGCCAAGGCGCTGGTTGCAATCGGGCTGCGTGTCATTGTGCCCTCGCCCCTTGCGGGAGAGGGCAGCTCCGCTGGTTGATGCAGACACCCTCGGATGAGGGGGTTGTCTTCGCTGAGAGAGACCCCTCATCCGGCGCTTCGCGCCACCTTCTCCCGCAAGGGGAGAAGGAACAGGGCACTGTGCTCATCGGCCAGTGTGGGACGCTAGGCGTTCGAATATTTCTTCAACTCGAACCGCGCGATCTGGTTCCTGTGCACTTCGTCTGGGCCGTCGGCCAGACGCAGCAAACGCGCGGTCGCATAGGCTTGCGTCAATCCGAAATCGTTCGACGTGCCGCCGCCGCCATGGGCCTGGATCGCCCAGTCGATGATCTGGCAGGCCATGTTGGGCACGGCGACCTTGATCATCGCGATCTCGGCTTTCGCCACCTTGTTGCCGACGGTATCCATCGCGTAGGCGGCGTTGAGCGTCAGCAGCCGGGCCTGTTCGATCATGATGCGGGCTTCTGCGATGCGCTCCTGCGTCACCGTCTGCTCGGAAACCGGCTTGCCGAAGGCGACGCGGCTGCGCACCCGGCGGCACATCTTCTCCAGCGTGCGTTCGGAGAGCCCGATCAGCCGCATGCAGTGGTGGATACGGCCGGGACCGAGGCGTCCCTGCGCGATCTCGAAACCGCGGCCCTCGCCGAGCAGCATGTTCTCCTTGGGGACCCGCACATTGGTGAAGACGACCTCGGAGGCACGGTCGGGCACGCCGTAGAAGCCGAACACGGGCAGGGGACGCTTGACCTCGACGCCCGCTGTGTCCATCGGCACCAGGATCATGGATTGCTGCTTGTGGCGGTCCGCATTGTCGGGATCGGTCTTGCCCATGAAGATGCAGATCTTGCAGCGCGGGTCGGTCGCGTTGGTCGTGTACCATTTGCGGCCGTTGATGACGTAATGGTCGCCGTCGAGGACGATCGAGCTTTCGATGTTGGTCGCATCGGATGAGGCGACGGCAGGCTCGGTCATGGCAAAGCAGGAGCGGATTTCGCCTGCGAGCAGCGGCTTCAGCCAACGCTCCTTGTCCTTGTCCGTGCCATAGCGCTCCAGCACCTCCATGTTGCCGGTGTCGGGCGCCGAACAGTTGAAGACTTCGGGCGCGAGATGCGAGCGGCCCATGACCTCGCAGAGCGGGGCATATTCGAGATTGGTCAGGCCTGCACCGTGGCTGGAGTCCGGCAGGAACAGATTCCAGAGGCCTTCGGCGCGCGCCAGCGGCTTCAGCTCCTCGACGACCGGATAGACCTTCCAGGGCCCCAGTTCCTCCGCCTCGCGATAAAAGCGCTCCTCGTTCGGATAGACGTGCCGGTCCATGAAACTTTCGAGCCTGCGCTTGAGCTCGACGACTTTGGGGGACATCGGGTAGAGCATCTTTGGTCTCCTTGATCGATGGACAGGCCGGCGCGCTATCGGCTCAAGGGGCGCGATACTCTTTGAATTTCTCGCGCAGCGCCGATTTGAGCACCTTGCCGGTGCCGGTCATCGGGAACTCGTCCATGAACTCGACCGCGTCGGGCATCCACCAGCTCGCGATCTTGGGGCGCATGTGGTCGAGCAGCGTCTTGCCGTCGACGGTCGCGCCCTTCTTGCGGACGACGAGGAGCAGAGGCCGCTCCTGCCATTTCTCGTGGCTGATCGCGACCACGGCAGCTTGCAGCACATCGGGATGAGACAAGGCGACGTCCTCGAGCTGGATCGAGGAGATCCATTCGCCGCCGGACTTGATCACGTCCTTGGAGCGGTCGGTCAGCGTGACGTGGCCCTGAGGGTCGATCACCGCCATGTCGCCGGTGATCAGCCAGCCGTCGCGGTCGAGGCCTTCATCAAGTTTCATGTAGCCGGACGCAACCCACGGTCCCCGCGCGCGCAGATGGCCAACGCTCTTGCCGTCGCGCGGCAGCTCGTTGCCGCCGTCGTCGACGATGCGCAAGGCGGTGCCGAAACAGGCGCGGCCCGAAACCTGGCGGCGGTCGAACTTCTCCTTGTCGTCGAGATGTTCGGAGCCCGGCCGCAGGCCCGGCATCGAGCAGCCCAAGGCTTCGGTCATGCCCCAGGCCTGGATGTAGTCGATGTCATACTCGCGCTTGAGCTTCTCGACCATGGCGCGCGGCGGCGCCGAGCCTGACGACAATGTTGCACGGAGTGTCGAGAACCTGTTGCCGGTTCGTCCGAGCCAGTCGAGCAGGATCAACCAGAAGCTCGGCACGCCCGCCGACAGCGTCACCTTCTCGCCTTCGAGCAACTCGTAGAGCTTGTCGGGCTCGTAATTGCGGCCGGGCAGCACCAGCTTCGAGCCGGTATAGGGCGCGGTGAACGGCATGTTCCAGCCGTTGCCGTGGAACAGCGGCGCCATCGGCATCATCACCTCGCGCACGCCTTCCAGGTGCCCGGGCAGGAAGTCGAAATTGCAGGAGACCATGGTCTGCAGGATCGCGGCACGGTGCGAATAGATCACGCCCTTCGGATTGCCCGTGGTGCCGGAGGTGTAGCAGATCGTGGACGCCGATTTTTCGTCGAACTCCGGCCATGCGAAGCCGGCGTCGTTCTCCCGTTCCAGAAGCTCCTCGTAGCAATGGACGTTGGCAACCTTGGTCTCCGGCATCCGCTCGCGCGAGCACATCACGACATAGGCTTCGATCGATTTGAGCTGCGGCGCGATCGCTTCCACGATCGGCAGTGTGGCGCGGTCGATGAACAGCAGCCGGTCCTCGGCATGATTGACGATGTAGACGAGCTGTTCAGGGAACAGCCGCGGGTTGATGGTGTGCAGCACATAGCCCATGCCCGGCGCGGCGTAGAACATCTCGAAATGCCGGTGCGTATTCCAGGCCAGCGTGCCGACGCGGTCACCGGGCATCATGCCGAGCCTCTTGAGCGCCAATGCCATGCGCTTGATGCGCGGATGGGCGTCGGCATAGGTGTAGCGATGGATGTCGCCTTCGATCTCGCGGGCGACAACCTCGGCCTCGCCGTGATAATCGGCGGCATACTGGATCAGGCCGCTGATCAGGAGCGGCATGTCCATCATCAATCCCTGCATCGTGTCCTCCGGACCGCCATGTCGTTGCATGGCGTACGCTTTGTGATGTGAGCTTGAGGTTAGCGGAACGCCACGCGACGTTCACGCAAAAAGCGAGGGACGTGATTGCGCGCGTCTCTTTTTCAGGGCTAAGTGATGCGAGCTGCCGGCGAAGCAGTGTCCGCCGGGGAGGAAACGGATGTCAGCGCAAAGACACAAGACCGGTGCAGCCGGCGAATCTACAATCGACATTGCGGCACTCCGTGCGCGCTATCGCGAAGAGCGCGATCGTCGCCTGCGCACCGAGGGCAAGGCGCAATATGTCGAGGTGACCGGCGAGTTCGGGCGCTATCTCGACGATCCCTGGGCCAATTCCGGATTTGCGCGCGAGGCTGTCAGCGAACAGACCGAGGTGCTCATCGTCGGCGGCGGCTTCGGCGGCCTTCTGTGCGGCGCGCGACTGCGCGAAGCCGGCATCGATGATTTCCGGGTCGTGGAAAAGGCCGCCGATTTCGGCGGCACCTGGTACTGGAATCGGTACCCTGGCGCGGCCTGCGATACCGAGAGCTACATCTACCTGCCGTTGCTGGAAGAGACCGGCTACAT
Source organism: Bradyrhizobium sp. Ken51 (assembly GCF_055807435.1). Taxonomy (NCBI): domain Bacteria; kingdom Pseudomonadati; phylum Pseudomonadota; class Alphaproteobacteria; order Hyphomicrobiales; family Nitrobacteraceae; genus Bradyrhizobium; species Bradyrhizobium sp. Ken51. Next base: position 559,350 of record NZ_JBVVPB010000002.1, on the reverse strand, counting down.
GCCGGTGCGCAAATATGCGCGAGCACCCGAGATCTACGAACATTCGCGCCGCATCGGCCGTCACTTCGGTCTCTATGAGCGCGCGCTGTTTCAGACCGTCATCACGCGCATGGAATGGCAGGAGCAGGAGGCAATTTGGCTGGTCGAGACCGATCGCGGTGATTGCATCCGCGCGCGCTTCGTCATTCTTGCCGGAGGCCCGCTGAGCCGTCCGAAGCTGCCGGACATTCCCGGCATCGAAAGCTTCAAGGGACACAGCTTCCATACCAGCCGCTGGGATTACGCCTACACCGGAGGCACGGCCGAAGGTGGTCTGACCGGTCTTGGCGACAAACGCGTCGGCATCATCGGCACCGGCGCCACCGCCGTGCAATGCGTGCCGCATCTCGGCCGCTCGGCCAAGGAGCTCTACGTCTTCCAGCGTACGCCGTCGGCGATCGGCGTGCGCGACGACCGCCCCACGGATCAGAGCTGGGCGCAGGGGCTCAGGCCTGGTTGGCAGCGCGAACGCATGGATAATTTCACCGCGGTGATCTCGGGCGAGCCCTTCGAACAGAATCTGGTGCAGGACGGCTGGACCGGCCTGCTCGGCGAGATCCTGCTGGCGCCGCGCCGCCAGCCCCAGCCGGTGACCTCGATCGAGGAGGCGCTCAAGGTTATCGAGCAGGCGATTATCGCAAGATGGAAGAGATCCGGGCGCGCGTCGATGCGATCGTCAAGGACGAGGCGACGGCTTCGGCGTTAAAGCCCTGGTACAAGGCCTTCTGCAAGCGGCCGTGTTTCCACGACGAATATCTCGACACCTTCAATCGCCCCAACGTGCATCTCGTCGACACCAGGGGACAGGGCGTCGAGCGCATCACCGAGAACGCGGTCGTGGTCGATGGCAAGGCTTATGAGCTCGACTGCCTGATCTATGCCAGCGGCTTCGAGGTCGGCACCGACTACGCCCGCCGCATGGGCTTTGAGGTCTATGGTCGCGACGGCATCAGCCTGTCCGCGCGCTGGCGCGATGGCGTCAAGACATTGCACGGCTTCTACAGTCGCGGCTTCCCGAACTGCTTCCAGATCGTCACGGTGCAGGCCGGCCAGAGCGCCAACTTCCCACACATCATCGACGCGCAGCGCACGTCGCCTATGTGATCGCCGAGGCGCGCAAGCGCAAAGCCCGGACGCTGGAGCCGACGCTCGAGGCCGAGGACGCCTGGGTCGAGGAGGTGGTCAAAGCCGCGCTCGGCCGCCAGACCTATCTCGCCGAATGCACGCCCGGCTACTACAACAATGAAGGCGTGTTTGATCCGATCGCGGCGAGAAACAGCCAGTATTGGCGCGGGCCGGTGGCATTCCTGCGGCTGCTCGACAAGTGGCGCAAGGAAGGCAATTTGGATGGACTGGAACTGTCGTATGATCACGCCATGGAGTCGGCGCCTTCGTCCGGGTAAGCTCGGGCATTGGATCGCGCCAGAGAGAGGACATCGGACATGATCAGGGGCAGAACTGTAGCTGGGGCGGTTTTTGGGGCGATGACGCTGCTCGGCTGCCTGGCGCCCGCCGCTCACGCCGCGCAATGCGGCAGTTCGTCGGCCGGCTTCGAGGCCTGGAAGCGCGAATTCAGCGCGGAGGCGCAGGGCAAGGGCGTCGGCCAGACTGCGCTCTCGGCGCTGATGCAGACCAATTACGCCAGTGCCACCATCGCGGCCGACCGCGGCCAGCGCAGTTTCTCGCTGACGCTCGACCAGTTCCTCGCCAAGCGCGGCGCCACCACCATCGTCGCCAAGGGCCGCCAGCTCAAGCAGTCGCAGGCCGCCTTGTTCGCCTCGATCCAGCAGCGCTATGGCGTCCCGCCGGGGCCGCTGATCGCGATCTGGGGCATGGAGACCGGGTTCGGCAGCCAGCGCGGCAACCAGAACATGCTCTCCTCGATTGCGACGCTCGCCTATGACTGCCGCCGTCCCGAATTCTTCACCGAGCAGCTCTATGCGGCGCTGAAGCTGGTCGATCGCGGCACGCTGTCGGGTGCAACCCGCGGCTCGATGCACGGCGAAGTCGGCCAGACCCAGTTCATGCCCAAGAACATCCTGGCCTATGGCACCGGCAATCTCGAAGTTGCCGCCAATGCGCTGAACTCGACGGCGAATTTCCTCAAGGCCCATGGCTGGCGTGCAGGAGCCGGTTACCAGCCGGGCGAGCCGAATTTCGTCGCCATCGAGGCCTGGAATGCCGCCGGGGTTTATCAGAAGGCGATCGCCCTGATGGGACGGCAGATCGACGAGGGCGGAGGAACGGCCGCTTCGCGTTGAGCAGCTCAGCAAGGCGTGATGCGCCGACAAGAGAAAGTTGTTGCCATCAGGAACCGACGGCACGAGGTTTGCTTAGATCGAACAGGGCTGGGCATGAGGAGACTCAACATGGCAACCCAGATCGTGATGGACCAGACTGGCGACACGCGCCACGAGTTTGATCCTGGCAATGCCGAAGCGCTGGCGCGGGCCGAACGGCGCTTTCGGGAGCTGACCGGAGCGGGCTTCACCGCCGCGCTGCGAACCGGACCTGGCGAAGTCACCCGGATCCGATCGTTCGACCCGACCGTGCAGGAAACGCTGTTCTATCCCCGCCTGGTCGGCGGTTGATCTGAGCTGCTCATGATCGCGGCAGTCTGGCTCCGCGCGCCGGCGCGTGCGCGTCTGCATGCGCTACGCGAACTCTATCGGCGCTTCTTCGGCGAGAACACGCCGGATGCCCGCGGCCGCCGGCTTCTGGCCGATTGGCTGTCGCCGGCGCAGCGCGCGCAATTCGAGCAGCACCGGCATTTCGATGTCGTCGGCTGCGATACCGGCAAGACCTATCGCATCCATTATGGCACCGCGGCCAATGTCCATGAGATCGATGCGGCCGGAAATGCGACGATGGGGTGGTGCTTCGTCCCGTCAGGCTTTCTCGTTCCCGGCGACGTGATGCTCGCACAGAAGATCGCGCTCGAGACGGACGAAAGGGGAGCTCTCGCGCTCGCCAACAGGTTTCCGCCGGCAACCCATTCGGAGCACTTCTACCGGCGGCCGTTCTAGGGCAAGGCTATCAGTGCACGGCTATCAGTGATGTGTGGTGCGATAGGCATCCACCGCGTGCGCTGCAAAAACGCCGACGCTGCAAAGCGCGAGCAAGGCCGAGATCAGCTCGATCATAGCTCGTCCTCCTGCGGTGGCAGGGCAACGAGGTGCTGACAGCAGGAGTAATCCCAGATTAGGTCGAGGAAGAATTGCATGGTGGCCGTCCCTGTATGATTTTGACAACCAGATAACCGGCCATCTGTTTCAGGCGTGTTTCGTCGCATCTGGAAACGGGTTTCTTGGGGAACCCCCGGGCTGGTTTGTGCGCTGCGGAGCCGCTACATCCCGCTCTTGCTCAATTCTGTTAGCGCGAGGCGGCGCATCACATTGCGAGGCGAAATCATGGCGCGGGTCGAGTGGTTCGACGATCTCACCATTGGAATGCAGTTCAAATCCCCTGAAGTTCACGTCACCGAGGCCGACATCAAGCGGTTCGCGGCAGAGTTCGACCCACAGCCGATGCATCTCGACCACGAAGCCGCCAAGCAGACGCTGTTCAGGGGTCTCGCTGCCTCGGGATGGCACACCGCCGCGATTGCCATGAGCCTCGCGATCCAGACCCGCCCCTTCGGCCCGCATCCGCTGATCGGTGCCGGCGTCGACGGGCTGCGCTGGACCATCCCGGTACGGCCCGATGACCGCCTGCATCTGGTCGGGGAGGTCATGAGCCTGACGCCGTCGAAGTCGAAGCCGCAGGGCATCGCGCTGGTGAAATGGACGATGTTCAACCAGAACGGCGAGGAGGTTTACACCTTCACCCCGATCGCGATCGTGCCGCGGCGGGAGTAGGGCGAGGTCGGCGTCCTACGCAAACCGGGGGAAGCCCTTGCGAGCCGCCGGCAGAGGTGGTCATCTCGGTCCGGGGAACACGCTGGAGGCTGACATGAAACGATCTCTTCTCGCTGTCGGGTTGCTGGCCGGCGCCTTGAGCGCAGCCGCTTTGACCGCAAGGCCGGTGCAGGCGCAACAATCCAAGGTCGGCGACTGGACCATCGAGAAGCGCACGCAGGACGCACATTGCAATGCGAGCCGCGGCTACAAGGACAAGCAAGACGAGAACCGGGACTACGTCATCGTCATCACCCATTCCGAGAAGGCGATCGTGATCGTGATGATCTATGACGGTTGGGAGTGGGACAAGGTCGGCGAGATCCTCCGGGCCGATGTCGGCACCGATGACGCCGATATCATGAAGAAGGCGAAGTGGGAGGTCATGGACAAGACCACCGTTCGCGGCATCTTCGAATACGATCAGTCCATGATGGACCGGCTGTCCAAGGCCAAGCGTCTCTCGCTCGATTTCGAAGACGATGACGACGACAGCATCGAGATGCAGGTGCCGCGTGCCGGTGAAGCGCTGGCGGCGCTGAAATTCTGCGAGGAGAATCGCAAGTAAATTGCCGGCGCCGGATGCGACGCCGGCGGGATCGGTGGCCGCAGGATTTTGCAGCGCGCACGGCGTCTGACGCATCGCACGCGTGACTGATCGCACACAGTCGGCGCGCTGTTCGCATATATCCTAGTCTTTGGCGAAAACGTCCAAGCCGCATCCTGCGGTTGACGTTACGCAAGGACGATGTTCGATATTCCAGCATTTCGTTGCAACGTTTTCTCCGCGTCGAAGGCGGCGATTGACCGGTCCGTCTCCTTCGCCAGTCCCCGGATCGCCATCTATCTCGCGCGGGCGAGCCATACGCAGATTGCGTCGTCCGGCCGATGACAATCCTCCACGCAAATCGATTCTCGTCCCTCGTCGGCGAGATCTACGACGCGGCGGTCGATCCCGCGCTGCGCAACGGGGTGCTGGAACAGGTTTCGCATTTCGTCGGCGGATGCGCCGCGACCATCCTGTCCAGGGACAGAGCCAAGCTCTCGATCGAGATCCACGAGCATTTCGGCACCGAATCCCGCTTCCGCCAGCTTTATCGCGACCGATATGTGGAGCTGGACCCTCTGCTCGATCGTCATCTCACGCTCGCGGCGGAGCAGACGATCGGCGTAGCCGACATCATGCCTCAGGCCGATTTCCTGGCAACGAGCTTCTATCGCGAGTGGGTGGAACCGCAAGGAGCGATAGACCTTGCAACCGTTGCGCTTGAGAAGTCGGACACGCGCGCCACGATCCTGCAGGTGTTGCGCCACCGCTCGCGCGGTATCGTTGACGAGCCGATGCGTGAGCGCATGCGGCTGCTTGCTCCGCACCTCCAGCGCTCCAGGATCATGGGCCGGCAGATCAGGGCACGCTCGCATACCGTGGACGACCTTGCCGAAGTCCTGGATAGACTGAGCACGGCGATCTGCCTGCTCGACGCAGACGGCCGGGTCGTGCATGCCAACGCAGCATGCCGCGAGCTGTTCGCCGATGCGAGCCTGCTCGCCATGGTCGGCGACCGGATCGTGGGCCGCAACACCCAGACCGACAAAATATTCCGCGGTCTGTGCGAAACAGATTCAGGCAGCGAAACTCGTTCCGCTGCCCGCCGTCGGATCGAGCTTGCGACATCAGTCGATGGGCAGCACTATCTGCTCCACGCTTTTCCCCTGAAGCGCGATCGCACTCCATCGCGAGATGCTGCAGCCACGGTGCTCTTCGTTCAGAAGGCATCGGCGGCGACATGGCTCGCAGCCGATGCGATCGCTGCGGCATTCAAACTGACACCGTCCGAATTGCGCGTTTTGATGGCCATTAGCGAGATTGGCGGCGTTCCAGACATTGCGGCAAAGCTCGGCATCGCCGAAACGACAGTGAAGACGCATCTCGGCCGCCTGTTCGAGAAGACCGGCGCTGGCAGGCAGGCCGACCTGGTCAAGATCGCCGCCGGCTTTGCCGTTCCATTCGCGCGTCGAACGAACGGTAGTGACGACGTCGTGTGATCCATTTCACCTGGTTTGCCGGTATCTGCCGTGATCTCAATCCATTGTGATGAGCCGAGCTCCCGTGTCCTCCGAATGCAGGACGCGAGTCGTTTGATACTTTCGTATATCGCGTTGCAGAAAAGTGAAGAGCAGCGAGCGCCGTGAGGAGATGCCGCGATGGCATCGAACGCGAGTGTGAGGAAACGACAGCGCGTGGCCGGACCTGCTCGTCGGTTGGAGGATTGCAGTGAGCCAGTTTGATTTTTCCGTTCTCAATGTTTCAACGAATGAAATTCCCGAAAACGAGCGTATCCCGCTGCTTCGCGATTTCTACTGCCGCGGGGTGTTGAAGGCGGAGGTCGAGGCCAAGGAAGGAAAGCCGGCTGCGGCGAGCTTCACGTCCCACGTCCTGCCGGAAGCTCAATTGCTGATCGGAGGATTGTGCGGAGCGCGCGTCATTCGCACCAAGCACCTGGTTGCCGATGGCGACGACAGCCTGGCCCTGATCGTGAATCGATCGGGCGTGCTTGGGATATCCGAAAGGGGACACGATCTGAGCCTTCGTGCAGGAGAGGCGGTCTTGACGAGCGCGGAGGACGTCACGACGTTCGAGCGATTGTCGCTCGGCAGCTGCTTCTCGCTGCGCGTGCCGAGACGCGTGCTGGCGCCGATGATCGTGGATGTCGATGACGCCGTGATGCGTGTCATGCCGGAGAGCTCAACGGGACTTCGATTGCTGGTCGACTACGCGGTGACGCTGGTGCGGGAGAAGGCGTTCGCGATGCCCAATTTGCGGCAGCTCGGGGTCGGGCATCTGCACGATCTTCTGGCGATCGTCCTCGGTGCCACCAATGAGCCGCGGGAGCTGGCCGGGCGGCGCGGCGTCAAGGCGGCACGGTTGCAGAAGGCCAAAGTTTCCATCGCCAACAATTGCTGGCGGCAGGATCTGTCGGTGGCCACGGTCGCCCAGGAGCTCGGCGTGACGCCACGTTATCTCCAGCGCCTGTTCGAGGCCGACGGCAAGACGTTCTCGTCGTTCCTGATCGAACAACGCGTCAAGCGGGCCCATCGCATGTTGCGTGAACCCGGGTACGCCGAGCGGACGGTCAGCTCGATCGCCTACGATGTCGGCTTCGGCGATCTGTCATACTTCAACCGCTGCTTCCGGCGGACTTATGGCGCCACGCCCAGTGACGTCAGGAGCCGCGAGATGTCGTGACCCCGCGCGATTGAATTTCAGGTCAAATGCCGATTGGAGACGGCACGGGCGTGCACCGCCCGCAGTTGGAGTGTTGCATGCGCCGTTTTTTCTTTGATCTTATGCTCGGCAATATCGTGAAGATCGATCCGGGTGGCATGGTGTTCGAATGCCCCGAAGCGACATTCGTGGTGGCCAACGAGATGGCAAGCCACCTGTTCGTCTGGCGCGACGATTTGCGCGGCCGCGATGCCTGCATCCGGGTCAGAGACACCGACGGGCGCGAGATCTATCGCGCCGCGGTCTGGTCTGAGAATGTGGAGAAGGTCGGCTGGGACGAGATGTGAGCCTCCAGGTGCGGTATCGCGACTCTGCATCAGTAGCCCCCGAAGCGGATATCCGTTCGTTGCCTGGCCGGCGCCTCCTCCGATCGGAGGATGCCGCATGCTGTGGTTGTGGTATGTTTGGTGATATTGATCACCCAGGCCATTTATAGCCATGCACGGACCGCGGAAACTGCCCGACCTGGTCGAGGCCATCTACGATGCCGGGCTCGATCCCTCGCTGTGGAATAACGTCGTCACGGGCATCCGCGACTTCGTCGGCGGCCAGGCCTGCGGGCTGTTTTCCAAGGACTCGATCAGCAAATTCGGCGTCACGCACTATTATTGCGGGGCGGACCCGCACTACATCCAACTCTATTCCGAGACGCATTCGAAATTCGATCCCCTGACGGTCCTGCCGCCGCACGGCCAGATCGTCAGCATTCCGGATCTCGTCAATTTCGATGAATATCGGCGAGGACGCTTTTACCAGGAATGGATGCGGCCGCAGGGTTGCAGCGATGCGGCCAACGTCGTGCTCGAGAATTCGAATGCGAGCTGCCCCGTGATGATGACGGTGCTGTCGGGCCGCCGGATGGTGGATCCGGTGATGAAGCACCGTCTCTCGCTGATCGTCCCGCACGCCAGCCGCGCATTGCTGATCAACCGCGCCATGACCTCGCAACTGACGCTCGCGACGGCACTGGCGGAGGTCCTGGACAATCTTGCCTGCGGCATCTTCCTGCTCGATGGCTTCTGCCGGGTGGTGCACGCGAATTCCGCGGGGCACGACCTGCTTGCGGCAGACGATCTGGTTCGGTCCGTTGCGGGGCAATTGGTGACCAGCAGCGCGGAGGCCAATCAGACGCTGCGGGAAGCGTTCGCGACCCGCAATGAAATTGCCCTGCTTGCCGCAAAGGGGCAGGCGTTTTCGCTGCTTTCGCCCTCGGGCGAGCGCTACGTCGCGCATATCCTGCCGCTGTCGTCCGTCCTGCGGGGCGGCGGCGAGCGGGTGGTTGACGCCATCGGTGCGCTGCTCCTGCGCAAGGTATCGCTCGGCGGACAGTCCTACGGCGAATTGATCGCGCGGACCTTCGACCTTACACCGGCCGAGCTGCGCGTGTTCCTGTCGATCGTCGAGGTTGGCGGCGTCCCGGAGACGGCGGTCGCGCTCGGTATCGCAGAAACGACGGCGAAGACGCATCTGCATCGCGTGTTCGCCAAGACGGGCGTTTCGCGTCAGGCCGATCTCGTCAAGCTCGCGGCAGGATTCTCCAATCCGCTGATCAACTAGGCGGCTGATTGTGCCCTCGGGATTGAACCTTTCGCTCCCTCGCCAGACTCACAGGAGCCGCCGGGCATGAAGAACATGTCGCCACCTCCATGTGTCACTACTGGCTCTTCCGATGCCCCGACTTCCAAAACCGTCCGAGTTGATCGAGACTATCTATGACGCGGGTCTCCGCCCGGAGTTGTGGAGTGAGGTCGTCGTCAAGCTCAATGCCTTCATCGGCAGCCAAGCCTGTGGTCTGATTTCGAAGGACCCGGTCAGCAAATCAGGCGCGACGCATTATTATTGCGGGGTCGATCCGCACTACATTCAGCTCTATGCGGAGACCTACTCCCGGTACGACCCGCTTGCTCGGCTTCCGCGCTATGGCGAGGTGCGCAACATCCCCGATCTCGTGGATTTCGACGAATATCGCCGCGGCCGATTCTACCAGGAATGGCTGCGCCCCCAAGGTTGCGTCGACGTCGCCAATGTGGTGCTGGAGCAGTCGAAGTCGCCCTGTCCGATGCTGCTGACCGTGATCCCGGGCAGGGAGATGCTCGACGCCGAGCAGCGGGCGCGAATGCAGTTTCTGGCTCCGCATGCGAGCCGGGCGCTGTTGATCAACCGGGCTATCGAGCGGAAGCAGCAGCGCGCGATCGCGCTCGCCGACGTCGTGGACCGACTGAATGCCGGTGTCATCCTGCTCGATTCGACCTGTCATATCGTCCACAGCAATCCGGCCGCGGAGACGATCCTGGCCGTCGAGGATGTCCTGCGATCTGTCTCGGGCCGGTTGGTGGCAAGCTCCTCCGCTGCAAATGCGGCCCTGCGCGATATTTTCCATGACGCAGGCGAGGTCGCGTTGGCTGCATCTTCGGGGCGGAAAATTTCGCTGATGTCGCATGACGGTTCCTACTACGTCGCGCATGTCATCGCGCTGCCATCGCTGCTGCGCGACGGTGCGGCGGAGCGTAGTTCGGCCGTCGGAGCCTTGTTCATCTGGAAAGCGGAACTCGACGGGCGCTCCAGTGCCGGTCTCATTGACCGCACCTTCGAACTCACGCCTGCGGAACTGAGGGTCTTGCAATCGATTGTCGATGTCGGCGGTGTGCCGGAGACGGCGGTTGCGCTCGGCATCGCGGAGACGACGGTGAAGACGCATCTGCATCGCGTGTTCGCCAAGACCGGCGTTTCTCGTCAAGCGGATCTCGTCAAGCTCGCAGCTGGATTCTCCAATCCGCTTGTGCACTGAGACGCGTTCAAAAACGCACGCGAGTCGCTGCAGCTCGCAATAGGTTCAATCAGAAGCATCATTAGAAAGTTATCGCACGTCGTTCAATCGAATGACGCGATTCTCCGCGTTGTCTTCTACTAGACGTCACACGATCTGTTGTTCGACCTATCAGACATTTGTGTGAAGCAACTCACTGCGAGCGGAAGTGAATTCCGTCAATCTGTCGTACAGGTTGAGAGGAGATTGTCATGCGAACGGCGTCACCGGTTTCGGCAGGCAGGTTCCGCGACATCGTGGCCCGCATTGGCGCGGCACTCCGCGCGCAGCGGGAAATCGACTCGCAGCGTGTGTTGCGGCGCTATCGCCACCTGCTGGACCAGCCGCACGACGCGCCGTGTTTGAATGAAATTATTCCCGTCTCCGGTGAAGAGGATACTTTAGAAAATGCCAACGGAGTTGATCCGCGGGAGCGCACGACCGGCCACCCCAAATTCGAGCGTGCGTAATGTCAGCATCGTCGCAATCGCGGTGACCGCAGCGCTCGTCGTGCTCCAACTGGTCGGCCTCACGATGCTGGAGCGATCTCATGCTTACGCAATTCCGTCGGTTCCACTCGGGCCGGCGCTTTGCACGGAGAGCGCCGAGGTCCCCGTCTCGCAAATTCCCTACGATTGACCGGAGGGCGGATTGTGCCTGATGTCACGACTCTGATGCTGCTCAGCGTTGCCGTGTTCGCCGGCGCCTTCGTCTCCGGGCTCTCGGGATTTGCCTTCTCGGCAGTGGCGGGCGCCATTCTGCTCCGGGTGTTTCAGCCGCTGGAAGCCGTGCCGCTGATGATGGCGTGCAGCATCGGCGTGCAGGCCACCAATCTTTGGGCACTTCGGCGCAATATTCGCTGGGAAGGCAGTTTGCTGTTGATTGTCGGTGGCTTGATCGGAGTTCCCATCGCGGTATCTCTGCTCCAGAGTATCGATACGCATCTGCTCCGGCGCGGCTTCGGCATCATCGTTGCCCTCTATGCGGCCTATATGCTGCTGCGGCCGACGCTGGTGACGGCCGGCGAGGCGGTCGGGCGGCACTGGGTCGCGTTGATCGGGTTCGGGGGAGGACTGGTCGGCGGGCTGACGGCGATGCCCGGCGCGATCCCGACGATCTGGTGCGACATGCGCGGCATGCCGAAGAGCGAGCAGCGCGGCCTGGTGCAGCCGTTCATCGCCGCGATGCAGCTGTTCGCGATCGCGCTGCTGGTCGGACATCAGGATCTGTCGTCAAAAGTCTTCATCGATCTCGCAGTCAGCCTGCCGGCGTTGTTCGCAGGCTCCGCGCTCGGCGTGATCGCCTTCCACAGGGTCAACGAGACGGTCTTTCGCAAGACCGTGCTCGTTTTGTTGTTGCTGTCGGGGATTTCCCTGATCTAATGCCCGACGGTTTGCACCGGCGCCGCGCTGGTGTCGCTGCCGTGATGCGTCAGCGGCTTCATGCCGGTGACGGTCCGCAGCAGCACATAGAACACTGGCGTCAGGAACAGGCCGAATATGGTGACGCCGATCATGCCGGAGAACACGGCGACGCCCATCGCGCGCCGCATCTCCGAGCCGGCGCCGGTGGACAGCACCAGCGGCAAGACGCCCATGATGAACGCCATCGACGTCATCAGGATCGGGCGCAACCGCAGCCGGCTCGCCTCGATCGCGGCCCGGATCGGCGCGCGGCCTGCGAATTCGAGCTCGCGCGCGAATTCGACGATCAGGATCGCGTTCTTGGCCGAGAGTCCCACCAGCACGATCAAGCCGATCTGGGTGAAGACGTTGTTGTCGCCCTTGGAGATCCAGACGCCGAACATCGCAGCCAGCAGACCCATCGGCACGATCATGAGGATCGAGAGCGGCAAGGTCAGGCTTTCATAGAGGGCGGCCAGCACCAAAAACACCAGCAGGATCGCCAGCGGGAACACCCAGAGGCCGGAATTGCCGGCGATGAACTCCTGATAGGTCAGGTCGGTCCATTCGAAGGCGAAGCCGGGCGGCAATGTCTCCGCCGCGATCCGCGTCGCCACCTCCTGTGCCTGGCCGGAGGAAAAGCCGGGCGCAGCCGCCGCGTTGATGTCGGATGACAGGAAGCCGTTGTAGCGGATCGCGCGCTCGGGGCCCGCGCTCTGGCGGATCGTGAGCAACGCCGACAGCGGCACCATGTCGCCGGAGGACGAGCGCACCTTCAACTGCCTGATGTCGTCGGCACGCGCGCGGAACGGCGCGTCGGCCTGCACGTAGACGGAGTAGGTGCGGCCAAACTTGTTGAAGTCGTTGACGTAGTAGGAGCCGAGATAGATCTGGAGCGTGTTGAACACCTCGGTCACGGGGACGCCGAGCTGAAGCGCCTTGGTGCGGTCGATGTCGGCAAAGAGCTGGGGCACGTTGACCTGGAAGCTCGAGAACACGCCGGCGATCTCCGGTGCCTTCTGCATCGCCGCCATGAACGCATTCGTCGCCTCGTTCAGCGCTTCATAACCGAGACCGGCGCGATCCTCGATCTGCAGCTTGAAGCCGCCGATGGTGCCGAGACCGTTGACCGGCGGCGGCGGGAACATGGCGATGAAGGCCTCCTGAATCCCGGAGTATTTCTTGTTGAGGTCGGCCGCGATGGCATTCCCGCTCAGTGCGGGGCCCTTGCGCTCGTCGAACGGCTTCAGCGTCGAGAACACGATGCCGGCGTTGGAGGAGTTGGTGAAGCCCGAGATCGACAGGCCCGGGAATGCTACCGAGCTCTCAACGCCGGGCTGGGTCAGGGCGATGTCGCTCATCTTGCGGATCACGTCTTCGGTGCGGTCCAGCGTTGCTCCATCAGGCAGTCGCGAGAACCCGACCAGATATTGCTTGTCCTGACCCGGTACGAAGCCGCTCGGGACTTGCTGGAACAGGAAGGCGGTAAGACCGACCAGGACCACATAGAGGCCCATCACGGCCGCCTTGCCCGAGATCACCTTGGTGACGGTGCCGCTGTAATTCTCCGACGAGCGTGTGAACACCTTGTTGAAGCCGCGGAAGAACCAGCCGAGGCCCTTTTCCATGATGATCGTCAGCCGGTCCTTCGGCTCGTTGTGTCCCTTGAGCAGCAGGGCCGACAGCGCCGGCGATAGCGTCAGCGAGTTGACGGCCGAGATCACGGTCGAGATCGCGATCGTCAGCGCGAACTGCTTGTAGAATTGCCCGGTAAGGCCGGAGATGAAGGCGAGTGGCACGAACACCGCGATCAGCACCATCGCAATCGCGATGATCGGCCCCGACACCTCGCGCATCGCCTGGTAGGTGGCGTCGCGCGGCGACAGCCCGCCCTCGATGTTGCGTTCGACATTCTCGACCACGACGATGGCGTCGTCGACCACGATGCCGATCGCAAGCACCAGGCCGAACAGGCTGAGCGCGTTGATGGAGAAGCCGAAGACGTGCATCACCGCGAAGGTGCCGACGATCGACACGGGCACCGCGAGCAACGGAATGATCGAGGCGCGCCAGGTCTGGAGGAACAGGATCACCACCAGCACCACCAGCGCGATCGCCTCCAGCAGCGTATGGATCACAGCCTCGATCGACGAGCGGACGAATTGGGTCGGGTCGTAGACGATCTGGTAGGACACGCCTTCCGGCATGTTCTTCTTGATCTCGGCCATGGTGGCGCGAACGTGGTCGGAAATCTCGAGCGCATTGGAGCCGGGCGCCTGGAAAATCGGGATCGCCACCGCCTGCTTGTTGTCGAGCAGCGAACGCAGGCCGTATTGGGAGGCGCCGAGCTCGATGCGTGCGACGTCGCGTAGCCGCACCACCTCGCCACGCGTGCCGGTCTTGACCACGATGTCGCCGAACTGCTCCTCGTTCGCAAGCCGTCCCTCGGCGTTGACGGACAGCTGCAGGTCGATGCCCTTGACGTTCGGGGAGGAGCCGACCACGCCGGCGGCGGCCTCGACGTTCTGCGCCTGGATCGACTTGACGATATCGCTTGCGGTGAGGCCGTGCTCGGCGGCCTTTTGCGGATCGACCCACACCCGCATCGAATAGTCGCCGGCGCCATAGAGCTGGACGTCGCCGACGCCGTCGATCCGCGCCAGCCGGTCCTTGACGTTGAGCACGGCGTAGTTGCGCAAATAGGTCATGTCGTAGCGGTTGTTCGGCGACAGCAGATGCACGACCATGGTGAGGTCGGGCGAAGACTTCTTGGTGATGATGCCGAGCTGACGCACCACGGCGGGCAGGCGTGGCTCGGCCTGCTGCACACGGTTCTGCACCAGCTGCGTCGCCTTGTCAGGATCGGTGCCGAGCCGGAATGTCACCGTCAGCGTCATCGCACCGTCGGTGGTCGCCTGGCTCGACATGTACAGCATGTTTTCGACGCCGTTGATCTGCTCCTCGATCGGCGTCGCCACCGTTTCCGCGATCACCTTGGGATTGGCGCCGGGATAGGTCGCGCGCACCACCACCGAGGGCGGCACGACGTCGGGATATTCCGAGATCGGCATCGCGAACAGCGAGATCAGGCCGGCGAGAAAGATCAGGACCGACAGGACGCCGGCGAAAATCGGACGATCGATGAAGAATTTCGAGAGATTCATGGCCTTGCCCCTGCGCGAGAGACGACTCTCCCGTCATTCCGGGGCACGGACAAAGCCCGCGAACCCGGAATCCAGAAGTGATGTCTAGGTAGTTCAACGATTTCCACATTCCGGCTCGCGCTGCCCGCGCAGTCCGGCATGGCGGAGACGCTAACGCTGCACGACGTCCTGATTGCTGTGGTTGGATGCCTGCTGCGGCCCGCGCGCGCCCATTGCCGCGATCTCCGTCTTGAGCAGGGCACCTGGGCGCACGCGCTGGAGGCCGTTGACGATGATGCGGTCGCCGGTCTTCAACCCCGCCGTCACGATACGCAACCCGTCGACCGAACCGCCGAGCGTGATCGGCCGATAGACCGCACGGCTGTCGTCGCCGACTGCCATCACGAACTTCTTGTCCTGATCGGTTCCGATCGCGCGCTCGTCGATCATGACCAGCGACTGCTGCTTGGGCTGGCCCATGCGCACACGGGCGAACTGGCCGGGAATGAGACGCCCGTCCTCGTTATCGAACACCGCGCGGACACGGATGGTGCCGCTCTGGCCGTTGACCTGGTTGTCGATGAGCTGGATGTGGCCCTTTGCCGAGAGGCCGCCGGAGGTCGCCATCGCGACCGGGATCTGATCGAGATTGCCGCGCTTGCCGGAGACCTCGGAAATCGAGTTCAACGCCCGCACCATCAGCTCTTCATCCGCATCGAATGACGCATAGATCGGGTTGACCGAGACCAGCGAAGTCAGCACCGGAGAGGCGGTGCCGGCGGCGACGAGATTGCCGACGGTGATTTCGATCTTGCCAACGCGGCCGTCCACGGGCGCACGCACCTCGGTGTAATCGAGATTGAGCTTTGCGGTCTGGAGCGTCGCCTCGGCCGCCTTCACGTTGGCGATGGCCTCGCGGTTGGCGTTGTCGCGCTGGTCGTAGTCGCGCCGTGTGACCACGGCGTTGCCGACCAGTTGCGCGCCGCGCTCGAGCTCATTCTGCGTGAACACGACGCGCGCTTTCGCAGCTTCGAGCTGGGCCGCGGCCTTGTCGACCTCGGCCACGTAGGGCGCCGGGTCGATCTTGAACAGGACGTCGCCGGCCTTCACCAGCGCGCCTTCGGTGAAGTTGGTCGCAAGGATCGCACCCGCGACGCGCGGACGAAGCTCGACGCGGTTGATGGCTTCCAGCCGGCCGGAGAAGTCGTCCCACAGCACGGTCTGCTTTGGTTCGATCAGCGCGACCGTGACAGGGACGGCTTGCTCGGCCGCGGCGGCCGTCGCGGTCGCCTGGGCGGCTCGAAAGTAGTGGCCGGTCGCGACTGTGCCGACCACGGCGAGGGCGCCCACGATGGCCACGCCGCCAAGGAGGCGGCGGAAACGGCCGGTGCGGCGAGCATTTTGGGCAGTATTTTGGGAGGGATGCATTTGCGCGTTCCAGATATGTAGTGTTCACTACAGATGTGGAGCTGGATACCGCAGCGCAAGATACTTATGTACCATTCACTAAGAAAATTGTAGCCCCTTACCGCAAGCGTTGGCAAGCGGAAGAGAAAATAAAGCGAGAACAAATAGATAGGATCAGGCGTTAGGCTGAGGGACGACGTCGGTTTCGAGGAGAACAGGTACATGGGCATGGGACGCCCCCGCGAATTCGACGCCGAAGCGGCGTTGGACCAGGCGATGGAAGTGTTTTGGCGCCATGGCTATGAGGGTGCCACGATCGCTCAGTTGACCGAGGCCATGGGGATCAATCCGCCCAGCCTCTATGCCTGTTTCGGCAACAAGGAAGGGCTGCTGAAGGCCGCGCTCGACCGCTATACCAAACTGCGCAACGTCTGGATGGACGAGGTGGTGGCCGCGCCCACGGCCCGCGACGTCGCCGAGCGGATGCTGATGGGCATCGCCGACAAGCAAACCGATCCGGCCAACCCGCCCGGCTGCCTGCTCGTGCAGGGCGGCATTGCGTGCGGCACCGGATCAGAGAGCGTCCCTTTTGAACTCGCCGCCCGCCGCGCCGAGAACGAAGATCAGCTCCGCGATCGCTTCATTCGCGCAAAGGCCGAAGGCGATCTCAAGGAGAGCGCCGATCCCGCGTCACTCGCACGCTATGTCTCAGCGGTATCCGTCGGTATGGGCGTGATGGCGTCTTCGGGCTCCGACCGCGAAGCGTTGCAGCAGGTCGCGAGTGTCGCCGTGCAGGCGGTCGAAGCGCAGTCGGCCAACAGAACTTAATCGCCCTCGATCAGCTCGCCATTACTTGGCAGCCAACGACGGCGGCGGGACGAAGCCGCCGAACTCGAGTTCCATCAGTCCGGCGAGCGCAATCGTGGTGCGGTCCTCGAGATAAGGCCCAATGATCTGGACGCCAATTGGCAGACCCGATGGCGTGCGCTCGATCGGAACGGCGGTCGCAGGCAATCCGCAGGTCGAAGCGGGGTCTGCCCAGATGAAGCACGCATCGGCATAGGGATAGAGCTGTCCATCGATATCCAGTTGCCGCGCGTCGAACGGCTCGGACTGGTCCTGTGGAAAGGCCGGCACGGCGGCGGCCGGGTAGATCACTGCGTCGAAATCGCGGAATAGCTCCTGCCATCGTTGCTGCAGCTGCAGGCGCGCCGCATCGGTCGCCAGCCATTCACGATGGACCATCGCCCAGCCCCGCGCGCGCTCGGCCTGCAGGCTGCGGTCGTCGGGCGAGAGTGCCGCGGCAACTCCTTGCGCCTCTGCGAGCGCGGCCGGTGTCAGGCGTGGACTTCGCGCCGCGTTCAGCAGCTTCATGTAGAGCCGCGCGGATTCGGCGAGATCGGGCAGCGACGCACTTGAGCGCGCGACCCGCGCACCTGATCGTTCGAGCCGTTCCGCCAACCGCCCGATGGCGGAACGCACGGCATCGCCTGTCGGCATCAACGGATGCGTATCGATCACGAGGATCCTGAAATCCCTGAGCTGGTCGTGTCGCGGGGCCGGCAACGCGAGACGATAGCCAATCCCGTCGCGTGTCTCGTCGGGGCCGGCGATCACGTCGAGCGCGAGCGCAAGGTCCGGGGCGGTGCGCGTCATCGGCCCGACGACGGCCAGATCGCCCTGGCCAGGCACGGGCGGCGCCGGCGGCAGGCTGTATCCGCGCAGCGGGACCTGGCCGAGGCTCGGCTTGTGTCCGAACACACCGCAGAAATGCGCGGGCACCCGGATCGAGCCCCCGATATCCGAGCCGATCGAGAGCGGACCGAACCCCGCGGCCAGCGCCGCGCCCGATCCGCCTGAGGAGCCGCCGGGCGATCGGCCGAGATCCCACGGATTGTTTGTCGTTCCGTAGATCTCATTGTAGCTCTGAAAATCCCGCAGACCGATCGGGATGTTGGTCTTGCCGATGATGACAGCGCCCGCCGCCTTTAACCGCGAGACGACAAGGGCGTCCTCCGCCGGTTGGAAATCCCTGAAATGCGGAAAGCCCCATGTTGTCGGCATGCCGGCGACGTTGAACGGTTCTTTCAACGTCACGGGGATGCCGAGCAATGGCTGCCGCTCGCCGCGGCCAAGCGCGGCATCGGCGGCGCGCGCGGCGTCTCTTGCGCGATCGAAATCGCGAACGATGACGGCATTGATCCGCCCGTCCAGCGCCTCGATGCGCGCGATCGTATGCTCGATCAACTCGGACGCAGAAAGCTTGCGCGCGTGCAGGGCGCTCAGCAATGTGCTGATCGAGCCGTAGTCCCAGTCAGTGGCGGTCAATCCGGGCGGCATCACGATCTCCATTGTCTTGCATCGCCGCGTCGATGTCGCTCGGCTGCAAATCGATCCGAGTATCGAGCATGCAATTTGGCAGATGGGATGAGGAGGTCGCGCAACGGGAACCAGATCTGTCCGCCGATCGGGGGCCGAAGGCGGCGGCTGGCCGCCAGATCGCGGGATACGCATTTCTTGCCGCACTCTATGCGGGATCGATGGGCTCTGTACGCGCTGCTGCTCACGTGGCATTGGGGGCGGTGAAGCTTGGACACTGACGAGCATGCTCGCCCTGACATTCCTTGGGACTTCGGCCAGCGTTCCGTCGGCGGAGCGCAACCATCCGGCTCTCCTGGTGGAGGCAGCGGGCAAGCGCGTCCTCATCGATTGCGGCGAGGGCACGCAGCGCCAGTTGCTGCGCAGCGGTGCGGGCTTTCGGCGGCTTGACCGCATTCTGCTGACGCATGCCCATCTCGATCATGTGCTCGGCATCCCCGGTCTCTTCTCGACGCTGGGGTTGCGCCAGCAATCGGACGTGATGACCCTCCATGGAGGGAAGGGTACGCTCGACGTCGTCATCCGCATGCTTGCCGGCCTGTGGGGCGCGGGCAGGGCGCCGATCCCTGTGGAGTTCGCGCCGCTGATCGAAGGACTGGTTATCGACGCCGGCGACTTCACCGTCGATTGCTTTCCGGTCCGCCACCGCGACACCGACAGCTTTGGTTTTTGCTTCCAGAGTCCCGCACGTCGCCATCTTGAGCGGGAGCGCCTCGCCGAACTCGGCGTTCCCGATGGGCCGCTGCGCGGAGAATTGGCTGCGGGGCGACCAGTCGTGATCGCCGGCCGCACGATCGATCCGGAAGACGTGCTGGGGCCGCCGAGCGGCGGCAGGAAGCTCGTGGTGATCGGCGACACCGAAACCACCGACGGGCTGTGCAAACGTGTGGCCGACGCCGATCTACTGGTGATCGAGGCGACCTTCCTCGATCGTGACGCCGCGACCGCACGGGACTATGGCCATCTCACCGCGCGCGAGGCGGCTTCATTTGCCGCCGCGAACAACGTCGGACAACTCGTGCTCAATCACATGTCGGGGCGCTATCGGGACGAAGAGATTTTGGCCGAAGCGACGATGATTTTTCCGAACACGCGAATTGCCGCCGACTTCGATCGCATCGTGATTTAGCGGTACCGCTCCAAGAGAGCGCAACCTCTGACGGTCTGATTGTGAGCTGGTTACCCGGAGTGGCTGGGGAACTAGGATTCGAACCTAGACAAACAGAGTCAGAGTCTGTTGTGCTACCGTTACACCATTCCCCAACGGAATAGCCGAACAAATTCAATGACTTGTTGATTTGTCCGGCTGTGGCCGATGGCGCTGTCGCGCAAATCACGGCTCAGGCGTGGAGGGTTTCTACCCGCTCGGCTGTGGGCTGGCAAGCGCTGCGACGCAGGGGTGTTTTGCGGTCCACTTGGGACGTGCGGGCCGTGGGATCGCAGGCTCCGGCGGCGCGCCACGGCGGCGCGCGACCGTTTGCCTCATCCGAAAATCACGTTTCCTGGTCGGATCGTCAGGCGCCGCATCGTCCTTCGGATACACAGCCCAAGGAGATCCGTGATGCCCTATGTCGATGGTTTCGTGCTGGCCGTGCCGAAGGACAAAATCGAGGCCTACAAGGCGCTGGCGCAATCGGCCTGCGCGATCTGGATGGAGCACGGCGCGCTCGACTATGTCGAATGCATCGGCGACGACGTGCCCTATGGCGAGCTCACCTCGTTTCCGCGCGCGGTGATGGCGAAGGAGGACGAGATCGTGGTGTTCTCCTGGATCGTCTATCGCGACCGGGAGACCCGTGATGCCGTCAACAAGAAGGTGATGTCGGACCCGCGGCTGAAGTTGGACGGCATGCCGTTCGACGGAAAGCGCATGATCTATGGCGGCTTCACGACGCTGCTGAGCGCGAGCGATCCCGTGGGGTGAGGGCGCTGACCCAGCCCACACCGGTGCTTGTCCATGCAGCATCGTGGCAAGCCGTTTCACTTGCCGGTACAGGGCCAGCATGCCATCCTCTCATCGCCAGGCATAAACAAACGGAAGCGGGCGCTTAGCCGAGCTTCCAAAAAATCCTGGTTGGGGAAACCCCTTGGGAGGTCTGATTTCATGAGATTGAAGCACGTCACCGGGCTGCTTTGCGCGGCTGCGATGTCCCTTGCGCTCGCTTCAGCCGCGCAGGCCCAGGACAAGGTCGTCAAGATCGGCGCGATCCTGCCGATGTCAGGCGGCACCGCCTCGATCGGCGCGCACGCCAAGGCGGCGCTCGAAGTCGCCATGGACATCATCAACAACCCTCATCCCGAGCTCGGCACTCTGCCGCTGGCCAAGAACGCAGGCCTTGCGGGCCTCGGCGGTGCCAAGATCGAGATCGTGTTCGCCGACAACCAGGGCAACCCGGCGACAGGCCAGAACCAGGCGTTGCGCCTGATCACGGAAGAAAAGGTGGCCGCCGTGTTCGGCTCCTATCAGTCCGGCGTCACGCTGACCTCGAGCGCAATCGCCGAGAAATACGGCATTCCCTTTCTTAACTCCGAGTCGGTCGCCGCCAATCTCACCGAGCGCGGCTTCAAATGGTTCTTCCGCACCACGCCGATCGCCACCGACTTCGCCAAGGCGTATGTCGATTTCCTCGCCGACATCAAGGCGCAAGGCGCCAAGACCGATGCAATCGCGCTGGTTCACGACAACACCGAATACGGCACCTCGGTCGCCAACACGATCAGCGCCGCCTTCAAGGAGAAGGGCCAGGCCATCGCAGTTGACGTTGCCTATCCCGTCAACGCGACCGATGTGCAGGGCCAGGTGCTCCAGCTCAAGGACAAAAAGCCCGACGTGATCATCATGATCAGCTACACGTCGGATGCGATCCTGTTCGCCAAGACTATGCAGTCGCTTGACTACAAGCCGGCGGTGCTTTTGGCCGACGACGCCGGCTATTCCGATCCCTCCTTCATCAAGGCGGTCGGCAAGATATCGCAAGGCGTCTTCAACCGTTCGTCATGGTCGGTGGGGCCGGCCGGCTCACCATCGGCCATCATCGCCGACATGTACAAGAAGAAGAGCGGCGAGGAGATGGACGACACCGTCGGCCGCCAGATGCAGGGCTTCTTCGTGCTGGCCGACGCAATCGACCGCGCCGGCTCGACCGACCCGGCGAAGATCCAGGCCGCGTTGAAGGCGACCGATCTGAAGCCCGAGCAATTGATGATGGGCTACAAGGGCGTGAAGTTCGACGACAAGGGCCAGAATATTCTCGCCTCCGGGCTCATCATCCAGCTTCAGGACGGCGAGAACTACACCGCGGTGTGGCCGAAGGCCAATGCTGCGAAGGCGCCGGTGCTGCCCTACAAGGGCTGGTGAGATTTGAAGGCGGGGCTGCGCGCCCCGCCATTCCCGAAATGATTTGATCAGAGCAACGCTGGCTCATGTCCTTTGTACTGGTGCAGGTGATCGTCGGCGGGCTTCTGCTTGGCGCTGTCTATGCCCTGTTTTCCTCTGGCCTCACGTTGGTGTGGGGCATGATGAACATCGTCAATTTCGCGCATGGCGATTTTGTCATGCTCGGCATGTACGTGGCCTATGTCGTGTACACGCTGATGGGGGGAGGGCCGATCCTCGGCGCGCCGCTGGCGACGCTGGTGCTCGCGACCGTCGGCGTCGTCGTCTATTTCGCCCTGATCCGCGACATCATGAAGGGACCGATGCTGGCGCAAATCCTCGGCACGTTCGGGCTTGCGCTATTGCTGCGCTATTCCGTGTTCTGGTGGTTCGGCGCCAACTTCCTATCGATGCCTCCGAACATCGTGGGCGGCACCTATGCGTTCGCGGGCCTGCGTATCGAGGCCTCGCGGCTGCTTGCCGGCGTGGTCGCGCTGCTCGTCACGCTCGGGCTGCATCTGCTGCTGACGCGGACCTCGCTCGGCTCGAAGATGCTGGCGGTGGCGGAGGATCAAACAGCGGCGCAACTGATGGGCATCCGTCCCGATACCATGCAGGCGATCGCCTGGGCGATTGCGGCCGGCGCCACCGGGCTCGCCGGCGCGCTGATCGCGAACTTCTTCTACATCGTTCCGACCGTCGGCGAGACGCTCGGCATCGTCGCCTTCGTCACGGTGTCGCTCGGCGGTTTTGGCAGTGTGCCGGGCGCCCTTGTCGCAGGCCTGCTGATCGGCGTGATCGAGTCGCTGTCGGGCTATCTGATCGGAGCGATCTACAAGGACATCGTCGTCTATGTCCTGTTCCTGCTCTTCCTCTGGTTCCGGCCACAGGGCTTGATGGGGAAGATGTGATGAGCAAGACCTGATGAGAAAGATGTGATGCGGCGCTTGATCTGGCTCTCGGTCGTCGCAGCGATTGCGATCGCCTATCCGCTGCTGCTGTCCTCGCCGTTCCAGCAGCGCCTGGGCGCGCTGGTGCTGCTTTATGCGATTGCGGCGTCCGCGTGGAATATCGTCGGCGGCTATGCCGGCCAGGTCTCGGTCGGCCACGTCGTGTTCTTCGGCTGCGGTGCTTATGCCGCGATGGGATCCTACGCAAAGTTCGGCCTGTCGCCCCTGTTCGGCATCCCCGGCGGGATCGTGCTCGCCGTGGGCCTGGCCGCGATCATCGGCGTGCCGACGCTGCGGCTGTCCGGTCATTATTTCAGCATGGCGACCATCGCGGTCGCCGAGACGATGCGGCTGATCGTGACCAACACCGATTGGCTCGGTGCCGCGGTCGGGCTCTCCGGGCCGACCGTGCCGCGCAACATCTTCGATCTCTCGTTTCTGTCGTCGCTGCCGTATTATTATCTCTTCCTTGCAATCCTCGCGATCACGCTGTTGATCACCTGGTGGATGACCAACAGCCGCATGGGATTTTACCTGCGTGCGATCAAGGATTCCGAGCGCGCGGCGCGCTCGCTCGGCGCCCCCGCCAGCCGCACCAAGCTCTACGCCTACATGCTGAGCGCAGCGCTGACGAGCGTCGCCGGCGCGCTCTATGCCATGATGTTCGGCTTCGTCGATCCCGAGTCCGGATTCGGCATCCTGATTTCGGTGAAGATCCTGATCATGGCGGCGCTGGGCGGGGCAGGGCTGCTGTTCGGGCCACTCGTCGGTGCCGCGATCCTGGTGCCGCTGGAAGAGATTTCCAACAGCTGGCTCGGCGGCAAGGGCGCCGGGCTCACCTTCGTGCTCTATGGCGCGATCATCGTCGTGATCGCGCGTTTCCAACCGGGTGGCTTGCTCAGCCTGTTCACGCGGCGCAGTAAGCCGACCAAGGACACCGGAGCTGGCCATGCTCCTTGAGGCACGCGAAATTACGAAGGCGTTCGGCAGCTTCAAGGCGGTGGACGACGCCTCCGTGACTTTGGAGCAGGGCGACATCCTCGGCCTGATCGGCCCGAACGGCGCGGGCAAGTCTACGTTCTTCAATTGCCTGACTGGCGATCTCAAGACCACTTCAGGCCGCGTCCTGTTCGAGGGCCGCGACATCACCGACTTCACGCCGGAGCTGCGCGCCGGGCTTGGGCTTGCCCGCACCTTCCAGGTGCCGCAGACTTTTGAGGGCATGACGGTGCTGGAGAACGTCATGATCGGCGCGTTCCTGCGCACCTCGCATCGCAAGGACGCCGAGACCAGGGCGCGCGCGGTGCTCGAGCGCGTCGGCATGATCAGGCTTGCGGATGCGCCGGCGCGTTCCCTCGGCACGCCCGGTCGCAAGCGGCTGGAGATCGCGCGGGCGCTGGCGACCGAGCCGAAGGTGCTTCTGCTCGACGAAGCCATGGCCGGCCTCAACGCCCATGAGGTGAGGCTCGCCATCGACCTCGTGCGCGACATTCATCGTTCCGGCATCACGCTCGTGATCGTCGAGCACATCATGGAAGTGATCATGTCGCTCGCCAGCCGCGTGATGGTGTTCCACCAAGGCAAGGAGATCGCCCGCGGCTCGCCGCGCGAGGTCACCTCCAACCCGGCGGTGATCGAGGCCTATCTCGGCAAGCGCGCAGCCAAGGCGGCCGCCGGCCACACGCCGGTCGAACTGATGGGCGGGCCGGACCTATGAGCGGGCCGTTGCTGCGGATCGAGCACCTCGAGGTGCGCTACGGCGATCTCATCGGCGTGTCCGACGTCTCGCTGGAGGTTCCCGAAGGCAGCGTCGTCGCGCTGCTCGGCTCCAATGGCGGCGGCAAGACCACGACGCTGAACGCGATCGCCGGCCTCATTCCCGTGCATTCCGGATCGATCCACTTTCGCGGCGAGGACATTGCCGGCGAGAGGGCGTTTGCGATCGTGCGCAAGGGGCTGGCGCTGTCGCCGGAAGGCTGGCGGCTGTTCGTGCAGCAGAGCGTCGAGAACAATTTGCTACTCGGCGCAACGCCGCTGCACGACAAGTCGCGCCAGGCCACGCTGCTCGAACGGGTCTACGAGATCTTTCCGCGTCTGAAGGAGCGCCGCAACCAGCGCGCCGGCACCATGTCCGGCGGCGAGCGGCAGATGCTCGCGGTCGGTCGCGCGCTGATGAGCGATCCGAAGCTGTTGATGCTGGATGAACCCTCGCTCGGTCTCGCGCCGGCGGTGGTCGAATCCATGTACGAGACCTTTGGCCGCCTGCATCGCGGGGGCCTGACCATCCTGCTCGCCGAACAGTCGATCGAGCTCGCACTCGAGGTCTCGGATTTCGCCACGGTGCTCCAGGTCGGCAAGAGCGTGTTGTCAGGCACGGCGGCGGCGCTCGCGGAGGACCCGCAGGTCCAGAAGGCTTATCTCGGCGTGGACTGATCGACGTCCGCTCGCGGTAACCGCGGCGATGTCAGCGCATGATGTTATGCTTTCGCTGTTTGCGAGACTGCCGGGAGATTGGATCGTGTTCTCAGACGGGCTTGGATTCGATGTTGGGGTCGCCCGACAACTTTTGAAAGAAGGCGGGGACGGCGAAGGCGCCGCCTATCTGGAGGCGTTCATCGCGAAAGGCTCTGTCATGGCCATGATCGAGATGGCTGAATATCTGGATGATAAGGGCGATCAGCCTGCCAGCCTGGCGTTGATGGCGCGAGCCGAGGCATCGATCGCCGACGACGATTGCGAGTCTTGGCTCTATCTCGCCGGGGCCTTGCGACGGGGGCTAGGGGCAGGGACGGCCCAGGAGCGGTACTTCAGGTCCTTCAATCTGAAGGAGCGGGTGGCCGAGTCCGGCCATTTGCTGGCCATTCAAGAAATGATCGCCAACTATTTTCACGGCCTTAACGGCGCCCCGAAAGACAGCGAGCGGGCTATCTACTGGGTAAGAAAGGCCGAGGCGATCCGGGACGAGAAGGCGAAACAGATCCTTCGCGACGAAGGATTGTCATAGCTCCGCCTGAAGCAGCAGCAACAGGCAGCCGGCCAGCCGCGTCTCCATCTCTTTCGACGAAAGCGACAGCGGCCCGGGATCGTTGAGGATCGCATTCACCAGCGTTCCCAGCACGACCTGGAAACCGAACGCGATGGTGCGGGTCTTGGCCGCCTTGCGTCCCTTGCCCATGGCCGGCAGCAGGAGAGGGGTGGCGTCCATCGTGGTGGCTTTCGCCAGCGCCTTGAACGCTGTCCATTTGTCCGGGCGGGTGTCGTCATGCTGGAGCGCGGCGCGCAGCACGCCCTCGTGGTTGCGCATCCAGGCGATGATGCCTTTGACAACGATTTGGCAGAGCTCGCTGAGGCCTGTCTCGGGCGACGGCTGCCTGATCTCGCCCAGTCGGTGCTCGCCGTCGCGCGCGGCCAGCGCCATCAAGGCGTTGAAATAGGCCTCCTTGCTCTCGAAGCGGCTGTAGAAGGCGCCAACGGTGGCGCCGACCTCGGTGCAGAGTGCTTCGATCGAGAGCTCGGCGAGGCTGCGCGTCCGCAGCATCTCGGCGCCCGCGCGCAGCAGCGCCAGCGTCGTCTCCCGGCTGCGCTTCTGGCGCGACGGGGCGACGCCGGGCAGGTCGAAATCGCGAACCCCGGGGTCTTCGGAACGTGGCTGCTTCCGTGCTTGCATCGCGGCTAAATGATAATCATAACTCTTATTATAATTTAGGTGGGGACGAGCTGCGGGTCAACCGTGGCCGTCGGCGGGCACCCAGGCCGGCCGAACAGGGAGGATCAGATGAGTGCACGCAGCGACACGCCGTTTCGCGGCACAGTCGGCAAGACGGTTGCGGACTCAAAACCCTGGTGGCCGGATTCGCCAAGGCCGCCCGAGGGCGCGCCGAACATCCTGGTGGTGCTATTCGACGACGTCGGCTTCTCCGATTTCGGCTGCTACGGCTCGGCGATCCGGACGCCGACAATCGACCGGCTCGCCGCCGAAGGCTTGCGCTATTCCGGCTTCCATACCACAGCGATGTGCTCGACGACGCGGGCTGCGCTGCTGACGGGGCGCAACCATCACTCGGTCGGCGTCGGGTGCCTTGCCAATTTCGATTCCGGGTATCCAGGCTACCGCGGCAAGATCGCGCGCGAGGCGGGGACGCTCGCCGAGATGCTGCGCACCCACGGCTATCGCAACTACATGGTCGGCAAATGGCATGTGACGCCGCTCACCGAGAGCGGCGCCACCGGCCCGTTCGACGGCTGGCCGCTCGGCCGCGGCTTCGATCGCTTCTACGGCTTTCTCGACGCCGAGACCGACCAGTACGCGCCGGAGCTCGTCTCCGACAACACGCATATCGATCCTCCGGGCACCTATGCCGACGGCTATCATCTGACCGAGGATCTGATCGACCAGTCGATCCGCTTCATCGGAGATCACGTCGCCGATCGTCCTGACGTCCCGTGGCTGACCTGGGTCGCGCTGGGGGCCTGCCACGCGCCGCACCAGGCACCGATGGATATCATCAGGAGCTACGACGCCTCGTTCGCGCACGGCTGGGACGTCGAACGCGAGCAGCGGCTCTCGCGTCAGAAGGCGATGGGACTGGTGCCGGAGCGAACGCGGATGCCGGCGCGCAATGACGGCGTGAAGGCCTGGGAAGATCATTCGGCCGACGAGCGTCGCGTCTTCACGCGCCTGCAGGCGGCTTTTGCCGGAATGCTGGACCATTCCGATCGTCATCTCGCACGCCTCGTCTCATTTCTGGATAAGGCCGACATCCGCGACAACACCATGATCATCGTGATGTCCGACAATGGCGCGAGCCAGGAGGGCGGGCCGCTCGGCTTCGTCAACGCGATGGGCCCATTCAATTTCGAGCCGGAGCCGATCGCGGAGAAGCTGAGCCGCATCGACGACATCGGCGGGCCGGACACCCACAGCAATTTTCCGCATGGCTGGGCGATGGCTTCGAACACGCCGCTGCGCCGCTACAAGCAGAACACCCATGGCGGCGGCATCCGCGATCCCTTCGTCATCAATTGGCCGAAGAAGATCGCGGGCACGGGCGAGCTGCGGCACCAGTTCGTGCACGCCTGCGACCTCACGCCGACGCTGCTGGAGCTGATCGGCATCGAGGCGCCCGCCGAGATCGCAGGCTGCCGGCAGATGCCGCTGGAAGGCGAGAGCTTCGCGCGTTCGATCACGGACGCGTCTGCTCCTTCAAAGAGCTCGCCGCAATATTTCGAGATGTTCGGCCATCGCGGCCTCTGGCAGGCAGGGTGGAAGGCGGTCGCTTTCCATCCATCGGGCACGCCCTTCGAGAGCGACAAATGGGAGCTGTTCCATCTCGATGAGGATTTCTCCGAGACCGACGATCTCGCGGCGAAAGAGCCGGAGCGGCTTGGCCGGATGATCGCGACATGGTGGGAGGAAGCCGAGAAGCACAAGGTGTTGCCGCTCGATGATCGCTTCGGGCCACGCTTTGCCGAGAATGCTGCGCGCTTCCACGGTGCTCGCCACCATTTCGTCTTCCATGCTGGCATGGGCCATGTGCCGACCGATGTCGCACCCGACGTGCGCAGTCGCAGCTATACGATCGAGGCGCATGTTGAGATCGACGAGGCGAGCGCCGATGGCGTGCTGATCTCACACGGCGACGCGACGTCCGGCTACAGCCTTTACGTCAAGGATGGCCACCTCGTGCATGACCTCAACATCGGAGGCAGTCACCAGATCATCCGCTCGGACCGCAAGGTGCCGTCGGGCGCGCGGCGGCTGGGCGTGCATGTCGAGCGTCTCGTGCGCAAGGAGCCGCCGGCGAAGGGCTCGCGCACTGGCATCACCGACTACACGCTACTGATTGATGGTGAGAAGGCGGGGTCGCTGCAGACCCAGCTCGGATTCCACACGCTGATCTCGTGGTCGGGCCTCGACATCGGCCGCGACCGCGGCAGTCCGGTCTCGCATTACGAGGCGCCGTTCCAATTCACCGGACGGCTCTCGCACGTCAGCGTCACCATGCACAACGACCAGAAGCTCGACGGCGATGCCGTCGGCAACGCGCAGATGGCGCGGCAATAGGAGCGAGGCGACTTACTTGATCTTGTCGTAGGCCACCGCGAAATCGCCGAGCGGCATCGGGATCGCGATCGTTTCCTTCGCCATGCTCTGGAAGGAGACCTTGAGCTGCTTGCCCGACCGCAAGGTCGCAAGCAGGTCCGGTGCGATCGGCGTCGAAGCGTAGCAGCCGCGGTTCTCGCAGGTCTGGATCTGGAGATCGACCGTCTTGCCCTCGTCGACCTGTAGCTTGGCGCCGATGGGAAGGTTGAGGCCGAGCGGCAATTGCAACAGCGCCACTGGTGTGCGGGTGTCGGGCGCGATGCGGATGTTGATCAGGACGATGGTCTGCCCGGTCTTGGTCAGCACCGCGTTCTGCTCCATCGCGCATTCGAGCGGTGCGTCGCGGCTGACGCTGGTGCAGCGCACGACCCAGCCGGGCGGCTGCGCCGGAGCGCCGTCAGCCTGCGGCTGCGTCGGAGCCGGTGCGGGCTGTGCCGCCGGGGCAGAGGGAGCCGCGTTCTTCTTGGCGCCTTGCTGGGCATGCGCGACACCCGCCGACAACAGGATGGCGGCGACAAGGGCGACAAGTCTGGATTGCATGAGCATGGCAAAACCGCGTTTACGTGAACCGAGGGCCTCGCTGTAACGTCGTGAGGCGCGCGGTGCAAGCTGCTACTCGGCAGCTTCCTTAACGGTGCCGTGCTCGACCGTCTCGTCACCTTCGCCGTCACCCTTACGGCCCCAGCCCGAGAACCAGTTGTTGAGCTCGTCGAGATAGAGATAGACGACCGGAGTGGTGAAAAGCGTCAGCGCCTGGCTGACGATCAGACCGCCGACCATGGCGTAGCCGAGCGGCTGGCGAATTTCGGCGCCCGTGCCGTGGCCGAGCATCAGCGGCACGCCGCCGAGCAGGGCAGCCATCGTCGTCATCATGATCGGACGGAAGCGCAATAGCGCTGCCTGCCGGATCGATTCCGCCGGCGTCTTGTGCTCATCGCGCTCCGCGGCGATGGCGAAGTCCACCATCATGATGCCGTTCTTCTTCACGATGCCGATCAGCAGAATGACTCCGATCAAAGCAATCAGGCTGAACTCGAAGCCGGCCGCCATCAGGATCGCGAGTGCGCCGACGCCGGCCGAGGGCAGGGTCGACAGAATCGTGATCGGATGGATGTAGCTCTCGTAGAGGATGCCGAGGAT
This sequence comes from Bradyrhizobium sp. Ken51, assembly GCF_055807435.1. Lineage (NCBI taxonomy): Bacteria > Pseudomonadati > Pseudomonadota > Alphaproteobacteria > Hyphomicrobiales > Nitrobacteraceae > Bradyrhizobium > Bradyrhizobium sp. Ken51. The sequence continues at coordinate 529,422 of NZ_JBVVPB010000002.1, read as the reverse complement.
CAGATAGACCACGACCAGCGCGGCGAGAATGAGGAGCGGCACAGTGCCGAGCGACTGCTGGAACGCCTGTGCCGTGCCCTGGAAACTCGAATTGAGCGTCGGCGGCGCGCCGAGATCGGCCATCGCCTTTTGCACGGCCTCGGTGGCCTGGCCGAGCGCGACGCCCTGGGCGAGGTTGAAGCTGATCGTGATCGCCGGGAACTGGCCCTGGTGGCTGATCGAGAGCGGGCGGACCGGATCGGTGCTCCAGGTCGCGAAGGTCGACAGCGGCACCTGGTCACCGGTCAGCGGAGATTTCAGGTAGAGCTTGTTCAGACTCTCGAGGCTGCCCTGCATCTCCGGCAGGATCTCGAGGATCACCTTGTAGGTGTTGAGCTGGGTGAAATACTGCGTGACCTGGCGCTGGCCGAAGGCGTCGTACAACGTGTCGTCGATCAGCTGCGGCTGGATTCCGTAACGCGCTGCGGTATCGCGATTGATTTTGAGCTGAACCGTGGTGCCCTGGGTCTGCTGGTCGGTCGCGACGTCGCGCAGTTGCGGCAACGTCTGCATCCTGGCGAGGATCTTCGGCGCCCAGTCGTTGAGCTCGGCGAGATCGGCGTCCTGCAGGGTGAACTCGAACTGCGTGCGCGTTGGCCTGCCGCCGAGCCGGACGTCCTGCGCCGCCTGCATATAGAGGCGGGCGCCGGACACCTTCTCGAGCTTGGGACGCAGCCGCGCGATGATCTGCTGCGCGGAGGCATTGCGGACGCTGCGCGGCTTCAGCGTGATGAACATGTTGCCGTTGTTGCCGGCGCGGCCGCTGCCGCCGATGTTCATCGCGATCGTTGCGACGTCGGGATCGTCCATCACGATCTTGCCGAGCTCGACCTGGCGGCGCTGCATCTCCGCGAACGAGATGTCCTGGGAGGCTTCCGAGGTCGCGGTGATCAGGCCGACGTCCTGCTGCGGGAAGAACCCTTTCGGGATCAGGACGAACAGATAGATCGACAGGGCCAGGGTCGCGAAGAAGATCGTGAGGGTCGTGCGACGCCAGGCCAGGGCATGGTCGAGCACCCATTCGTAACCGCGCAACATCCGGTCGAAGCCGCGCTCGCTCCATTGATAGAACTTGCCGTGGGTCACCTCCCCATGCGCGCGCAGGAAGCGCGAGGCCATCATCGGCGTCAGGGTCAGCGACACGAACATCGAGACGAAGATGGTCATCGCCAGCACGACGGCGAATTCGCGGAACAGGCGTCCGATGATGCCGCCCATCAGCAGCAGCGGAATCAGCACTGCGACCAGCGAGATGCTGATCGAGACGATGGTGAAGCCGATTTCCTTGGACCCCTTGAAGGCGGCCGCCATCGGCGATTCGCCTTCCTCGATGTAGCGCGTGATGTTCTCAAGCATCACGATGGCGTCGTCGACCACGAATCCGACCGCGATGGTGAGAGCCATCAGCGACAGATTGTCGAGCGAATAGCCGACGACCCACATCAAGGCGCACGCGCCCAGCAGCGCCAGCGGCACCGTGATGGTGGGTATGACGGTCGCCCAGAAACTGCGCAGGAAAATGAAGATGACCATGACCACCAGCGCAATGGTCAGCAGCAGCGTGAACTGGACGTCCTCGACCGCGGCGCGGATCGTCGTGGTGCGGTCGCTGATGAGCTCGATCTTGATCGCGGGCGGGATCGCGGCGACGAGGCGAGGCAGGGTGGCCTTGATCCGGTCGACGGTCTCGATGACGTTGGCGCCCGGCTGCTTGAATATCACCAGGAACACGCCGCGCTTGCCGTTGGCCCAGGCCGCCTGCTTGGCGTCCTCGGCGCCGCTGACCGCCTGGCCGACATCGCGGATTCGCAAGGGACCGCCATTGCGATAAGCGATGACGACGTCGTTCCAGTCCTTGGCCTGCGTGAGCTGGTCGTTGGCGTAGATCGTGTAGGCGCGCTTCGGACCGTCGATGTTGCCCTTCGGGCTGTCGACAGTGGTGATCGCGATCTGGCTGCGCACGTCCTCCATCGACAGGCCCTTGGCGACGAGTTTCGCCGGGTCGATCTGGATGCGGATGGACGGTTTCTGCTGGCCGCCGATGAAGACCTGGGCGACGCCTGAGAGCTGGCTGATCTGCTGGGCGAGCTGGGCGTCGACCGCGTCGCTGACGCTGGTCAGCGGCAACGTGTCGGAGGTCGCCGACAGCAGCAGGATCGGCGCGTCGGCCGGGTTGACCTTGCGGTAGGTCGGTGGCGAGGGCAGGTTCTTCGGTAGCTGACCGCTCGCGGCGTTGATGGCGCCCTGCACGTCGTTGGCGGCGCCGTCGATGCTGCGGTTGAGGTCGAACTGGATGGTGATCGACGCGGTGCCCAGATAGCTCGTCGAAGTCATCTGGGCGATGCCCGGGATCTGGGCGAATTGCCGTTCGAGCGGCTGGGCCACCGACGAGGCCATGGTCTCCGGGCTGCCGCCCGGCAGATTGGCGGTGATCTGGATGGTCGGGAAGTCCACCTGCGGCAGCGGCGCGACCGGCAGCAGGGGATAGGCGACGAGACCGACGAAGAGAATGCCGGCCATCAGCAGCGATGTGCCGATGGGATAACGGATGAAAGGTGCCGAAATCCCGCCCGCGTTCATTCCTGTCGAACCTTGTTCTGGGCCGGATCCGTACTCGCCACGGCCGTCGAGACGAGGCTTCCCGGCTGAACCTTGAATTGGCCGCCGGTGATCACCTGCTGCCCGGGCGTCAGCCCTTCGTCGACGACCGAACGTCCGTCGATGGCGTAGCTGACCTTGATCTTGTGCAGTTCGGCCTTGTTGTCCTGATTGACCGTATAGGCGTAGAGGCCGTTGGTGGAATGCTGGACCGCGTCATCCGGGACAACGGTCGCATCCTTCAGGGTGCGCACCAGCAGGCGTGTCGACACCGACTGCCCAGGCCACAGCGCGTGGTCCTTGTTGTCGAACACCGCCTTGAGTCGGATCGTGCCGCTGCTGGTGTCGACCTGGTTGTTGATGACCGCGAGCTTGCCCTCGGCCAGCGTCTTCTTGCCGTCGGTGGTGAAAGCGATCACCCTGAGCGCGCCGGCCTTCTGGCCCTCGCTGATATAGGGCAGCTGATCTTCCGGCGCGGTAAAGATCACCGAGATCGGCTCGACCTGCGAGATTGTAACGATGCCGGTCTGCGTCGAGGAATTGACGATGTTGCCGATGTCGACCTGGCGCAGGCCCGCGACGCCGGTGATCGGCGCCTTGACCTGGGTGTAATCGAGCTGGGTCTGCGCGTTGGAGATCGCGGCATCGTCGGCGGCGATCTGCGCGGTGAGCTGGGCGACCGTCGAGCGCTGGGTATCGACCCGCTGGGCGGTGGCGAATTCGCCGAGCTTCATGGCGCGCTGGAGCTCGAGATTGGCATTGGCCAGATTTGCCTCGTCCTGCGCCTTCTTGGCCTTGGCCTGGTCGAGCGTGGCCCGATAGGGGCGGGGATCGATCGACGCGAGGAGCTCGCCCTCCTTGACGATCTGGCCTTCGGTGAAGGCGATCTTGTCGATCTGGCCATCCACCCTGGTCCGGACTTGGACGGTGTTGAAGCCCGCAACCGTGCCGAGACCGGTCAGGTAAACCGGAAAATCCACCTTCTGGACCGGCGAAACGCTCACGGGGACGGCGGGCGGGCGCGGCGGCCCCTTCTGTGCGGTCTGGATTTTTCCGGCCTCGAGCGCGCCGAATTTCTGCCAACCATAGTAACCCGCGGAGGCCACGGCCGCGATGATCAGAATCCAGAGGATCGGCCGGGACTTTTTCATATCGTCTCGTGTCGGCTCTTGTGCCCTAAACTACGAATTATGAGGCAATCATAGGGTTCCAGGGCGCTTGTATAATACACGCCAAGTTCCAGTGTAAACAGCACTATCCGTTGAGAATCCTAAACAATTGGAAAGCTTTGCACCGCTTAGGCAGCTCCGTGTCACTACGGTGTGCAGTGCTGGATTGTCCCGTCAGGAACGATCAGCGTGCAAACTTTGTGCAATGCTCGAAAGCGGTGTGCTCCGCACCGAGCGGCGCCGCGCATGGGCCGCAGGGCGACGGCTCGCAAGAACGGTTCTAAATCGTGCGGAGGCCGTTTCGGTTGTCAGGAAAACTGGCATCGGTCATATCGGCGCGCCACAACGGGAGCGCAGCATGGACGAACTGAACGGCAAGCTGATCGCGTGTCAGATCCTGATCACGGGATTGATCGCGCGCGTCGCCAACGAGCAGCGCGATCCCTTGCGCTTTCTCACCGACTTCCGCGACGAGATCAGAGCCGTCGTCAACGGCGTCAACATCGCCGGCATGGACAACAGCGATCGCGTGCGCGCGGTGGCGCAGAAGACCGTCGATGAATTGTTCTCGCTGATGAAGCCGCCGAGCAGCGATTGACAATGCGCGCGCGACCGCCGAACTCGCGCTCTCTTTAGAACAAGTCCAATGTAGTTTTAGAACGATTTCAAACTGTAGTTTAGAATCGTTTTGATCTGGACTTATTCAAGGGTTCTCGCGGCTTGCTCGCATTGACCCGCTATTTTGCGGCCGATACCAACACACCAATCGTTCATCGAAGTGAATGGGCGAACAGGAATATGGGGCGTGTTTGGTAATGGGGCAGGTGGTCGCACCGAAGTCGTTGCGTTCGGTCGCAGCATTCGATGAAAAGTTCACGAGCGTTTCCGGCAAGAAGGTCTCCGCTGTCGCGGGCCTGATCGCGGCAGCATCGGTGTCGAGCGGCGCGGAAGCGCAGCAGTCGAATCTGCCGCCGGTGACGGTCGATGCTCCGGTCGCGCGTCCGCGCCCGGTGGCTTCGAAGCCGACGGCGGACCAGGTCCGCGCGCGCAATGCGCTTCGCCGCGCCGCGCAGCGGCAGCAGCCCGCGCAGCAGACGGCTCCTACCGTTCCGGCCGGCGAAGCCGACCGTAATCCGTATTCCGATCCGGCAGCGCCCTACAAGGTCGACCACGTCCAGGCCTCCGGCAAGTTTCCCGAAAAGATGCTGAACACGCCGAAGAGCATCACCGTGCTCAGCAAGGAAGTGCTCGAGGACAAGAACGCCACGACGCTGAAGGAGATCGGACGCTCCACCGCGGGTGTGACGCTGGGATCGGGCGAGGGCGGCAACGCCTTCGGCGACCGCTTCTTCATCCGCGGCTTCGACGCGCGCAACGACGTCTTCATCGACGGTATCCGCGATCCCGCGGTCTCGATCCGCGAGAATTTCTTCACCGAGCAGATCGAGATTCTGCGCGGCCCGGCCTCGTCCTACGCCGGCCGCGGCACCGCTGGCGGCGCCATCAACATCGTCACCAAGCAGGCGGGCGACGTCAATTTCAAGCGGATGGATACCGAGTTCGGCACCGACCGGACCAAGCGGGTCACGCTCGACGTCAACCAGGTCATCGATCCCACCTTCTCGGTGCGCGTTGGCGGCCTGTTCCAGGACGCCAACGTCGCCGGCCGCAACTACATCACCGACGATCGCTGGGGTTCGTTCATCTCGACCAAGTACACCCCGACCAACGACATCAAGATCACGACGAACTACGTCCACACCGACCTCAGCGGCTACCCGGATTTCGGCGTGCCCTTTTACAGGCAGGGCAACGTGCCGGTGACGTCGGCGGGCATTCCGCGCGGAAGCTGGTACGGCTTCCTCAACCGCGACTTCCAGACGGCGCGGCAGGATTTCGGCACCGGCACGATCGAGTACAAGGTCAACGACGCCATTACGCTGACCAGCAAGGTGCGCGGCGAGCACTCGGTGCTGAACTATATCGGCACGCTGCCGCAGAACCCGAACACGACCAGCCCCAATCCGCTACTCTGGACCACGACGGCGAGCGCGCAGAGCCGCTTGCAGAACGTGGACGTGTGGGCCAACCAGAACGAAGCCACGTTCAAGCTCGACACCGGCGGGGTCAAGCACACCACGGTGTTCGGCGTTGAGTATGCGAACGAGAACATCTCGATCGACCGCTATGCGGGCCTCGCGTCGGAGCTGTCCGGTTCCGCCTTCACGAGCAACGGCGCGGTGACGGGGGTCAATCTCTATTCTCCGCAATTCACCAACATCCCCTTCAGCATTCCGGGGATCGTCGGAAATCCGACGCGATATGGCGTCAACACCACCAGCGTGTATGCCATGGACACCGCGAACTGGCAGGACACGATCATCGTCAACGGCGGCGTGCGCTACGACGGCTACAGCCAGAGCTCGTCGACCAACGCGGCCTATCTGAAGCAGAACGCCGATCTTGTGAATTACAACGTCGGCCTGGTTTACAAGCCGATGTCGATCGGCAGCGTCTATGCGGCCTACGCCACCTCGGCCAATCCGTTCGGGTCGGAGCTTGATGCGACCGCGACCGACTACGGTGGTGTTCCGCCCAACACGGCCGTTTTGCTCGGACCCGAGCGTAACAAGGCGATCGAACTCGGCACCAAATGGGAGCTCGCCGACCGTCACCTGCTGGTGACCGGTGCGCTGTTTCAGACGACCAAGGACAATGCGCGCGAGACCGTCAACAGCGTGCTGACTTCGGGGGCCGCCTACAGGATCCAGGGCATCGACATCGAGGCCGAGGGCAAGCTCACCGACCGCTGGAGCATTTTTGGCGGCCTGGTGCTGATGCAGTCGAAGGTCACGCAGAGCGGCGTTGCGTCGAATCTGGGTCTGCAGCTTGCCAACATTGCCCACCAGTCGTTCAGCATGCTGACCAAGTACAAGTTCGACGGCGGCTGGGAACTCGGCGGGCAGGCGGTGTACCGCTCGAAGGTCTATGGCGGCACGTTCGCGGCCAACACCAACGAGCTGCCGAGCTATTGGCGTTTCGACGCGTTCATCGAGAAGAAGATCGACCAGAACTGGACCATGAAGTTCTACGCCCAGAACCTGACGAACAAGCTCTATTACGACTCGTTCTATCGCAGTGCCGTGCCCTTCGTGGCGGTCGCGCCGGGGCGGGCGTTCTACCTCGTGACGACGGCGAAGTTCTGATCATGTTGACGTGCCTGCCTGGCGTTCTGAGCAAGGATGATGTGGCGGATTTCCGCCGCATCATGGACGCCAGCGAATGGGAAGACGGGCGCTCCACCGCCGGCGCGCAGTCGGCGATGGTCAAGCGCAACGAGCAACTGCCGCCCGATAGCGAAATCGCGCGAAAACTCGGCAACCGCATCATTTCGGCGCTGACGTCGAACCCGCGCTTCATCGCGGCGGCGATCCCGCTCCAGATCTTCCCGCCGCTGTTCAACCGCTATGCAGCCAGCAGCGGCCACCATTTCGGCCTGCATGTCGACAATGCCATCCGCGGCGACCGCCTGACCGGCCTTCGCATCCGCACAGACCTGTCGGTCACGCTGTTCCTGGCCGAGCCGGAGGAGTACGACGGTGGCGAACTTGTGATCGAGGACAGCTACGGTTCGCACGAAGTCAAGTTGCAAGCCGGGGACTGCGTGCTCTATCCCTCGACCAGCCTCCATCTGGTGACCCCGGTGACCAGGGGAACGCGGGTTGCGTCTTTCTTCTGGCTTCAGAGCATGATACGGGACGATCAAGCCCGGAGCATGATCTTTGACCTCGACACCGCGATACAGGCGCTGGTGGAACGGCTCGGGCGTGACGATCCCGAAACGGTCAAATTGACGGGTATCTATCACAACCTCATTCGCTACTGGGCCGAAGTATGAAGATCATGTCCTTCCAAGCAAGCCTTGCCGCAGCTCTGGTGCTGGCGGCCGCCTGGCTTGCATCCCCTGTTTCGGCCCAGACACAAGCCGCGCCCGCGGCTCCGGTCCAGTCGACGGCTCAGCCGTCCGCGGTCAGCCCAGCCCCGGTTGTTGCTCCGCCTGCGGCGCCCCAAGCTGCCGCACCCGCGGCAAAGTCCGATGCCGGCATCGCGCCCGCCATGAAGGAATTGTCGCCCTGGGTGATGTTCCAGTCGGCGGATATCATCGTGAAAGCGGTGATGATCGGGCTCGCCTTCGCATCGCTGATGACCTGGACGGTGCTGATCGCCAAGTCGATCGAATTGTCGATCGCCGCAACCAAGCTTCGTTCGGCGCTGAAGAAGATCGCGGAGGCACGCTCGCTCGCCGAAGCGCAGATGGCGCTCGGCGCCAAGGAGGGCATCCTGCCGTCCTTCCTGGCGGCGGCGCTGCGGGAGGCGCGGATGTCGGCCGGCCTCTCCAGCGACACCGGCATCAAGGAGCGCACGGCTTCGAGCTTCTCCGAGATCATGCGCGCGGAGGCGCGGCGCATCCGCGTCGGCATGGGCGTGCTCGCGACCATCGGCTCGACCTCGCCCTTCGTCGGCCTGTTCGGCACGGTGTGGGGCATCATGAACAGCTTCATCGGCATCTCGAAGTCGCAGACCACGAACCTCGCCGTCGTCGCGCCCGGCATCGCCGAGGCGCTGCTCGCCACCGCGATCGGTCTGGTCGCCGCCATTCCCGCCGTCATCATCTACAACTACTTCTCGCGCGTGACGAAGAGCTATCTCGAGCTCGTCAGCCGTGCCTCGGGCGCGGCGGGGCGGTTGCTCTCGCGCGATCTCGACCGCAGCCACGGCAGCGTGCATTCGCGCGCGGCGGAGTGATCCATGGGCGTTTCGCTCGCAGACAATGATGACGACGACGATTTCGGCGAAACGCATGAAATCAACGTCACGCCGTTCATCGATGTCATCCTGGTGCTGCTGATCATCTTCATGGTCGCAGCGCCGCTCTCGACCGTCGACCTGCCGATCGATCTGCCGACGTCGAGCGCGACGCCGCAGAAGAAGCCGGACAAGCCGACCTATCTCAGCATCAAGCCCGATTTGACGCTTGCCATCGGAGAGAACCCGGTCCACCGCGCCGAGTTGATCGGCACCCTCGACGGCCTCTCCGACATGAGCAAGGACAAGTATGTCTTTCTGCGCGCCGATCGCTCGGTGCCGTATGGCGAGTTGATGGGGGTCATGGAGCTGTTGCGCTCAGGCGGCTATTCGCGGGTGAAGCTGGTTGCGCTGGAAGGCGCTCCGGGGGCGCCTGCGGCAGGCGCCGCTCAGCCTTAGAGGCCGCGATGTCGGACGAGTCCAAACCAGCCCGGACGCTTTGGATTTTGGCAGCGGTGGCGGCGCTCGCGCTGCATCTGGGTGGTGCCGCGCTCGCGCTGGCGCACCTGCGCGCCGATGACGGCGATGACGGCCTCGGCGCGGCCGGCGCGGAGTTCGCTGTCGAGATGGCCTCGCCGAAGGCGCCTGACACCGACCTTCCGCCGGGACCGGATAGCGAAGCGATGCAGGAGCAGCAGGCGCTTCCCGAGCAAAAAGCCGAGACCAAGGAAACCGAGCTTCCAAAGGATCAGTCGCAACAGGTCGACGATCCCGATCGGGTCGTCACCGAGAACATCTCGAAGAAGCCGCAGGACGAGGATCCGAAGATCGCGGCGGTCGAGACGCCCGCTGCGGAGGCCTCGCCGAAGTCCGTTGCGACGGCGCGGCAGACGCTTGATGAGGACGCGCGCGAGGCCGAGAAGGCGCTGGCGCCTGTGCTGGGCATCGGCAAGGATATTCTGAAGCTGACGGCGGACTGGAACCGCAAGATCAGCGCGCATCTTACCGCCCACAAGGTCAACCCGGAGGGCAAGGAGCCCAACAATCAGAAGGTCAAGGTCTCCTTCGCGATCAATCGGCGGGGCAACGTGCTTTCAGTCGACGTTGCCGAGTCATCCGGGGATGCAGCTTACGATGCGGCGGCGATCTCGATTGTGCGCAAGTCCGATCCCATCCCGCAGCCGCCTGCCAGCCTGACCGACGACCGGTTCGAGCGCACCGTCGACATCATCTTCACGCCGCCGGACGCAAAGAAAAAGAAGAAGTCGGCTCAGCGCCAGTAGAGCCTGATCCCGACATAGACCACGACCAGGCAGGCGAAGATCAGGGCCACCGGGAGCGGCCGTTTCTGGGTCGCGCCCGCGGTCGCTGCCCCGAAGAAATTGGCCTTCTTCGGCTTCGGTTCGGGGCGGCGGAAAGCGGTAACATTGTCCGCCGCCGGTTCGGCCGCCCTGGGGCGGACGTCAGGCGGGGTTCCCGCGCCGCCCATCTCGGCATAGTAGGCCTTGTAGATGGCGCCGATGGTGGCCTCGGTAGCCTCACCCTCGTTCATCTGTGCCTGCAGGTTCTTGTAGCTCGCGAGGAATTCCTGCGCCCCCGGCGGCAGCGCGGACGACCCGTTGAGCTTGGCCATCATCTTCCAGGTGGCGAAATCGGCGCGGGCGCGGGTATCGGCGCGTCGCGCGATCAGCATATCGGCAGCTTTGACCAAGTCGGCCTCGAGCCCTTCGGCTTGTGTTCGGGTGTGTCGCTGTTCAACTACGCATTGCCGGTCAGAATGAGAACAGCCTGAATCACATAACCGGTCAACGTTCGCAGTATTGCTGAAATAACATCAAGATTTAGACCGAACTGGGAGCCTGCCAGCGGTAGCAGGATCAGCAAGCCGATCAGGATCAGCATCCCGAACGGCTCGAGCCGCGCCAGCGGCAGGGCGAGCGGCCGGGGCAGCAGCCCAACCGCGACGCGCCCGCCGTCGAGCGGCGGGATCGGCATCATGTTGAACACCGCCAGCACCGCGTTGATCAGCAGCGCGTTCTTGAGATTGTCGAAGATCCATTGCGCCGAGTTGGCCGGAGCCCAAGGCAGGGCGTGCAGGGCAAGAGCTGCGGCCAGCGCCAGCAGGATGTTGGTGGCAGGCCCGGCCAGCGCCACCCACACCATGCCGAGCCTGGGGTCGTTGAGCTTGCGGAAATTCACCGGCACTGGCTTTGCGTAGCCGAACAGGAACGGCGAATGCGCGAACAGCAGCATCGCCGGCAGGATCACGGTGCCGAACGGGTCGATGTGGCGGAGCGGATTGAAGCTGACACGGCCGAGCTGCGAGGCCGTATCGTCACCGAGACGATGTGCCACGAAGGCGTGCGCAGCCTCGTGGAAGGTGATGGCGAGCACCAGCGGCAGCACCCACACCGAGAGGTCATACAAAGAAATGTTCACGGCTCGTCCGTCCCGGTTTACCTGCGGTCTTGCAGCCGACCCAGCCAACCGGTGGTGCAGCAACGCTTCACCTCAACATAGGGTGACCGGTTCCGAAATGCCACGCTGCAAATGATCGGCGAGACCGGTGGCCATGACGTCGAGCCTTGGCGCCGGATGAGCTACGTCGGGATCGTCCCCTCATATCGGATCATGCCGTCCTCGATCGTCACCCAGCCCATCTTTTCGCTGACCCAGATATGCTCGGTCGGCACAAAGGCGTTGCGATCGTCGAAAGTCGCCAGCGCGACGCCCGCCAGCGTGCCGTTGCGCCGCCAGGCGAACAGGCGCGTGCCGCAGCGTTTGCAGAACACGCGGTCGATGTTCTCGGACGACGCATAGCGCTCGGTGTCGCCCTCGACCGACAGTGCGCGCTGGTCGAACTGCGCGCGGGCGAAGTAGGGCGAGCCCATTGCCTTCTGACAGATGCGACAATGGCAGATGCGGACGTTGAGCGGCTCGCCCTCCGCCTTGAACCGCACCGCGCCGCACAGACATCCGCCTTCGCGGATCATGCGACCCGCCACTCGGCGACCTGGCGCGCCATGCTCCAGTTCAGCTTGTCCAGATCGCCATCCATGCTCGAGTTCCCCCGTCTGGTGTTGGTGAAGGCGGCCCAGCAGAAGCCGCCATGAGTTCTGACTGCAATGGTACAGGTCCCCGGCAGGCTGCCATTGTGCCACCAATTGTCTGACTTGTTGACGCAAAAGCCCTTGGCGTAGTTGGGGCTGTCAGCGGGTGCGGTTGTCATGATCTCTATGGTGCGCGGCCGCAGGATGTTCGCGGGTTTCGTATAGCCGTCGACATGCATCAGGAACTGCACGAGATTCGACGGCGTCGCGATCCAGCCGCCATGGGAATCCATCCGCCGGACATTCATGCCGTAGGGACTTTCTCCCTGACCGTAATAGACGACCTCGCCGGCCTGACGCTGGTCGCGCGTGTCGCCCGCGATGGTCATGTCGGTGACGCCACAGCGTGCGAGCACCTCACTGCGGACATGCTCGGCATAGGCTTGGCCAGTGAGCTTCTCGATGACGCGCCCCAGCACGCAATAGCCGAAATTCGAGTAGGCGTAGCGTTGGCCCGGCAAGAGGTCCAGCGGCCGGTTGGCGAGCGTCCAGGTGATCAGCCCGGCATGATCCATCCGGGTATGCGTGAACATGGGATCGCGGTTGTCGTTGCTCCAGCCGCCGGCGGTGTGCGTCAGGAGATGCTCGAGCGTGATCTGGTTGATACCGGCAGAGTAGGGCGGCGGCCCGTATTCGGTGCCGAGCAGCCCGCCGGGCCCGAACACCCGGTCCGTCAGCTTGAGGCGGCCCTCCTCGATCAGGCGGAAGAGCGCGACCGAGGTGATCATCTTGCTGACGCTGGCGATCCGGAACAGATGCCGCGGCGTCACGGCCTCGTTCCGCTCGACATCGGCAACACCGAAGGCTTCCTCGTGAACAACAGTGCCGGCATAGCCGATCGCAAAGGATAACGCCGGCACGCCATATCTGTCCATGAAGCTGCGCGCGAGCCGTGCCATGGCGTCGCGCTCGGCCGGCGAGGGCGGACGGATGCCCGGCGGGTTGGGGGCGAGTTGCGCGAGCGTGGGCGATGACAGCAGCGGCAGCGCGCCTGCGCTCGCTGCGAGCTTCACGAAATCCCGACGTCCCAGCATGGTCCGCCCCCGCGGGCGGCCAATGTCTCAGTACGTCGCCCGTCCACCGGAGATATCAAACACCGCGCCGGTGGAGAAGGCACAATCTTCGGATGCGAGCCAGCTCACCATCGCGGCTAGCTCTTCCACCAGCACGAAGCGGCCTTTTGGAATCTTCGACAGCATGAAGTCGATATGCTGCTGCGTCATTTGGTCGAAGATCGCGGTCTTTGCAGCCGCGGGCGTCACCGCATTGACGAGGATGTCATGTGCCGCCAATTCCTTGCCTAGCGACTTGGTCAGCGCGATCAGGCCGGCCTTGGACGCCGAATAATGCGACGCGTTCGGATTGCCTTCCTTACCGGCGATCGAGGCGATGTTGACGATGCGCCCGTATTTCTGCTTGAGCATCGCGGGCACGACCGCCTTGCAGCAGATGAAGGGGCCGTCGAGGTTGATGCGCAGAACTTTCCGCCATTCCTCGAGATCGGTCTCCCAGACCGGCTTGTTGACCCCGGCAATGCCCGCATTGTTGACGAGGATGTCGATCTTGCCGAAGGCGGCAAGCGTCGCGTCGCGAGCCTGCTCGACGGCCGCGGTATCGGTGACGTCGACCTTGAAGACGCGGGCGTTGTCGCCGATCTCCTTCGCCGTCTTCTCGGCCAGCGCGGCGTCGAAATCCCAGATCGCGACTTTGGCGCCGGAGGCGACGAAGCGCTGAACGATGGCGCGGCCGAAGCCCTGCGCGCCGCCGGTGACGATGGCGACACGGTCGTTGAGATCGATCTTGTTCATGCTGGATGCCTTCTGGATGCCTTGGCGTCAGAGCATGTAGCCGCCGTCGACGACGAGGTCGACGCCGGTGGTGAAGGCGCTCTCGTCACTGCCGAGATAGACCGCCATGGACGCGATCTCGTCGGCGGTGCCGAGCCGGCCCATCTTCTGGCGGGAGACGAACATCTCCTTGCCCTGCGGGCCTTGCGCGGCGGCGCGGTCGAGCATCGAAGGCGTCTCGACGGTGCCCGGGCAGATGCTGTTGCAGCGGATGCCCTTGGTGATGAAGTCGAGCGCGACCGCGCGCGTCAGCAGCGACACCGCCGCCTTTGAGGCGCTGTAGACGTAGCGGTTGGCCGGCGGCCGCAGCGCCGCGCAGGAGGAGATGTTGACGATGCTGCCGCCGCCGCCCGCGAGCATGTCCGGCAGGAAGGCCCTGATGGTCCGGTGCATCGACTTGACGTTGAGGTCGAACGAGAAATCAAAATCCTCTTCCGAACACTCAAGGATGGTACCGTGGTGCACGAAGCCGGCGGCGTTGAGCAGGATGTCGACCTTGCCGACGCGCTTGGCGAAGGCGTTGACGTCGGCGGTGCTGCGCACGTCGAGCTTCGCGGTTTCGGCGACGCCTTCCTTGGTCAGGCTCGCGATGCCGCTCTCGTTGATGTCGGTGGCGATGACGGTTGCGCCTTCACGCGCGAATGCGATGGCGCATGCGCGTCCGATGCCTGCCGCTGCAGCCGTGATGACGGCGCGCTTTCCCTTGAGGCGGTCTGCCATTTTCTTCTCCCTTGCCTGAAAGTTCTATCGGATCGTCATTGCGAGCGAAGCGAAGCAATCCAGAGTCCCGCCGCGGAGGCAGCCTGGATTGCTTCGTCGCTTCGCTCCTCGCAATGACGAGTAGTCAGTGATTATCCCGCGCCACACCAAAGGTGCCGGCGACGTTCTGATAGCGCGTGGCGAGCTCCATGCAGGCGCCGGTCGACTGCTGGCCGACGGTGTTGCGATAAAGCTCCTGCCACGGCGTCTGGTTCGGCGGATGCTTGAAGCCGCCACTGGCCTTCAGCTCGGCGTGGCGCTTCTTCACCTCGTCGTCGGAGATGAGAATGTTGGCGCTGCCCTTGTTCAGATCGACGCGCACCTTGTCGCCGTTCCTGAGGACCGCGAGGCCGCCATTGGCAGCGGCTTCCGGCGAAGCATTGAGGATCGAAGGCGAACCCGAGGTGCCCGACTGCCGGCCGTCGCCGATGCAGGGCAGGGACATGATGCCACGTTTGATCAGCGCCGCGGGCGGTTGCATGTTTACGACCTCGGCGCCGCCGGGATAGCCGATCGGACCGGTGCCGCGGATGAACAGCACGCAATGCTCGTCGATCTCGAGCGAGGCATCGTCGATCCGCTCGTGATAGTCCTCCGGACCCTCGAACACGACGGCGCGGCCCTCGAAGGCATTGAGATCGGTCGGGTTGCTGAGATAGCGATCGCGGAATTCCTTGGAGATCACGCTGGTCTTCATGATCGCGGAATCGAACAGATTGCCGCGCAGCACCAGGAACCCGGCGTCCTTCACCAGCGGCTTGTCGTAAGCCCAGATCACGTCGTTGTCGGGTTTTGGAGCATTGGCGCAGTTCTCGCCGATGCCGCGGCCGTTGACCGTGACCGCATCCTCGTGGATGCGCTTGTGCTTCATCAGTTCGCGCACGACCGCCGGCACGCCGCCGGCGCGGTGGAATTCCTCGCCGAGATAGAAGCCGGCCGGCTGCATGTTGACCAGGAGCGGCACGTCGTGGCCGACCTTCTGCCAATCGTCGATGGAGAGCTCGACGCCGATGTGGCGCGCCAGCGCGTTGATGTGGATCGGCGCGTTGGTCGAGCCGCCGATTGCCGAGTTGATCACGATGCAGTTCTCGAACGCCTCGCGGGTGAGGATGTCCGAGGGCTTTAGATCCTCCCAGACCATCTCGACGGCGCGCTTGCCTGTCTCATAGGCGATCTGGCCGCGCTCGCGATAGGGAGCGGGGATCGCCGCACAGCCCGGCAGCGAGAAGCCGAGCGCTTCAGCAAGCCCGTTCATGGTCGAGGCGGTGCCCATGGTGTTGCAATGGCCGACCGAGGGCGCCGAGGACGCCACGATCTCCATGAATTCTTCATAGTCGATCTCGCCGGCGGCGAGCCGCTCGCGCGATTTCCAGACGATGGTGCCGGAGCCGGTGCGCTCGCCATTGTGCCAGCCGTTCAGCATCGGCCCACCCGACAGCACGATCGCGGGCAGGTTGACGGTTGCCGCCGCCATCATGCAGGCCGGCGTGGTCTTGTCGCAGCCGGTGGTCAGCACCACGCCGTCGAGGGGATAGCCGTAAAGGATCTCGACCAGGCCGAGATAAGCGAGGTTGCGGTCGAGCGCCGCGGTAGGGCGCTTGCCGGTCTCCTGGATCGGATGGGTCGGGAATTCCATCGCAATGCCGCCGGCCTCGCGAATGCCTTCGCGGACGCGATGGGCAAGCTCGATGTGGTGGCGGTTGCAGGGGGAGAGGTCGTTGCCGGTCTGCGCGATGCCGATGATCGGCTTGCCGGACTGAAGCTCGGCGCGGGTGAGACCGTAGTTCAGATAGCGCTCCAGATAGAGCGCGGTCATGCCCGGATTATGCGGATTGTTGAACCATTCCTGAGAGCGGAGGTGGCGGCGAGCGCCGTTGCCGGCGGGGGCATGCCCATTGGTTGGTTTTTTTGTCATTGGTTTCTCCTGCAATGCAAACGCACCGGCGTCCGTTTTAGGGTGTCGGCTTGTGCGATGCCCAACGGCGCGAGCGACGATTTGCCTGCCCGCTGGCGGGTCGTTTCCTCACAAATCCGATACTAGTCATGGCCACTTGGTAACGCTACCATTTTGTTCGTAGCGCCCACGCCTGAAACGGCTGGCCGGTTGTCCGAACGCCGGGCCGACGAGCTTTGCCGCTCGATTACCTTGAAGCCGAGATCGAGCACCGGATGTTCCGGGCGCCGTCCGTCGATCGCGTCGATCAGCATGCTGGCGGCCGTGTTGCCCATCTCGTAGCGGTTGGTGCGCACGCTCGTGAGAGTCGGGACGGCGGAGGCCATGAATTCGAGATCGTTGAAGCCGACGATCGCGATCTGTTCGGGGATCGCGATCTCGCGGCGCCTGCATTCGAACAGCACACCCAGCGCGAGGTCGTCATTGGCGCAGAACACCGCGTCCATGCCGGGCTCCCGCGTCAGGAGATCGGTGAACAGGGCGCCTCCGAGCGTCACCGACGTCGGTGTCGCCGTCGTGACGACGAGGCGTTGCTCGAACATTCCGGCGTCCTTCATGGCCGAGACGTAACCGTCGAGCCGCCGCTGCACCCGCGGATCCATCCGCGCGCCGACGAAGCCGATCTTGCGGTGACCTTGCGCGAACAGATGCGCAACCGCCGCACGGGCTGCATCATAGTGTGAAAAGCCGATCATCATGTCGATCGGATTGGGTCCGATCTCCATGATTTGCACGATCGGGCAGTCGGCAGCATCGAGCATCGCGCGGGATTCAGTGGTCTGGTCGATGCCGGTGACGATCAGCCCGGCCGGCTTCTGCGCAAGAAACAGCCGCAGCAGCTTCTCCTCCTGGAGAATACTGTAGCGTGTGTTGGACAACTGGATCGAGTAACGGCTGTTTTCGGAGGCGTCGTAGATGCCGCGCAGCACGTCGGAGAACACGTTATTGGTCAGTGACGGAATCAAGACACCGATCACCTCGGTGCGCTGCGAGGCCAACGCGCGCGCCGCCAGATTCGGCACATAGCCGAGCTCCCTTGCCGCGCTCTCGACCCGGGTCCGTTTGGCGAGCGACAGCGCCTCGGGATTGCGGAAGAAGCGGGACGCCGTGATCGGGCTGACGCCGGCAAGCTCGGCGACTTCCGCCAGCCGGATTTTGCCTGACTTGGTGCGGTTTCGACCCATTTGCTGCTCATAACACACTCACTGTCGCAAACAAAGGAACGTTGACAGCGCTACCAGCACAGACTAACCAAAGACAAATTGCCAAAACCGCACAAACTGCCGACAATGTCGCCCGCTAAGGTTGGGCTTCGTTCGGTGAAGTCTGAAAAAACAAGACGGTCGCGGCGCGAGATGCGTCGTGGACTTTCGAGGAGGGAGCTAGATGTCGTCTGTGCAAATCCGCGACGTGCGGAAATCGTTCGGCAATTTTGAAGTCCTGCACGGCGTTTCGATTCCGATCGAGGACGGCCAGTTCGTCGTCCTGGTTGGCCCCTCCGGCTGCGGCAAGTCGACGCTTCTGCGCATGCTCGCCGGTCTCGAGAACATCACCTCCGGCACGATCTCGATCGGCGACCGCGTCGTCAACAATGTCCAGCCCAAGGAGCGGGACATTGCGATGGTGTTCCAGAACTACGCGCTCTATCCGCACATGACGGTCGGCGAGAACATGGGCTTCTCGATGAAGCTGCGTGGCGAGAGCACCGAAGAGATCAACAAGCGCGTCAAGCGCGCCGCCGAGATCCTGGCGCTGTCGCCGCTGCTCGAACGCTATCCGCGCCAGCTCTCCGGCGGCCAGCGCCAGCGCGTCGCCATGGGCCGCGCCATCGTGCGCGATCCGCAGGTGTTCCTGTTCGATGAGCCCTTGTCGAACCTCGACGCCAAGCTGCGCGTCGCGATGCGCACCGAGATCAAGGAGCTGCACCAGCGGCTGAAGACCACGACCGTCTACGTCACCCACGATCAGATCGAGGCCATGACCATGGCCGACAAGATCGTCGTCATGCATGACGGCATCGTCGAGCAGATGGGGACGCCGCTCGAGCTCTACGACAAGCCCGATAACCAGTTCGTCGCCGGCTTCATCGGCTCGCCATCCATGAACTTCCTGAAGGGTCATGTGCGCGTCAACGGCGTCGCGACCTTCGAGGGCCCGAACGGCGTCAAGCTGCCGCTCCAGAACGCGCCGGCGGCGTCCGATGGCCGTCCTGTCGTTTACGGCGTACGTCCCGAGCATTTCACCATCGCTGACGACGGCGCCGATGCCGAGATCGTCGTGGTCGAGCCGACCGGCTCGGAAACGCAGGTGTTTGCGAAGCTCGGTGGTGAGCAGGTCGTCGCGGTCTTCCGCGAACGTCACCAGTTCAACCCGGGTGACAAGGTCAAGCTGAAGCCCGATCCTTCCGTGATTCATCTGTTCGACGAGGCGACGGGCAAGCGAGTGTAGCGAGGCCGAAGAACGGCCAAAGACGACCAATACAAGACGACCCAATACAAATATAAAATTTAGGGAGAGAACGATGAGCGATTTCGACAGGCGAAGTGTGCTTAAAGTCGGTCTGGGCGGCGCGGCGCTGCTGGCCGGCCCCGGCATCGTCCCGGTGCGCGCGGCGGAGTGGACCAACACGCCCGAGCCGAACGCCTCCATCCGCGTGCTGCGCTGGAAGCAGTTCATTCAGGCCGAATTCGACAAATTCGCCGAGCAGACCAAGGCGTTCTCCGAGAAGACCGGAGTCAAGGTCAAGCTCGAGGCCGAGAGCTGGGAAGACATCCGCCCGAAAGCCGCGGTTGCCGCCAATGTCGGTGCCGGTCCCGACCTGATCATCGGCACGCTCGATGATCCCCATAAATTCCCGGAAAAGCTGATCGACATGACTGACGTCGCCGACTATCTCGGCGCGCAGTATGGCGGCTGGTACCCGGTTGCCGAACGCTACGGCAAGAAGGGCAACAGCTGGATCGCCATTCCGCAGGGCGCGACCGGCGGCTGCCTGAACTACCGCGTCAGCCACGTGAAGGCCGCCGGCTTCGATGAATTTCCGAAGGACACCGCCGGCTTCCTCAAGCTCTGCCAGGCGCTGAAGAAGAACAACACGCCGGCCGGTTTCGCGCTCGGCCACGCCACGGGCGACGCCAACGGCTGGTGCCAGTGGGCGCTGTGGGCCTTCGGCGGCAAGGTCGTCAACGACAAGAACGAGGTCGTGATCGACTCGCCGGAGACGATCGCCGCGCTCGAATACGTCAAGCAGCTCTACGAGACCTTCATCCCCGGCGTGCTGTCGTGGAATGACTCGAACAACAACAAGGCGTTCCTCAACGGCGAGCTCAGCCTGACGCTGAACGGTATCTCGATCTGGACCGTCGGCAAGAACTCCACCGATCCGAAGCAGCAGGAAATTGCCAAGGACATGAACCACGCGCCGATGCCGATCGGTCCCGTGGGCGTGTCGACCGAGCAGCAGAACGTGCTCGTCTATTACGGCTACAAGCACTCGAAGTATCCCAAGGCGGTCAAGGAGTACATCAAGTTCATGATGGACAAGGCGAACTACGACGCCTGGGAGGTCTCCTCCAACGGCTACGTGTCGCCGCCGCTGCCGGCCTACAACGACAACCCGGTGTGGACGTCGGATCCGAAGATCACGCCGTATCGCGACTGCCTGAAGCGCTGCCGCGACAACGGCTTTGCCGGCGATCTCGGCTATGCCTCTGCCGCCGTGATGGGCGACTTCGTCGTCGTCGACATGTTCGCCGAGGCGGCGTCGGGCTCCGTGACGCCGAAGGCGGCAGCCGCACGCGCAGCCGAGCGCGCCAAGCGCTACTACCAGGTCTGATCAGCTGCAATCTACGCGGCGTCCGGTTCGCCGGACGCCGCGACTCTTCGTCAAGGGGAATCCGACATGGCAGTTATGGCCGAGTCCGCAGCCGCGCAGGTCAAGCGCAGCAGCTTGTGGACCAGAGCATTCGAGAGCCGGAATTTCCTCGGCGCGATGTTCATGGTGCCGGCAATCGCCATCCTCATCCTGTTTCTGGCCTACCCGCTGGCGCTGGGCTTCTGGCTCGGCATGACCGATACCAAGATCGGCGGAGCCGGGCGCTACATCGGCTTCCAGAACTTCGTCTCGCTGTCGAAGGACTCGGTGTTCTGGCTGTCGGTGTTCAACACGATCTTCTACACGGTCGCCGCCAGCGCGGTGAAATTCGCCATCGGCCTCTATTTGGCGCTGCTGCTCAACGAGCGGCTACCGTTCAAGTCGATGGTCCGCGCCATCGTCCTGTTGCCCTTCGTCGTGCCCACGGTGCTTTCTGCAATCGCGTTCTGGTGGATCTATGACAGCCAGTTTTCGATCATCTCCTGGGTGTTGATCAAGGCCGGCCTGATCACACGCTACATCGATTTCCTCGGCGATCCCTGGAATGCGCGCTGGTCGGTCGTCGCCGCCAATATCTGGCGCGGCGTGCCTTTCGTGGCGATCACGCTGCTGGCGGGACTTCAGACCATCTCGCCCTCGCTCTATGAGGCCGCCAATCTCGACGGCGCCACCAATCTGCAGCGCTTCCGCCACATCACGCTGCCGATGCTGTCGCCGATCATCGCGGTCGTGATGACGTTCTCGGTGCTGATGACCTTCACGGACTTCCAGCTCATCTACACCATCACGCGGGGTGGGCCGATCAACTCCACCCATCTGATGGCGACGCTGTCGTTCCAGCGCGCCATCACCGGCGGCAATCTGGGCGAGGGCGCGGCGATCTCGAACGCGATGATTCCGTTCCTGGTCGCCGCGATCCTGCTCAGCTTCTTTGGGCTTCAGCGTTCCCGCTGGCAGCAGGGCGGGAGGGACTGACCATGACCACGGCAGACGACCAAAGCGTCGGAATGGACTACCTCGAGAGCTTCCCGCGGAAGTTTTTTCGGGTCTACCTTCCGCTCGGCCTGATCATCTTCTTCCTGCTGTTCCCGTTCTACTGGATGGCGGTCGCGACGTTCAAGCCGGACGCGGAAATGTACGACTACGAAAAGTACAATCCGTTCTGGATCGTGCATCCGACCCTGGAGCACATCAAGAAGCTGTTCTTCGACACCGACTATCCGCTCTGGATGTGGAACACCGTGATCGTCTCGGTGTCCTCGACCTTCATTTCGCTGTTCGCCAGCGTCTGCGCCGCCTATGCGATCGAGCGCCTGCGCTACAAGGGCTCGCGCTATGTCGGCCTCGCGATCTTTCTCGGCTATCTCGTGCCGCCCTCGATCCTGTTCATTCCGCTGGCGGCGATCGTGTTTCAGCTCGGCCTGTTCGACGGCAATCTGGCGCTGATCCTGACCTATCCGACCTTCCTGATCCCGTTCTGCACCTGGCTCCTGATGGGCTATTTCCGCACCATCCCCTATGAGCTGGAGGAGTGTGCGCTGATCGACGGGGCGACGCGGCTGCAGATTCTGATGAAGATCACGCTGCCGCTGTCGCTGCCGGGCGTGATCTCGGCGGGCATCTTCGCCTTCACGTTGTCCTGGAACGAGTTCATCTACGCGCTGACCTTCATCTCCTCGTCCGAGAACAAGACGATCCCTGTCGGCGCGATCACCGAGCTCGTCAATGGCGACGTCTACCATTGGGGGGCGCTGATGGCGGCGGCTCTGACCGGCTCGGTTCCCGTAGTTATCCTTTATTCCTTCTTCGTGGAGTATTATGTGTCGGCGATGACCGGCGCCGTGAAGGAATGATCGCGGGGCCTGCCTTGAGCGCGCGCCAGGACGAATCGCCGAAACCGGCGCGTTCCGGCCAATAAAAAGGAGTAGGCTCTTGCACATTCTGGTTCTGGGCGCCGCCGGCATGGTCGGCCGCAAATTGTGCGAACGGTTGTTGCGCGACGGCCGGCTCGGCAAGAGCGACATCACCAAGCTGACCATGCATGACGTGGTCGAGCCGAAGGCGCCGGAAAAAGCCGGCTTTGCCGTCGAGACCGTGTCGAGCGATTTCGCCGTGCCGGGTGCGGCCGAAAAGCTGATCGCCGGCCGTCCGGACGTGATCTTTCATCTCGCCGCGATCGTCTCGGGCGAAGCCGAGCTCGATTTCGACAAGGGCTACCGCATCAATCTCGACGGCACGCGGATGCTGCTCGATGCCGTCAGGCTCGCAGGCGGCGGCTACAAGCCGCGCGTGGTGTTCACGTCCTCGATCGCGGTGTTCGGCGCGCCGTTCCCCGATGCGATCGGCGACGAGTTCTTCCACACGCCGCTTCTGAGCTACGGTACGCAGAAGGCGATCGGCGAATTGCTGCTGGCCGACTATTCCCGCCGCGGCTTTCTCGACGGCATCGGCATCCGCCTGCCGACCATCTGCATTCGGCCCGGCCTGCCCAACAAGGCAGCATCGGGCTTCTTCTCCAACATCCTGCGCGAGCCGCTGGCCGGCAAGGAAGTGGTCCTTCCCGTATCCGAAGACGTCCGCCACTGGCATGCCACGCCGCGCTCCGCCGTCGGCTTCCTGCTGCATGCCGCCACCATGGACCTCGCAGCGGTGGGGCCGCGCCGCAACTTGACCATGCCGGGCCTGTCGGCGACGGTTGGCGAGCAGATCGCTGCGCTGAAACGCGTCGCCGGCGACAAGGTCGCCGCCCGCATCAAGCGGGAGCCCGATCCCTTCATCGTCGGCATCGTCGGCGGCTGGCCGCGCAACTTCAATGCAAAGCGGTCGCTCGAGCTCGGCTTCACCACCGCCGAGAAGACTTTCGACGACATCATCCGCATTCACATCGAAGACGAGCTCGGCGGCAATTTCGTCGCCTGATCTCTGACTGAGCGGGTAAAGTGATGGCGAGCGTTGCTTGCATCGGCGAATGCATGGTCGAGCTCCGGCAGGCCCAGGGTGGACAATCCGCCGGACATTCCAGCGGGCAGGGCGGGGGCCTCTACTCGCGTGGATTCGGCGGCGACACGCTCAACACGGCCGTTTACCTCGCGCGGCTCGAGGTCAAGGTCGATTATCTCACCGCGCTTGGCGACGATGCCCTGAGCGATGAGATGATCGCGGCCTGGACTGCGGAGGGCGTCGGCACCAGGCGCGTCGTGCGGCTGCCGGGCAAGCTGCCCGGCCTCTACATGATCCAGCTCGATGCAAAGGGCGAGCGCCAGTTCTTCCACTGGCGCGACAGTGCGGCGGCGCGCCAGCTGATGAATCTGCCGGAGACCGACGATCTCCTCAACTCGCTGATGAGCTACGACATCGTCTATCTCTCCGCGATCACGCTCTCGATCTACGACGCGGCCGGGCGCGAGCGCCTGTTCGCGGCGATCAAGCGCGCGCGCCTGCTCGGCACCCGCTTCGTGTTCGACACCAATTTCCGCGCGCGGGGATGGCCGGATCGCGACGTCGCGCGCGAGGTGTTTTCAGCCGCCTTCGCGGCTGCCGACATCGTGCTGACCTCGACCGAGGATCTGCTCGCTCTTTATCCCGGCGAGAGCCACGAGCGGTTGATGGCGCGCATCCCGAGCCCTGAGCTGGTGTTCCGGCTCGCCGATCCGGTCAGCCTGCTGCGTTTTCCCGGGGGGCCCTACGAGGTTCGCGCCGAGCCCATGACCAAACCCGTGGTCGACACCACCGCGGCCGGCGACAGTTTTGCCGCGGCCTATATCGCGGCGCGGCTCGCCGGTTCCGACCCGGTCGAGGCCGCCCAGGCCGGGCACCGCCTCGCCAGCCTCGTGATCTGCTATTCCGGCGCCATCATTCCGGGTTATGCCATGCCGCCGAAGAAACGGCACCGGCCGGCGACGACGCGTCAGGCGACCAAGTGAAACGAAAGCCAAGATGACCACTACTGCCCAGCAGAACCACCTCGTCGCGCTGTTCAAGGCCGCGATCGTCATTCCCGTCCTCACCATCGAGCGTATCCAGGATGCTGTGCCGCTGGCGCGTGCGCTGGTGGCCGGCGGCGTCCGCACGCTGGAGGTGACCATGCGGACCCCCGTTGCGATCGAGGCGGCGAGGGCGATGATGGCCGAGGTGCCCGAGGCGGTGGTCGGCATCGGCACGATTCTCAATCCGGCCGACTTCACGCGTGTCGAGAAGCTCGGCGTTGCGTTCGGCATCAGCCCGGGCTTGACCCCGGACCTCTTGAAGGCCGCCACCCATAGCTCCTTGCCGTTTGCGCCGGGCATCGCCACCGCGTCCGAGCTGATGATGGCGCTGTCCTACGGCTTCGACGTCGCAAAATTTTTCCCGGCCGAGCAGGCCGGCGGCATCAAGGGGCTGCGTTCGCTGGGTGGGCCGTTCCCGAACGTGCGGTTCTGCCCGACCGGCGGGGTCGGCGAGGCCAATGCGGCGACCTGGCTCGCGGAGCCCAATGTGGTCGCGGTCGGCGGTTCCTGGCTGTGCCCGACGGCGGAGATCAGGGCCGGGAACTGGGCCGGCATAACTGCCATCTGCCAGCGCACCCTCCAGGCCCTTAAACCCGCGTGAAGTCTTGCCATCCCTGCGCTAAGACTTAGCTCAGCAAGAGACCGCCAGGGAGAAAGATCATGACCGCCAGCATCGTCGGATGGGCGCATACGCCATTCGGCAAGTTCGACACCGAGACCGTGGAAAGCCTTGTGGTGAAGGTCGCCAATGAGGCGCTGGCGGATGCCGGCATTTCGGCCGGCGATGTCGACGAGATCGTGCTCGGCCATTTCAACGCCGGCTTCTCGCCCCAGGATTTTACCGCCTCACTGGTGCTTCAGGCCGACCCGGAGCTGCGCTTCAAGCCGGCGACCCGGGTCGAGAACGCCTGCGCCACCGGCTCCGCCGCCGTCCATCAGGGCGTGCGCGCGATCGCGGCCGGCGCGGCCAGGATTGTCCTCGTTGTCGGCGTCGAACAGATGACGCGCACGCCGGGGCCGGAGATCGGCAAGAACCTGCTCAAGGCGTCCTATCTGCCCGAGGACGGCGACACCGTCGGCGGCTTCGCCGGCGTGTTCGGCAAGATCGCCAGCTCCTATTTCCAGAAATACGGCGATCAGTCCGATGCACTGGCGCTGATCGCAGCCAAGAACCACAAGAACGGCGTCGCCAATCCCTTCGCCCAGATGCGCAAGGACTTTGGCTTCGAGTTCTGCCGCGCCGAGAGCGAGAAGAACCCCTACGTTGCCGGCCCCCTGAAGCGCACCGACTGCTCGCTGGTCTCGGACGGTGCCGCTGCCCTGGTGCTGGCCGACGCGGAAACCGCCAAGGGCATGAGCAAGTCGATCGGCTTCCGCGCCACCGCGCACGCCCAGGATTTTCTGCCGATGTCCAAGCGCGACATCCTCCAGTTCGAGGGCTGCACGGTCGCCTGGCAGCGCGCGCTGGAGAAGGCGGGTGTTGCGCTCACCGATCTCTCTTTCGTCGAGACCCATGACTGCTTCACCGTCGCCGAGCTGATCGAGTACGAGGCGATGGGCCTGACGCCGAGGGGGCAGGGTGCCCGCGCCATCAAGGAAGGCTGGACGCTCAAGGACGGCAAGCTGCCGGTCAATCCGTCCGGCGGCCTGAAGGCCAAGGGCCATCCGATCGGCGCCACCGGCGTCTCCATGCATGTGATGACCGCGATGCAGCTCGCCGGCCAAGCGCCCGAGGGCATGCAGCTCAAGAACGCAAAACTCGGTGGCATCTTCAACATGGGCGGTGCGGCGGTCGCCAACTACGTCTCCGTACTGGAGCCGCTGAAGTAAGCTCCGACCTTGTAGGTGGGCAAAGGCGCGCAAGCGCCGTGCCCACCTTCTTATCTTGCGCTAGATCATGGTGGGCTCCCCCGGGGCCCTTAAAGCTCATGATCGATTTGCAGGGGATGCATCATGAGCAATGACTACGAAGATTCGCTGTCGATGGACGCACTCAACGATCGCATCGCGATTCTCGAGGACAATATCCGCCAGCTCATCGAGCAGGCCGCGGCCGCCTCGGGTGAGCAGAACGAGTCGCGGATCGCGGACCGCATCAACCAGCAGAATGAGGAGCTCGACCGTCTCCTCAAAGTGCGCGAATCCCGTCAGAAGAAATAGCCGACTTTCTTCGCCGGCGCATGCGGCCATACGCCGGCCGCCCTTGCGCACGTGCCGCCGCTGCCGTTAGCTGGACCGAAATCGCAGGGCTCATCTGAGCCCGCGCAATCGGGAGCGAACGATGGGGCCGCTGAAGGGCATCAAGGTCGTCGACATGACCACCGTGCTGATGGGTCCCTATGCGACCCAGATGCTCGGCGACTACGGCGCAGACGTCATCAAGGTGGAGTCTCTGGACGGCGACGTCACCCGCCTGATCGGCCCGATGCGGCACGCCGGCATGGGCCCGGTGTTCCTCAACACCAACCGCAGCAAGCGCTCGATCTGCCTCGACCTGAAGAAGCCCGCCGGCCGCGAGGCCGTACTGCGCTTGCTGAAGGACGCCGACGTGCTCGTCTACAATGTCCGCCCGCAGGCGATGGCGCGGCTTCAACTGGACTATGACGTTGTTTGCAAGATCAATCCGCGGCTGGTCTATGCCGGCGTGTTCGGCTTCGGCCAGGACGGGCCGTATGCCGCAAAGCCCGCCTATGACGATCTGATTCAGGGCGCCACCGCGCTGCCGGCCTTGATGGCGCAGACCGGTGACGGCGTGCCGCGCTATGTGCCGAACGCGCTGGTCGATCGCATCGTCGGCCTGACCGCCGTCGGCGCGATCTGCGCCAGCCTCGTCCACCGCGACCGCACCGGGCAAGGCCAGCGCGTCGACATCCCGATGTTCGAGACCATGGCTGGTTTCGTCATGGGCGACCACATGGGCGGATTGACCTACGAGCCGCCGCTCGACAAGGGCGGCTATGCCCGCCACCTCTCACGCGACCGCAGGCCCTACAAGACCTCGGACGGCTATCTCAGCGTCATCGTCTACAACGACAAGCAGTGGGAGAATTTCTTCAAGGCGACGGGACGCGACGACCTGCGCGCCGACGCGATGTTCGCGACATTCGCCGGCCGCGCCGCCAATATCGACGTCGTCTATGCCGAGCTCGCGCGCATCTTCGAGACGCGTTCCACGGCGGAATGGATCGACCTGCTGACCAGGGCGGACGTGCCTGTGATGCCGATGCACGACCTCGCGTCGATGCTGCACGACGAGCATCTGGAGGCTACCAACTTTTTTCCGGTGGTGAACCATCCAACCGAAGGGCCGATCCGAAGTATGAGGGTGACGGCGACCTGGTCCGAGACCGAGGCCGAACCGGTGCGGCTTGCGCCGCAGCTCAACGAGCACGGCGCGGAAATCCTGCGTGAGATCGGCTATTCCGCCGACGAGATCGACGCCATGGTCCGCGATGGCATCACCCGCTCGCCGCCCCGGAATGACGATGCACAGGTGCGTCCGTGAGCTTCATCACCGGTGTCGGCCTCACGCCTTTCGGCAAGCACGAAGGTTCGTCCTCGCTCGACCTGATGAGCAGGGCCGCGCAAACCGCGCTCGACGATGCCGGGCTCAAGCGCGCCGACATCGACGGCATCCTCTGCGGCTACTCCACCGTGTCGCCGCACATCATGCTGGCGACCGTCTTTGCCGAGCATTTTGGCATCCGCCCCGCTTACGCCCATGCCGTCCAGGTCGGCGGCGCGACCGGGCTCGCGATGACCATGCTCGCCCATCATCTCGTCGAGGCGGGCGTCGCCCGCAATGTGCTCGTCGTCGCCGGCGAGAACCGCCTCACCGGGCAGAGCCGCGATGCCTCGATCCAGGCGTTGGCGCAGGTCGGCCATCCCGACTACGAGGTGCCGCTCGGCCCGACCATTCCCGCCTATTACGGCCTGGTCGCTAACAGATACATGCACGAATACGGCGTGACCGAAGAAGGCCTCGCCGAATTCGCGGTGCTGATGCGCACCCATGCCTGCACTCATCCCGGTGCGCAATTCCACGATCCCATCGAGGTCGCCGACGTCATGGCCTCGAAGCCGGTGGCGATGCCGCTGAAGCTGCTCGATTGCTGCCCGGTGTCCGACGGCGGCGCGGCTTTCGTGATCAGCCGCGAGCGGACGGGAGAGGCCGGCGTGCGCATTCGCGGCTGTGCCCAGGCCCACACCCATCAGCACGTCACGGCAGCGCCCGCCCTGAGCCAACTCGGCGCTGAGATCTCCGTCGCCCGCGCCAGGGAGGCCACCGGCCTCGCGATTTCCGACGTGCGCTACGCCGCGATCTACGACAGCTTTACGATCACGCTCGCGATGCTGCTGGAAGACCTCGGCCTTGCTGGCCGGGGCGAGGCAGCCGCGCGCGTGCGCGCCGGCCATTTCAGCCGTGACGGCGCGATGCCGCTGAACACCCATGGCGGCCTGCTCAGCTACGGTCATTGCGGCGTCGGTGGCGCCATGGCGCATCTTGTCGAAACGCATCTGCAGATGACGGGGCGGGCGGCGAATCGTCAGGTGCGCGACGCCTCGATCGCGCTGCTGCACGGCGACGGCGGCGTGCTGTCGTCTCACGTGACCATGTTCCTGGAGCGGGTGCGATGAGCGAGCGTCTGGGCGACTGGACCAATGGCGAACACGCCGTCACCTATCAGACCTGCAGCGCATGCGGCCATGTGCAGTATTTTCGACGCGCCTTCTGCATGGCCTGCGGCGCGTCCGATCCGCGCGAGCAACGCGCCAGCGGCAAAGGCAGGGTCTACGCGGCCTCGCTGGTCTGCCGCGCCGCGACGCCTGAGACGCGGTCCCACGTGCCCTACAACATCCTGCTGGTCGATTGCGTCGAGGGCTTTCGCATGATGGCGCATGGTGAGAATGACCTCGCCATCGGCGATGAGGTCCATGCGAGCTTCAAACCGTTCGCTGGGAAGATTGTGCCGTTTTTCACGAAGAGATCATAGTAGGATTCGTCATTCGGGGGCGGTCCTGAGAGACCGAGCCTGGAACGGGAATTCTGGGCCTGGCCTGTGCGAGGGCCACCCCGGAATGACGAAAGCTCTCACCCGACTCTTAACTAGCGCCCGTAGAACAAGATGCTTGCGATGACGAGCATCGCCATCACCGCCAGCATATGCGCGAACGCTTCCGAGGCCGCCCCCTTGGTGGCTTCCTTCATGCCATTTTCTCCCTAGACTTGGGCGTGACTCATCGATGCGCGGTTAGCGCCCGACGGCCAATTGTTTTTACTCGGAACACCCCTTGCGAGTATCCACCGCGATCAAGTCCCCACGCGGCGAATATCGACTGTCCCAAGGTCGTTCAGCAATGCGGCGGCATTTTGACTCGATGTTGTTGCTCCTGCGGACGCGCAAGAATACAGTTTCGCGGAACTATCGCCGCTAACGACAAAAAACATCAAAGGCTTAGGGAAAACTTCAGGAAAATCATGGCCCGCATCAACTACAGCGACCCGTCCAAGGCATCCGACCGCACCCGCGAAATCCTCGACAAGAACCGTAATGCCAATATCTTCCGGATGATGTCGCATTCGCCGAGCTATTTCGAGCAGTATTGCCGGCTCGGCGGCGCCATCCGGCACAAGGGCGAGCTCGATCCGATCGTGCGCGAGCTCGCGATCACCCGCACCGGCATCCTGTGCGAGGCGCCGTATGAGATCGTCGCGCACAAGCGCATCGGCAAGAATGTTGGCGTCACCGACGAGCAGAACGAGGCGCTCGAGAACTGGCAGGCCGCGAGCTGTTTCGACGAGACGCAACGCGCCGCACTCGCCTTCACCGACGAGATCGTCAAGCTGAACAAGCCGGCCGATGCGACCTTCAAGGCGATCTCATCGAAACTGACGCCGGCCGCGCTCGTCGAGCTGCAGCTCTCTGTCGGCTTCTACATCATGACGTCGAAATTCCTGGAGACCTTTGAGATCGACCTTCAGCCGGTCACCGAAGTGGTAGGCTGATCGAGGCATTGCTGTGAGGGATGCTCATGACGATCGATGAATATGCCGCCTGGGCTGCAACGATTGCGAAAGTCGATGAGCGTCCGTCCAACGAACGGCTGGCCTATCTGGGCCTCGGACTCGCCGGGGAATCCGGCGAGGTGGCCGAGCACATCAAGAAGCTGCTCCGCGATGACTGGCTCGACCAGGCCGGCCTCGTCGATGAACTGGGCGATGTCATTTACTACTGGGCCTGCCTGTGCGTGGCTACCGGCCAGCAGCCATCCGAGCTGCTCAAGACCAGCGCCGCCAAGATCAAGCGGCGGATCAGCGAGGCGGCGAGCCGCTAGGCCGCTCAGGTCGAGGTCAAGATATCCACCCTGGCGTTGGCGACGATCAAGCGGTCGGCGAGAAGCTGCGCAAGATTGCGCATGATGCGTTCGCTGGCGTGCGGGTGCTGCTTGCGGAAGCGCTCGAACGCTTTCAGTGGCGCCTCGAACGCCGTCGCAGCCATATCCGCGAAGACGTCGGCGGAGCGAGTGGTCTCGATCAGGGCCATTTCGCCGAAGGCCATGCCGGCTGTGAGTGTTGCGAGCCGCACTCCGTCGGGCAGGGTGACATGCACCGCGCCGCTGCGCAGGAAGAACAGGGCATCGGCGGGACCGCCGGTGGTGAGGATCTTTGTCCCGGCTTGATAGGTCCGGATCGTGCAGATCGAGGCGAGGTCGGTCAGCTCTTCCTCGCTCATACCGGCCAGCAGCGGCTGTTCGGCGAGCTCGGTGGTCTCATGGAAGTCGATCGAGCCGCCGTAGCGGTAGACGATCTGGTCTTCGGCCCATTCGATTGCGGTGTCGAGCAGGTAGAAATCGCGGACGTTCTTGAGCTCCGCGGTCCATTCCCGCAGGCTGTCCCATTCCTTGGAGGCGCGCCTGACGCCTGACAGGACGACGGTCACATTCAGCGCCGCCAGCTCCTCGAATGCTTCGGCCACCAGTCGCGCCCCGGCGCGCGTGGTGGAGGTGACGCGGTGGAGATCGAAGATCACGAATTGCGGTCGCGGCCGGCCCGCAAGCCGGCGCGAGACATAGTCGACCGCCGACAGCGACAGCGTGCCGACCAGCTCGATGATCCGTACGTCCTGCTCGTGGGCTGCGAGAATATCGCGCTCCTGCGGGCGGCGCACGCGCCGCGACGGGCTCTTGCCGATGTCATAATCGGCGATGACGGCGTTGCGCGCATCGTCGCTGCGGTTGAGCATATGCAAATCGTAATGCGAGGACAGCGCCTCGCACACCTTGATGCCGCGTACGCTGTTGCCGTGCTTGTCGAGCCGTGGCGAGTAGCTGCCGAGTCCGAGGCGGGCAGGGAGGGCGGCGAGAATTCCGCCGCCGACGCCGCTCTTGGCGGGGATGCCGATTCGGTAGATCCATTCGCCGGCATAGTCGTACATGCCCGACGACGTCATCACCGACAGCGTGCGCGAGATCGCGTAAGCGCTCAGCACCTGCTCGCCCGTGACCGGGTTGAGGCCGCGGTTGGCGAGCGTTGCTGCCATTACCGCGATGTCGCGCGCGGTGACCAGCACCGCGCATTGCCGGAAATAGACGTCGAGCACGGCAGCGACATTGTCCGAGATCACCGCATTGGTCTTGAGGAGATAGCCGATGGCACGGTTGCGGTCGCCGGTCTGGCTTTCGGAAGCGTAGACGGCCTCGTCGACGGCGAGATCGCGGCCGGCAAAACGACTGAGCGCGAGGCGAATTTGCTCGAAGGCATCCGGAACCTTGCTGTCGTGGATCAGCCCGGTGCAGGCGATCGCGCCGGCATTGACCATCGGGTTGAATGGATGGTTCTCCGAATTGAGCCGGATCGAGTTGAAGGGATCGCCTGAAGGTTCGACGCCGATCGCGCTCTCGACCCTGCTTGCGCCGAGCAGGTCCAGAGCGAGTGCGAACACGAACGGCTTTGACATCGACTGGATGGTGAAGAGCACCCTGGAGTCGCCGACCTCGTAGACATGACCGTCCAGGGTCGCGAGGCTGATGCCGAAACAGGCAGGATCGGCCTTGCCGAGTTCGGGAATGTAGTCGGCGACCGCGCCCGAGCTCTCCGCCGAGAATTCGTTGAGGCAATTGTCCAGAAACCGCAGCAAAGGCGGCTTCGAACGGGTCCAGGCGGTGGCGAGAGGCGAAAGCGGTTTCATCGCCTCTCTTTGTGCAACGCAATCAGGGCACGCGCAACCCGTCCGGCACCATGGTCTGCCGCCGGACCAGCAGCAGGGCAAGCAAAACCGTGGGGACGAGGATGGCGAGGCCGAGCAGCGTCACCTGCATCTGCGAGAGCGGCATGATGCCGCCGCCGGGGGTGGCCACCACGAACCCGCCGATCACCAGCAGCACGCGGATCGGCCATTCCAGCGCGCCGGCGCCGCGGAGATCGCCGACGAAGGGCTGGTAGCCCTGGATGCCGCCGCAGATGAACAGCGTGCCGAACGCCGCAAGCGCCATCAGCCCGAGACCGGCGAGATAGGGGCTCGGTCCCTGCAGCACCAGCGCCGGATTGAGCACGAAGAAGAACGGGATGAAATAGATGATGCTGCCAACCCACATCGATTCCCAGCCCGTCTTCATCGCCGGCGAGCCGGCAATGCCTGCGGCCGCGAACGAGGCGATCGCGACCGGCGGGGTGATCGATGACAGCATGCCCCAGTAGAAGATGAACATGTGCACGGCCATCCTGTTCAGCCCGAGTTTCTCCAGCGCCGGCGCGACCAGGATGGCGAGGAAGATGTAGCAGGCCGTCGTGGTCAGCCCGAGCCCAAGGATCAGGCTGGTGAGGGCGCACATGCCGAGCAGCAGGAACGGATTGTCGCCGGCGATGCGCAGCAGGTCGTTGGCGAGGCTCGACACCACGCCGGTCATCGAGAAGGCGCCGATCAGCAGGCCGCAGCCGGCGAGGATGCCGACGAGCTCGACGAAGGTGCGCCCGTTGACCTCGAGGAATTTGCCGATGGTCGCGACAGTCCAGCGCGTGTCCTTCGAGAACAGCTGGTTGAGGACCAGAAGCAGGGCGGTGGCGTAGAATGGCGCATGGCTCTCGCGCTTGAAGTAGAGCAGCATCACGATCAGCAGCGCGATCACGAAGACGTAGTACCAGCCGTCCTTGATTGTATCCATGACCCGCGGCAGCTCCGCGCGCGGAATGCCCTTCAGCCCGTGTCGCGCGGCGTAGGAATCGACCTGCATGAACAGGCCGATGTAATAGAGCACCGCCGGAATGATCGCCGCGATCGCGACATCGGCGTAGCTGACATTGAGGAATTGCGCGATCACGAAGGCGGTCGCGCCCATCACCGGCGGCGCCAGCACCGCGCCGGTCGAGGCACAGGCCTCGATCGCGCCGGCATAGGACGCGCGAAAGCCGCTCTTCTTCATCACCGGAATGGTCATGGTGCCGGCGGTGAGCACGTTGGAGATGATCGAGCCCGACATCATGCCGAGCAGCCCGCTGGCGAAGATGCAGACCTTCGCCGCGCCGCCGCGGAAGGTGCCGCACAGTGCGAAGGCGAGATTGATGAAGAACTTTCCGGCACCGGTCATCATCAACGCGGTGCCGAATACCAGGAAGCCGATTACGGTGTCGGCAAACGCCTGGATGGGAATGCCGAGCAGGCTCTCGCCCGACAGCACGTGATAGGCGGTCGCCTGCTCCAGAGTCGATTGCGTGCCGCGGAACGGACCTAACCAGCTGGATTCTGCGAACAGGGGATAAACGGTGAAGGGAAGCACGCTCAGAAGCAGGCTCCAGCCGCCGGTCCGGCGCAGCGCCTCCATCAGCATCACCCACATCACGAGACCCGCGGCGGTCACGCTGTTCGGCGCGCCGCCGAATTCCCAGCCGGCCTCCGCGGCCTTGCGGACGTTCGACATCAACACGAGCGCCGCGGCAAAAGTCACGACAAAGCAGAGGAGGTCATACCAGGGAATGCGATCAAGCGGCGCGCGCGGGGTCCCCGGGAAGATCAGGAACGTGAACGGCAGCATCAGGGCGATCAGGAGATAAAAGCACTCCGTGTTGAGCTGGGTGTAGCCGACGAAGAAGCGCAGCGAGAATTGCTGGTTGATGCAGAGCAGGATGGTCGCTGCGGTCGCGACGACGAGCGTCCAGCGCCAGGCCCCGCGCAAGCTTCGCACGCGCGTGACCTCCGCCTCCTGCATGTTGCCGGCCGCGCCATGCGGATCGTCGAACACGATCCGCTTGGCCTCGTCCTGCGGGGCGGTGGAGACTGAAGCAGACGACATGATCGACCCCGCGCGTGGGCAATTAACGCTGAGAACTAATCCTCGAACCCGTTCGGCATGTCGGCCTTCGCAAGCGCCGCGGCACGCGCCTTCATCCAGCCGTCGAGGAACGCCTTGTCATCCGCGGGCGGATTGGATTTTCCGTAATCGGTCCACGCGGCGCCAAGCACCTCTTGCCGCTTGATCAGCTTGTTGTTGTGCGCCTCCTGCGCGTCGCTCCATTGCCCGGCTTCCTTCAGCGCCTTCACCGCGCCGGGGTGCACCGGTACCACCCAGTTTTTGGTCTGGCGATCGGCCGCAAGCCCGCCCGCGCCGGGCGCGGAATCCTTGTAGGAATCGTAGTTCACGATCATCGCCTTGGTGATCGCATAGACCTGGTCGAGGGCTTGCGAGGCGTAGGCGACGAAGATCGGATAGGGATAGTTGCCGAGCTCGATCGGCTTGTCCGGCGAGATGCCGGCGCCGCAGGTCGCGGTCTGCGGGAAAAAGA
This sequence comes from Bradyrhizobium sp. Ken51, assembly GCF_055807435.1. Lineage (NCBI taxonomy): Bacteria > Pseudomonadati > Pseudomonadota > Alphaproteobacteria > Hyphomicrobiales > Nitrobacteraceae > Bradyrhizobium > Bradyrhizobium sp. Ken51. The sequence goes on along the minus strand of NZ_JBVVPB010000002.1, from coordinate 494,503 downwards.
ACGAGCCGACCTTCTGCATCCGCGCCCAGCCTTCCTTGTCCTTGGCGGGCAGCGGCGGCCAAATCAGGCCGCGCGGCGAGGTCTCGGCTTCCTTGGCGGGGCCGGTGATGGTGGTCCCGAACGCGGCGTCGGTGTCGTTGTTGATCAGGCCCTTCCACATCGCGCCGTAGCTTGCGAACTCGACGACCTTGACGTCCTTCTGCGTCAGGCCGGCGAAGGCGAGCACCGCGAGCGAGTTCTGGTTCAGTGCTGGCGAGCCGACGACGAATCCGACACGCTTTCCCTTGAGGTCCTTGAGCTCCTTCACGCCTGTATCCGCAGCCACGCCGAGCGTGCCGCAATTGCAGTCGACGGATGAGAGCAGGATCTGGAGCGGTTGCGGGCCCCATTCCCTGGAGCCGAATTCGAACACGCCTTCCTGTGCGAAATAGGTGCCCGATCCCATCGCCGCGGAGACCGCACGCTTGGCGCGCAGCGGCGCGAGACGCGCGACGTCGTTGCCCGCGGGGAGCACGCGCACGTCGCTCGAGTATTTGTCCTTCATCATCTTGCCGACGCCGACCGCGATGTTGAAGCCGGCGGTGCCGGTGTCATAGGCGGTGAACGTCAATGTCGCCGGCAGCTTGATGTCTTCGGCGGACGCATAGCGTGTAGACGCAAAAGAAATGCCCGCCACCAAGGCAGGCGCGAGCATGATCAGCCCACGAAGCATGTTTCCCTCCAATGATCCTCGCGTTTGCCGCGACGATTTTCTTTCTTTGTTTGAAACAGGTTTTGTTTGAAACGGATCATGTCATCGCCATCAAGCGATGGCAACGCCGTACCGCGAACCCAGCAATGAGGCTGACAGATTGTCGCGGAAACGACGGGATAATGCAGTCAGTTCGCGACGATCGCGATCGCCTGTCCTTCGGCAACGACGTCGTCGAGCTTCACAAGAAGCGATGTGATCTCGCCGCTCACAGGAGAAAGCACAGGGATCTCCATCTTCATCGCTTCGACCACCACAATCTCATCGCCATCCGCAACGGTTCCTCCAACTTGCACGGGAGTTGCGCAGACGCGTCCGGCGATCTCGGTGACGATCTTAATTTCTGGCATGCCATCGCCTTTTTGTTGTGGTCGCAAAATGCCTGAGGTAGTTTCTTCTGCAAGCGGAATTTAATTCCGCACAGCGGAACAAGCGGTAGGGATCATGGGACGACGTTCGGAGCGGTTGAGTAGGCAAGGTGCGCTCGCTGGCGAAGCCGGTGAGGGTGATGTCATCCAGGTGGTGTCGCGCGCGTTCGACGTGTTGCGATGCTTCGAGGGCCACGATAGCAGGCTCGGCAATCTCGAGATTTCAAATCGCTGCGGCCTGCCGCGCTCGACGGTATCGCGGCTCACGCACACGCTGACCCGAATGGGGCAGCTGGTCTATCTGCCGCGCGATCAGAAATATCGCATCGGGCCGAGCGCGGTGGCGATGAGCGCCTCGATGATGAAGGGCGCGCAGCTGCGCAGCATGATCCGCCAGCGGCTCCAGGAAGTCGCCGAGCAACTGCCGGGCACCGTCGGCTTCGTGGTCCCGGATCGTTTCCATCTGGTCTATCTCCAGTTCGCGCGCTCGGCCTCGGCGCTCGGCTTGCACGAGGGCACCGGCAGCCGCATCTCGATGGCCTCGACCGCTGCGGGCGCAGCCTACACCGCGGCATTGGCGCCCGAGGTCGGCGATGCCTTCATCGCGGACATGGAGCGGGAAGCTCCCGAGGCTGCAAAGATCCTGCGGCCCCGCATCGAGGCCAACCGGCAGTCGCTGCATGAGCGCGGCTATGTCGTGGCCTGCGGCCTGTGGAGCCCGCATATCAACGGGCTAGCGGTGCCGATCTGGTCGCCGCAATACCAGACCTTCGTCGTCATCACGATCGGTCTTCTGTCGTCGATGTATGACGAGCAGCGTCTGCATACCGAAGTCGCCCCGTTGATGGTCGCGCTCGGCCGCTCGCTCGGCAGCCTGATGGACGGCGCGGAAGGCGACGTCTTCAACAATCGCATCTCGCGCAAACCGGTCGCCATGGCCGTGCACAACAATAACAAGCCGATCAATTCGGAGGGAGTGAATGAACTGGAAGCCGGAACTCGACGAGCTCGCCCGGCGCGAAGCCTTCGCGCGGGAGATGGGCGGCGTTGACAAGGTCAAGCGTCAGCATGACCAGGGCCGACTGACTGTTCGGGAACGTATCGACAGACTGACCGACAAGGGCAGCTTTCACGAAATCGGCGCCGTCTCCGGCGTCGGCGAATACGATTCCAGCGGCGAGTTGCAGAAATTGACGCCGGCGAACTGCGTGTTCGGCCGCGCGCGCGTCGAGGGCCGCACCGTCGTCGTGGTCGGCGACGATTTCACCGTGCGCGGCGGCTCGGCGGACGCGTCCATCTCCGCAAAACCGCTGATGGCGGAGGAGATGGCGCATGATCTCCGCCTGCCCATCGTCCGCATCATCGAAGGCTCCGGCGGCGGCGGCTCGGTCAAGACCATCGAGACCAAGGGCGCGGCGAACCTTCCGGGCGGCATCGGCGGCACACGCTGGTATCGCTTCACCACGGAGAATTTGTCGCGCGTACCCGTGGTCGCGCTCGGCCTCGGCTCGGTCGCAGGGCTCGGTGCCGCGCGTCTTGCCGCGAGCCACTATTCCATCATGACCCGGAAATCCGCGATGTTCGTCGCAGGCCCGCCGGTGGTGAAGGCGCTGGGGCAGGACCTCTCGAAGGAAGAGCTCGGAGGCGCCGATATCCAGACCCGCGCCGGCGCGGTCGATCATGCCGTCGAAACCGAGGAGGAGGCCTTTGCCTGCGCGCGGCGATTCCTGTCCTATCTGCCGTCGTCGGTTGACGGGCTGCCGCCGACCTTGCCGTGCACCGACAATCCGGAGCGCACCGAAGAGGCGCTGATGAGCGCGGTGCCACGCAACCGCAAGCAGGTCTACAAGATACGGCCGATCGTCGAACAGGTCGTGGACAAGGGTTCGTTCTTCGAGGTCGCCAAGAATTTCGGCAAGCCGATCATTGTCGGCCTCGCGCGGCTCGAGGGCAGGGCGGTGATGGTGCTTGCCAGCGACAGCTTTCACTATGGCGGCTCCTGGACCGCGGATGCCTGCCAGAAGGTGGTGCGCTGGGTCGACTTCGCTGAGACCTTCCATTTGCCGATCGTCTATCTGATGGACTGCCCCGGCTTCATGATCGGCCTTGATGCGGAGAAGGCGGGTACCATCCGCCAGGGCGTTCGCGCCATGGCCGCCGTCAACCAGACCACGGTGCCCTGGTGCACGGTGATTCTGCGCAATGCCTTCGGCGTCGCCGGCGTGGTGCATCAGCCGGCCGACCGCTTCTCGATCCGCTACGCCTGGCCGTCGGCCTATTGGGGCTCGCTCCCGCTCGAAGGCGGCATCGAAGCCGCCTATCGCGCGGACATCGACGCGGCCGAGGACAAGGCGGAGAAACTGAAAGAGATCGAGGACCGCCTCAACAAGCTGCGCTCGCCGTTCCGCTCCGCTGAAAAGTTCTGGGTGGAGGAGATCATCGATCCCCGGAAGACGCGGTCGCTGCTGTGCGAGTTCGCGCGGCTGGCGGAGCCGCTGCGAAAGTCAGGGCCGCCCGGGAATTTCTCGATTAGGCCCTAGGGTCAGCCTGCCCTCAGCCCGATACAATCGGGCAAAATTTGATCTAGCGCAAAGCCTCGCGCCCCATTGTCTGCAAGCCTCTCGCCGATAACAAGGGGAGGAACGCCATGACAAACGCGGGAAACGCGCTGCTTTGGACAGCCATCTATTTCGGTCTGTCGTTCGCTGCGATTTTTGCCGTTTGGTTCGCCGAGCGATTGCGGGCGAGTTTAACGAGCAAGCGGTAAAGCCCGCGAGCATCGCGACCAGGCCATAGGCAAAGCAATCGAGGGCTGTGCTCGCGCTTTGTCGCGGCAGCGATGACGTGACCTCAAAACAATAACGCGCTACGCTTCCCGGGCAAGAACAAGAGGAAGCGCTAATCGTGTATGACTTCATTATCGTGGGCGGCGGCTCGGCGGGGTCCGTGCTGGCCCACCGGCTCTCCGCCAGGAGCGCCAACAAGGTCCTGCTCTGCGAGGCCGGACAGGACACACCACCCGGAGACGAGCCGGCCGAGATCAGGGACAGCTATCCGGGGACGGCCTATTTCGATCCGCGCTTCCACTGGACCGAGCTCAAGGTCACGACCCAGATCGTCAGCCACAACAATCCGAACGAAGGACGTCCGCCGTTACGCAAATACGAGCAGGCACGCGTGCTTGGCGGCGGCTCCTCGATCAATGGCCAGATGGCCAACCGCGGCGCGCCGACCGACTACGACGAATGGGACGCACGCGGCGCTGCGGGGTGGAGCTGGAACGATGTGCTGCCCTTCTTCAGGAAGGTCGAGCGCGACCTCGATTTCGACGGGCCCTACCACGGCAAAGACGGCCGCATCCCGGTCCGCCGAATCCCCAGGGAGCACTGGACCCGGCATTCGCAGGCGTTCGCGCAAGCCTTCCAGCAGGCCGGACATCAGTTCGTAGCCGACCAGAATGGCGAGTTCGTCGACGGGTTCTTTCCGGTGACCCACTCGAACCAGGCCGAGCAACGCGTCTCGGCTGCCATGGGCTATCTTGATCGCGACACGCGCAAGCGCGCCAACCTGACGATCTCCACCAACACGCAAGTCAGGGAATTGCTGTTCGAAGGCACCCGGTGCGTCGGCGTGAAGGCTGTGGTCGAGGGGCGGGAGCAGGAATTCCGCGCCCGCGAGATCATCCTCTCCAGCGGCGCGATCCATTCGCCGGCGCATCTGTTGCGCGCCGGCATCGGGCCGGTCGGTCACCTCAAGGATATGGGCATTCCCGTGCTGATGGGACTGCAGGGCGTCGGCCAGCGCCTGATGGATCATCCCTCGATCTCGCTGTCGTCCTTTGTCCGCCGCGGCGCGCGGATGAACGAGCACACCAGGCGCCACATGCAGCTTGGCCTGCGTTACTCGTCCGGGCTCGAGGGCGTACCGAAAGGCGATATGTTCGTCGTCCTGCTCAGCAAATCGGCCTGGCACGCCGTCGGCGAGCAGATCGGATCGCTGCTGACATTCGTCAACAAGACCTATTCCGAGACCGGACAGGTCAAGCTTGCCTCGCGTGATCCGGCAGCCGAGCCGATCGTCGAGTTCAACCTGTTGTCCGACCGGCGCGACCTCGATCGCCTGATGAGCGGTTTCCGCAAGATGGCGGCCGTGCAGATGAGTGACGTCGTCAGGGCCGTGACGGACAAGCCGTTCCCGGCCTCCTATACCGACCGCGTGCGCAAGATCGGCGTGGTCAACACCAAGAATCGGATTCTGACCAGGATCGCCGCGGCCCTGATGGACGGGCCGGCAGTGCTGCGCCACTACATGATCGACAATTTCGTGGTCGAGGGCTTCACCTTCGACGACGTCATCAACGATGACGAGGCGCTGGAAGCCTTCGTGCGCAAGGCCACCATCGGCGTGTGGCACGCCTCGTGCTCGTGCCGCATGGGCCGGGCCGACGATCCGATGGCGGTGGTCGATCCAGAGGGGCGCGTCAAGGGCGTGCAGGGCCTGCGCGTCGTCGATGCCTCGATCTTCCCGGTGGTGCCCTGCGCCAACACCAATTTTCCGGTCCTGATGTCGGCGGAGAAGATCGCGGCCGCGATGATGCAGTGAGCCCGTGCGGCTTTTGGGCTGGCGAACTGCCTTGTCGATGACCGTCTAGGACCGCCAGTCAGACCGCAAAAGCTAAAGCGGGCGCCCGGAACGGTTCCGCGGCAGGCGGTCTGGCGGACATGCGTCCGGGGGCGGAACTTGGAACCCGGCTTAGGCGTTCTTTGCCAGATTTCGCCTTACGGCTGGGACCGGGCCGCTGACCGCGCGTCCCATCTCGGGCCGGCCGGAGCGCACTGTCGGCGATGGAGCTTCACGGGGGTTCAATGACCAATTCATCAAGCCGGGCGCAAACCAGCGACCCCGGAGAGTTGCCCAGGATTTCGACCGGCAGTGACGGCCTCGACGATATCCTGTACGGCGGGCTCGATCCCAATCGCATGTACCTCTACGAGGGTCGGCCCGGCTCGGGCAAGACCACGATGGCGCTTCAATTCCTTCTCGAGGGCGCCCGCTGCGGTGAACGCGTGCTCTATATCTCCCTGTCGGAAACCAAGCGTGAGCTGACGCTGGTGGCACAGCGGCATGGCTGGTCGCTGCAAGGCGTCGACATCTTCGAACTGGTGCCGCCGGAGACGACGCTCGATCCGGAGCGCGAGCTCACCGTCTTCCACCCCGCCGAAATGGAGCTGAGTGAAACCACCGGCCTGATATTCAAGGAGGTCGAACGGATCAATCCCGCGCGCGTGGTGCTGGACAGCCTGTCCGAGCTGCGCCTCCTTGCGCAGAACCCGCTGCGATACCGGCGCCAGGTTCTGGCCCTGAAGCACTTTTTCACCAACCGCAATTGCACGGTCATCCTCCTCGACGATCTCTCGTCGTCCCAGGACGATCTGCAACTCCATTCGATCGCGCATGGTGTCGTGATGCTCGAACAGCTCGCCATTGATTATGGAGCGGAGCGCCGGCGGCTTCGCGTGATCAAGATGCGCGGCATTCGATTTCGCGGCGGCTTCCACGATTTCACGATCGAAGCGGGAGGGGTGCGGATATTCCCCCGTCTGGTGGCGGCGGAACATCACACCTCGTTCATCGGTGAGTTGACGCCCAGCGGCAATACGCAACTCGACCAGCTCCTGGGAGGAGGGCTCGAGCGCGGCACCAGTGCGCTGCTTTTGGGCGCCGCCGGTGTCGGCAAGTCTTCTCTCGCGCTGACCTACGCGATCGCGGCGGCAGATCGCGGTGAGCATACGGTGTTCTTTGCCTTCGATGAAGGTCGCGGTACGGTGGAGGCCCGGGCTCGAACGCTGGGCCTGCCCCTCGAAAGCCATCTGCAATCGGGACTCATCCGATTTAAACAGATCGATCCCGCCGAGATGTCCCCCGGCGAATTCGCCGCCAATGTGCGCCAGAGCGTGGAAAAGGATAACGCGCGAATTGTTATCATCGACAGTCTGAACGGCTACCTCAACGCAATGCCGGACGAGCGATTTCTCATCCTTCAGATGCATGAGCTCCTGAGCTATCTCGGACAGAAAGGCGTGCTGACCGTCCTGATCCTCGCTCAGCACGGGCTGGTCGGTCCGATGGAAACGGCTCTCGATATCAGCTATTTGAGCGATGCCGTGCTGATGCTGCGCTATTTCGAAGTCGGCGGAACGGTGCGGCGTGCCCTCTCGGTCGTGAAGAAGCGCAGCGGCAATCATGAAAATTCCATCCGCGAGTTTCGTCTTGGCAGTGCCGGCATCACGGTCGGTCCTCCGCTGACCGGATTCAGCGGCATCTTTTCCGGGAATCCGCGTTACTCGGGCACGGAGATGCCGGAAGGGCTGTCGGAATGAGCGCCGACCGCGATCATTGCGTCCTGGTGTTTGCTCCGATCGGCCGCGATGGACCGGCATCGGTCGAGCTTTTCCGTAATTCGAATCTTCTGGCAATCAATTGTCGTGGTCTGCCTGAACTGGTCAGCGAGATGTCGGCGGGCGTGGGCGCGGTCCTTCTCGCCGAGGAGGGCTTGTTCGGAAAGGATACCCAGCCGCTGGCACATTGGATCGAGCGGCAGCCGCCCTGGTCCGACCTGCCCTTTGTCATTCTCACCAGCCACCGCGAGCAGCCGGCGGTGGTTGCCTGGCGCCGCAGCATCGTCGAGACACTCCGCAACGTTTCGCTGCTCGAGCGACCGGTTCAGCCGATCACGCTGACGAGCGCAATTCAATCCGCAATGCGGGCCCGCCGGCGGCAATATGAAATTCGGACCTTGCTGCAGGCGCGCGAGCGGACGGCCCAGGAGCTCGAGAAGCTCGTGGTCGAGCGCACGCGCGCGCTCGAGGAGGCCAACAAGCATCTGCGGGCCGAAATGGAAGAGCGTGCTCGCGTCGAGGAGACACTTCGTCAGGCCCAGAAGATCGAAGCCATCGGGCAATTGACCGGCGGAGTAGCTCACGACTTCAATAATCTGCTGATGGTCATCTCGGGTGGATTGGACATGCTCGATCGGCAGACGGATCCTGATCGGCGGCGTCGTCTGTTGGAAGGAATGGTTCAGGCGGCGCAGCGTGGTGCCGGCCTGACCAGGCAGCTTCTGGCTTTTTCACGGCGGCAGAAGCTCCGGCCCGAGGCCGTCGACATCCCAGCGCAAATCGGCGGCATGCGCGAATTGCTCGATCGGAGCCTGAGAGGCGACGTTCACGTCGAGTTCGATTTTCCGGAGGGGCTTTGGCCGGTGGAGGTCGATCCGGGAGAGCTGGAACTGGTCATTCTCAACCTGGCGGTCAATGCCCGCGATGCGATGCCGAACGGCGGCACGATCGTTGTCCGTGGCGAGAACCTGGCCGGCCTGGCCGAGGACGAGATCGCGGGCGATTACGTTCGTCTGTCCGTGATCGATAGAGGTGTTGGAATGAGCCCCGAGATCCTGGCGCGGGTCTTCGAACCGTTTTTCACGACCAAGGATGTCGGGAAAGGCTCGGGCCTGGGGCTTGCGCAGGTCCACGGATTTGCGACGCAATCACGCGGGATGGTTCGAATAAAATCGATCGTCGACGAGGGCACCAGCATCGAGCTCTATTTGCCGCGATCCAGGAATATTCCTTCGGGTGAACGGCATCTCATCGACCTGAACAGGGCGCGTCCCAAGAAGGCCAATCATGGCCGGGTTCTCCTCGTCGAAGACGACGACGAGGTCGCCGCGCTGGTCAGCGAGATGCTTGCGCAGCTCGGTTACCAGGTCACGCGCGCGGCCAGCGCTGCGGCGGCTCTCGGGGCCCTAGCCGACGGCCGCTCCGTCGATCTGGTGTTTTCCGACATCATGATGCCGGGCGGCATGAACGGTGTCGAACTCGCGTCCGAGATCAGGAGAAGGCGAAGCGACATCCCGGTCCTGCTGACGAGCGGATACGCCGAAGCCGCGGTTTACGAGGCCGAAATGGCCGGGATCCGGATACTGTCGAAACCCTACCACATCGACGAGCTCGCCGCAGCGCTCAGCGCTGCAAAATCGGACTTTCGGATCGGCGCGGAAACCAAGCGCTCCGGGGCGTCGTGAACGGGGCTGTGGCACCGCCTCGATAAGCTGCGTTCGATCGGGCGCTGCCGATTCAGCTAGTGAATGATCTGGTTTAGAAAAGCCTTCGCCCGTTCCGTGCGAGGGGCTTTGAAGAACGTTTCCGGCTCGGCCTCTTCGATGATGCTGCCACGATCCATGAAGACCACCCGATCGGCGACCTCCCGGGCGAACCCCATCTCGTGCGTCACGCACACCATCGTCATTCCCTCTTTCGCCAGCTCGACCATGGTTTCCAGTACCTCCTTGACCATCTCGGGGTCGAGAGCCGATGTCGGTTCGTCGAACAGCATGATCTTGGGCTGCATGCACAGCGCTCGCGCGATGGCGACACGTTGCTGCTGACCGCCCGACAATTGCGCGGGATACTTGTCGGCCTGATCCTGAATGCGGACCTTCCGCAGTAGGCCGAGTGCGCGATCGCGCGCCTCGGACTGCGAAATCCCGCGAACCCTGATCGGAGCCAGCATGCAGTTTTCCGCGACGGTGAGGTGCGGAAAAAGATTGAAGCTCTGAAATACCATCCCGACTTCACAACGTACGCTGTTGATGTCGGCGATGCGATTGGTCAGCTCGACACCATCGACGATGATCCTGCCTGCATCGTGCTTCTCGATATGGTTGATGCACCGGATGAGGGTGGACTTGCCGGAGCCTGATGGTCCGCAGAGCACGATCTTCTCGCCCTTGTCGACCTTGAGGGTAACGTCGTTCAGCGCGGTGAACGGGCCGAACCGCTTCACTACGTTCTCGACGACGACGATCTCGGCGGATCGTGTGGCATTGCTGACAGTCGATCGAGGCATGTTCGTCTCCCCATTGCGAGCCCGTTCGGTACCCCGATGGTCAGCGGGCAGCGGCAACAGCATATCGCTTGCGAAGGATGGCGACGCACTGGGACGTCGCAGAGCTGATGACGAGATAGGCTACTGCTATGACGAGGTACATTTCGACGAGGCGGCCGTTGAGCTGCGCGAGCTTGGAGGCGGCACCGAGAAGATCCGTCAACGACAGGACATAGACGAGAGACGTGTCCTGAAACAGGATGATCGTCTGGCTCAGGATGATCGGGCTTGCCACCCGCAGGACCTGCGGGAGGACAATGTGGCGGTAGGTGTCGTAGGTGGACAGCGCGAGGGCTTGGCAGGCCTCAAACTGGCCCTTGTTCACGGCACGCAGTCCAACGCGGATGATCTCGGAATAGTAGGCCGCCTCGAACAAGCCGAAAGTGATGAAGGCGGTATAGGTGGCGCCGATCGGGATGGGGCGGCCGTTGCCGCTAAGGTGCCCGAGCACGATCGGCACCAGGAAGAAAAACCAGAACAGAACGAGGATCAGCGGGATCGACCGGATGATCGCAACGTAGCCGCGGATGATCTGGGCAACCACGGGAATCTCGAAGTGCTGCGCCAGCGCAAGGCAGGTTCCGAGAATCATGCCGATGGCGAACGCGGCGGCCGTGAGCGACAGTGAGAACAGCAGGCCCGACCAGAGATAGGGCCATGACTGCGCGACGATCGAGAAATCGAGGGCGTTCATTTCGCGGCCTCCATGACGTGGGGCAAGGCGCCTTGCCGCACTTCGCCGCCGGCGAGATCCTGGTCAGCCGGTAGCGTGGCGGGCGCGCTACCCGGAATCCGGACGGCTCTGTCGATCAGCGCCATGGCTTGATAGGCAATCAGTGCCAGACAGAGATAGACGATGGTCGCCGCGCCAAAGGCAGTGAATGTCTGGAACGTCGCTTCACTGATCTGGCGTGCCTGGGCGGTCAGCTCCATCAAGCCGATCGTGAGTGCGACGGAGGTGTTCTTGTAGATGCCCATCACCTCGCTCGTGAGGCTCGGCACGATGAGGCGCAAGGCCTGCGGCACGATGACGTGTCGATAGGCGAGGTAACCGCTGAGGCCGAGGGCGTTGGCGGCTTCGAGCTGTCCCTTTGGGAGCGCCTCGATGCCGGCCCGGACCTGCTCAGCTATGCGGGAAGCCGTGTAGAGCCCGAGGCAAAGAAGTGCCGGGAAGAACGATGCCCATGGTGGCGGGATCTGCTTGATTGCATCTCCGATTGCGCTTGGCACCACCTCTGGGAAAACAAAATACCAGAGGAACATCTGCACAAGGACAGGGATGTTCCGGAATATCTCGACATAGAGCCGGGCCGGTATCGCGAAGACGCGATTTTGCACCGTGCGGCCCACGCCGACGATCACCCCGATGCCGAAGGCGATCCACCAGCCGAAGAAGGCGAGAGCGAGTGTCCAGCCGAGGCCCGACAGCAGCCAGTCGATATAGCGCTGGCCGTCCGCCGTCTGTTCAAAAAGCACTCCGAACATCGCGAGTCCTCAAAGTTGCAGGTGCGGACGAGGATGACCTGGCGAGACGATCGGCTCCGACAGTCAGTCGACAGCATCGCTGGGATGCGCGATCCGGCCCATCAACTCGTCGGTGAGCGGAAATGCGAGATTCTCACCCTTCGGCGGGATCGGCTTGGTGAACCATTTTGCGTAGGTCTTCTCGAATTGGCCTGATGCCATTTGCTTGGAGAGAACGTCGTCGACGAGTGCCTTGAAGCCGGCATCGCCCTTCGTGAACATCAGCCCCGTAGTAGATCTTCGCGTAACCCTCGGGAAGGAACAGGAGTGCGTCCGGATTCGGCGCCGCAGCCTTGAGCCCGGCGAGGAGAATATCGTCCTCCATGAAGGCGGCCGCACGGCCGGTGTTCAACATGAGGAAGGATTCCGCATGGTCCTTGGCTTGGACGATGTTAAGGCCGAGCTGTTCCTTGGCGTTGACGCCCTGCGCGAAGCCGACCGCGTTGGAGCCTTGGGTGACGACGATCGTCTTGCCTTTCAGGTCGCCGGCGGTCTTGACGCCACTGGCGGCTTTGACCAGCCATCGCGGCTGGCTGACGAACGTGGCGACCGAAAACGAGACCTGTTCCTGCCGTTTCTTGTCATTCGCGGTGCCGCCGCATTCGATGTCGACGGTCCCGCTCTGGATCAGCGGTATCCGGTTCGACGAGTTCACCGGGGTGAAGCTGACCTTGAGATTGGGCAATCTCAGCTCCTCCTTGACGCGGTCGACGATCGCCGCGCAGAGATCGAGCGAGAAACCGACGGGCTTCTGGTCGGGCCCGAGGTACGAGAACGGTATCGAGGCCTCACGGTGGCCGATCGTAATCGCACCGCTGGATTTGATCTTGTCCAGCGTCGGGCTATCCGCCGCCGCGGAGGGGCTTGCGTTGATAGCTAAGAGCGCCGGGAGAAGTCCCAATACCTGAACGAGCTGTTTCATGGTTTTTGCCATCCCATCGTTTGTCAAATTCAAGCTGCAACCGAAGGGCGTCCGAGCCCTCGCCGGCGAACGACGTCGATCAGGCGATCGATATCCGTCGCGGTGTTGAACATGCCGAGCGATACGCGGATGCCGTCACGTTCGGGCGAAACGCGCACGCCGTTCTCCTCGAAATGCCCGAGCCAGTCCGCTGCGGGCAGGGCGATGACGTAGATGTGCGGAGCGCGGTGTTGTCGCTCGCGTGGGCCAACCAGGCGCACGTCCAGTTCGTCCAGGCGAGCGATCAGGTGATCGCCGAGGTCGAAGCAGTGGTTCTGGATGTTCTGCACCCCGATCTGCTCGATCATGTCGAGGGAAGCACCCAGAGCATGGATCGCGGGCAGATTGAAGTTGCCAAGTTCGAAGCGCCTGGCGGTCGGAGAGGGCGCCATTTTGTCCGGACGCGCGATGAGGTCGCTGGGGATATCGGCGAGGCTCGCGGCCGCCATATAGGCCGGTTCCAGCTCTCCAAGGGATTTGTCCCAATAGAGAAGCCCGAGCCCTTGCGGAACGAGCAATCCCTTGTGGCTGCCGGAGCCGATGAAGCTGGCGCCGATCGCCTTCGCGTCAACAGGTACGACGCCGATCGCCTGCATCACATCGACGACGAAGTAGAGCTTCTTCCTGGCGCACATCGTGCCGACGCTCTCGATGTCAAAGCAGTGACCGGCATGGAAGGTCACATGCGACATCGAGATCGCACGCGTCCTGTCGTCAATGAAGGTAGCAAAGCTGTCGCCGTCGACGATATCCGTCATCGGAACGAAGCGGATTTCTACGCCCTTCCGCTGCAGATTGAGGAACGCGTAGGCGTTGTTCGGATGATCGCCATGGATCATCAGAACATTGTCACCGGCCTGGAGCGGCAGTGCGTTTGCCGCGATGTTCATGCTTTCCGACGTGTTTTTCGTGAAGGCGATCTCGTCTGCTGTCACGCCGAGAAAGCGAGCGACCTTGGCGCGGGTCTGCTCCACCCGGTCGAGCCAGGCGCTTTTCGGGCCAGCCGTCTCGAAGCCCTCGCGGAGGAAGAGCTCGATCGCGGCTTTCACCGGGCGCGCGAGCGGCGTTTGAAATCCCGAGTCCAGATAAACCATCCGTTCAACGGCAGGGAATTCCTTCCTCACGGCGTCCACGTCGTAGTGACGAGACATGCACATCTCCTGTTGAGCGCGCCGTCGGACTTGGCAGTCGGCCGAGCGACGGAGCGACATTTCGAAACGGCGAGACTGCGTTGCACAACTTTTGGTCAATCGCCCGCAGCGCCAAGAATATGAGCTTTCCGGATCGGGACAAACGGAATTGTCGAATATCAATAGATTTTATTCCGAAAAATGATAATTGTTGGATTATTGTGTATTTTGCTGCCAATCCCAACCGGTAGGGAAATGACGAAGCAAGTTGAGAGAGATGGACCCTTGGACCGCGCTCTCGCGATCGTTCGGCATGTTGCTGACCAACGCAAAGCCGTCTCAGCGGCAGAGATCGCGAAGGCTCTCACGCTGCCTCTTCCAACGGCGCACAGGTTGGTCGGAAATCTTGAAGGCCGCGGACTGCTTCAGAAGGCGTTGGGGACCAAGCGTTACGTTGTCGGTAATCAACTCGTCACGCTGTCCGCGACGGTGATCGGAGCGGCCTTCCGCACAGCGCGGCGGCACGCGGTACTTCGAGCTGTCGCGGCAGAAATCGGCGAACAATGCGAAATCGGCGTCGTGCGCGATAATTCCGTCGCGTATGTGGACAGCGTTCGCGTTTCGGAGCCGCAAGGCCTTCAGTTCAATCCGGGAGAAGCGGCGCCGCTACACTGCACGTCCACCGGAAAGATCTACATGAGCGGATTGCCCGAGCGGACCCGGGTGAAGCTGTGCCGCGCACTCGCTCTGACCAAATTCACTGAAACGACGATTGTCGATGTCCCAGCGCTGATGAAGGTGCTCGAAGAGACGCGGCAGCGCGGCTGGGCCAAAACGAACGAAGAGTACGTGAAAGGCGTGGTGGGGTGTGCCGTGCCCATCCTGTCCCCGGATCGAGAGCTCATCGCTTGCCTGGGCGTCTCCGTGCCGGTGGCACGCGTCAGCTTCGTCGAGTTGGATCGGTTCATAGGCCCACTGCAAAAGGCTGCCGCTCTGCTGTCGGAGACCATTTTGCAGGTTGAAGGGGATGACGACGCAGATGCCCAACGATGACATCCTGCTCCTGTTTTGCCCGACGAGTCAAATCGTTTTCGGTAAAGCGTAAGTCATTGATCCGCCACGCTCCGGCTACTGTGCATGGGGTTGTTTTCGCACTTTTTGTTTGAGCGCTGGTCGCGCCTTCCAGTACGTCTTCCGCCCAGCGCGCGGCATCCCGAAACCGAAGAAGCCGGTATCGCGCGGATCGGTGACGCCGCGGTCTTCGGCGTCACCACCACGATCAGGTCCTAAGCCATCGCGGCTTGCGGCTTCGGCTTCGGTTGTCGCGACAGCGTCAGCACGATCAGCGCGGCGAACACGCAGAGCGCGCCGGCGATGAAGAAGGCGGGCAGGTAGCTCTGATAGACCGTCCGCGAGAAGCCGGCGCCGAAGGCAGCGGTGCCCGCGCCGAGCTGGTGGCCGGCAAAGATCCAGCCGAACACCAGATTGGCGCGCTCGGGCCCGAATTTCTGCGCGGTCAGGCGCACCGTGGGCGGCACGGTTGCGATCCAGTCGAGCCCGTAGAACATCGCGAAGATCGAGAGCCCATAGAACGAGAAATCGCTGAACGGGAGGAAGATCAGCGAGAGCCCGCGCAGGCCGTAGTACCAGAACAGCAGGTAGCGGTTGTCATAGCGGTCCGACAGCCAGCCCGACATGATGGTGCCGAAGAAGTCGAAGATGCCCATCGCGGCCAGCAAGCCCGCGGCCTGCACCTGCGGGATGCCGAAATCGAGGCACATCGGAATCAGGTGCACCTGCACGAGGCCATTGGTGGATGCGCCGCAAACGAAGAACGTCGCGAACAGGACCCAGAACGCGCTGCTCTTCGAGGCGTCGCGCAGCGTGCCGAGCGCAACGCCGGTGATCGAGCCATGGCTGACGGGCGGGGCGGGCAAGGGTGTGGTGCCTTCGTCGCCGAACGGGCGCAGGCCCAGATCGCTCGGACGGTCGCGCATCGCGAGCAGGACCGCGAGGGCCGAAACACCAAGCGCGATGCAGACGAAGCCGAGCGCCAGCCGCCAGCCGAAACGTTCGGTGAGGCTTGCCAGCAGCGGCAAAAACACGAGCTGACCGGTGGCGACGCTCGCGGTCATGATGCCGACGACCAGGCCGCGCCGCGCCGCGAACCATCGCGTCGCGATGGTGGCGCCCAGCACCAGCGCGGTCATGCCGGTGCCGATCCCGATCACCACGCCCCACAGCGCGACGAGCTGCCAGACCTCTGTCATGCCGAGCGAGAGCACCAGCGCCGAGACCACGATGAGCTGTGCGGTCAGCGTGACGTTGCGCAGGCCGTAGCGGTTGAGCAGCGCTGCCGCGAACGGCGCCATCAGCCCGAACAGGATGAAGCGGATCGACAGTGCGGACGAGATCTCCGCCGTGCTCCAGCCGAACTCCTGCTGAAGCGGAACGATGAACACGCCGGGCGCGCCGACCGTGCCGGCGCTGATCAGCGCGGTGAGGAAGGTCACGCCGACCATCACCCAGCCGTAGTGGATATTGCGGCGGCCGAGCGTTGCCGCGAGCCAGTTCGAGATCATTGGGCCTCAATCTTAATGGGCAGGCGAGAGACCTGCGCAAGCTTGCAGAATGGCACGGGACTCGTCTGTCAAAAATGACAGAGTTCCCTCACTTCCGGACTTTCACGTCAGTGCGTCAAGCGCTCCACCGCGATCGCGGTGGCTTCGCCGCCGCCGATGCAGAGCGCCGCCACGCCGCGCTTGAGGTTTCGCGCCTCGAGCGCATGAAGCAGCGTCACGATCAGCCGTGCGCCGGTGGCGCCGATGGGATGGCCGAGCGCGCAGGCGCCACCGTTGATGTTGAGCTTCTCGCGGGGAATGCCGAGGTCGCGCTGCGCCGCCATCGCCACTACGGCGAAGGCTTCGTTGATCTCGAACAGGTCGACGTCGGCGGCACTCCAGCCGACTTTGTCCAAGAGCTTGCGGATCGCCGGGATCGGCGCCGTGGTGAACCATTGCGGTTCCTGGCTGTGGGTGGCGTGGCCCTTGATCTCGGCCAGAGCCGGCAGGCCGCCGCGATCGGCGAGCGACCGCTTCGTCAACACCAGCGCAGCGGCGCCGTCGGCATTGGCGGAGGAGGCCGCCGGCGTGATGGTGCCGTTGGCGCGGAACGCCGGCTTCAGCCCGGGGATTTTTGCGGGATCGACCCTCAGCGGATGCTCGTCATTGGCGACGATGCGGGGACCGGCCTTCTCGCTCAGCGTGATCGGCGCAATCTCGGCCTTGAACGCGCCGCCCTCGACCGCCTTGCGCGCCCGGCTGAGCGTTTCCATCGCGTAGGCGTCCTGGTCCTTGCGGGTGAATTGATAGGCCTCTGCCGTGGCCTCGCCGAAATCGCCCATGGAGCGGCCGGTCTCGTAGGCGTCTTCGAGGCCATCCATCATCATGTGGTCGATGATGCGGTCGTGGCCGGCGCGATAGCCGCCACGGGCCCTGGCGAGGAGATATGGCGCGTTGCTCATGCTCTCCATGCCGCCGGAGACGACGATCTCGGCCGAGCCGGCGCGGATGATGTCGTGCGCCAGCATGGTCGCCTTCATGCCGGAGCCGCAGACTTTGTTGACGGTGGTGGCGCCGGTGGCGTCGGGCAGGCCGGCGGCACGCGCAGCCTGGCGCGCCGGGGCCTGGCCCTGGCCGGCGGGAAGGACGCAGCCCATGAAGACTTCGTCGACCTTCTCCGGCGCAAGCTTGGCACGCTCCAGTGCCGCGCCGATCACGTGTGAACCGAGCTTGTGTGCGGAGAGCGGCGACAACTCGCCCATGAAGCGGCCGAGCGGGCTTCGGACGGCGGAGACGATGACGACGGGATCGGCGGCTTCGGCCATGGGGAGACTCCCTCAGATGTCGAACGTGTAAGATTACGATCATCATATGATGCGGCGCAAAAAATGCAACCGCGTCCGGCATGAGAAATTGTCGTGGGTCAGATGAGATTTGCTCGTTCGGACGGACGAGGCGGAGAGCGCCTACCGCTTCCGATTCACAAACGCGCCCATCAGCCGCGTCGGCTCGTCCGTCAGGAACGACTCGCCGAAGACTTTGACGCTCAAATTCACCGACTCCGTCAGCGGCAGCTCCTCCCATTGCCGCAGCAGTGCCTTCTGCGACCGCAGCGCCTCGGGGCCGCATTCGAGCAGCGCCGTCACGAGGTGCTCGACCTCGGCATCGAGCCCGCCCTCCGGCGCGACCTTGTCGACCAGCCCCCACGCCAGCGCCGTCGGCGTGTCGATGTTCTCAGCGGTCATCACCAGCCAGCGCGCGCGGGCCCACCCGATCAGGCGCGGCAGCAGCGCCGCATGGATCACCGAGGGAATGCCGACACGCACCTCCGGCATGCCGAAATGCGCATCATGGGCGGCGATCCGGAAATCGCAGGCTGCCGCGACTTCGAGCCCGCCGCCAAGGCACCAGCCGGGCATGCGCGCGATCATCGGGGCCGGGAATTGGCGCACGGCCTCGCAGAGGTCGCGCAGGCGGCTGATGAAGGCCTCGGCGGACTTCTGGTCGAGCCTGGCCATCTCCTTGATGTCGGCGCCGCCGATCATGCTCTTCTCGCTCTGGCCGCGCAGCACCACAACCCGGATGCTGCGGTCGGACGAGAGCTGCTGCAAGCCTTCGCGCACCGCATCGGTGACGGGCGAGCCCAAAATGTTCAGCGAGCCGGCGTTGCAGATGGCGACATGAACGACGCCGCGCGCATCGCGGGTCACGCCGCAGTGGTTGTTGAGCATTTCCATGATGGGATCTCTGAGCTTCGTGGACGTGCGAATACGCCGGTCGGGATCACTTCCGGGCCGAAACGCATTGCTTGTCAAGCGGGCGGGGAGGGAGTTGCCAGCGCGAAGTCCGCAGCATAGTATGATGAAAATCATACCAAGAGGCCGCGATGACCAGCATCGATCAACTCGACCTGTTTTCGCCCGCGCAGCGGCGCGAGCGGGTGGTGGAGTGGCAGGTGCCGGCGCCGGTTGCGAAAGTGGCGATGGGCCTGTCAGGCATGGATGCGATGCTGGGCATCCGCGACGGAAGGCTGCCGCCGCCACCTTTTGCCAAGCTGATCGGCTTCGTCATGGCTGTGGTCGAGCCGGGCCGGATCGTCATGGAACTCGAGCCGCGCGAGGATCTCGAGAACACCATCGGCCTCCTGCACGGAGCTACAGCCGCCGCGCTGATCGACACCGCCATGGGGTGTGCGATCTCGACCAGACTGGAGTCCGGGCAGGGCTCCGTCACGCTCGATCTGAAAATGACCTTCCTGCGTCCGCTCTCGGTCCGGTCCGGGTTGATCTCCGCCGAAGGCAAGGTGATCAAGCTGGGACGCCAGAGCAGCTACACCGAGGGATTCGTCCGCGACGGTAAGGGGGCACTTGCGGTGCACGCAACGGCGACCTTTTCCATGATCGGCAACAATTTTACCGGGAATTAATGCGCCGTCCGGCCGATATCCGTGTTATTAGATGACCTTCGACATCCAATGAGATCCGCATGCGCTATTCCCGGGAACACAAGCAGGAAACCCACGACCGCATCGTGAAGAAGGCATCCGTGCGGCTGCGCGAAAAGGGCGCCCACGGCATCGGTGTCGCCGACCTCATGAAGGAAGCGGGCCTGACCCACGGCGGCTTCTACGCCCATTTCGATTCCCGCGAGGCGCTGGTGATCGAGGCGTTCGACTACGCCATGAATCGCTCGATGGAGCACTGGCGCAAGCAGTCCGATCAGGTCGCGCCGGAAAAGCAGCTCAGTCAGATCGTCGAGACCTATCTCTCGACGGTGCATCGCGACAACCCCGGTCACGGTTGCTCGATCCCCGCGCTAGGCGCCGAGATCGCCCGCGAGAGCCCGAAGACGCGAAAGGCGTTTGCCGGCAAGCTCGACGAGATGATCGAGATGATGACAGACTTCATCCCGAATCTGCCGCGCAAGGCCGCGCGCAAGCAGGCGATCGCGACGCTGGCCACCATGGCCGGCACCATGCTGCTGGCGCGCATCGCCGGCTCCAGCGAGCTGTCGGACGAGGTGCTGAAGACGGGCAAGGACAGCGCGCTGGATGGCGCCCGCCGCGAGCCGAAGGCTGCGGTTGCGAAGAAGGCGAAGCAGAGTTAGGCGGAGGTGCCGTTGAATGCGTAGGGTGGGTTAGCCGAAGGCGTAACCCACCATGCTTCACTGAGCGCTGGACGAAGTTGGTGGGTTAGCCGAGCAGATGCGCTTTGCGCATCTGCAGGGCTAACCCACCCTACGAAGTCCGCCCCGCAAACAGCGCCCGCTCGCGTTCTACAATCTCGGAAATATAATCCGCCACCGCGCGAATTCGCGCGAGGTCCTTGCTGTCGGCGTGCATCAGCATCCAGAAGGTGCGGGTGATCGACACCTCTTCCGCCAGTACCGCAATCAGCTGCGGATAGTCGGCCGCCATGAAATGCGGCAGCACGGCGATACCGAAGCCGGCGAGCGTGGCGTTGAGTTGGGCGATCAGATTGGCGCTGCGCAAGCGTGCGGAGATCTTGGGCGACACCTGCGGCAGATAGTCGAGCTCGGGCGTGAACAAGAGCTCCTCGATATAGCCGACGAAGCGATGCTGCGGCAGGACCTCGCGCGAGGTGATTTTCGGGAAGCGGTCGAGATAGGCGGGCGCGGCATAGAGCCCGAGGCGGTAGTCGAGCAGCTTGCGGCCGACGATGCGGCCTTCCTTCGGCATGGTCAGGCTGATCGCGATATCGGCCTCGCGCTTGGAGAGGCTGAACAGCCGCGCGGTGGCCACGAGTTGCAAATCGAGATCGGGATACCGGTCGGCGAAGGCTCCGAGCCGCGGCGCTAGGAACGCGGTCCCGAAGCCGTCGGGGGCGCCGATCCGCACCGTGCCGGTCAACCGCGCCACCGACCCGCCGACCTGCTCCTGGTTGGCGACGATGGTCGATTCCATGGCTTCCGCGCTGTCTGCGACGCGCTGGCCAGCCTCTGTCAGCAGGTAGCCGGTCTTGCGACGGTCGAACAGCTTGGCCGACAGGTGCTTCTCCAGCCGGTCGACACGGCGGATCACGGTGGCATGGTCGACGCCGAGCTGTTTTGCCGCAGCCGAAACCGAGCCGCCCCGCACGATGGCCAGCACGAAGCGGAAGTCGTCCCAGTCGATAGCGCCTTGATCCAGCATTTTCGCACATCTATGGTGCATTATCTCAGACTTGAATCCTATAAAATGCAGGTCGATAGGATTTGTCAAAGCGTTCAAGCTCGCCTCAAGGAGACCATTCCATGCGTTCAGTCGGACATTTCATTGGTGGCAAGGAGGTCAAGGGCACCTCGGGCCGCACCGCCGACGTATTCGAGCCGATGACCGGTGACGTCCAGGCCAAGGTGGCGCTGGCGTCCAAGGCCGAGGTCCGCGCCGCCGTGGAGAACGCCCGCGCCGCGCAGCCGGAATGGGCTGCGACCAACCCGCAGCGCCGCGCCCGCGTCATGATGAAGTTCGTCGAACTGGTGCAGCGCGACTACGACAAGGTCGCCGAACTGCTCGCCCGCGAGCACGGCAAGACCGTCCCGGACGCCAAGGGCGACATCCAGCGCGGCCTCGAAGTCGCGGAATTCGCCTGCGGCATTCCGCATCTGATGAAGGGCGAATACACCGAAGGCGCCGGCCCCGGCATCGACATCTATTCCATGCGTCAGGCGCTCGGCGTCGTCGCCGGCATCACGCCGTTCAATTTCCCGGCGATGATCCCGATGTGGAAATTCGCTCCCGCAATTGCCTGCGGCAACGCCTTCATCCTGAAGCCGTCGGAGCGCGATCCCGGCGTGCCGATGATGCTTGCCGAGCTGATGATCGAGGCGGGCCTGCCCGCCGGCATCCTCAATGTCGTCAACGGTGACAAGGAAGCGGTCGACGCCATCCTCGACGATCCCGATATCAAGGCCGTCGGCTTCGTCGGCTCCACGCCGATCGCGCAATATATCTACGAGCGCGCAGCCCAGACCGGCAAGCGCTGCCAGTGTTTTGGCGGCGCCAAGAACCACGCCATCATCATGCCAGACGCCGACATGGACCAGGCGGTCGACGCACTGATCGGCGCCGGCTACGGTTCGGCCGGCGAACGCTGCATGGCGGTTTCGGTCGCCGTTCCCGTCGGCAAGTCCACTGCCGACCGCCTAATGGAAAAGCTGGTCCCGCGCGTCGAGTCGCTCAAGATCGGCACCTCGATCGATCCGTCCGCCGATTACGGTCCGCTGGTGACGCGCGAGGCGGTCGAGAAGGTCAAAGGCTATATCGACATCGGCATCAAGGAAGGCGCGACGCTCGCCGTCGACGGCCGCGGCTTCAAGATGCAGGGCTACGAAAACGGCTTCTATCTCGGCGGTTCGCTGTTCGACAACGTCACCAAGGACATGCGGATCTACAAGGAAGAGATTTTTGGCCCCGTGCTCTCGGTCGTGCGCGCGCACGATTACAAGGAAGCGCTGGCGCTGCCGTCGGAGCATGATTACGGCAACGGCGTTGCGATCTTCACCCGCGACGGCGATGCTGCGCGCGACTTCGCGGCCAAGGTCAATGTCGGCATGGTCGGCATCAACGTGCCGATCCCGGTGCCGATCGCCTATTACACCTTCGGCGGCTGGAAGAAATCCGGTTTCGGCGATCTCAACCAGCACGGCCCGGATTCGGTGCGCTTCTACACCAAAACCAAAACGGTGACCTCGCGCTGGCCGTCCGGCGTCAAGGAAGGCGCGGAGTTCTCGATCCCGCTGATGAAGTAAGGCTGTAGCCCAGCCCGTCATTGCGAGCGTAGCGAAGCAATCCAGACTTTCTCCTCGGACACACTGGATTTGCTTCGTCGCTTCGCTCCTCGCAATGACGAGAACAGTGAGCAGCCCATCATGCAGTTCGCTCTGAACGAGGATCAGATCGCGGTTCGCGACATGGCGTTGGCGTTTGCGGCGGAGAAGATCGCGCCGCACGCGCTGCGCTGGGACGAGGAGAAACATTTTCCCGTCGAGGTCATGCGCGAGGCCGCCACGCTCGGCATGGGCGGCATCTACATCCGCGAGGATGTCGGCGGCTCCGCCATGACGCGGTTCGATGCCGCGCTGATCTTCGAGGCGCTGGCGACGGGTTGTCCGACCACCTCGGCCTTCATCTCCATCCACAACATGGCGTCCTGGATGATCGATGCCTACGGCAGCGATACCCAACGCCACAAATGGCTGCCCAAGCTCTGCACCATGGAGCTGATCGCGAGCTACTGCCTGACCGAGCCCGGCGCCGGCTCGGATGCGGCGGCGCTCCGCACCCGTGCCGTGCGCGACGGCGATCATTACGTCCTCAACGGCCAGAAGCAGTTCATCTCCGGCGCCGGCGGGACCGATCTGCTGGTCGCGATGGTGCGCACTGGCGGCGACGGTCCCGGCGGCATCTCCACCCTCGTGATCCATGGCAAGACCCCGGGCGTCTCATTCGGCGCGAACGAGCGCAAGATGGGCTGGAACGCGCAGCCGACCCGCGCCGTGATCTTCGAAAACGTCCGCGTTCCGGTCGCCAATCGCTTGAACGAGGAGGGCGTCGGCTTCAAGATCGCGATGGCCGGTCTCGACGGCGGCCGCCTGAACATTACGGCATGCTCGCTCGGCGGCGCGCAGACCGCGCTCGACAAGGCGCGCGCCTACATGAAAGAGCGCAAAGCCTTCGGCAAGCGTCTGGACGAATTCCAGGCGCTGCAGTTCCGCCTCGCCGACATGGCGATCGAGCTCGAGGCCGCGCGCACCTTCCTGTGGCGCGCAGCAGCCGCGCTGGACCGCAAGGATCCCGACGCCACCATGCTCTGTGCGATGGCCAAGCGTTTTGGCACCGATGCCGGCTTCGAGGTTGCCAACCAGGCGCTCCAGCTTCATGGCGGCTACGGCTATCTCAGCGAATACGGCATCGAGAAGATCGTGCGCGATTTGCGCGTGCACCAGATTCTCGAAGGCACCAATGAAATCATGCGGCTGATCGTGGCGCGCAAATTGATCGAGGGCGCCCGATGAGTGGAACGGAGGAGGGCGACCTCGTCGCACGGGTCGAGGGCTCGGCCGGCATTGTCAGGCTCAACCGTCCGAAGGCCATCAACGCCGTGACGCTCGAGATGTTTCGCGACATCGACAAGGCGCTCGACCTTTTTGAGGCCGATCCAGCCGTTGCCGTGATCGTGCTGGAAGGTGCAGGCGAGCGCGGCCTGTGCGCCGGCGGCGACATCCGCGCGCTCTGGGAGAACTCGAAGGTCGACGGCGACCTCGGCAAGATACTCTGGCGGGAAGAGTACATCCTCAACGCCCGGATCAAGAAATTCCCAAAACCCTATGTCGCCTTCATGGACGGCATCGTGATGGGCGGCGGCGTCGGACTCTCGGCGCATGCGAGCCATCGAATCGTGACCGATCGCACCAGGCTCGCGATGCCTGAGGTCGGGCTCGGTTTCTTCCCTGACGTCGGCGGCACCTGGCTGTTGTCACGCGCGCCGGGCGAGATCGGCACTTATTTCGGCCTGACCGGCCAGACCATGAACGGCCCCGATGCGATCCACGCCAGGTTTGCAGACGCGGTGGTCACGGCAGCCAAATGCCCCGAGTTGCGCGACGCGCTGACCAAGGTTCGCCAGGGCGTCACCGCGGCCGATGTCAGCAAGCTCATCAACGGTTTTGCGACCGGGGAGACCGCCGGGCCGGTCGCCGCAAAGGAGCCGGCGATCGACGCATTGTTCGGCTTCGACCGCATGGAAGACATCGTCGCCGCGCTCAGGCGCGACGGTTCCGAGTTCGCGCTGGCGACATTGAAGACGCTCAACGAAAAATCGCCGCGCGGCATGGTGGTGACGCTCAAGCTGCTGCGGCTCGCGCGCACCGCGTCGAGCCTGGAAGAATGCCTGGTGCGCGAATATCGCGCTGCGCTGGAAGTCTTCCGCAGCGACGACTTTCGCGAAGGCGTGCGCGCCGCCGTGATCGACAAGGATCGCAATCCGACCTGGTCGCCGTCGCGGGTCGAGGACGTCACGCCGGACATGCTTGCGCACTATCTCGCCGAGATCGGCGCCGACGAATTGAAGTTCAACTAATCAACGAAACGTTCAGCGGAGGAAATTAAGATGGCCACGATCGCATTCATCGGTCTCGGCAACATGGGCGGGCCCATGGCCGCCAATCTGGTCAAGGCCGGCCACAAGGTCGTCGCTTTCGACCTCGCCGAGGCCTCCCGCAACCAGGCCAAGGCCGACGGTGCCGGCATCGCCGAGAGCGCTGCGGCCGCCGTGAAAGGCGCCGACGCGGTCGTCACCATGCTGCCGGCCGGCAAGCATGTGCTCGGTGTGTGGGGCGAGGTCGTCCCTGTCATGACCAAGGGCGCGTTGATCATCGACTCCTCCACCATCGACGTCGAGAGCGCGCGGCAGGCGCATGCGCTGGCGGCCGAGCACGGGGTTCGTTCGGTCGACGCGCCGGTCTCCGGCGGCACCGGCGGCGCCAAGGGTGCGACGCTCACTTTCATGTGCGGCGGCGAGGACAACGCGTTTGCAGCGGCAAAGCCTGTGCTGGAGAACATGGGCAAGAAGATCGTGCATTGCGGCGGTGCCGGCGCGGGCCAGGCGGCAAAAATCTGCAACAACATGATCCTCGGCATTTCCATGATCGCGGTGAGCGAGGCGTTCGCGTTGGCTGAGAAGCTCGGGCTCTCGCATCAGGCGCTGTTCGACGTCGCCTCGACCTCGTCGGGCCAGTGCTGGTCGCTGACGACCTATTGCCCGGTGCCCGGGCCGGTGCCGACCTCGCCCGCCAACAACGACTACAAGCCGGGCTTTGCTTCGGCGCTGATGGTGAAGGATCTGACGCTGGCGCAGGACGCCGCCAAGGCCGCCGGCGCGGCAACGCCGCTCGGCAAGCATGCGCAGGAGATCTATCAGTCATTCGACGCAGCCGGCCAGGGCGGGGTGGATTTTTCCGGAATTATCAAGCACGTTAGGAGTCTAGCCGGGAAAGCCTGATGACGACATTTCAGGAAGCGCGCGCGTTTCTGCTTCACAACCGCACGGACTACGAGACAGCCGTCAACGGCTTCCGCTGGCCGGATCCGGTTCCCTTCAACTGGGCACTCGACTGGTTCGACGCCGAGCTGGCGGCGAATGCGGACAGCAAGGATCGTCCTGCGCTCTGGATCGTCGATGCGGCGCAGGACCGGCAGACCAAGCTCTCGTTCGGGGCCCTGTCGCGCCGCTCCAACCAGGTCGCGAATTTCCTCCGCGCGCAGGGCTTGAGGCGCGGCGATCATCTCCTGCTGCTGCTCGGCAACGTCGTTCCGCTATGGGAGACAATGCTGGCCGCGATCAAGCTTGGCGTGGTCGTGATTCCCGCGACGACGCTGCTCACCGCCGACGAGCTGCGTGATCGGCTCGATCGCGGCAAGGCAAAGGCGGTGGTCGCAGCGCAGGACCAGGTTGCGAAGTTCGCAAGTCTTGGCGCCGACAATATCGTCCGCATCGTCGCGGGCGAGGCCTCCGATGGCTGGCTTTCCTATGATGACGCGGCAGAGGCGGCGGAGAGCTTTGCAGCCGACGGCCCGACCAACGCCGATGACCCCATGCTGCTCTATTTCACCTCGGGCACGACCGCAAAGCCAAAGCTGGTGCGGCACAGCCAGCGCAGTTACCCCGTCGGCCATCTCTCGACCATGTACTGGATCGGGTTGAAGCCCGGCGACGTGCATCTCAATATCTCTTCGCCCGGCTGGGCCAAGCATGCATGGAGCTGCTTCTTCGCGCCGTGGAACGCGGGCGCAACCGTCTTTGTGGCCAATCAGCCGCGCTTCGACGCCAAGGGGCTGCTTGCCACCATCGGCCGCTGCGGCGTCACTACGCTGTGCGCGCCGCCGACGGTGTGGCGGCTGTTCATCCAGGAGAACTTGGCGTCGTTCAAGGTGGCCTTGCGCGAGGTCTGCGGCGCCGGCGAGCCGCTCAATCCTGAGGTGATCGACCAGGTGCAGGCCGCCTGGGGCCTCACCATCCGCGACGGGTACGGCCAGACCGAAACGACGGCGCTCGCCGGCAACTCGCCTGGTCAAAAGATCAAGGTCGGCTCGATGGGCCGGCCGCTGCCGGGCTATCGCGTGCAGGTCAGTGACGCCGATGGTCATCCGGCCAAGGAGGGCGAGGTGGCTCTGGTGCTCGGCGAAAACCGCCCCGCGGGCCTGATGCAGGGCTATCAGGGCGACAGCGGAGGGCTGTCCGGCGCCGAAGGCGAGCTTTATCGCAGCGGCGACGTCGTGTTCGAGGACGACGATGGCTATCTCACCTTCGTCGGCCGCTCCGACGACGTGTTCAAATCCTCCGACTACCGCATCAGCCCGTTCGAGCTCGAGAGCGTGTTGCTCGAGCACGAGCTCGTCGCAGAAGCCGCCGTGGTGCCGAGCCCGGATCCGATCCGGCTCGCGATTCCCAAGGCTTTTGTGCTGCTGACATCCGGCGCGGAGCGCTCGCCGGAAACTGCGCTCTCCATCTTCAGGCATCTGCACACGCGCCTTGCGCCGTTCAAGCGCATCCGTCGCCTCGAGATCGTCACGGAGCTGCCGAAGACGATCTCGGGAAAGATCCGCCGCGTCCAGCTCAGACGTCTCGAGCGCGACGACGACCGCAACGATCCTCTGCGCGGCCGGGAATTCCGCGAAGAGGATTTTCCGGAGCTGCCGAAAACACGGAGTGAGACCTAAGTGAACGAAGTCTGGAAGAAGCCGCCGATTACGCTTCAGGCCTATCAAGCCATGGTCGGCAAGGAGATCGGGGTGTCGTCGTGGCACCTGGTCGATCAGCCCCGCATCGACACCTATGCCGACGTGATCGAGGATCACCAGTTCATTCACGTCGACCCGGAGCGTGCGAAGAAGGAGACGGCGTTCGGTTCCACCATCGCGCACGGTTTCCTGACGATGTCGCTGCTGTCGATCATGTCCTACGAGGTGATGCCCGTCATCGCGGGCACCACGATGGGCGTCAATTACGGTTTCGACAAGCTGCGTTTCATCTCGCCGGTACGATCCGGAAAACGCGTCCGCGGCCGTTTCGTGCTGGCGGAAGCCAAGCTGCGCAAGCCGAATGAATTGCAGTCGCGCACCAACGTCACCGTGGAGATCGAAGGCGAGGACAAGCCCGCGCTGGTCGCGGACTGGCTGGGGTTGATCTATTTCGCCTGATTGGGGCCGTCGCTGCCGGGCTTGACCCGGCAGCCCATCGCTGCTCAAAAGTTGTCCAAATCGCGCTCGGTGCACCCTCTCCCCTTGCGGGAGAGGGTGGCGAAATCGAGCGGAGCGAGATGAAGCCGGGTGAGGGGTATCTCTCCACACGCTCATCTGCCGAGACAGACCCCTCATCCGGCGCCGTAGCCAACGCTACGCGTTGGCGTTTTAACTAGGAACGGCGGCCGTTGGCCGCCTATGCCACCTTCTCCCGCAAGGGGAGAAGGGAAGACAGCACAGGGAAGCACAATGGCAATCAGGTTCGACGGGCGCGTCGCCATCGTCACCGGCGCGGGCAATGGTCTCGGCAAGGCGCATGCGCTGGGATTGGCCAGCCGCGGCGCCAAAGTCGTGGTCAACGATTTCGGCGGCGCGCGCGACGGCACTGGCGGCTCGCTGTCGCCTGCGGAGACCGTCGTCGAGGAGATCCGCAAGGCCGGCGGCACCGCGATGGCCGACGGCGCCGACGTCTCCAATTTCGAGCAAGTCACCGCGATGGTCGAGCGCGCCACCAAGGAGTGGGGCAGCGTGGACCTCTTGTGTGCCAATGCCGGCATTTTGCGCGACAAGTCGTTCGGCAAGATGGAAGCGGCCGATTTCCAGAAGGTGCTCGACGTGCATCTCGTCGGCACCTTCTATTGCTGCAAGGCCGCCTGGGCCGGCATGCGCGATCGCAACTACGGCCGCATCGTGCTGACGACGTCGTCCTCCGGCCTCTACGGCAATTTCGGCCAGGCCAATTATGGAGCGGCCAAATCCGGCATGGTCGGCCTGATGAACGTGCTGGCGGAAGAGGGTCGCAAGTCCGACATCCGCGTCAACATCATCTCGCCGACGGCGGCGACCCGCATGACGGAAGAGCTGCTGCCGCCGCAGGCGCTGCAGTTGATGAAGCCGAACGCGATCACGCCCGCGGTCGAGTACATGCTGAGCGAGGACGCGCCGACCCGCACCATCATGGGCGCTGGCGCCGGCTCGTTCGCGGTGATCAAGATCGTCGAAAGCGAAGGCATCAACCTGCCGGAGTCCGAGTGGACCCCGGACGCGGTCGCGGCGCATTTCGCCGAGATCAGCGACATGTCGAAGGCGAAGGCGCTGCAGGGGGCTTTCGAGCAGACGCAGAAGTATGTGGCGCAGGCGGCGGCGCGTGCCGGAGTTAAACTCTGACAGCCGTCGCCGTCATCGGCGCCGGCCCTGCCGGTCTGATGGCGGCCGAAGTGCTCGTGCAGGGCGGTGCTCGCGTCACCGTCTACGACGCGATGCCGTCCGCCGGCCGCAAATTCCTGATGGCCGGCCGCGGCGGGCTCAATCTCACCCACAGCGAACCGCTGCCGCAGTTTTTGGCGCGCTATCGTGAGGAGGCGCCGAAGCTAACAGCGGCGATCGACGCCTTTCCGCCTGACGCGCTGCGCGCCTGGAGCGAGGCGCTGGGCGAGCCGACCTTTGTCGGCTCCAGCGGGCGTGTGTTTCCGAAAGCGTTCAAGGCATCGCCCTTGCTGCGCGCCTGGCTGCGACGCCTCGATGCCGCCGGCGTGCGCTTTGCCTTTCGCCAGCGCTGGATCGGCTGGGACGGGGACGGACGACTGGTCTTTGGCGCACCCGGCAGCGGCGCCGCCATCGCCGCGAACGCCACGGTGCTGGCACTCGGTGGCGCAAGCTGGCCGCGGCTGGGCTCCGACGGCGGCTGGACGACGATCCTGGCGGACAAAGGCGTTGCGATCTCGCCGCTGCGGCCGGCGAACTGCGGCTTCACTGTCACATGGTCCGAAATCTTCCGCACGCGCTTCGAAGGCCAGCCGCTCAAGGGCATCACGCTGTCCTTCGGTCCGCACCGCGCGCGCGGTGAGGCCATGATCACAAGCACCGGGATCGAGGGCGGGGCGATCTATGCGTTGTCGGCCGAACTGCGCGACGCCATCGTGGCGAACGGCGAAGCGGTCCTGCAAATCGCCTTGCGCCCGGATGTCGATCATGGCGAACTCGTCAAGCGCCTATCCGTCCCGCGCGGCAAGCAATCATTCTCCAACTTCCTGCGCAAGGCTGCGCAGCTGTCTCCGGTCGCGGGCGGGCTGTTGCAGGAAGCCGCCATCGGTGCTGGCCACTCGTTGTCGGCAATCTCGGCTGAACAATTGGCGGAGCTCATCAACGCCGTGCCGGTCAAGCTCATGGGCGTGGCGCCGATCGCGCGCGCGATCTCCAGCGCCGGCGGGATTTCGTTCGACGAGCTCGACACCGCCTTCATGATCCGCAAGCTGCCGGGCGTGTTCGCAGCCGGTGAGATGCTGGACTGGGAGGCGCCGACCGGCGGCTATTTGCTCCAGGCTTCGTTTGCGACGGGGGCTGCGGCTGGCAGGGGTGTGTTGCGACGGCTCGCCCTGGAGTATGGGTAGAGCGCAGCGAAACCCATCATTCGGGTAGGGTCGATGGGTTTCGCTGCGCTCTACTCATCCCACGGAGCCCTACCGCAGCTTTCCCCGTGCCGCCACCGGCAGCGTGCCGATGATCTCCTCGCCGCGCACCATCACGACTTCGTCCATCATGTTGACGACGACGCAGACATGATTGGGCACGATGCGGACAACGTCGCCGACGTTAGGCCGGGTGTTGCTGCGGGAGAGGTCGAGGAAGCCGTGCTCCTCGGCAAAGCGTGCGATCTTGGCTTCGGGGTGCTCCAGGATCAGGCCGTGGCCGTCGAGGCCGCCGGTGTCCGTCGTCAGCGTCTTCGAGCCGGCGTCGAGGATGCCGCGCTCGGGCGCGGCGCGGCTGACCACGGTCGAATAGATGTGCAGCGCGCAATCGTCCCAGGTGGCGGAGCCGGCGGCGACCTGCATGCGGTCGTTATAGATGTAGGTGCCGAAGCGATGCTCGGTGCCGCCCTTGAGCTTGCCGATATTCTTCAGGTTCGGCGTGCCGCCGGTCGAGACGATTTTTGCATCGAGCCCGTGCGCGCGCACGCCGGCCAGAGCTTCGTCATAGAATTTTTGCGCGTCCGCCCACCCAGTCTCGGTCGGATACATCATGAAGCCGGCGAACTCGAGCCCCTTGGATGCAGCAATCTCCTGCGCCAACGCGATTGCCTCGGCGGGGGTCTCGACGCCGGCGCGCTTGCGGCCGGTATCGCATTCGACCACGACCGACAGCGGTCGGCCTGAGGCGGCGGCAGCCTTGGGCAGGCCGGCAACGACGGTCGAATTGTCTGCGGCGACCGTCATGTTGGCCTTTGCCTGCAGCGCCCCTAAGCGCGCCATCTTCTCATCGCCGAGCAGATTGTAGCTGATCAGAATGTCGTCGACACCGGCATTGGCCATGATCTCGGCTTCACCGAGCTTCTGGCAGGTGATGCCCTTGGCGCCGGCCGCGATCTGCATCTTGGCGATCGTCGGGTTCTTGTGCGTCTTGATATGAGGACGGTTGGCGATCCCGGCGTCGTCGCAAGCCTTCTGGATCCGCGCGATGTTGCGCTCGACCTTGTCCATGTCGATGACGGCGCAGGGCGTGCCGTATTCGCGGGCGATCTTGGCGGCAAGGGTCGTTGTCATGGAAGTCTCTGAGTTGGCGCGCATTCCGTTTGCAAAAGCGGTGCCCACTTTTGCGAATGCGCGCTAGGCCTGTTCAATCTCTTCGCGCCGCACTTCGAGCTCCAGCCATTTGTCCTCGGCCTCGGCCAATTCCTTTTGCGCCTTCGTCAGGGCGTCGGAGGCCTGATCGAAGCGCTTGCGATCCTTGCGGAAGAGATCGGGGTCGTCAAGGAAGCGCTGCTGCTTGGCGATCTCGGCCTGCAGCTTGGCAATGGTCTTGGGCAGCGTCTCCAGCGCGTGTTGCTCGTTGAAGGTCAGCCGTCGTCTCGCGACGCCGGACGGCGCGACGGACCGCTGCTCTCTCGTCTCTTCGACGGCCTTCGCTGACGCGCGCTTCACGTCGGCGCCGCGCTGGGCCAGCATGTCGGTATAGCCGCCGGCATATTCGAGCCAGCGTCCGTTGCCCTCGGGCACGATCACCGATGTCACCACGCGGTCGAGAAAATCGCGATCGTGGCTGATCAGAATCACGGTGCCCTCGTAGTCGCTGAGCATTTCCTCGAGGACGTCGAGGGTCTCCAGGTCGAGGTCGTTGGTCGGTTCGTCCAGCACCAGGAGGTTGGAGGGTTTTGCCAGCGCGCGTGCCAGCATCAGCCGGCCGCGCTCACCGCCCGACAGCACCTCCAGCGGCGTGCGCATCTGTTCCTGGGCGAACAGGAAGTCCTTCATGTAGCTGACGACATGCTTCGGCTTGCCGCCGACCATGACATGATCGCCGCGGCCGCCGGTGAGCGCCTCGGCCAGCGTCGACTTGGGATCGAGACTTTCACGATGCTGATCGAGCGTCGCCATCTCGATGTTGGCGCCGAGCCGTATGCTGCCGCTGTCCGGTGCGCTGCCGCCGGTCAGCATCTCGATCAGCGTGGTCTTGCCGGCGCCGTTCGGGCCGACGATGCCGATGCGATCGCCGCGCTGGACGCGGATCGAGAAGCCGTCGACGATCTTTCGCTCGCCATAGGACCGGCTGATATTCTTGGCCTCGATGACGAGCTTGCCGGATTTGTCGGCTTCGGCAGCCGCGAGATTGGCGTTGCCCGTCGCGCCGCGATGGGTGCGGCGCTGGTCGCGCAGCGCGTGGAGATTGCCGAGCCGCTTGACGTTGCGCTTGCGGCGGCCCGAGACGCCGTAGCGCAACCAGTGCTCTTCGTTGACGATCTTGCGGTCGAGCTTGTGCTGGTCGCGCTCTTCCTCCGCGAGCACCTCGTCGCGCCAGGCCTCGAAGGCACTGAAGCCGCGGTCGATCTGCCGGATCTGCCCGCGGTCGAGCCAGGCGGTGCTGCGCGAGAGATTGCCCAGGAAGCGCCGATCGTGGCTGATGATCACCAGCGCGCAGCGGCGGCTCTCCAGTTCGCCCTCCAGCCATTCGATGGTCGGAAGATCCAGATGGTTGGTCGGCTCGTCCAGCAGCAGGATATCGGGCGAGGGCGCCAGCACGCGCGCCAGCGCGGCGCGGCGCGCTTCGCCGCCGGAGACATGCGCCGGATCTTCTTCGCCGCTGAGACCGAGCTGCTCGACCAGATAGCGCGCCTGATAATGGTCGTCGCCGGCATTGAGGCCGGCCTCGACATAGGCAAGCGTAGTGGAGAAACCGGAAAAATCCGGCTCCTGCGGCAGGTAACGGATGGTGGCGCCGGGCTGCACGAAACGGCTGCCGCCATCCGGTTCGACCAGTCCGGCGGCGATCTTGAGCAGCGTCGATTTGCCGGAACCGTTGCGGCCGATCAGGCAGACGCGCTCGCCGGTCGAAACCGACAGTTCGACGTTCGCCAGGAGCGGCGTGCCGCCAAAGGTCAGCTTGATATCGCGCAGTTGAATCAGCGGTGGCGCCATGCGGTGTCTCAGTCCTGTCTTGTTGCGGCCTGATCGGCGCGGCGGCGCTGGATGCGGCGGATGGTCTGGTCGAGCGTCGACAGAAACGTCGAGCGGTCGCGCGGTGAATACGATTTCGGACCGCCGGTGACTTCGCCGGCCGAGCGCAAATCGGTCATCAGGTTGCGGACCGCAAGCGTCATCCCGATCGATTCCTCGGTGAACGCCTTGCCGTTGGACGCGATCACATCGGCGCCGGCCTTCACGCAGCGGCTCGCGAGCGGAATATCCGAGGTAATGACGATATCGCCGGGCCCGGCGCGTTCCGCGATCCAGTCATCGGCTGCGTCCATGCCGGCACCCGCGGCGACCCGCTCGATCAGCGGATCCTGGGGCACGCGGATGAAGTTGCCCGCGACCACGCTCACGGGCAGGCCGTGCCTGCCGGCGACGCGATAGATCTCGTCCTTCACCGGACAGGCGTCGGCGTCGACATAAATGCGGATGGTGTTTTGAGGGTTCGTCATGGTCCGTAGATGGGGCTTACGAAGCGGTTCCGCAGCAGCCGCGTGGTACCCCATTCGGGCCGCAAAGGCGAGGGGATTGACCCCGGTTCCGCAGGGCCTACGATCGGCCCGAAACAACAAGAAATTGGGGAAAGCCAAGCCATGCCGAACCGACTCGAAACCTATCGCGTCGAGGCCTACAACACGGCCAAGCAATCCGAAAACAAGATGCATGACGACAATGTGGCGCGCCGCTTCGGGTTCTCCGGCGGGCTGGTCCCCGGCGTCGACGTATTCGCCTACATGATGCATGTGCCGGTGGCGCGCTGGGGCCGCGATTTCCTGTCGCGCGGGCTGATCGAGGCGCGTTTCATCAAGCCGGTCTATGACGGCGAGACCGCGGATATCGATGCGACCGAGCACAACGGCCTGCTCACGATCGAGGTGTTCAGCCGCACCGAGCTCTGTGCGACGGGGACGGCGTCGCTGCCGGCGACTGCGGCTGCGGTGTCGTTGAGCGACTATGTCGAGGTCCCCGCGATTGCAGAGCGCAAACCAGTCAGCCCGGCAACATTCGAGACTGGCAAGTGGTTCGGCACGACGCCGCGCCGCTGGGCCGGCCAGGATACAGCCGATTATCTCGCTGATGTCAGGGAGACCGATCCGATCTTCGCGCGCGAGGGGCTCGGCCACCCCGGCCTGATCCAGCGCGTCATGAACCGCGTGCTGGTGGACAACACGATCCTCGGTCCGTGGATCCATGTCGGCACCCGCATGCAATTGCTGTCAGCCGCACGCGCCGGTGACGAGATCGCCGCGCGGGCAAAAGTCACTGCGAACTACGAGAAGAAGGGCCACCGCTTCGTCGAGCTCGATGCGCTGGTGGTCGCCAACGGCACGACACCGCTGGCGCACTGCCAGCACACCGCGATCTACCAGCCGCGCGAGCAGGCGGCGGCGTAGGCGCGAAAAGGCACATCGCCACAACACCGTCATGCCCGGGCTTGTCCCGGGCAGCCACGTTCTTGATGCCTCACGGCGTGGATGGCCGGGTCAAGCCCGGCCATGACGAAGGAGAGAGCGTGACTTACGCCGCTTTCCCCTTCGCATCCTGGATCGCGCGCCACACACGTTCCGGCGTCAGCGGCATGTCGATGTGCTTGATGCCATAGTCGGAGAGCGCGTCGATCACCGCGTTCACGACCGTCGACAGGCTGCCGGCGCAGCCGGCTTCGCCGCAGCCCTTGCTGCCGAGCGGATTGGTCGTGGCCGGTACCGGGTGGTCGCCGACCGTCATGTTCGGAACGTCCTCGGCGCGCGGCAGAGCGTAGTCCATCAGCGAGCCCGTGATCGGCTGGCCGCTCTCGTCGTAGCGAACGTGCTCCATGAGAGCCTGGCCGATGCCCTGGACGACGCCGCCATGGAGTTGGCCCGCGACCAGCAGCGGATTGATCACCGTGCCGAAATCATTGACCGCGCTGTAGCGCACGATCTGCACGACGCCGGTCTCAGGGTCGATCTCGACCTCGGCGACATGGCAGCCGTTCGGGAAGGCCGACGGCACCGGTTCGCTGGTGTGATCGACGTCGAGGCTGTCGGGCACGCCCTCCGGCGCCTTGCCGTCGTGCAGGCGCTTGGCGAGCTCCATGATGTCGATGCTGCGGTCGGTGCCGGCGATCGTGAAACTGCCGCCTTCGAATTCGATGTCGGCTTCGGATGCCTCCAGCATGTGCGCTGCGGCGCGCTTGCCCTTTTCGATCACGAGCTTGGCGGCGCCCACGATCGCCATGCCGGTCGCAGTGATCGAGCGCGAGCCGCCGGTGCCATTGCCGGTGTGGACGATATCGCTATCGCCCTGCACCAGCTTGACGCTGTCGAAGGGCACCCCGAGCTGCTGGCAGAGCACCTGCGCGAATGCGGATGCGTGGCCCTGGCCGTAATCGAGCGTACCGGTGATGAGCTGCACCGAGCCATCGGGATCGAACACGATCTTGCCGAGTTCGACGCCGGGAGGTGCGGTCACCTCCAGATAGGAGCCGACGGCGATGCCACGCAGCTTGCTGGCCTTCTTGCTCTCCTTCTTGCGCTTGGCAAAATTCTCGTGGTCGGAGATTTCGAGCGCCTTGTTGAAGACAGCCTGGAAGTCGCCGCTGTCATAGGTGACGCCGGAGGACGCGGCGAACGGCATCTGGTTCTGCTTGATGAAGTTGCGCTTGCGCAAGGTCAGGCGGTTGATGCCCATCTCGTCGGCGGCGCGGTCGATCAGCCGTTCCATGTAGTAGTTGGCCTCGGGCCGGCCGGCGCCGCGATAGGCGCCCATCAACGTGGTGTTGGTCAGCACCACCTTGATGTCCACCGCCATCAGCGGAGTACGGTAGACGCTGGAAAAATTCTTGCCAGTGTTGAGCGAAAGCGGGCCGGGCGCAACGCCGGTGATGTAGGCGCCGAGATTGCCGTAGCCTTCGAGCTTTGCCGCGAGGAAATGGCCCTCGGGGTCGAGCGCCAGTTCGGCATGGATCCTCTGCGCGCGGCCGTGGCTGTCGGAGAGAAAGCTGGTCGAGCGTTCGTCCAGCCATTTCACCGGCCGTGCCAATTCCTTGGCCGCGTACAGGATGCACATGTATTCGGGGTAGTTGATGTTCTTCATGCCGAACGAACCGCCGACATTCGCGGTGAGAATACGCACGTTCTCGTTCGGCACTTTCAGGTTTTTGGCGAGATTGGCGCGGTTACCCGCCACTCCCTGCGTTGGCACCTGAAGTGTGTAACGCTCGGTCTTCTTGTCGAAGGAGGCGAGCCCCACGCGCGGCTCCATCGAGACAACTGCGACGCGGGTGTTCTCGATGTCGATCTTGGTGACGTGCGCGGCGCTGGCGAACGCGGCGTTGACCTTCTCGATGTCGCCATAGTGGTAGTCGAGCGCGACATTGTTCGGGATGTGGTCGTAGAGTTGCGGCGCGCCGGGTGTTGCGGCTTGCTCGGGGTCGGTCACCGCCGGCAGCGGCTCGATATCGAGCTCGACCGCCTCGGCCGCGTCGCGCGCCTGGGCCAGCGTCTCCGCCACCACGAAGGCGACGGGATCGCCGACGAAGCGGACCTTGTCGGTTGCGAGCGGCTGGCGGTTGGTCTGGAGCAGGGGAGAGCCGTCGCGGCTCTTCAGCGGCAGGCCGCAGGTGAAGGGGCCGTAGCCGGCCGCATCGAGGTCTTTGCCGGTCCACACCCCCAGCACGCCCGGCATCGCCCTGGCGGCGTCGATGTTGATGCCGCGAATGACGCCGTGGGCATGGGTCGAGCGGACGATCACGGCATGGGCCTGGCCGGGCAGGTTGAAATCGTCGGTGTAGCGGCCCTTGCCGCGCACCAGGGTATCGTCCTCCTTGCGGCGGACCGGCTGCCCGACGCCATATTTTTGCAGTGCAATAGCGTTTTCGAGCGTGGAGGATTTGGTGTGTTCTTGCATGGAATTGACCTGAAAAGCCGGCAATTGCGCGGTTTGGGAGGCGACTGGGGGACCGGACCCTTCAAAAATAACCTACCGGCCCGTTCACGACAACGCACGAATGGGCATGGTCCCATGTGATGCGTTGTTGCGCAGGATTGGCGCGCTGCTAATGTTTCAGGCGAAAAAGCAATTCCAGATCGGCCCAACCGGCCGCGGAAAGACAGTTTATATGAATGACCACACGCGGCTCCGCGACGGCCTTGCGCCGCACGGTGAGCTGGGGTCGATGGCGGCGGCGTTCGCCACTGAACCGGCCGTCGGCGCGCAAGCGCCGGGAACCGGCGTCTACGCGGCGCTCGACCTCGGCACCAACAATTGCAGGCTCCTGATCGCCTGTCCGACCCACGACGGGTTTCGCGTGGTCGATTCCTTCTCGCGCATCATCCGGCTCGGCGAGGGCGTCTCGGCAACGGGGTGCATCAGCGAGGCCGCGATCGAGCGCGCCATCGTGGCGCTCGGCATCTGCCGCGACAAGATCAACCTGCGCAAAGCGCGGCGGCTGCGGCTGATCGCCACCGAAGCCTGCCGCGCCGCCTCGAACGCCGAAGGCTTTCGCAGCCGCGTCGCTGCCGAGACCGGGATCGAGCTCGAGGTGATCGACCGCGAGACCGAGGCGGCGCTCGCCGTGCTCGGCTGCTCTCCGCTGGTCGATCCCAGGGGGCGCGGTGCGATCCTGTTCGACATCGGCGGCGGCTCGACCGAGCTGGTGCGGATCGAGCGCGACGCCGCAAATCCGGAGCCGCGCATCAAAGCCTGGATGTCGATTCCGTTCGGTGTGGTCACCCTTGCCGAGCAGTTCGGCGGGCGCGACGTGACACCGGAGATCTACGCCGCGATGGAGCGCGAGGTCGCCCACCACATCAAGCCGTTCGCCGAACAGCATGGCGGCGATCTCGCAGACATGCATCTGCTCGGCACGTCAGGCACTGTGACGACGCTCGCCGGCATCCATCTCAACCTTGCGCGCTACGACCGTCGACGCATCGACAGCGTCTGGATGAACGATACCGATGTCACCGCGACCATCAACAAGCTGCTCGGCATGAGCTACGAGGAGCGCGCCGGCAACAGCTGCATCAGCATCGAGCGCGCCGATCTCGTCCTGGCCGGCTGCGCCATCCTCGACGCGATCCGCCGCGCCTTTCCGCTGCCACGCCTGCGCGTCGCCGACCGGGGCCTGCGTGAAGGCATGCTGGTCGAGATGATGCGCGAAGACGGCGCGCTCAGGAGCTGGTGAGATGGCCAAGGACACCACCGGCCGCTTGCACGTCCAGGTCAAGACCCACGGCAAGCGCAAATTGTCGTCCAAGCTGTGGCTGGAGCGGCAGCTCAACGATCCCTATGTGGTGAAGGCGAAGGCGCTGGGCTATCGCTCGCGCGCCGCTTTCAAGCTGCTCGAGATTGACGACAAATACCGGCTGCTCAAGCACGGCATGGCAGTGGTCGATCTGGGCGCGGCGCCGGGCGGCTGGAGCCAGATCGCCGCCAAGCGCGTCGGCTCGGTCGACGGCAAGGGCAAGGTCATCGCGATCGATCTGCTCGAAATCCCCGAGATTGCCGGCGTCGAGTTCGCACAGCTCGACTTCATGGACAATGACGCGCCGGACAAGCTCAAGGCGATGCTCGACGGCGGCGCCGACATCGTGATGTCCGACATGGCTGCCAATACCACCGGTCATCGCAAGACCGACCAGCTTCGCATCGTCGGCCTGATCGAGACTGCCGCCGCATTCGCCTGCGATGTGCTGAAGCCGGGCGGGACCTTCCTCGCCAAGGCGTTCCAGAGCGGGGCCGACGCCGAGCTGCTCGCCCAGCTCAAGCGCGATTTCGCCACGGTGCGTCACGTCAAGCCGGCCGCAAGCCGTGCGGATTCCTCGGAGCGCTACGTGCTGGCGACGGGGTTTCGGGGCGGGGCGACGGAATAGCAACAAACTCCGTCATTGCGAGGAGCTCTTGCGACGAAGCAATCCAGACTGTCTCTGCGGAGGGATTCTGGATTGCTTCGCTTCGCTCGCAATGACGAGTTGGGCTACCCCAGCCGCTGATCCCGCACGTCCTGCGTATCCTCGGTTGCGGCCTTCACGGCCGCCTTCTCCGCGCCCTTGCCGGCACCTTTGCGGCTCGCGATCTCCACCGCCTTGCGGCCGGAGACTTCGTGGCCGGCATCGGCGGGCATCTGCCAGAAGAACCAGCTCGATGCCGCCGAGGTCAGGGCGACCACGAGGAAGGCCGGCGCGAACACACTGGCGTTGAGCTCGCTGGCGTGGCTGAGCCACATCGTCGTCTCCACGGACGCGGCGCCGACCGCGACGCCGGCTGATACCGCGAGCTGCTGGTTGACGCTGACGAGCGTGGTTGCGCGGCTCATCTGCGCGTGCTCGACCTCGGCATAGGCGACCGTGTTGATCGCGGTGAACTCGAGCGAACGGAAGAAGCCGCCGACCACCAGGATGATCATGATGATCAGCAGTGGCGTCGTCACGGTGAAGAGCGCACATGCGGCGAGGAAGACCGCACTGATGATCGCGTTCACCGTCATCAGGTTGCGGAAGCCGAAAGCGCGGATGATGCGTGCGGCCAGCGCCTTCATGCCCATGGCGCCCAGCGAGGAGCCAAACGTGACGAGGCCGGACTTGAAGGGCGAGAGGCCGAAGCCGATCTGCATCAGGAGCGGCAACAGGAACGGCAGCGCGCCGATGCCGAGCCGGAACATGAATCCGCCGAGAATGGCCGCGCGCAGGGTCGGCAGCCTCAGCAGCGTAAAGTCCAGCACCGGCGACCCCGTTCGCCGCGCGTGAAGGACATACAGCGTCATCGAGATCGATCCGCCGACGACCAGGGCGGCGACCGTGCTCCATGGCAGCAGATTGAGGCCGGCAACCGACAGCCCGAAGGCGATGCCGGCGAGCCCGAGACCGGCGAGCACCATGCCGTAGAGGTCGAACGGCTCTCGTTCCTCGCTCTTGATGGGATCGATGAAGCGCAAGGCCATGAAGATGCCGAGCAACCCGATCGGGATGTTGATCAGGAAGATCCAGTGCCATGACGCATAGGTCGTGATGAAGCCGCCGAGCGGCGGCCCGATCACGGGGCCGATCAGGGCAGGGACCGTCACCCACGCCATGGCATTGACCAGCGCGCTCTTGTCGACCGACCGCAACAGCACGAGGCGCCCGACCGGCGTCATCATCGCCCCGCCCATGCCTTGCAGGATGCGCGCGAACACGAAGTCGGTGACCGATGTCGAGAGCGCGCAGCCGACCGAGCCGACCATGAACACGCCGACGGCAATCGCAAACACCATGCGCGCGCCGAACCGGTCGGCGGTCCAGCCGCTCGCCGGGATGAACACCGCAAGCGACAGCAGATAGGAGGTGATCGCGAGCTTGAGCGTCAGTGGGCTGGTGCCGATGTCGGCCGCGATCGCGGGCAGCGACGTGGCGATCACCGTCGAGTCCATGTTCTCCATGAAGAGAGCAGTGGCCACGATCAGCGGAATGATGCGTTGCTTGTCAACCATGACGGATTGGTAAGGGAAATCGGAAGGAAGGGCGCGAATTGCGGCTTATCACCGCCGCTGGGCCGCGACCATTGCGGATCGACGCATGGCACCTAAATCCTGCGTGAGCCCAGGTGGGTGCCCGTCCCGTGCCGGAGATGGCGATGATCTATCGGCACCGGAGGTCGTGGACGCCATCCGCCAGCACGAGCCGCCGCCGAACCTGCCCAAAAATAGCCTGTGCATGGCTGGCCGGCGGTCCGATTTGCTTTGATTCGTCGCCCGCCCGTGCTATCGACCCGCGTCAACCCCACCGATGGGCTCCGATTCTCCGGCGTTGCCGCAAGGTACGCCGAGGGCGGCGCTCATCCATAGTTATTTGCGGCAGGGCCGCGGAAGGAGTTGGCACATGGCCACGGTGCAACAAGGCATTCGCGAAGCCCTCACGTTCGACGACGTGCTGCTGAAGCCGGGCCTGTCGGACGTCATGCCGGGCGAGGTCGACATCCGCTCCCGCGTCACCCGCGCCATTCCGCTCAACATCCCGATCATGGCTTCCGCCATGGACACGGTCACTGAAGCCCGCATGGCAATCGCCATGGCGCAGGCCGGCGGCATCGGCGTCATCCATCGCAATTTCGATCCGGAAGGGCAGGCCGCCCAGGTGCGGCAGGTCAAGCGCTACGAGTCGGGCATGGTGGTGAACCCGCTCACCATCAGCCCCGACGCCACGCTGGACGACGCGCTCAAGCTGATGAGCGATCACGGCATCTCGGGCATTCCCGTCGTCACCGGTGCGGGCAAGTCCACGCCGGGCAAGCTGGTCGGCATTCTCACCAACCGCGACGTCCGCTTCGCCACCGACCGCCAGCAAAAAATCTCCGAGCTGATGACGCACGAAGGTCTCGTCACGGTGCGCGAGAATGTCAGCCAGGACGAGGCACGGCGGATGCTGCATCAGCACCGCATCGAGAAGCTGCTCGTGGTCGACGAGCAATATCGCTGCGTCGGCCTGATCACCGTGAAGGACATGGAGAAGGCGGTCGCCCATCCGCTGGCCTGCAAGGACGCGCAGGGCCGCCTGCGCGTCGCCGCCGCCACCACGGTCGGTGATAGCGGCTTCGAGCGCACCGAGCGGCTGATCGATGCCGGCGTCGATCTCGTCGTGGTCGACACCGCGCACGGCCATTCCCGTCACGTGCTCCATGCGGTCAACCGCATCAAGCGCCTGTCCAATTCCGTGCAGGTCGTTGCCGGCAACGTCGCGACCTCGGAGGGTGCGCAGGCGCTGATCGATGCAGGCGCGGACTGCATCAAGGTCGGCATCGGCCCGGGCTCGATCTGCACCACGCGCATCGTCGCCGGCGTCGGCGTGCCGCAGCTCACCGCGATCATGGATGCGGTCGAGGCGGCGAAGAAGTCCGACATCCCCGTCATCGCCGACGGCGGCATCAAGTTCTCCGGCGATCTTGCCAAGGCGCTCGCTGCCGGTGCCGACATCGCGATGGTCGGCTCGCTGCTCGCCGGCACCGACGAGACGCCCGGTGAAGTGTTCTTGTGGCAGGGCCGCTCCTATAAGGCCTATCGCGGCATGGGCTCGGTCGGCGCGATGGCGCGCGGCTCGGCCGACCGCTACTTCCAGCAGGACATCAAGGACACGCTCAAGCTCGTGCCCGAAGGCATCGAAGGCCAGGTGCCTTACAAGGGCCCGGTCGGCAACGTCATGCACCAGCTCGCGGGCGGCCTGCGCGCCGCGATGGGCTATGTCGGTGCAAAGGACATGAAGGACTTGCACAACAAGGCGCAGTTCGTGCGCATCACCGGAGCGGGCCTGCGCGAAAGCCACGTCCACGACGTCACCATCACGCGCGAGGCGCCGAACTATCCGGGCGGGGGTTAGGCGCTCCACATTCCGCTGTCATGCCCCGGCTTGACCGGGGCATCCAGTACGCCGCGGCTTCTCGGCTCGACCACGACCGCCTCTGGAATACTGGATCGCCCGATCAAGTCGGGCGATGACAGCGAGGGCGTGGTTGGCGTGTACTAAACTCCATTTGCCGCGCTGTCCTGCAACTACGCTCCGTCGCTTTTGTATTGACGTGCTCCGCTCGCTCCGCTTCCGTTCGCGACGAAGAAAACTCAGGAGGAAGCCATCATGTCCCAAGGCAAACGCATCGTTCTCGCCGCGCGTCCCGTCGGCGAGCCAAAGCCGTCCGATTTCCGCATCGAGGAATTCGCCGTGCCGACGCCTGCGGCAGGTGAAGTCCTGCTGCGCACCATCTGGCTCTCGCTCGATCCCTATATGCGCGGGCGCATGAGCGACGGTCCGTCCTACGCGACGCCGGTACCCGTCGGCGGCGTGATGGAAGCCGGTACCGTCTGCGAGATCGCAGCCTCCAACAATCCGAACTTCGCCAAGGGCGACATCGTGCTCTCTCGCGCGGGCTGGCAGACGCACGCGATCTCCGACGGCAAGGGGCTGAACAAGATCGACCCGAAGCTCGCGCCGATCTCGACGGCCGTCGGCGTGCTCGGCATGCCCGGCATGACCGCCTACACGGGGCTGCTCGATATCGGCAAGCCGCAAGCGGGCGAGACCGTCGTCGTCGCCGGTGCCTCCGGTGCGGTCGGTTCGGCCGTGGGACAGATCGCGAAGATCAAGGGCGCACGCGCGGTCGGCATCGCCGGCGGCAAGGACAAATGCGAGTACGTCGTGAAGGAGCTCGGCTTTGATGCCTGCATCGATCACCGCGATCCCGATCTGGCGGCGAAGCTGAAGGACGCCTGCCCGAAAGGCATCGACGTCTATTTCGAGAATGTCGGTGGCGCGGTGTTCGAGGCGGTGTTCCCGCTGCTCAATGCGTTTGCGCGCGTACCCGTCTGCGGCCTCATCGCCCACTACAACGATACCGAAGCGAAGCCGCCGAAATGGGCCGCCAGCATGATGCGCGCGACCCTGACCAAGCGGCTGACCTTCCGCGGCTTCATCGTCTCCGACTTCGCCTCACGCCATGGCGACTTCCTGCGCGACATGTCCGGCTGGGTCCGCGAGGGCAAGGTCAAGTACAAGGAGTTCGTCACCGAGGGCCTGGAGAGCGCGCCCGAGGCCTTCATGGGGCTTCTGAAGGGGGCCAATTTCGGCAAGCAGCTGGTGCGGGTCGGGCCGGATAAGGCTTGATCCGCTGCTCTCGGCCCCCTCGGGGCCGGGTATCGTTAACAAAGAGTGACCGATCGGCCACACCTGCCCGTAAAAGCCGCAGGTGTGACCGTCGATTCATTGACGGGCAGGCGAAGGCATTGAATCATTGCGCATATTTCAGGTGCGATGATGTTAGAGCTTGTTGTTTTCTGCGTAATCCTGCTGGCTGCCGGTTATTGGGCGACGATGTTTGTCATGGGCCGTCGCGACGACGTCATTCATGGCAAGTTCGTTCACACCGAGGACGTGTTCGCGCAATCCGCGATGCCCACACCCACGCCGCCATTCCCCAAGCGCCCGGTCAAAGCCGCGCGGCCTGCCAATGTTCAGCCCGCCAATACCGGAGCCAAGCCGGTGAACAGCGACGCTCTGCAGTCCTTGCTTGCCGCGATCCAGCAGGATCTCAAGAGCGTCGCTTGAGCAGCGATGGGCAGCGCTAGTGCGCACCGCCCATCTGGGCGAGCAGCTCCTCGATATCGATATCGACCTGGCCCGCGGCCCTGACGTGGCGAACCTCGAAGCCGTCGGGCTGGAAGCGGTACTCCACGAGCCCGACCTCCTTTATCGCGATCCGCTCCTGGCGCGCATCGTTGATCTTGAAGCCGGCTGA
Organism: Bradyrhizobium sp. Ken51; assembly: GCF_055807435.1. Classification (NCBI taxonomy): domain Bacteria; kingdom Pseudomonadati; phylum Pseudomonadota; class Alphaproteobacteria; order Hyphomicrobiales; family Nitrobacteraceae; genus Bradyrhizobium; species Bradyrhizobium sp. Ken51. Next base: position 449,819 of record NZ_JBVVPB010000002.1, on the reverse strand, counting down.
CGGCGCCCAGACGTGGCGGGTGTGGCGCCAGGTGAAGTCGCGCCGCTGGTGCACGTGACCGCTGGCGATGAGGCGCAGGTCGACATGTGCAAACATCTCAATCAGCCGCGCGCGGGCCGGCTGCGGCACGTAGCGGATCGACGTCTCCGGTGTTTCAGGGTCGTCGGGCAGGTTGAGAAATATCGGCTTATGTACGAACAGCGCGACCGGCTTGCCGTTCGTGCGCGACACTTCCGAGGCGAGCCAATCGAACTGCTCGGCCTCGAAGGCGAGCCCTGAGTTCATCACCAGCGAGTTGAGGCCGATGAAGCACCAGCCCGCGGCCTCGAACGACCAATGGTCCTCGCCGATGATCTTGCGGAATTGCTGGCGATGCGCTTCCGCGACCGGCGGCTTCGGCGCAGGGCCGACCGCGGTCGGATTGTCGCCGATGTCGTGATTGCCGGGGATGTAGCGGCAGGCGACGGGCAGGGCATCATGCAGGGCCTTGGCGAATTCGACGTCGTCGCGGCTGGTCGGCCCGTCGAACGAGACGTCGCCGGTGTTGACGACGAGATCGGGCCTATCGGTGTCGATATGCTCGCTGAGCGCCTGGAAGTTGGCGATCAGGCCAGGGAAGCGCCGGCCAAGATGGGTGTCGGAGATCTGCGTCAGGCGAAATTCGGACATGGATCGATCATAGGCCCCGCCCGACGTCGGAACGATGACGGCGCGTCCGCGGTCCGCGATCGAACAATGTTTAAAGCACGCGGTAGCGGATCGTGTAGGCGTCCTGCGGCGCGACCGGGCTTGCCAGCGGCGAGGCGATGCGGTCGGCGAGGTGCCAGGGACCGAACTGAGGGCCGAACTGGGTGCCAAACTGCTCGGAGCGATGCGGCTCGGCCGGCAGGCGGAGGCGGAATTCGAAGGTGCCCTTGCCGGGCAGATTCACGATCAGCACGCGGTCTGCGGTGCGATGGTTGAGCGCCACCACGCCACGCAGCACGGAGCGGCCATCACCGAGCTCCCGCACGCCGTCGACCAGCGCCAGCGTCTGGTTGCGGTCGGTATGCAGCTCGATCTGGGTGTCGGACACGGCCGCCAAGGTCTCTCTCGGCATGCGGATCTCGAACTCGATCGCGGGTTTCGAGGGATTGACGCCGAGATAGGCGAGCGCGGCATGGCGCATGTCGTAGGCGGCAAACGCGAACAGAGCGAGGGCGGCGAGCGCAGCGAGGCCGTGCCTGAGGACATCACGCCAGGTCCGATAGCTCATTCGGAAGTAGACCGTCATCGCCAGCGCCACCGCAAGCGCCGTCGCGATGCCGGCCAGTGCCGACATCAGGATGCCGAACTGGCCGTCGGCGGACTCGGTCAAAGCACCGGTCAGGCTGCCGATCTGGCTGAAGAGGGTGTTCATGGCGGTCTCTCGCCTTGCGCGCCCCAAGGGGCAAAATCGCTTTAACTGTCGACAGTTGGTCGCCTCATCGGGAACGCCGGTTCAACTCGTTGATTGTCAGGACCAGCGGTGACCGCTAATGGACGCTAGCTGCGGCTTCCGCCGGTTGGGAAATCCCGGGAAATTCCGATGTCCGTTCAAATGGTTTTGCTGCCGGTTTTCGTGCAGGTCGGTCTCACCTTCGCGCTCCTGATCGCCATGGCGATGGGACGCCGGCGCGCGCTCGTGTCCGGCGAGACCAAGAGCCGTGACATTGCGCTGGGCGAGCCCAACTGGCCGAAGGGGGCCACACAATTCGCCAATTGCTACCGCAACCAGTTCGAACTGCCGGTGCTGTTCTACGCCCTGATCGCGCTGGCGCTCCCGTTGCGCCATGCCGATCTGTTCATCGTGCTGATGTCCTGGGTGTTCGTGGTGACGCGCTTCGTCCATGCCGGAATTTTCGTCTCCTCCAACAATCTCGGCCGCCGCTCCACGATCTGGCTCGCGGGCGTGCTCGTCCTGCTCGCGATGTGGATCTACTTCGCTTTGAAAATGCTGTTGCTGATCTAGGCGCTACTCGCCGATCCTGATCTGAAAGATTCAAATGACTCCCGCTGCCCGGCTGTCCGCAGCCATCGAACTGATCGACACCATCGAGAAGGACCGCGTGCCCGCGGCCAAGGCGTTGAAGGAGTGGGGCACCGCGCACCGCTTCGCCGGATCCGGCGACCGCGCCGCCATTGCCGGCCTCGTCTGGGACGTGCTGCGCCGCTATGCCTCGAGCGCCTACCTGATGGATTCGGACACCGCGCGGTCGCGGCTGATCGGCATGCTTCGCCTCGAGCGCAACATGGATGCGGCGACGATGGCCGCGCTGTTCGACGGCAGCCGCTTTGCTCCCGCGCCGTTGACCGAGGCCGAGCAGACCGCGCTCGCCTCGCGGTCGCTTGAAGGGGCCCCGGCCGCGATCGCCGGCGACTATCCAGAATGGCTGGATCCGTATTTGGCAAAGGCGTTCGGCGACGAGCGTGTCGCGGAGGCGGCCGCGATGGCGAGCCGGGCGCCGCTCGACCTGCGCGTCAACACGCTAAAATCCAATCGCGACAAGGTGCTGGGGGCGCTTGCTCATCTTCATGCGAAACCGACGCAGTGGTCCGCAACCGGGCTGCGCATCGAGCTTTCGGCCGATGCGCGCAACCCCGGCATCCAGGCCGAGGAGGATTTCATCAAGGGCGCCATTGAAGTCCAGGATGAGGGGTCGCAGCTTGCAGCTGCCTTGACCGCGGCAAAACCCGGCGAGCAGGTGATCGATCTCTGTGCGGGAGCCGGCGGCAAGACGCTGGCGCTCGCCGCGATGATGCAGGGCAAGGGCCGGCTGATCGCGACCGACAGCGACAAGCGGCAACTCGCGCCCATCCACGAACGCCTGTCGCGCGCCGGCGTCCACAATGCCGATGTGCGCACGCCCAAGGGCGACGCCGATCCGCTGGCCGAGATCAGCGCCACCGCCGACCTCGTCGTGATCGACGCGCCCTGCACGGGAACCGGAACCTGGCGCCGCAACCCAGATGCCAAATGGCGCATGCGCCCGGGCGCGCTGGAGATTCGCTTGCGGGACCAGACCGAGGTGCTCGACCGCGCGGTTCCGCTGGTCAAGGCCGGCGGCCGCATCGCCTACATCACCTGCTCGGTGCTTTCAGAGGAGAACGGCGAGCAGGTGAGGGCGTTCACCGCCCGCCATCCCGAGTTCGCGGTGGTGCCGCCCGAGCAGACCGCGAGCGTGCTCTGGGACAAGGCGGAGGAGTTTGAGCAAGCCGCGCTACGATCCGCCGAAGGGTGGATGATGACGCCGCGGCGGACGGGGACGGACGGGTTCTTCGTCTCGGTGCTGAAGAAATCGTAGCGTCATAGTCGCTCTTGGGGGTGCGGCGACCCCAAACAAAAACCCCGCGAACCGGAACCCGGTCGCGGGGTTTTCTAAGTTGACGTTCTGCCGGTACGTCCGTGGTCAGAACGGTGCGCGGGCTTTAGCCGACGCGGAGATTGTCCGCCGAGGACTTGCCGCTGCGACGATCGGCGACGATGTCGAACGAGACCTTCTGACCTTCGTTGAGGGTCGAGAGGCCAGCGCGCTCGACGGCGCTGATGTGCACGAACACGTCCTTGTCGCCGTCATCTGGCTGAATGAAACCAAAACCCTTTTGATTGTTGAACCACTTCACGGTGCCCATAGCCATGGGAATTTCCTTTGCTTAAGAAGTTAACACGCGGACCGGTACGCATTATTGCGCCCATAGTCCTGATCAGTCGATGTTGGAGAAATCATCTGAAGCGTGCGCGCCCGTCAGCAACGAAGCGAAGCGGCCCAGTCGTTCGGCCAAGTATCGATGATCACAATATAGCGAGATTTTGGGGCCACTTCAAGGCACCACCCGCCGCTCGGGATGTCCCCGTATTTTGCTATTTTGCGGTGCAAATTAACCCGTCCAGGGCGCTCAATCGACGATAAACAGCGTCGCCCCGGTCGCCGTCGAGGACCGGTGCGCGGCGTCGCCGAAATCCGAGACCTGGTAGCTCATCCCCGCCGTGAGCTTGAACTTACGCCCGTCGCGCAGCTCGCTGTCGAGCTCGCCTTGCAACACGTAGAGCACGTGGCCGCGGTCGCACCAATGGTCGGCGAGATAGCCCGGCGTATACTCGACCATCCGAACCCGGAGATCGCCGATGTTGAGCGTGCGCCACTGCGCCTGCCCGGTCTCGCCGGGATGGATGGTCGGCTCGACCTTGCTCCAATCCGTGACGGTGAAGGGGGAGGTGGGGAGCTTCATGGGGGGATCCTGTGTCAGAGCCGGCAGCGCTGTTGTTAGCGCACGCTCGTCCAGCAGTCTCCGTCATTGCGAGCGCAGCGAAGCAATCCAGTGATGCATCTGCAGCGGCAGCCTGGATTGCTTCGCTGCGCTCGCAATGACGAGCTTGAGGCACGCTCGCGCCTCACTCTCGGTGTCATCGCCCGGCTCGACCGGGCGATCCAGTATTCCAGAGGCCGTGCCGTGATACGGAAAAGCCGCGGCGTACTGGATTCCCGCCTTCGCGGGGAATGACAGCGGTGGGTGAGGGCGCGTCGTCCAACCCAGCGAGCGTCAATGCACCGGGTGATTCGCCGAGCCCTGCACGATCTTTCCGGCCGCATTCACCCGCAGATATTCGCAGATCCGCTTTCCCCGCTCGTTCTCGTAGAACACCACCACGCTGTCAGGGCTGACAAACAATTCGATCAGCGAGAAATGCAGGTTCGGCACCAAGGCGAGCGCCTTGCCCCAATAGGCGCGCAATGCATCCTTGCCGCGCACGGTGCCGCTTTCATCGAATCCCAACATGGGGATGCGGTCCGACGTCATCACGGTATCCTCGTCATAGAGCGTGAGCACGCGCTCGAGATCGCGCGCGTTCCAGGCCTCGACCCAGGTCCGGCCGAGCGCGGCGAGCTGTGATGGCTGATTGTGTTGTGACACGAGCGTTCTCCCTGATTGGCGCTGTTTGAGGATGGCGCAATTAGGTCAATAATACTTACCTATATTGATTTGTCCATGCCCAAAGAAGAATGTGGGCGCGCGGCCCGCGCGGTTGCGGGAAAAGCCCCCGTCGCGTATCTGCTTGCCATGACAGCAGCACAGACCGACCGCTCCGCGTCGACGCCCTCGGTGGCCTCGGCGCACGACAAGATTCTCATCGTCGACTTCGGCAGCCAGGTGACGCAGCTCATTGCGCGTCGCGTGCGCGAGGACGGCGTCTATTGCGAGATCGTCCCGTTCAACAAGGCCGAACAAGCCTTCAACGAGATGAAGCCGAAAGCGGTGATTCTCTCCGGCGGTCCTGAGTCGGTGCATGAGGCGGGCTCGCCCCGGGCGCCGCAAGCGATCTTCGATTCCGGCGTGCCCGTGATGGGCATCTGCTACGGCCAGATGGCGATGGCGGAGCAGCTCGGGGGCACTGTCGAGGGCGGCCATTACCGCGAATTCGGCCGCGCCGATGTCGAGGTGAAGGCGCCAAGCAAGCTGTTCGAGGACATCTGGTCGCCGGGCGGCAAGAACCAGGTCTGGATGAGCCATGGCGACCGCATCACCAAAATGCCGCCGGGTTTTTCCGTCGCCGGCACCTCGCCGAACGCGCCGTTCGCGATCATCCAGGACGAGACGCGCAAATATTACGGCCTGATGTTCCACCCGGAAGTGGTGCACACCCCCGACGGTGCCAAACTGATCCGCAACTTCGTTCGCAAAATCGCAGGCCTGTCCGGCGACTGGACCATGCGCGCCTTCCGCGAGGAGGAGATCGCGAAGATCCGCGCCCAGGTCGGCAAGGGCAGGGTGCTCTGCGGCCTGTCCGGCGGAGTCGATTCCGCAGTCGCGGCCGTCTTGATTCACGAAGCCATCGGCGAGCAGCTCACTTGCGTGTTCGTCGATCACGGCATGCTGCGTCTCGACGAAGCCAAGACCGTGGTCGACCTGTTCCGCCACCACTACAACATCCCGCTCGTGCACGTGGATGCCTCGAAGCAGTTTCTCGGCGAGCTTGAAGGCGTCACCGACCCCGAAACCAAGCGCAAGACCATCGGCCGCCTCTTCATCGAGGTGTTCGAGGCGGAGGCCAAGAAGATCGGCGGGGCCGACTTCCTGGCTCAAGGCACGCTCTATCCCGATGTGATCGAGAGCGTCTCCTTCACCGGCGGTCCCTCGGTGACGATCAAGTCACACCACAATGTCGGCGGTCTCCCCGAGCGCATGAACATGAAGCTGGTCGAGCCCCTGCGCGAGCTGTTCAAGGACGAGGTGCGCAAGCTCGGCCGCGAACTCGGCCTGCCCGAAATCTTCGTCGGCCGCCACCCGTTCCCGGGCCCCGGCCTCGCCATCCGCTGTCCCGGCGACATCACACGCGAGAAGCTCGACATCCTGCGCAAGGCCGATGCCGTCTACATCGACCAGATCCGCAAGCACGGGCTCTACGATGACATCTGGCAGGCCTTTGCGGTACTGCTCCCGGTCAAGACGGTCGGAGTCATGGGCGACGGCCGTACGTACGATTTTGTGGTCGGCCTGCGCGCCGTCACCTCCACCGACGGCATGACCGCGGACTTCTACCAGTTCGACATGAAATTCCTCGGCGAGACCGCCACGCGCATCATCAACGAGGTGAAGGGCGTGAACCGGGTGGTGTACGACGTGACCAGCAAGCCGCCTGGGACGATTGAGTGGGAATAATTTTCGCCCTCCGAAGGTGTCCGGGAATACGCCACGGTACGTGGGCCGCCCGCCCTGGAGTGACGAAAAGTGGTGGAAGGCCGGTAAGCGTCCGCCCATCCGGCACGGCCCATCGCCTCTGTCGTCATTTCTTCTTCCGCCGAAACGCCGCGACGAACGCGTCCATGACTGCGGCAAGCGCCGATCCTGCGGGCCCCGGCGCGCGCAACATCCACACGGCCCAAGGAGGCGGTGCGTAGGCGCCGAGTACCGTCACGAGACCGCCCGAGCCGAGGAGAGCCGCCGTTCCAGCCTGCCCGATCCCGGCCCCAAGCACCGTCGCTGCGCGCAGGGCATCCGAACCGTCCACGGTCAGTGCGAAGTCGGGCTGGAGGCGGCGCGTGCCGCCCGGTGCGCGGAACAGCCAGGGCATCAGCCGTCCCGTCGCCGGAAAACGCAGGCCGATCAGCCGGTGCTTTGCGAGATCATCAGGCGTTAGAGGCGTCCCGTGCCTGGCGAGATAGGCGGGCGCGGCAAGGGTGACGAGCGGCAACGGTGCAAGGCGCCGGGCAAGGAGACTGGCGTCGGCGATCCGGGGCGCGATCCGCACCGCGAGATCCCAGCGGCCGCCGCCGAGGTCGGCGAAGTGGTCATCGAGGGTCAACTCCACGCGCAGGGCCGGGTACCGCTCCAGAAGCGAGGCCAAGGCGTGCAGCAGGGTCGGAGCGAGGGAGGCGGCTGCGGTCACGCGCACCGTACCCGCGACCCCTACTGGTGCGCCGAGACGGCTGGCGGCAGCCGCGAGTGCGAGCGCCGGGCCTCGGACCTCGGCAAGGAAGCGCTCACCGTCGGGTGTGAGGGAGAGTGCGCGGGTCGAGCGGCGGAACAGGCGCGCACCGTGCGTGGCCTCGAAGCGGCCGACGAGGCGGGCAATTGCGGCCGGGGTCACGCCGAGCTCGCGCGCGGCCCCGGCGAAGGAGCCCGCCTCGGCAACACGGAGAACGACGACGGCGGCGCGCAGAGTGTCCATGTTTCATTCAATACATTTGGTTGCTTCAGCCGCAACACCATTTGTCCTGCCCTGCGCGGCCCCGCGCCCTTACGTTGGGAGTGTCAGAAGCAGGAAAACGATGATGCGCATTGGAATCGTGGGTGTTGGGCCGGTGGGGCAGACCTTGGGGACCATCTGGGCGCGGGCGGGTCACGAAGTGGCCTTCGGCTCGCGCGACCCGGCTCGGGCGGCGGAGGCGGTGTCGGGTCTTGCCGGTGCGCGAGCGACCACACAGGAACAGGCTGCGGCGTTCGGTGAGGTTGTATTGTGGACGCCGCGCGGCGTCATGCCCGCCAGCCCGGACATGCTCGCCGGGAAGATCGTACTCGACCCGAACAACCGCGAGCCCGGTTCAATCGGCGATTACGCCTCACCGCGTCCCCAAGGACCAAGCTTTGCCGAGCGGCTGCAGGCGGCCGCACCGCGGGCGCGCGTGGTGAAGGCGTTCAATACTGTGGTGATGCAGTTGCTGAGGGAGAATCCCGAGCGGCTGACGGCGTCAGGGGCGCAGGTATTGCTCGCCAGCGACGACGCGGAAGCGAAGATGGTGGCTGCCGCGCTGGCGACGGATGCCGGACTGGCCGCGGTTGATCTCGGGGGGCTGGACGCGGCGTGGCTGGCAGAGACGATGGCCGACGCGTTCCGCCAGGCCATGAGGACGAGCCCTGCCGGATGGCGCCAAGCGCTGGTGTTCGCCGATCTCGCAGGGAGGCCAGGCTACACCTCATGAAGCTGATCTACTCTCTCTTTAGAAGGTACTTCCAATGAAGCTTTTCTACTCTCCGTCCTCATGCTCTTTGTCGCCGCACATCGTGCTGCGCGAACTCGATCTGCCCTTTACGCTCGACCGCGTCGATCCGGCGACCAAGCGAACCGAGTCTGGAAGCGACTATCTGACGATCAATCCGAAGGGCTACGTGCCCGCGCTGGAGCTCGATGACGGGGAGGTTCTAACCGAAGGTCCTGCGATTACGCAGTATCTCGTCGACAGATACGCGCCTGGCACACTCGCGCCGCTCTCCGGCACGATCGAGCGGGCGCGGGTCAACAGCTATTTGACCTATATCGGCACCGAGTTGCACAAGCCGTTCGGTCGGCTGTTCGATCCAGCGCTGACCCCTGACTCCCGTGCGTCGACCGTAGCCTACCTGAATCGCAGGTTTGCGCTGATCGAGCAGGAGCTCGCCGATGGGCAGGCGTTCCTGACCGGTTCGGCCTTCACTCTCCCCGACGCCTATCTTGTCGTGATCCAGCGATGGGGAGCGTTTACTGGCTTCGATCTCTCGCCGTTTCCCAACATCGTTGCGCACGCCGAGCGGGTCATGGCTAGGCCTGCGGTTCGGCTAGCACTCGACGCCGAAAAGTAGGCAGCGGCATTTAGATGCCTAGGTGTCTGAGAACCAATCTTTATCTTGCCCAACGTCAAACAGTTCTTTCCGCGAGGACACGTTTTTAGGGGCTCCGTTTCGGTCGGTTCTGTACCATCATGGTCGATGATGCTATCTGGCGTTGAAGGAACGGAGAATACCTTGTTGACCGATACGGGACTTCAGAAGCTCGAGCCTTGCAAGAAGCTTTGCAAGCACGGCGACCGCGACGGCATGTCCATTGCCGTCCTGCCGATCGATAGGCGCAAGCAGATATGTGAAAGTGGTGACCACACCATCAAGGTGTTGCATTGATGCGCGCCGCGTTGAAAGTGGTGATGGCCGCAATATTTGCCATGCCGGCTGCAGTGGCTCTGGCGAAGTCTCCGGACTGCGCGAGTTGGCCCAGGAACATGGCCCTCGTGCACCTCAAGAACGCCGGCCTGATTGATATCCCATCAGTGATCGAGGCGCAGACCAAGGCCGTTCGTCTCGCGTCCGAAAAGATCGGCAAGGACCTCCACCAGCAGGTTTACGACATCACGTTTCACACCAAGGATGGCAGGACAATCGAGGTCATCACGAAAAACCAGGCATCAAGCGAGGAATGCTCGATGAGCGCCGTCGACGTCTACGTGGTCTCGACGAAAATCGGCGGGTCGGCAGCGCAGCCATCTGAGAGCACGACTAAAAAGTGATCCGGCTGCGCAATCCGCCCTCTCTCGCCGAGTCGCGCTCAAGATGGCGGATTACGCTTCGCTAATCCGCCCTACGATCTCTCTCACGGCTTCACGAACCGATAGGCGAAGCGATCGGTCTTGCCCTTGATCGCGGGATCGAACACCTTGATCGTGTGCGGATCGTTATTGTTCGCGAGCAGGGTGCTTTCCGCGTCCAGCACGAAGCCGGCCGCCTCCACCTCCCTGCGAACGGATGCAGGCTCGATCCGGTGCAGCGATTGGGCGTTGCTGGTGCCCGCGCCGAGCGCGGCGGAGTGGTCGACGATGACGTAGCACCCGCCGGGCTTCAGCCGCTCGTAGACGGCGCGATTGAAGCGCGCCGCCGTCGCGCCCCTGGCCTGGATCAGCGCGGTGTGGAGATCGTGGTAGAACAGGTGCAGCCACAGGACATCCGCTGGTCGCGTGGCCTGCGGCATCGCCACGAGGTCCGCCGAGACGGCTTCGACGTTGTCTCGGCCCGGCTCCTTCGCAAGCATCCGCATGCGGCCGACGGGATCGTTCTTGAAGTGGGCGATCTCGGCCGGCACGAAGCTGTCAACCCGTCCTCCGGGTCCCACGATCTCGGAGAAGAGACGGGTCCAGTCGCCGTCGCCTGGATAAACGTCGATGACGGTGGCGCCCGCATCTATTCGTGCGAACCGGATCAACTCCGATAGCCTGGATTGGTCGTACATAGGGATCTCCTTTACGGTCGGGCATTCGACGCGCGCGCGGCCCGCGCCAGCGCCTGGGTGTCGATGTACTCCCGGATGTTCGTCAGTTTGCCGTCCCGGACCGTGATGGCGAAGATCCAGTCGTCCTCGAAAATCTTGTTCGTGGCTTTGATCCTTCCCTTCGCGAAGCCGGCGACCAGCACCCGGTCTCCTTGCGCGACGAACTCCCGGGGTTCCGTCGACGTTTCGATCGACTTGGATGCCGTCTCGAGCAGATCCGTCACCCCGTCGTGCCCGCGGTGCGTTCCGGCCAGCGGCCAGTCTTCGCCCGGGATGATCCACTCGATGTCCTCAGTGACCAGCGCCAGCAGAGCCTCCCTGTCGCCGCGGCCGATCGCGGCGAAGAAGTCCTTTACGGTCTGGATGTTTTTCTCGGTGCTCATTCGAGTTTCTCCATTTCGCTGCGATCGGATCGCGCGCGATCCGATCGCATGCTTCGTGTCCCCGTGTTCGTCAGCCGAACTTGACCAAATCCTTGAAGATCAGCTGACCCCAGCTGTTTCCGCGCGCCTGCACGAGCAGTCCACCTTCCGAAAGCCCGCCGAGCTTGATCGGCGCGAAGCCGAGCTTTTCCGCAAGCGCGCCAACCTCCGCTGCAGCAGCATCATCGTCGCTCGCCAGGAACACGACTCTCCTGCCACCATGGACGGCCGGATCCTGGCCAAGCACGGCAGCACCCAGATGGTTGAAGCCCTTGACCAGTCGACCGCCATTGAAGGCTTGCGCGACGGCCCTGGACGAAGGTTGTCCCCCCAGTTTCTCCGGGGGCACGCCGTAGGCATTGGTCACATCGGCGATCGTCTTGCCCTGCCACGTCGGCAGCGCCTTCGCGACATCCTGGTGCGACTCGAAACGGACCGCCAAGAAGACGATGTCCGCCTTGACCGCGTTCGCCAGTGTTTTGGGAATGATCGTGGGTCCGATCGCGGCCGCGGCGGATGCAAAGCTCTCCGGGTCGCGCGTGGTTGCAACGGATACTTCGATGCCGTTGCGGGCAAACGCCCTGGCCAGCGCCTGGCCGATATGGCCGAAGCCGATAATTGCGTAGCTCATGATGTTTCTCTGATTTTGTGTTGATGCCGCGGTCAGACCTGCGCCATGCCGCCATCGACGGCGAGATCCACGCCGGTGATGTAAGAACTTTCATCGGAGGCGAGGAACGTGACGGCAGCCGCGATTTCCTCCGGCTTGCCCCTGCGACCCATGGGGATCTGTGAAGCAAACTGAGCGGCCGCTTGCTCGGCTTGCTCGCGGGTCAGGCCCGTCGTCGTCTCCAGGGCAGGGGTCTCGGTCGGTCCGGGGCTCATCGTATTCACGCGGATGTTGCGGTCTTTCAGCTCCAGCGTCCAAGCGCGCGAGAAGTTACGCACGGCCGCCTTGCTCGCGGCGTAGACGCTGAACCCCGGCAACCCCAACACATTCGACACCGAAGAATTCAGGATGATCGAACCGCCGTCCTTGAAGAGGGGCAGGGCTTTCTGCACCGTAAAGAACAGCCCCTTCACGTTCACATCGAAGGTCTGGTCGAAATGGGCCTCGGTCGCTAGCGCGAGCGGCGCGATCGTCCCCGCGCCCGCGTTCGCGAAGAGAATGTCGATGTGACCATGTTTCTCTTTCACGACGGCATAGAGCCGGTCCAGGTCTTCCAAGCGAGAGACGTCGCTCACGACCGTCGTCACGTTTGTCTTGATGAACGCTGCGGCCTCCTTCAGCTCTTTCTCGCGTCGCCCGGTGATCACCACGTGCGCACCTTCGTCCACGAAGCGCTTGGCTGTGGCCAACCCGATCCCGCTGCTTCCGCCGGTGACGACTGCGATCTTGCCTTCTAGTTTTTTCATGTCGTTTCTCTTTCGTTATGTGTGAGCCTGGCGCGGGACCGCGCCGGGAGTCAGAGTTGCGCAAGTCCGCCGTCGACGGCGACTTCGCTGGCGGTCATGAAGCTGCTGTCCGACGAGGCGAGAAAGGCCGCCACGGCACCAATTTCCGAGGGATCGGCCATGCGCTGCAGCGGGGTCATCGCGGCGAACACCTTCTGGCCCTCTTCGCCCAGCGCTTCCTTCGCGAGTTCGGTCGCAGTCGCCCCGGGCGAGAGCACGTTGACGCGGAGGCCGCTGCCCTTCAGATCCTCCGCCCAGGTCCGCGCGAGGTTGCGCACGGCCGCCTTGCTCGCGCTGTAGGCGCTCATGGCCTGGGCGCCCGTGGTGCCCGCGCTCGATCCGGTCAGGATGATCGAACCGCCCCGGCGCATCAGCGGCAGCGCCTTCTGCACCGTGAAGATCGTACCCTTCACATTGGTGTCGAAGGTTTCGTCGATGTGCGCGGCCGTGATCTTGCCGAGCGCAAGCTGGCTTCCCGCTCCGGCATTGGCGAAGACGATGTCGAGGGTTCCGCGCTCGGCCTTCACCGCCGCGTAGAGCCGGTCGAGGTCGGCCTCATCCGAGACCGAGCCCTTCACCGCGCGGACGTTGGGCCCGAGGGCGGCGACAGCTGCGTCGAGCGCTTGCTGCCGGCGGCCGAAGATGAAGACGAAGGCGCCGTCCTCGATGAAACGCTTTGCCGCGGCGCGGCCGATGCCGGTTGCGCCACCCGTGATGACTGCAACCTTGCCGTCGAGCTTTCCCATAAGTTCTCCTGTCGTGGTGTCGGGCAGAATCTGCCCCCGAGACCCGCGACATAGGTCCGCCGGCGTCAGGCGTTGAGTGCGGAAGCGCGCACATCGGTGGTGCGAAATCGATCCGGCCCGACGACTGACGCCAGCGGTCACCATCGGCGTCCGCCGCTCGGAATTGTGCCGTTCTTGCCGGCAGAGGCTATGATCACCGCCGGACTCCTGTTAGATGCCTCAGGTACGAGCTTTGGAAGGCGCACCGCGCGGTGCGGGATCGCACCATGATCGATTGGGACGACGTTCGCTACTTTCTAGCCGTCGCGCGCGGAGGCTCGGTGCGGGCCGCCGCCGAGCGCCTCGATGTGAACCATGCGACCGTGCTGCGACGCATCGCCCAGCTCGAGGAACGCCTCGGGGTCCAGATGTTCGAAAAGCTGCCTTCGGGCTACCGCCTGACGGCTGCGGGCGAGGAGGTCCTCGAATTCGCGGACCAGATGGAAGCGTCGTCGCACCAGCTGGAGACGCGCGTCTTCGGGCGCGACCAGGGCGTGCGCGGGCGTCTGCGGGTGACGCTGGCGCCGCCGATGGCGACACATCTGCTCATGCCTGATTTCGCCGATTTCGCGCGTCTGCATCCTGATATCGAGATGGATATCCTGTCGTTTGGCGAGCTGGCCAACCTGACCAACCGTGAGGCCGACGTCGCGATCCGCGTCGTCTACGACCGCAAAACCCTGCCGCTCAATCTTCACGGCATGAAGGGACCGGAGCTGTTCGGCGCCGTCTACATGTCCAGGGATCGGCTGGCCGCGTGGCGTGCCGGCGCGCCCGATCCCTTCCGCTGGATCGTCATCAGCATGCATGGCATCCCGGACTGGGCCGGCGCGGGCGAGGTTCGCACCACGGGCATTCCATTCAGGACCTCGGATGCCGGGGCGCAGATCGCCGCGGTCCGGCAGGGGCTCGGCATCACGACACTGCCGTGCTTTGTCGGCGATGCCGACCCGCTGCTGGTGCGGGTGCCGGGGACCGAGTTGCACATGTACGGAACGGTTTGGCTTCTCACACAGGGGGAGACACGCAAGACCAAGCGCGTGCGGCTCTTCACCGAGTTCATATCCCGCAGGCTCGCCGCGTACGCGCGGCTTCTCGCGGGGCTGGCGGGGGCGCGCGACTGAGGCGCGGTGGGTTGCAGGCTTGGCTCGGCTCGCCAAAGCAAAGCGGGATTCACCCACCTTGAGCGTGATCTGCGGCTTGTGACCCTAAGCGGGCGTCGAATCTGAAGGGCCTTCGTTGCGATACAGCGTGCGTACCGCAATTTCTGCGATATCATCCGTTTGCACGAATGCCCGCACTCGATGGATATTCACCGTGCGCGTGGCCGCGCAAGGAGATGAAACCATGACCGCGAATCCTTTCTCGGACCTTACGCGGCTGATTAACGGCTATCAGATTTCGCAGGCCATTCACGTAGCGGCCCGGCTTGGCATACCCGACCACCTCAGTCACGGGCCGCTAAGCAGCAACGAACTTGCTCGGCTCAGCGGATCGCATCCGAGGACACTTTATCGGCTCTTGCGGGCGCTGGCTTCAGCCGGTGTTTTCCACGAGGCCGAGAACAAGACGTTCTCGCTCACTCCGATCGGCGAGTGTCTTCGTTCTGACTCGCCGACGCCACTCGATGGCTGGGCCGCATATGTCGGCCGACCTTATGCCTGGCAGGCCTGGGGCCATCTTGAACACAGCGTTCGCACTGGGGAGAATGCCTTTCGGCATCTCAACGGTCAGAGCGTATGGGAGTATCGCAGCACCCGTCCAGATGAGAACGCGATCTTCAACCGAGCCATGACGGCCAATTCTCGCGGCGCCATCGAGGCCATCGTCGCTGCCTACGATTTCAGCCGTTTTCGGCACGTCGCGGATATTGGGGGTGGCCAAGGTCAACTGCTGGCAGGAATTCTCGCCGCAAACAAGAGCCTGCGCGGAACGCTGTTCGATCAGCCCCACGTGGTTGGCAAGGCGGCTGAAGTTCTGAACCAACATGGTGTCGCCGACAGATGCGAAATCGTTGGAGGCAGTTTCTTTGAAACGATCCCGGAGGGGGCCGACGCCTATGTGATGCGGGCGATCATCCACGATTGGGACGACAAGGAATCGATTTCTATCCTGAAGAGCTGCCGCCGCGCTATGACCGCTGATGCCAGATTGCTCCTTGTCGAACGTGTGGTGGAGCCGCCGAACGAGGGACCAATCTCGAAATTCAGTGACCTGAATATGCTCGTCATGCTCGGTGCGCTGGAACGGAGCTACGAAGAGTATTCCGAGCTATGCCGAACGGCCGGATTTGAGATGCGCGGCACAACTCGCGCGGGATCGCACTTCCAGGTCATCGAGGCAGTTCCCGCTTAGACCGAACTGGTGTGGGACCTTGCTTCCGCCGCAGGGAGGCCGCATCAAATGCGCTTTCGTAACCTGAGGTCTGGTTATGGCCGCTAGCCACTTAGCGAGTACATGCCTTAATCCGCCCCAACCGAACCTTCCCGTCGCTGAGCCGCGATCAACATCTCCACAAACGCAGTCACCTTAGGCGGACGGAAGCGAGCCGCAGGGTAGACCGTGTGGATGCCGCCAGATGGCAGTTGCCATTGCGGCAGGATGTGGATGAGCCGCCCCGCCGCGAGATCGTCGGACACCAGGAAATCCGGCAACACCGAAAGGCCGCCGCCGGCGAGCACGGCCGCGAGCACTCCCGGCGTCGTGTCGATGGTGATGCTGGCCTGCAGGCGCACGGCGCGTCGATCAAGATCGCCGCGCGAGAACTGCCACAGCAGCGGCTCGCGCAGCGCCATGTTGGCGACGAACGGGAGCGTCGCGAGGTCGTCGGGATCGCGCGCGGCGGCAATCCGATCCGTGAATGCGGGAGCGCCGACCAGACATTGCCGGAACGATCCGATCTTGCGCGCCTGCAGGCTGGAATCGACCAGCCAGCCGACGCGGATTGCCATGTCGATCTGGCCTGAGGCGAGGTCGACCGTCTGATCTTCGAGCGTCAACTCCACCCGGCAGTTGGGATAGCGTGCCGCGTAGGCCGTGACGACGGCGACGACGACGGCGGTGCCGTAGTCGTTGGGCGCCGTGATCCGCAATGTGCCGGTCGGCGCGGCGGCCGCCTGGGCGAGCTCGTCGAAGGCACCCTCCGCCTCGCGCAGGATCATGACGCAGCGCGCATGAAACATGCGGCCTGCGTCGGTCGGATGGACCCGGCGCGTCGTGCGCACGAGAAGGCTGGTGCCGAGATCGCGCTCCAGCTGTGCCACCTGCTGGCTCACCACGGCCTTGGTGATGCCGAGCCGCTCGGCGGCCCGCGTGAAGGATCCGGTGTCCACGACGGCTGCGAAATAGGCGAGGCGGTTCAGGTTCATAGGCTCAGCTCGGTGAGATCTTACTGTCAGTATATCACATACATTCTGTCTGTTTTGTTGATATTCATCTACCAATGTGCGCATGCCACATTGCGGTTCAAGGAGATCGCCATGTCCGCGCCGATTCAAATCACCTACCTGTTCGACCCGCTCTGCGGCTGGTGCCACGGCGCCTCCACGTTGCTCGAACAGCTCGTCGCCCGACCGGATTTTGCGGTCGAACTTGCGCCGACAGGCCTGTTCGCCGGCGAGGGCGCCCGTCCGATGGACGATGGTTTTGCAGCCTACGCCTGGAGCAGCGACCAGCGGATTTCGCGTCTGAGCGGTCAGCCCTTCAGTGAAGCCTATCGTCGCGATGTGCTGGGCGACCGCACGCGCCTGTTCGATTCCGGCCCGGCGACATTGGCGCTCACGGCTGTCGCGCTCACGGCGCCTGATCGGGAGTTCGCGGCGCTGAAGGCCTTCCAGTTCGTCCGCTATGTCGAAGGCCGCGACAGCACGGACATGTCCGTTCTGTTGGATGTGCTCTGCGCGATGAATTTGCCGGAGGTTGCCGCGCGTCTGGCGAGCCCCGACGTCGCACTGATCACCGCATACCGCGCGCGCCTCGAGGCCGCGCGTGCCGAAATGCGCCGGCTCGGCGCCAACGGCGTCCCGGCCCTGATCGTAGGCACCGGCAATGATCGCCGCCTTGTGCAGGCAAGCGCGCTGTTCGGCAGCCTGGACGTCCTGATCGATGGACTGAAGGCGGCGTGAGCGCAGCGATCAACACAGTCGAGACCATCCCATTTGAATTTCGAAATCGCAGACCAGCACCAGGAGACCAACATGCTGACAAGGAGAACCATCATGAAAACCACTCTCGCCGCGGGGGCCACGGCAGTCTTCGCACCTGCAGGCCTCGGCCATGCCGCAGGCGGACTCACCTGGAAGCATTTTCCAGCCGGACAGAACGGCTTCTTCCGGGCTCCCGTTCTGGTGTCCGGGCCGAGCGAAGCAGTGCTGATCGATGGCGGCTTCACGTTGTCCGATGGCAAGGCGGTCGCTGACGCCATCAAGGCCACCGGCAAGAAGCTCACCACCATCTATATCAGCCAGTCGGACCCGGATTATTATTTCAGCCTCGGCGCCATCAAGGCGGCGTTTCCGGAGGCCCGCGTGCTCGCGGCGCCCGCGACATTGGCGGCCATTAACGCCAGCGTCGAAAAGAAGCTTGCCGTCTGGGGGCCGCAGCTCAAGGCGAACGGCCCGCAGGTGCTGGCCGATGTGGTCATTCCCGAAGCGTTCGACGGCAAGACGCTCAACGTGGACGGCGAGACCATCGAGATCGTCAGCGCGGATGGCCTGGTCAACCGGCGCTACCTGTTCGTGCCCTCGCTCAACGCGGTGTTCGGCGGCGTGCTGATCTTCTCGGGCGTCCATGTCTGGACCGCCGACACGCCGACCCGGGAGCAGCGCGCCGCCTGGATCGCCAATCTCGAAAAGATCGCGGCGCGCAAGCCGGCGGTCGTCGTCCCCGGCCATCTGTCGGTCGATGGGAAGACCGATCTGTCCGGGGTCGAGCACACCATCACCTACCTCAAGGCGTTCGACGAAGAGCTGGCCAAGGTCAAGGAGTCCGCGGCGCTCAAGGCGGCGATGGAGGCGCGCTTCCCCAGCCTCGGCATGGGCGTTGCGCTCGACATCGGCGCCAAGGTCGCCACCGGCGAGATGAAATGGGGGTGAGATGGGGGCGAACCTCGACTTGATCCGCGCCACCTACGAGGGATCGTCGTCGGAAGAGAACGGCCGCAATCTGTTGGCCGCTCTCGCTCCCGATGCCGCATGGACCGAAGCGGAAGGGTTTCCGTACGCGGGCACCTATGTCGGACCCGACGCGATCATATCAGGCGTGTTCCGGCGTCTGGCCACCGAATGGACCGGCTACCGCGCCGACGTTCACACCTATCTCGAAGACGGCGACCGCGTCGCGGCCTTCGGCGTCTACTCCGGGACCTACAAGGCGACGGGCAAGACCATGCGCGCGACGTTCGCGCATCTCTATCTGGTGAAGAACGGCAAGATCGCCAGCATGACGCAATATGTCGACACCGCGATGGTGCAGAAGGCGCTGGAGCTTGCTGGCCTGTAACAGCGGTATGATCTCGGAATCTAGGAGAGGGGAGCCCGCGACATGCGGGCTCCCTTTTTCCGTTTTGACGGCCGCCAGATCTGATGAAGTTCGCCACGTCCGTTGCCGCCGTCTTGATCGTTGCGCAGGCGCCCAGCACGCTCAAAATAGGATCGACGGGATGCCTGCTAATCCGCAAGATCGGTCGAGCGTGTCATGGCCGTCAACGACTAGATGGAGCCGCCACGGAGGAGGGACGATGAAGGCGGCGCTGCAAAACTACCAGGACCGGATGCGGCGGGTGCTGGACCATATCGACCGGCATCTCGACGGCGATCTGGATCTGGACACGGTGAGTGCTGTTGCGGCCTTCTCGAAGTTTCATTTCCACCGGCAGTTCTCGGCGACCTTCGGGGTATCGGTGCATCGCTATGTCCAGCTGGCCCGCATGAAGCGCGCGTCGCATCAGCTGGCCTACATGGACGCCCTTGATGTCACGGAGATCGCGATGGATGCCGGTTACGAGGCACCGGACGCCTTCGCCCGCGCCTTTCGGCAACGGTTCGGGCAATCGCCGTCGTCGTTCCGGAAGTCTCCCGACTGGGAGCCGTGGCTTGCGGCCTTCGGGCCTCTCGACAATGCCAGGAGCAAGCTCATGCAGAAAACGTTTACCACCGACGACGTGACGATCCGCGATGTGCCCCCGACGCCGGTGGCGATCATGGAGCATCGCGGCGACCCCACGACGCTTCCCGCCACCATCCAGCGCTTCATCGCGTGGCGCAAGGCATCTCACCTGCACCCCAGCACAAGTCCGACCTTCAATGTCTGGCGTTCCGAGCGGCGGCCTGCGTCACCCGCCGATTACAGCGTCGACCTCTGCGTCGGGACCGACCAGCCGATCGTGGCGAACGGCGAAGAAATCAAGGCCGGCGACATCCCCGGCGGACGCTGCGCGGTGCTGCGCGTTATCGGCTACACCGACAACCTCGAGCCGGCCGCGCTCTTCCTTTATCGCGACTGGCTTCCGGCTAGCGGAGAGGAAGCACGCGACTTCCCGATCTATTGTCAGCGGCTGAGCTTCTTTCCGGAGGTGCCGGAGCACGAGACGGTCGCGGACCTCTTTCTGCCGCTGAAATAACCCTGGCGGCGGCCTGGCTTTCGGTCGCAACAAGCCGGCGGGCCGCTATCCGCGATCAATGCCGCCGCCATCCGATCCCGCATGTGACTCGGGAAACGGGTGGCAGCTTGCCGGTGCCTGATGTCTTGTTCGCTTGCTTTGACATCAGGAGAGTCTCGCGGTGGAACTGGCAAACAAAACGATCATCATAACCGGCGCCAGCAGCGGTATCGGTGCTGCCGCGGCGTCGCTGTTCGCGTCCGAAGGCGCCGATGTGGTGCTCGGGGCTCGCCGCGCCCCCGAGCTGCAGACCATTGTTGCAAGCATCAAGAGCGCCGGAGGGCGCGCGACTTTTCTCCCGGGCGACGTTCGGGACACCGGCTATGCAACCCGCCTTGTCGAGCACGCCGTCAAGACCTTCGGAAAGCTCGACGGCGCTCTCAACAATGCCGGCATCGTCGGCGACATGACGCGGGTCCCCGAGATGAGCGTCGAAAATTGGACCGATGTGCTTGCGGTGAATCTCACCTCGGCATTCCTCGGCGCAAAGGCGCAGATCCCGGCGCTGCGCAAGCAGGGCGGCGGTTCGATCGTTTTCACCTCGTCCTTCGTTGGCTTCAGCAACGGGGGCTTGCCGGGAATGGCGGCGTACGCAGCTTCAAAGGCAGGACTGATCGGCCTGGCTCAATCACTGGGCGCCGAGCATGCGGCCGAAGGCATTCGCGTCAACGCGCTTCTGCCCGGAGGGACCGTCACCCCGTCGGCAGGCGAAGGAAATCCCGACGCCCTGAATTTCATCGCCGGGCTCCACCCGATGAAGCGGATGGCCAGTCCCAAGGAGATCGCGCAGGCAGCCGTTTTTCTCCTGAGCGACCGGGCATCGTTCATGACGGGCAGCCCCATGACGGTAGACGGCGGCATGTCGGTCCGTTTGACCTGATGACGAATCCGTTCGGGTCTGATCGACGGGGCTCTGCCCCGTCGATCAGACCAGTTCATGACGGGGTGCGGTCGCGAAAGCCTGTCTCACCCGCGCGCCTCCTGCCAGTGCGGATAGGTGACATAGGCGGTGACGGCGCCTTGCTCGTGCGAGCGGATGGTGACCTGCGCACCCTTGGGCATGTGGACGATCTCGCCCGGACCGGCGGTCACGGTGCCGGCGTTGCTCGACACCGAGAGCTTCCCTTCGAGCACGACCATGACGTCGTCAACAGCGATTTTCTCGTCGAGGATCTGGTTCGGCGCGTAGCGGCCGTAGCCGATGGTGACCGGCGCGTCGTGACGCTGGTCGATCACATTGCCGACGAATATGTCGCCATCCTGTCCCGGCGAACGCTCGAGCGTTGCGTCCGAGATGGCAAACTTGCGAACTTGCATGAGATGTCTTCCGTCTGCGATCAAAGTTGGCGGAGTGAGGATGATAGAAGTCGCAAGCAAGTGTTTTGTTCAACCCGCCTTGCGGGGCGGTTTGACGCAGATGGCGCGGACGATGGTGGAGCGCAGGAGACGGTTGGTGCCCAGCGCGCGGCGACGGTCGCCTCGGCGTAAACACTGGATGTTCGCCACCGATCGCCATGATACGAGATCCCCGTCGTTCGCTTCCGGAGCCCAATATTCATGTCCGCCGCCACCGCCCCGAGTCAGCCGCCCGCAACCGCCGCCGAAACCGATCCGGAAACACTCGGCTGGATGAAGGGCTTCCCGCCACCGGAAAACCGCACCATCTCCTTCCAGAATGGCTCGTTCCGCAGCTTCCCCGAGCTGCGCTGGGCCTGGAGCAACATCCGCCAGCTGGTGCCGACCGTAAACGTCTGGCGCGGGGCGGAGCCTGCATCGGTGCTGCCGTGCCAAGACCATGACATCGGCGCCTCCGCGTCGACCACGATGGACGGCCGGCCAATGACGTTCGCGAAGATGCTCGAGGAAACCTATGCCGACGGCATCGTCGTGCTGCACCGGGGCAGGCTGATCTATGAGCGCTATTTCGGCGCGTTGAAGCCGCACAAGCCGCATATCGCGATGTCGGTGACGAAGTCGTTCACGGGCGTGCTTGCCGGCATCCTGGTCGCCGAGGGCAAGATCGATCCGCAGGCGCCTGTTACGGAGTATGTGCCGGAGCTGAAGGCCAGCGCCTTCGGCGATGCGCGCGTGCACGAGGCCATGGATATGACCACCGGGCTCGCCTACACCGAAGTCTACACCGACAGGAATTCCGCAGTGTGGGGGTTGCGGCGGGCGAACGGCATGGCGCCGATCGAACCGGGCTATGACGGCGCGACCAACATTTTCGATTTCCTCGTCGGTCAGAAGAAGCAGGGTGAGCACGGCAAGGTCTTCGCCTACAAGACCGTTAATTCCGATGTGCTGGCCTGGATCATCAGGCGCGCCAGCGGCATGACGCTGTCCGATTTTCTCTCGGAACGGATCTGGACCCGTATCGGCGCGGAGGAGGACGCGCATTATCACGTCGATCGCATGGGCACCGAAAGCGGCGGCGGCGGCCTCTCCACCACCTTGCGCGATCTCGCCCGCTTCGGCGAGACCATGCGCAATCACGGCCGCTTCAACGGGAGGCAGATCGTGCCTTCATCTGTCGTCAAGGATATCGCGCGCGGCGGCGATCCCGAAAAATTCAGGCCGGCCGGCTACACCACGTTGCCCGGTGCGTCCTATCGCAATCAATGGTGGGTCACGCACAACGCCCACGGCGCCTACATGGCGCGCGGCGTTCACGGCCAGGGCATCTACGTCGATCCCATGGCCGAGATGGTGATCGCGCGCTACGCCTCGCACCCCGCAGCGGGCAACGCCGCCAACGACCCCGTGACGCTGCCGGCCTACATGGCGCTGGCGAAGCAGCTGATGGCGGGCGAGTGAGCGCGCCTACGGCAGCTCCCGCCAGCGCATCGGCAAAATGCCATCCTGCCTGAAACTGTCGAGGAAGCGGAAGCGGGCGGCTTGCGGATTGGGGCGGGATTCGATCGGTTTGCCGAGGATCTGCACGACGTCGTTCTCGTCATAGGCCGGCCAGGCTGGCAGGCTGGATCCGTTCGGGTCTCGGCTACGACTCCGTCGCGGCCTTCATCACCATGTTCAAAAAGGCGCTCGAAAATATCTGAGCGGCATCTCCCCTGAATATAAGAGTTGACTTATATTAGGTTAGACCGATATTCATCCTTGCGCGAAACGACAGGGAGCAAGCGCCATGGAGATCGACGTCGCAAGAGTATTGGGGCTGGTTACGCGCTCGGTGAGGAATTTCGAGAAGGACGGGAAAGCGGCCAGTGCGGTGACACTGACGCGGCTTTACGAGACCAGCGTCGACGATCTCTGGGACGCAGTGACCAGCGAGCAACGCATTCCGCGCTGGTTTCTGCCGGTCGAGGGAGACCTCCGGCTCGGCGGAAAGTACCAGCTCAAGGGGAATGCAGGCGGGACCATCACGGCGTGTACGCCGCCGACCCATTTTGCGGCGACGTGGGAATTCGGCGGCGCGATGAGCTGGATCGATGTCAAGCTGACGGCAGAACGAAGCCAGGCGCGATTGACGCTTGAGCACACCGCGATGATCGAGGATCATTGGGAGCAGTTCGGTCCGGGGGCGGTCGGGATCGGCTGGGATCTCGCCATTGCGGGGCTGGAGCGATATGTTGCGACCGGGGCATCGGTCGACCATGAGACGGCCGAGGCATGGATGGTCTCTCCCGCGGGTAAGGCATTCATGACGAGCAGCGGCGAGTATTGGCGCGCGGCGCATGTCGCAAGCGGCGTGGATCCTGCCTCCGCGAAGCAGCGGTCCGACCGCACCATCGCTTTCTATCGCGGCGAGACGCTGCCCGACGTCGCGCATCCTGGCACAGGAAGCTGATGCAAATCTTCGAGGTCCTCGCTGACCCCGTCCGCCGTCGCATCCTCGAGCTGCTTGCGCACTGCGAGATGGCGTCCGGTGAGGTCGTCGAGGCGATAGGGGCGGAGTTCGGGATCACGCAGGCCGCCGTGTCGCAGCACCTCAAGGTTCTGCGCGAGAACGGCTTCGCGACGGTTCGGGCGGAGGCGCAGCGACGGCTCTATTCGGTCGATGCTGCGGGGCTCCAAGCCGTGGATGCATGGATCGGTCAGTTCCGCAATTTCTGGGAGCCGAAGCTGGACGCCCTGGCGACGGAAATCGCACGCGGCAAACGCGAGCGTCGTAACGCGCCAATGACCAAGCGGAGCGGGAAGCGGGCGTGAAGGCATCGCGGCAAAGGCAAAGTCGCTATGGCGCCGCTTTAGTGAGGCACGAAAGCCGCGGCCAAAACTGCAAGCATGCCAAAGCTGGCGATATTCCAGAACAGCGAGCGGACGAGCGGTATGCCGGATAGGTAAAGCGCGGTGTAGGCGATGCGTCCGCCAAGATAGGCGATCGATCCCCAATAAGTCAGCTCATTGTGAACGCCTGCGGAGTGAGAGATGAGGATCGCGGCGGCAAAGAACGGAAACGTCTCCATGTAGTTGCGGAAATTTCGCTTGAGGCGGCCCGGGATGGGCTTGAGCGGAGGCATCTCGATATCGCGCGGGCTCGCAGCCCATCTGAGGCCGTACTGCAGGTTCGCGGCTTGCGCGGCGGCGACAAGCTGTACGAAGCCCCAGACGATTGCGGCGGCCAGCATCGATAGCTCGAAGCTCATCGCCATTGGCTGTCCCCCAATCTGCAAATCAGCGCGATCCCGGGTGCCATTCCGGGAGTTTGGAGATCTCGGGATCGAGGTGATCCCAGGCATATCCGCGCGAGCAGAACAGCACGACGGACGGTTTGAACGTGCTGGCATCGTCCAGCGTGCCGACATAGATGCCGATGAACTCCGGCTTCTCGTCCGGCTTGTTGTAGATCGGCGAGCCGCAGTTCGGACAGAACCCCTTGCGCTTGACTGCGCCGCTGTCGGCAATGCGCTCGATTTCGCGCACCTCGCCTGTCACCGAGACTGCGCTGCGCGCGAACACGAAGATTGAGCTGTGGCCACTGCCGGTGTCGCGCTGACAGTCGCTGCACTGACATTGGAAGCCGCGGATCGGCGCGGACGTAATGGTGTAACAAACCGCGCCGCAGGCGCAACGACCTGAATATGTCATTCGTCTCGCTCCCGACGGGGCCGACCGGTCTGATCATATCAGGCTGGTTTGATTTCTCCACATCGAACAGGCGGCGCGATTTCACACAAGTCCGATCTTCGCCGGCGCGCTCACCCGCGCGACATCTTCTCGAACTTCTTCACCAGCCGTTCGCGCTTCAGCCGCGACAGCCGCTGGATCCAGAACATGCCATCGAGCTGGTCGATCTCGTGCTGGTGGCAGACGGCGCGCAAGGCTTCCGACTCCTCGCTGTGCATGTTGCCGTCGATATCCTGATAGCTGATCCGCACGCGGGCGTGGCGTTGCACCTCGTCATTGACACCGGGCATCGAGACGCTGCCTTCACGATGCAGGATCATCTCGGGCGAGGCCCATTCGATCTCCGGATTGACATAGGTCTGCGCGCCCTCCTTGGCGTCGAGCTCAAGCACGACGACGCGCAAGGGCACGCCGATATGCGGCGCCGTGATGCCGATGCCGGGCGCGGCGCGCATCGTATCGAGCAGATCGTTTGCAAGCTCGCGCAGCGTTGCATCGAATGCGGTGACGGGGCGGGCCGGCATCGCGAGGCGGCGGTCGGGATAGCCGACGATCGGGCGGATGGTCATGCAGGCTCCTAGCACTCACGGATGGTTGAAGCATCCTGTTCTTGACGCCCTACCAACTGGAAGGTAGCTTAAGGTCATGACTAATGTTTCCTCGACTGCCGACGACATCCTGGCCTGCGCGCGCAGCTTGATCATCGCGGGCGGCTATAATGGTTTCAGCTACGCCGACGTGGCCGATGTGGTCGGCATCCGCAAGCCAAGCATCCACCACCATTTCGCCAGCAAGGTCGATCTGGTCCGCACCCTCGTGTCGCGCTACCGCGCCGAAGCCGAGGCCGGACTGTCCGCGCTCGAGCGCAATGTCCCTGATCCGCGCGACCAGCTCGAAAACTATGTCGCGTATTGGAAGGCGTGCATCAATGATGCGACGGCGCCGTTCTGCGTCTGCGCGCTGCTGGCGAGCGAGCTCCCGATCTTGCCGGAGGAGGTCGCGCTCGAAGTCCGTGCGCACTTCCGCTCACTGGCTTCCTGGCTGACGGCCGTCATGGAGCGTGGCAAGCGGAAGGGGCAACTCAAGCTCTCCGGCACAGCCCGGGTCGAGGCGGAAGGATTCATGGCGACCATTCACGGCGCGATGCTGTCGGCGCGTGCCTATGGCGATCCAAAAATGTTCGGTGTGATCACCACCCCGTTGCTGGACCGGCTGTCCAACAAGCACTGAGAGACATCAGCGAACGAACGCAGCTCGCAGGTGGGCTGGAGCGAAGTCGGCTTCGCTGCGTGCGAGACTACCAACTAGTAGGTATAGGAGAGACTGCAGTGGCGCAATATCAATTGGATCTGGTTCGTGCCGATCGTGCGCGATGGCTGAAGCAATACTACTTCGTGCGAGCGGCGTTCTCGGTCGCCTGGGTTGCTGCTGCGTTTGCCGCCGGGGCTTCTTCTCCAGTCATCGCCGGCGCCTTGCTGGTCCTCTATCCGGCATGGGACGCCGCGGCCAACTTCGCGGACGCCTTGCGCAGCGGCGGCTTCGATCAGAATCGCACCCAGGTTTTCAACGCTATGGCAAGCGTTGCGGCAACCATCGCGGTCGTCGTCGCCCTCCAGTCGAGCATGAACTGGGTGCTCGGAATCTTCGGGGCGTGGGCGATTGTGTCTGGACTGCTGCAGTTGGGGACGGCCATCCGCCGCTGGCGGAGTTTTGGCGCGCAATGGGCCATGGTGCTCAGCGGTGGCCAGTCGGCGCTTGCAGGCGGCTTCTTCATCGTTCAGGCGACGACGCCTGCGGTTCCCTCGATCGCGACTGTCGCGGGATATGCCGGCGTTGGTGCGCTCTACTTCCTGGTCTCGGCGATCTGGCTCACGGTCGGCGAGTGGCGGCGCAGCGAGGCTGTTTGAAGCCTTGCGCTTTGAAGCCTTGCTATAGGATTTGCGGGATGCTGCCATCATGCAGGTGTTTTGCCCGACGAGTCAAACGCCGGTTCCTCGCACCCCAAAGAGCTGCGCTGTAAGTCCTTGATCCCAAAGCGTCCGGCTACTGTGCATGGGGTTGTTTTCGCATTTTTTGTTTGGCAGGTCACAAAAGCGTGCCGCAAAAACTTGCGCCGGGCTGTCGGTCCACCATGTTCCCATTCGTCTTCCACCCAGACAGACCTGACGGGAGACCAAAATGAACTCTTCCTCCTATCGCTGGGTGATCGTCGCCGCGGGCGGCTTGCTCGGCTGCGTCGCCATCGGCGGCATGTTTTCGCTGCCGGTGTTCCTGCAGCCGATCGCAAAGGATACCGGCTGGTCCGTGACCGGCATCTCGAGCGCGATGACGATCGGCTTTCTGGCGATGGCCTGCACCAGCATGGCCTGGGGCACGTTGACGGATCGGTTCGGGCCGCGGCCGGTGGTGCTGACGGGATCCACGGCGCTGACCGTGAGCCTGTTCGCGGCGAGCCATGCCACCTCGCTGTTGGCGTTTCAGTTCGTCTTTGGCCTTCTGGTCGGGGCGTCCTGTGCCGCGATCTTCGCGCCGATGATGGCGACCGTGACCGGCTGGTTCGACACCCATCGCAGCCTTGCGGTCTCGCTGGTTTCGGCCGGCATGGGCATGGCGCCGATGACGATGGCGCCGCTCGCGGCCTGGCTCGTCTCCGGCCACGACTGGCGCACCTCGATGCAGATCGTGGCGCTGGTGGTCGGCGCCATCATGATCCCGGTCTCGTTCCTGGTGCGCCGCCCGCCGGCGCTCGCGCACGCCGCCGTCGCGCCAGCGGGCGAGAGCGCCGTGCAAGGTGAGATGTCGATGGGAGAGGCGCTGCGCTCACCGCAATTCCTGATCCTGCTCGCGACCAACTTCTTCTGCTGCGCCACCCATTCCGGCCCGATCATCCACACCGTCTCCTATGCCGTGAGCTGCGGCATCCCGCTGGTCGCGGCGGTGACGATCTACAGCATCGAGGGCTTTGCCGGCCTCGGCGGACGCATCGCCTTCGGCCTGATGGGTGACCGCTTCGGCGCCAAGCGCGTGCTCGTCTCGGGCCTGCTGCTGCAGGCGTTTGGCGCACTCGCCTATGTCTTCGCGCACCAGCTCACGACATTTTATGCGGTCGGGGCCGTCTTCGGTTTCATCTATGCCGGCACCATGCCGCTCTACGCGGTGCTGATCCGCGAAAACTTTCCGCTCAAGATGATGGGGACGGTGATCGGCGGCACCGCGATGGCCGGCAGTCTCGGCATGGCCACGGGCCCGCTCGCCGGCGGCCTGATCTACGATGCGTTCTCGAGCTACGTCTGGCTCTATATCGCCTCCTGGGCGATGGGTCTCGGCGCCTTCCTGATGGCGATGAATTTCAAGCCGTTCCCGAAGCCGCGAGCGGAGTTGGCGCCGGCGGCGGCGTAAGCAGGTTCATCGAGGCGTAGCGCTAGAGCTGCGCCTCGATCGCGGGCTTGTCGACGATGGACCACACATGCCGTATTTTTCCGTCGCGAAATTGATAGAACACGTTTTCGCAGAATGACACGCGCTTACCGTTCACATCGAGCCCCAGAAACTTTCCAGCCGGCGTGCAATCGAACGTCAGCCGGGACGCGATGTGGGGCGGATCGCAGACCAGCAGCTCGATGTTGAAATGCAGATCCGGAATTGAGCGAAAATCCTGCTCCAGCATGGCTCGATAGCCGGACAGTCCGAACGGTCGCGCATTGTGGACGACGTCATCGTGGACGACCTGTCCGAGCGCGGGCCAATCCTGCCGGTTCAGGCAGGCGATGTAGTTGCGGTAGATGTCGGCGAGATCGGACCTGGTCATGGAGTTGCTCCTGCGGCTTCGGCCATAACGCGGCAACAGGGCGATCGGCGCCCGCGCTCACAGACGTTTTTCGAAGAACAGGTCCGGGTAGGGATCGTCATTGAAGCGGGGTATCTCGCTCCAGCCGCTTCGCCGGTAGAGCTGGCCGGCCTCCGCCAGCGCGCTGTTGGTGTCGAGCCGCAGCAGCTTGATGCCGAGCCCGCGCGCGGCATCCTCGGTCGCGTCCATCAGGCGCCGGCCGAGCCGCAATCCGCGCGCCGCCGGTGCGACCCACAGCCGCTTGATCTCGGCATAGCCGTGATCCGTGCCCTTCAGCCCGACGCAGCCGGCCGGCAGCGTGTCCGACATCGCCACGATGAAGGTGCCGCGCGGGCGGCGCATGTCCTTGGCGTCAGGATCGCGCGACAGGGAGACGTCGAACCCCTGCTTGAAGCGGCGGCCGAGCTCGCCATAATATTCGCCGAGACAATAACGGGCCTGTTCGCTGCGCGGATCCATCTCCTCCAGCGCGACGCGCTCGCGCGTCAATGCGGAAGCAATCAAATCCATCGCCGCCAGCAGCGCCTCGCGTTGCGAATGTTGTGCGAGGAAGCCCTCGGCCTGCGTGTTCGACAGCGCCTCATAGGCGGCGAACTCGCGCCGGCCCGCACGCGTCAACGATACCACGCGGCGGCGGGCATCGTCGTCATGCGCGTTGGTCTCGACCAGCCCTTCATCCTCGAGGCTGCGGAGCAGACGGCTCATCAGGCCGGAATCGAGTGCCAGATAGTCGCGGATCTCGGCCACGTCCGAACGTCCATGCCCGATCGAGTTGAGCACGCGCGCCGCCCCCAATGGCCGTCCGCGTCCCAGGAACGACGTGTCGAGCGCGCCGACAGCGGACGTGACGGCGCGGTTGAAGCGGCGGACGCGGGAAACAGGGTCGAGCATGATGTCTGACTTTAGTCAGGCATATCATCGGAGTCAATCTGTGCAGGCTTTCGCTTCAGCTGCGGCTGCGCTTCAGTCGAGGCCCAGCGCCTTGCGGGACTTCCGCGTGAGTTTCGCCGCGATCAGCGCGTGCGCCTGCGCCAGATAGCCCGTGAGCTCGGCGTCCGGCAGTGCGTTGTTGCCGACGAGCTGCACCCATCTGGCGCGCGCTAGATACGGCGCCGGCCGCGCGAGGCCGTGCTCGATCAGCATGGCATAGGCCATGTTCGAGACCTTGAACATGTAGCCGCCGGAGCGCGCGGCAAAGCCGCCGCCGAGTGCGAACATCTTGCCGCCGACCTTGAACACGGAGGTGCCCTCCCACTGCACCACCTTGGTGACGGCGGGCAGGCGCAGGCAGCGGGTTTCGAAAGTTTTGGGAGTCATCGCCTGAGCGATAGCACAGCGCATGGGGCTTGCAAGGACACGAAGGGACGAGCTTGTCGCCACGGGGATGATGCAGCTGCGCGCCTCTTTGTGAGTTGTGCCCGCGCCGCGGACCGTTACCATGCACCGGCTGCCGTGGAACACGGGAGCCGACATTGTGACCGGGAGGCGACATGAGTGGGCAGGAACGCAAAGCAAAAGGATCCGACCTGTTTGTCGCCGCGTTGGAGAACGAAGGTGTCGACCGCATCTTCGGCGTGCCCGGCGAGGAGAATCTCGATCTGGTGGAATCGCTCCGCACCTCCAAAATCGAACTGATCCTGACCCGTCACGAGCAGGCCGCCGCCTTCATGGCCGCGACGCACGGACGGCTGACCGGCAAGCCCGGAGTATGTCTTTCGACGCTCGGCCCGGGCGCTCTCAATCTGTCGACGGGCGCGGCGTATGCGCATCTTGGCGCGATGCCGATGATTTTGATCACCGGCCAGAAGCCGATCATGAGCAGCCGGCAGGCGCGTTTCCAGATCGTCGATGTGGTCGCCACCATGAAGCCGCTGACGAAACTGTCACGGCAGATCATCAGCGCCTCCAGCATCCCGACCGTGGTCCGCGAGGCGTTTCGCGTGGCGATGGAGGAGCGACCGGGGCCGGTGCATCTCGAACTGCCTGAGGACATCGCAGGCGATGAAGTGCCTGATGTCCCGATAATCCCGGTTCATCCGATCGAGATCCCGGTCGCCCATCGCGCCGCGCTCGACCGCGCCGCCGAGATGATTTTGGCCGCGAAGCACCCGCTGGTGATGATGGGCGCCGCGACCAGCCGGCCGCGCGCGACCCACGGCATCGCCAGCTTCGTGCGGCGGACCGGCATTCCCTTCTTCACCACGCAGATGGGGAAGGGCACGGTGCCCGGCGGCACCAATCTCTACATGGGCACCGCCGCGCTGTCCGAGCGCGACTACGTTCATGACGCGATCGACGCCGCCGATCTGATCGTCGCGATCGGCCACGACCCGATCGAGAAGCCGCCCTTCATCATGGGGCCGTCGGGCCCGAAGGTGATTCACGTCAGCTACACGCCGGCCAGCGTCGAGCTGGTCTACTTCCCCGATGCGGAAGTCGTCGGTGACGTCGGCCCGAGCCTGGAGCTGCTCGCCGACCGGCTCGAAGGCAAGCTGCCGCTAGCCGCCGCGCTGCTGCCACTGCGCGAAAAGATTCTCGCGCAGATCGCCGACCGCGCCACCGAAGCGCGCTGGCCGCCGACGCCGCAACGCATCGTGCACGATATCCGGCAGGTCATTCCGGAGAACGGCATCGTCGCGCTCGACAACGGCATGTACAAGATCTGGTTCGCGCGCAACTACCGGACCCGCGTCGCCAACACGCTGCTGCTCGACAATGCGCTGGCGACGATGGGCGCCGGCCTGCCGTCGGCGATGATGGCCGCGATGCTGTATCCGGAGCGCCGCGTGCTCGCGGTCGCCGGCGACGGCGGCTTCATGATGAACAGCCAGGAGATGGAGACCGCCGTCCGCCTCAAGCTCAATCTGGTCGTGCTGGTGCTCGAGGACAACGCCTACGGCATGATCCGCTGGAAACAGGCCGTCGATCACTTCGCCGATTTCGGCATGACCTTTGGCAATCCCGATTTCGTCCTGTACGCGAAGGCCTATGGGGCGAAGGGACATCGCATCGAGAGCATCGACAGTTTTGGCCCGACGCTGGATGCCGCCTTCAAGGAGGGCGGCGTGCATCTGGTGGTGATTCCGATCGATTATTCGGAGAATGTGCGGGTGCTCGTGGAGGAGCTGCGGGGGCGGGAGAAGTCGAAGGCGTGATGTGCTCATCACTCAAGCCACACCGTCATTGCGAGCGTAGCGAAGCAATCCAGAGTGCTTCCGCAGGGGCAGTCTGGATTGCTTCCTCGCTTCGCTCCTCGCAATGACGGAGTATGACGATCAACCAAAATGCGATAACAACTTGCATCAACCCAATCTAATCAATCACAGGACAAAGACATGGCTCGCGTTCGCTGTATCACCGAGATGGGCATGGGTGTCGACGTCCATGGCAGGGACGCCACCAAGGCGGCGAAGCGTGCCGTCTCCGATGCCATCAGGCATTCGAGCCTCGGCTTCTTCCGGATGATCGACAAGACTGCGAACGACATGTTCGTAGACGTCACGATTGCGGTGCCGAATCCCGAAGCCGTCGACAAGGACGCGGTCGCGAAGGAGCTGCCTTACGGCACGGTCACCGTCAACGCGGTGAAGGGCGGGCTGGAAATTCCCTCAGCCCCGGAACAGGGCAACGACCCCATCCTCATCGCCAATGCCGCCGTCATCGTCAGCTTCGAAAAGGACTAGGCCGGTGTCCAACGGTGACGTGACGCTGCTGGATCGCCCGATCTGGAGCGCGCTGACGACCAGCCACAAACATCTGGCCGAAGGTGGCCCGCGAGCGTTGCGCTATCCGGTGGACGTGACGCCCTTTGCCGACATGGTCGACATGTCCGAGGCGAGCTTTGCCGCGCTCCGTGATCTCCTGTCGGGCTCACAGGTCGCCGCACTGTTCACACCGGAGGCCGTCGATGTTCCCGCAGGTTTCAAAGTCGTGCTGGCCGGTCCCTGCGAGCAGATGATCGGTGCTCCGGCCGACAGTCCGCTTCGCGATGCCGAGATCGTCCAGCTGGGTGCGGCCGACGTTCCCGCCATGATGGCATTGACGGAGTTGACGAAGCCCGGTCCATTCGCCCGGCGCACGCACGAGCTCGGAACGTTTCTCGGCATCCGCGCCGGCGGCGAATTGGTCGCGATGGCCGGCGAGCGAATGAGGCCCGGCAATTTCGTCGAGATGACGGCTGTCTGCGTCCACCCCGACCATCGCGGGCGGGGCTACGCGCAGGCGCTGCTGGCGGCGGTCGCGCGCCAGATCGAGGCGCGCGGCGAAATTCCGTTCCTGCACGTGTTCTCGAGCAACTCATCGGCCATCGCGCTGTATCAGCGGCAGGGGATGTGGATTCGGCGCAGCCTGCACGTGACTGCGTTCATGAAGCAGGAATGAGCTGCGCCGTCCGGACAGGCTTCTCATCTGGCGAATTCACGCTATATCGATCCCGGCCATCATTAGGGAAACACATGGACGCCAGAACACCTGATTTTTCCGCCGCGCGGACAGCAATGCAGCGTTACGTCGATCAGGAGATCATTCCGGGTGCGTCCTGGGCGGTGCTGCGGGGCCGCGAGGTCGTCGATCAGCAGTGCATCGGTTTCGCCGATCGCGAGGCCAGCACCGCGCTGCGGCCCGATCACATTTTTCGCGCGTTCTCCAATACCAAGATCTTCGTCACCTGCGCGATCATGCTGCTGGTCGAGGACGGCCGGATCGGGCTCGATGACGTTGTCGCGAAATTCCTGCCGCAACTCGGCAATCGCAAGGTTCTGAAGCCGGGTGCTTTGAGCCTTGCCGACGTCGAGCCGGCGAAGAGCCCGATCACGATCCGGCAGCTTCTGACCCACACCTCCGGCCTCAGCTACGGCATCTTCGATCCCGGTACGGTGGTGTTCAAAGGCTATAACGAGGCGCGCGTTCTCAATCCGTTGACGCCGCTGGCCGCCATGATCGACCAGCTCGCCGATCTGCCGCTGTCCTTTCATCCGGGCGCGTCCTGGGAATACTCGGTGGCGACCGACGTGCTCGGGCGTGTCGTGGAGGTCGTCTCCGGCAAGCCGCTCGACGCCGTCCTCAAGGCGCGCATCTTCGATCCGCTTGGCATGGCCGACACCGGCTTCCACGTGCCGGACGCGCAGCAGGGCAGGCTGGTCGCGCTCTACAACGGCACGGATGTGCTCGATCCCATGAAGCCAGGCCTCACCCGGGCCGACGACCTGCCTTATCCGCAGGCCTATCGGCGGCAATTCCCGCGGCTGTCGGGCGGCGGCGGACTGGTCTCGACCTTGCCCGACATGCTCGCTTTGATACGGGCGCTGCTCCCCGGCTCGGATGCGCTACTGAAGCCGGAGACGCTGCGGCAGATGATGACGAACCAGCTGCCCGCCGGCGAGAACATCCGCTTCGCCAATCTCGGCCCGATCCCCGGCAAGGGCTTTGGCCTCGGCGGCGCCGTCACCTTCGCGCCGATGCCGTTCGATCCTCCCAACTCGACCGGCGAATTCCAGTGGGGCGGCCTTGCCGGCACCCATTGGTGGATCTGCCCGCAGGCCAATACCGCCGGTGTGCTGATGGCGCAGCGCTACATGGGCTTCTGGAATCCATTCTTCTTCGAATTCAAGCGTCTGGCCTATCAGGCCGTCGGAGGCTGATCGCGAAGAAAATTGCACGTCGCCGCGAATCCTTTCTGATCGTCGCGCCCTCTCTTGACGGCCGAGGCATTTTGCTTCGGCTTATGTCGGAGGATGTGATGGCATTTTACAGGAAGAACATCGGCGGCCTGCACCAGGCCGTGCGGATCGCCTTGGGCGTCGCGGTGGCCGCCGCGGCATTCGTCTATCTGACCGGCGCCGCGGCGTGGCTGGTGGCGCTCGGCGGCGGCGGCTTCGCGCTGACCGGCCTCGTCGGCTATTGTCCGATGTGCGCGATGGCCGGCATCGGAAGGGGAGGCGTGTCGTGAGCGCCACTGTGATCTCGCCGGACCTGTTCGAGGCCGCGCGCCTCGGCGATCCCCAGGCGATCGCGTCTCTGCTCGAGACGGCGCAGCCGAACATCCGCCGCTACGCCCGGGCCGCCTGTCGCAGTTCGGCGGATGCCGAGGATGCGACGCAGGAGGCGCTGTGGATCCTGTTTCGCCATGTCGGCACGATCCGCTCATGGCTGGCGTTTTCGGCCTGGTTGTTCAGTGTTGTCCGCCGCGAATGCCTGCGGCTCGCCCGTAAGGCAGGCCTCGCGCCGGCGATCGAAGACGCAGAGGCGGAGGCGCTGTTGCTGTCGCGTCCTGAAGCCGATTTGCGGCTCGACGTCGCAGCGGCCTTCGAGGCGCTGCCGTCGCACTACCGCGATGTCGCGCTGATGCGCGATGTCAAGGAAATGACCATCGACGAGATTGCCGTCGCACTCGGCGCGACCCGGCAGACCGTGAAGGCCCGCCTGCATCGCGCCCGCGCGCTGATGCGCGAATATCTGACGAGATGAGCCATGACCTGTTATCAAAGCCCTGACGATCTGAAATCCATCCCGGCCTTCGTGGCGCTGGCGCCGGTAGAGGCCAACGCGTTTCTTGCGTTCAACCACGCGGTCGAGCGCACGGACGGATTGATTCCGCCAAAATATCGCGAGCTGATCTCGCTCGCTGTCGCGCTCACCACGCAGTGCGCCTATTGCCTCGACGTGCACACGGCGCAAGCGGCGAAGGCCGGTGCAACGCGCGAAGAAATCGCGGAAGCCGCGCTGATCGCGGCGCCGGTTCGCGCCGGCGGCACGCTCGGCCATGCGTTGCTGGCGCAGCGCCTGTTCGAGCGGCATCGGGGCGAGGAACTGGGATAGAGGAGCGGGCGGATGCCCGTCAGGGATCAGGAGCTTGCCAAACTATCTCGGCCTCGATGGATTCCGCTTCGGCTGGGTCGCCGCCTGGATCAACGAGCGCGGCGATCACGGCTTCGATTATTCGCCGGGTCTCGCGCGGCTGCTCGCGCTGCCGCATGCGCGCGCGATGATCGACATGCCGGTCGGCTTGAAGCCGAGCGGCTATCGCATCTGCGATTTGCGCGCGCGCGAGCTGGTCGGTCCCGCCGTGTTTCTCGGCGCGCGCCGTGACCTCTGGACATTCGCCGATATGCCGGCAGCCAATCGCCACTACTGGGAGCGCGAGGGCAAGGGCAGGGGCGTGTCGGCGCAGCTCTGGAACATCAGGGACAAGATCAGGGAGGTCGACGAGATCATGACGCCGACGCGGCAGGCGACCTTCGGCGAAGCGCATCCGGAATTGATTTTCTGGAATCTGGCTGAGCAGGTCCGGCTTGCAAAGAAGACATCGGCGGAGGGCCGCGAGCAGCGTATCGCGCTCCTGGAGCAGCGCGGCTTCGCGCGCTTGCCAAAATGGCTGATTCAGCGACATGGCACCGGCATCGGCCGTGACGATCTCATCGATGCCTGTGCCTGCGCCGTCGCAGCGCGCGACAGCACGCAATGTGTCGGAGGGGAGGAGGCCGATCCGCGGGGCTTGCGGATGGAGATCAATTATTGAGGCCGTCTGTGTGGCGGTTCGGGAAAAAGCTGCAATTTATTTGAAGCTTGCAGGAACTGACGACGGCCGGCCCGCGTTCCCCTGCGAACCGACCAGGGAGAAGCTCGTCCGATGAGGGATGCCAGTCAATTCGCGACCGCGATGCTTGCGCTCGTCTTCACCGGAGCACTGCTCGTCACCGGCCAGCTCTTCATCGAGCAACGCGCACAGCGCGATGTGATGCACGCCACCAACCATTTGCTGCGGCCGTTGTGACCTGCGCGGGAAAATGATCTGACCACTCGACCTTGCGTCGTTCGCTCGCCTAGACTAGGCGGCATCTCGTGAACGAAGCCGGGGTCCTGATGTCCGATCTGTCCGCCTTTCCCATCACCAAGCGCTGGCCGGCCAAGCACCCGGAGCTGCTCCAGCTCTATTCGCTGCCGACGCCGAACGGCGTCAAGGTCTCGATCATGCTGGAAGAGATCGGGCTTCCCTACGAAGTCCATCTCGTCGATTTCGGCAAGGACGACCAGAAGACGCCGGAATTCCTCTCGCTCAATCCGAACGGCAAGATCCCGGCGATCCTCGATCCCGATGGTCCCGGCGGCAGGCCGCTGCCGCTGTTCGAATCCGGGGCGATCCTGCAA
The DNA here is from genome assembly GCF_055807435.1 of Bradyrhizobium sp. Ken51. Classification (NCBI taxonomy): domain Bacteria; kingdom Pseudomonadati; phylum Pseudomonadota; class Alphaproteobacteria; order Hyphomicrobiales; family Nitrobacteraceae; genus Bradyrhizobium; species Bradyrhizobium sp. Ken51. The sequence goes on along the minus strand of NZ_JBVVPB010000002.1, from coordinate 412,891 downwards.
TACCTCGCGGAGAAGACCGGCAAGCTGCTGCCGCAGGATGCCGCGCGCCGTTACCAGACCATCCAGTGGCTGCATTTCCAGATGGGCGGCATCGGGCCGATGTTCGGCCAGGTCGGCTTTTTCCACAAATTCGCCGGCAAGGATTTCGAGGACAAGCGGCCGCTCGAGCGCTACGTGGGCGAGGCCAAGCGGCTGCTCGGGGTGATGGAGATGCATCTTGCCGGCCGGCAATGGTTCATGGACGACGATTACACCATCGCCGACATCTCCATGCTCGGCTGGGTGCGCAACCTCATCGGTTTCTACGGCGCAGGCGATCTCGTCGAGTTCAGCCAGTTCCAATCCGTCGCTGCCTGGCTCGAACGCGGGCTTGCGCGTCCGGCGGTCGAGCGCGGGCTGAACATTCCGAAGCGGCCGTGAGGCTCGAAGCGGCTTGAGGCTAGAACAGCCGTCCGCCGTTTGGCACCGGCTTGCTCGGCTGCACCAGCACGACCTTGCCTTCGGCATCGGGGAAACCGAGGGTCAGCACCTCCGAGACAACAGGGCCGATCTGGCGCGGCGGGAAATTCACGACCGCAGCTACCTGTTGGCCCACCAGCGTTTCAAGCGGATGATTTTCGGTGATCTGGGCCGAGCTCTTGCGGACGCCGATCGAGGGACCGAAGTCGATCCACAGCCGCCAGGCCGGCTTGCGCGCTTCCGGGAACGGCTTTGCATCGATGATGGTGCCGACACGGATATCGACCGCGAGGAAGGCGTTGAAGTCGATGGTCGGCGACGCGGTCGCGGCTGGATCGTGGGTGACGTGCATGGAGTGTCCGTTCGGAGAGCTGGCGTCGTTCGCAATATTGTCGCGCGAACCGGAGTTGCGTACAACGCCGAAGCATCACGATATGACGCACGCGCGAGGACTGTCTTGCCCAACATCATCTACGGCATCAAGAACTGCGACACCATGAAGAAGGCGCGCGCCTGGCTCGACACCCATGGCGTCGCCTACGCGTTTCACGACTACAAGACGGCGGGCGTGGAGAAGGACAAGCTCAAGCAGTGGAGCGACAAGGTCGGTTGGGAGACGCTGCTCAACCGCGCCGGGACGACCTTCAAGAAGCTGCCCGATGCCGACAAGGAAGGCCTCTCCGAGAAAAAGGCGCTGGCGTTGATGCTAGCGCAACCATCGATGATCAAGCGGCCGGTGCTTGAAGTTGGCGGCAAGCTGCTGGTCGGCTTCAAGCCGGAGATCTATGCCAAGGAAGTCACGACCAAGGAAGCCGCCGTCAAATCGCGCTGAGCGCTAGTTCAGCTCGATGATCTCGGTGGGAACACCGGAGCCCTGCTGGTCCGCGAACTCGATCGGCTCGGCGGGCGCGATGCGGCCGGGGGGGCGATGGAACAGGTCGCGGTCGATCACCGCGCGCAATCTCGGGCGCGGCAGCGCGTCATTTCCGCGCATCAGATTCTTGATCTCGAAGCCGCCGTCCTCGCAGAACGTCTTGAGCGATGCGATGATGTGACAGACCTTGCCGTCGGTCTGGAAAGGCAGCAGCAGGCGCTCATAGGCGACGATACGGCCGTAGATGTCATCGACGTCGGCAACGCTGTAGACAGGCAGCCCGCGCGCCACGCATTCATGATAGACCGGCATCACCAAAGGCACGAGACGCGGCCCGATATACTCGTCGAGCAGAACGCCCTTGCCGGTGTGCCCATAGGCGCGAGAGATTCTCGTACCTTCGCTCTGGATGGTCAGACGCGGCGTCGGCGTCGACGCATCCACCGTATAATAGATCAGATCGGAGAGCTCTTCCTCGAGCCGCGCAGGCTGGTACTCCCAGATCGCCGGGGCCGTCTGCTGGCGCGCATAGAGCCGCAGCCACGTGTTCAGGAGATCACGCTGCCTGATCGACTTGACCACGGAAGGAGCCGCGCTTGCAAAATCCAAGACAATATTCCCGGCGAATAGAAATTCCGGACGCATGAAACCCGCGCATGATCCTCGCTGCGGGAAAATTTTCTATGAAGGCTGGCGCAGGGAACGAAAGACCGTTAACGACGGCTTGATGACCGGCGCTTTGCGAACCGGGAGGCCGGGCAGGCGCGACATCAAAACACGTCCGACTAAGGGAGCATAAGTCTCCCGGCCGGAGGCCTGACCTGCTCAGCTTTCCGCCTTGCCTAACCCCCGTCACCTCCGGCATATTCCGCGCCCGGAGGCGGCGTTCCGGATGGGCTCCAAGGAGTGGCTCCAAGGCCTCCGGAAAGCCGAAGCAACAAGGATAGCCACGCGCGTTGTGCGGGCAGGGGGAAAACTGTTTGGCCGATGAGTTCATTCTCGAAACGGAAGGCTTGACCAAGGAGTTCGCGGGCTTCTTCGCCGTCCGCGACGTTGCGCTCAAGGTTCGCCGTGGGAGCATTCACGCGTTGATCGGCCCGAACGGCGCCGGCAAGACGACGTGCTTCAATCTTTTGACCAAGTTCCTCAAACCGTCTGCCGGAAAAATCCTGTACAAGGGACAGGACATCACCGCGATGGCGCCCGCCGACGTGGCCCGCCTGGGGCTGGTTCGCTCGTTCCAGATCTCGGCGGTATTTCCCCATCTCACCGCGCTGGAAAACGTCCGCGTCGCGCTTCAGCGCCAGCACGGTAGCTCGTTCGATTTCTGGCGCTCCAAATCCGTGCTCAACCAATTCAACGATCGCGCGCGCGAGCTGTTGAACGATGTCGGCCTCAGCGAGTTTTCCAATACGCCCGCGGTCGAGATGCCCTACGGGCGCAAGCGCGCACTGGAGATCGCAACCACGCTCGCGCTCGACCCAGAGATGATGCTGCTGGACGAGCCGATGGCCGGCATGGGCCACGAGGACATCGACAAGATCGCGGCGCTGATCAAGCGCATCTCCGCGAAATATACCATCCTGATGGTCGAGCATAATCTGAGCGTCGTGGCCAATCTCTCCGACATCATCACCGTGTTGACGCGCGGGCAGGTGCTGGCGCAGGGCCATTACAGCGAGCTCACCAAGGACGAACGCGTCAAGGAAGCCTATCTGGGAGCCGGTCATGGCTGAGACTGCATCGGCGGAAGCTCCCGCAAAGGCCGCGAGCGGCGGCAACCTCCTCCAGGTCCGCAACCTCGAAGCCTGGTACGGCGAGTCCCACATCCTGCACGGGATCAACTTCGACGTGAACGCGGGTGAGGTCGTCACCCTGCTCGGGCGCAACGGCGCCGGCAAGACCACCACGCTGAAGTCGATCATGGGCATCATCGGCAAGCGCACCGGCTCGGTGAAGTTCAACAACCAGGACATCATCCGCACGAGCTCGGACAAGATCGCGCGGATGGGAATCGCATTCTGCCCGGAAGAGCGGGGAATTTTCGCCAGTCTCGATGTCCGGGAGAACCTGCTGTTGCCACCGGTGGTGCGCCCCGGCGGATTGCCGCTCGAGCAGATATTCGATCTGTTTCCGAACCTGAAGGAACGGCTCAACAGCCAGGGAACCAAACTCTCGGGCGGCGAGCAGCAGATGCTCGCGATCGCGCGCATCCTGCGCACCGGCGCGAACTTCCTGATGCTGGACGAGCCGACCGAGGGTCTCGCGCCCGTCATCATCCAGCAGATCGGCCACACCATTGCGCGGCTCAAGAAGGAGGGTTTTACGATCCTCCTGGTCGAGCAGAACTTCCGTTTCGCATCCACCGTCGCCGACCGCTATTACGTGGTCGAGCACGGCAAGATCATCGACGGATTTGCCAATGCGGAGCTTGCCGCCAACATGGACAAGCTCCACACCTATCTCGGCGTCTAGAACAAAAAGATTCACAGGGAAGTAGCATGATCACAAAGTCGATTGCGTCGTTTCTGCTCGGCACGGCGCTGGCCGTGACTGCCACCGGTGCAGCCTTCGCGCAGGACAAGACCGTCAAGATCGGCGCGCTGTCCGATCAGTCCGGGCTCTATGCCGACCTCGGCGGACCCGGCTCGACGCTCGCCGCGCAGCTGGCCATTGAAGATTCCGGCCTGGTCGCGAAGGGCTGGAAGATAGATATCATCTCGGGTGATCACCAGAACAAGCCCGACATCGGCACCGCGATCGCGCGGCAGTGGTTCGACGTCGACAAGGTCGACCTCATCGTCGACGTGCCGAATTCCGGCGTGGCGCTTGCGGTCAACAATGTCATCAAGGAAAAGAACGGCGTCTATATCAACTCGGGCGCGGCGACCTCGGATTTGACCAACGCGCAGTGCTCGCCCAACACGGTGCACTGGACCTACGACACCTACATGCTGGCCCACACCACCGGCCAGGCGCTGGTGAAGGCCGGCGGCGACACCTGGTTCTTCCTGACCGCGGACTACGCCTTCGGCGCGGCGCTGGAGCGCGACACCACCGCTGTCGTTACCGCAAATGGCGGCAAGGTGGTCGGCGGCGTCAAGCACCCGCTGAACACGCCGGACTTCTCGTCCTTCCTGCTCCAGGCGCAGGCCTCCAAGGCCAAGATCATCGGCCTTGCCAATGCCGGCGGCGACACCACCAACACGATCAAGCAGGCGGCTGAATTCGGCATCGTCAAGGGCGGCCAGAAGCTCGCGGCGCTGCTGCTGTTCCTCACCGACGTGAAGGCGATCGGCCTCGAGACCGCACAGGGCCTCAACTTCACCGAGACCTTCTACTGGGACATGAACGACCAGACCCGTGCGTTCTCTAAACGCTTCGCCGAGAAGATGAAGAACAACGCGCCGCCGACCATGGTGCAGGCCGGGGTCTATGCCGGCGTGCGTCACTATTTCAAGGCCCTGGAAGCGCTCGGCGGCAACCCGCATGACGGCGCCAAGGTCGTCGAGAAGATGAAGTCGATGCCGACGGAAGACGATCTGTTCGGCAAGGGCGAGATCCAGCCCAACGGCCGCACTATCCACAATGCCTATCTGTTCGAGGTGAAGAAGCCCTCCGAGTCCAAGGGACCGTGGGACTTCTACAAGCTGGTCGGCACGGTGCCGGGCGACCAGGCCTTCACGCCGCTGTCCGAGAGCAAGTGCGCTCTCTTGAAGAAGTAAGATAACCGCCCGCAGGCCATCAGGCCTGCGGGCGACTTTCAGGGAACGCCGAAGGGACCGGGTGCGGGATCGATGCAGGCTCTTTACGCTCAGCTACTGGTGGGACTGATCAACGGCTCGTTCTACGCGCTGCTCAGTCTCGGGCTTGCCGTGATCTTCGGCATGCTCAACATCATCAATTTCGCCCACGGCGCGCTCTACATGATGGGCGCGTTCGTCGCCTATTTCCTGCTGAACCTCGGCGGCATCAACTATTGGTGGGCGTTGCTGCTTGCGCCGATCATTGTCGGCATCTTCGGCATGATCCTGGAACGGACCATGCTGCAATGGCTGACCGGGCTCGATCATCTCTACGGTCTGCTCCTGACCTTCGGCATTGCGCTGATCGTGCAGGGCGTGTTCCAGAACTACTTCGGCTCCTCCGGCCTGCCTTACGCCATTCCGGATCAGCTCAAGGGCGGCATGAATCTCGGCTTCATGTTCCTGCCGGTCTATCGCGGCTGGGTCGTCATCTTCTCGCTGGTGGTCTGCATCGCGACCTGGTTCTTGATCGAGAAGACCCGGCTCGGCGCCTATTTGCGCGCCGCCACCGAAAACCCGACGCTGGTGCGCGCCTTCGGCGTCAACGTGCCGCGCATGATCACGCTGACCTACGGCCTCGGTGTCGGCCTTGCCGCGCTCGCCGGCGTGCTGTCGGCGCCGATCAACCAGGTGCGGCCGCTGATGGGCGCCGACCTCATCATCGTGGTGTTCGCGGTGGTGGTGATCGGCGGCATGGGCTCGATCATGGGCTCCATCATCACCGGCTTCGCGCTCGGTGTGATCGAGGGCCTGACCAAATATTTCTACCCCGAGGCCTCTAACACCGTCGTGTTCGTGCTCATGGTGCTGGTGCTCTTGGTGAAGCCAACGGGATTGACGGGAAGGGCGGCCTGATATGACAGCCTTGACGGACGACACGCTGCCGGTAACCCCGCGCTCGATCCGCGACGAGATGATCGTGTTCGTGGTGATGGCGCTGCTGCTGGCTTCGGTGCCATTCACCGGAGTCTACCCGTTCTTCGTGATGCAGGCGCTCTGCTTCGCGCTGCTCGCCTGCGCCTTCAACCTGCTGATCGGCTATGGCGGCTTGCTGTCCTTCGGCCATGCGATGTTCCTGGGGACGGCCGGCTATTGCAGCGCGCATGCGCTGAAGGTCTGGGCGCTGCCGCCGGAGCTCGGCATCCTCGTCGGCGTCGCCGGTGCGTTCGTGCTCTCGCTCATCACGGGCTATATCTCGATCCGCCGCCAGGGCATCTATTTCTCGATGATCACGCTGGCGCTGTCGCAGCTATTGTACTTCATCTACCTCCAGGCGCCGTTCACCCATGGCGAAGACGGCATCCAGGGCATCCCGCAGGGACGCATGTTTGGCCTGTTCGATCTGACCAAGCCGACCGTGCTCTACTACGTGGTTCTGGTCGGCTTCCTCGCCGGCTTCCTGCTGATCTTCCGCATCATCAACTCGCCGTTCGGCGAAGTCCTGAAGGCGATCCGCGAAAACGAGCCGCGCGCGATCTCGCTCGGTTACCGGACCGATCAGTACAAGTTCCTGGCTTTCGTCCTGTCGGGCACGCTGGCCGGCTTTGCCGGTGCGCTGAAAGTCTTCGTGGCGCAGAATGCCTCGCTCACCGACGTGCACTGGTCGATGTCGGGCGAAGTCGTGCTGATGACGCTTGTCGGCGGACTCGGAACCGTGTTCGGTCCCGTGGTCGGCGCCTTCGTGATCATCGCCATGCAGCAATATCTGGCGGGGTTCGGCCAATGGGTGACCGTGATTCAGGGCTCGATCTTCGTGATCTGCGTGCTCACCTTCCGCCGCGGCGTCATCGGCGAAATCGCGCATTACTTCCGGCGGTCGCTGTAAGTCATTGATATATTGGAAGATGTGTTGACGTGCGAAAGCGGTGGATGATCCGGCTCCACGGGCGTGAGGTGGCACGCGCGTGGATCGAAAATGGTCTATGACAGTTTCATGACGGCCCGCTTGGGCCAGGCCATCATCCAACCGGTAGTCTCTCCCCCATGATGCGATTGTTTCGCGCTTTCCTGCCCAAGGAAGAACGGTTCTTCGACCTGTTCGACCGCCACGCCCAGACCGTGATCCAGGGCTCGATCGCGCTCCAGAGCATGCTCAACGGGGGCGAGGAGACGCCGGTCTATTGCCAGCGCGTCAACCAGTTCGAGAACGATGCCGACAACATCACCCGTGAGGTGCTGACGGCGGTGCGCCGCACCTTCATCACCCCGTTCGACCGTGGTGACATCAAGAACCTGATCACCTCGATGGACGACGCCATCGACCAGATGCAGCAGACCGCCAAGGCCGTGATGCTGTTCGAAGTCCGCAGCTTCGAGCCGCCGATGCGGGAGATCGGCGGGCTCCTGATCGAATGCGCCAATCTGGTCGGCCGTGCGCTGCCGCTGATGCAGAAGATCGGTCAGAACGTGGCGATGCTGACCGCGATCACGGAAGAGCTGGGCAAGCTGGAAGGCCGCGTCGACGACCTCCATGATATCGGGCTGAAGGAACTGTTCCTCAAGCATCGCGACGGCAACGCGATGGATTTCATCGTCGGCGCAGAGATCTACGACCACCTCGAGAAAGTCGCCGACCGCTTCGACGACGTCGCCAACGAGATCAACAGCATCGTCATCGAGCAAGTATAGGGCAGGGCCACGCCGTGGATGTTGCGTTGGGTCTTCCCGTCCTGGTCGGATTGATCGCCGTCGCGCTGCTGTTCGACTTCCTGAACGGCCTGCACGACGCCGCCAATTCGATCGCGACCATCGTCTCGACCCGCGTGTTGCGGCCGCAATACGCGGTGTTCTGGGCCGCGTTCTTCAATTTCGTCGCCTTCTTGGTGTTCGGGCTCCACGTCGCCCAGACCATCGGCACCGGCATCATCGATCCCGCGATCGTAGATGCTCAGGTGATCTTCGCCGCGCTCGTCGGCGCCATCGTCTGGAACCTCGTGACATGGGCACTCGGCATCCCATCGTCCTCGTCTCATGCATTGATCGGTGGCTTGTTTGGTGCAGGCGTAGCCAAGGCCGGGCTTTCGGCGGCGGTCTGGAGCGGATTGTCCAAGACGGTGATCGCCATCGTGTTGTCTCCGCTGGTCGGCTTCCTGCTCGCGATGGTGCTGGTTGCGATCGTCTCCTGGGCCTCGGTGCGCTCCACGCCCTTTGCCGTGGATCGCGCCTTCCGCATCCTGCAATTCGCCTCCGCTTCGCTCTATTCGCTCGGCCATGGCGGCAACGACGCGCAGAAGACCATGGGCATCATCGCCGTGCTGCTCTATTCGCAGGGCCAGCTCGGCGGCGAATTCTTCGTCCCCTTCTGGGTGGTGCTCTCCTGCCAGGCCGCGATGGCGATGGGAACGCTGATGGGCGGCTGGCGCATCGTTCGGACCATGGGCCTGCGCATCACAAAGCTGACCCCGATGCAGGGATTTTGCGCCGAGACCGGCGGTGCCGCGACCCTGTTCATGGCGACCTTCCTCGGTGTTCCCGTCTCGACCACCCACACCATTACCGGCGCCATCGTCGGTGTCGGCGCTGCTCGCCGCCTCTCGGCGGTGCGCTGGAACGTCGCCAGCTCGATCGTCTATGCCTGGGTGATCACGATGCCGGCCTCGGCCATCGTCGCCGCGCTGAGCTGGTGGGCGGTCAAGATCTTCGTCAGGTAACCAGCTTCAGTCCGACAATCCCGGCGACGATCAGTCCGATGCTGGCGAGGCGAAACGCGGTGGCCGGCTCGCCGAACAGGATGATGCCGAGCGTCGCGGTACCGACTGCGCCGATTCCGGTCCAGACTGCATAAGCGGTTCCAATCGGGAGCGATTTGAGGGCGAGCCCGAGCAGGATGATGCTGCCGGCCATGGCGCCGAGCGTGAGGACCGACGGAACGAGCTTGCTGAACCCCTCGGTATATTTGAGGCCGATCGCCCAGGAGATCTCCAGCAGACCGGCGACGAACAGGATGCTCCAGGCCATGACGACCCTCCATTCAAGGCAGGGTCGTCCCCGCGACTGGCGTGGTGATGGGAAGGGAAGGCCGTCCCTCCCAACCTGATCCCAGGCCGGATATGGGGCTGGCCGGAAGGCTCCGCAATCACCAGATGAGGCTTGATCAGGCTCATTTTCCCTGCCAAACGCTGCCGCAATGTCCGACATCGCCACCACAGCCGAATCGACGGCCCGTTCCTCGCTTGCCGCTGAAGTGTCGCGGCGGCGTACCTTTGCGATCATCTCGCATCCGGACGCCGGCAAGACCACGCTGACCGAAAAGCTGCTGCTGTTCGGCGGCGCCATCAATCTGGCCGGCCAGGTCAAGGCCAAGGGCGAGCGGCGCAATACGCGTTCGGACTGGATGAAGATCGAGCGCGAGCGCGGCATCTCTGTCGTGACCTCGGTCATGACCTTCGAGTTCGAGGGGCTCGTGTTCAACCTGCTGGACACGCCGGGCCACGAGGACTTTTCGGAAGACACCTATCGCACGCTCACGGCGGTCGATTCCGCCGTCATGGTGATCGACGCCGCCAAGGGCATCGAGGCGCGCACCCGAAAGCTGTTCGAGGTGTGCCGTCTTCGCGACATCCCGATCATCACCTTCATCAACAAGATGGACCGCGAGAGCCGCGACGTGTTCGAGCTCCTCGACGAGATCGAGAAGACGCTGGCGCTCGATACCACGCCAATGACCTGGCCTGTCGGCCGCGGCCGCGATTTCCTCGGGACCTACGACGTCGTCAATGGCGGCGTGCGCCTGCTCGAAGGCGGCGGCGCCAAGACCGGCGCGGCGCAGCAGATCGAGATCGCCGAGCTCACCAAGCTCAACGCCAATCTCGACGTGTCCGCGGTCAAGGACGAGCTCGAGCTCGTCACCGCGGCTTCAAAACCGTTCGAGCTCGAAGCATTTCGCGAGGGCCATCTGACGCCGGTTTATTTCGGCAGCGCGCTTCGCAATTTCGGCGTCGGCGACTTGCTGCAAGGGCTCGGCAAGTTCGCGCCCGAGCCGCGCGCGCAGGAGAGCGATCAGCGCAAGGTCGAAGCCACCGACCCCCGCATGAGCGCCTTCGTGTTCAAGATCCAGGCCAACATGGATCCGAACCACCGCGACCGCATCGCCTTTGCGCGGCTGTGCTCCGGCAAGCTGAGCCGCGGCATGAAGGCGAAGCTGGTGCGCACCGGCAAGAGCATGCCGCTGTCCAGCCCGCAATTCTTCTTCGCGCAGGACCGTTCGGTTGCGGACGAAGCCTATGCCGGCGACGTCGTCGGCATTCCCAATCACGGCACGCTGCGGATCGGCGATACGTTGACCGACGGTGAGGATTTCAACTTCGTCGGCGTGCCGAGCTTTGCACCGGAAATCGTCCGCCGCGTGCGTCTGACCGATGCGATGAAAGCGAAGAAGCTGAAGGAAGCACTTCAGCAGATGTCGGAAGAGGGCGTTGTGCAGGTGTTCCGCCCGCGCGACGGCGCGCCCGCATTGGTCGGCGTCGTCGGCGCACTCCAGCTCGACGTGCTCAAGGCGCGGCTGGATGCGGAATATTCGCTGCCGGTCGAATTCGAGGTCAGCGAGTTTCAGCTCGCGCGCTGGGTCTCCTGTGAGGACCGCAAGAAGCTCGATACCTTCATCGCGGCCAACACCTCCAGCATCGCCGATGATGTCGACGGGGATCCCGTCTATCTGGCGCGGAACGAGTTCTATCTCGGCTACACCAGGGAACGGGCCGAGGGCATCGAGTTCACCAACGTCAAGGACGTCAAGAAGAAGGGGTAGGGTGGGGCTTCGCCCGCTCTGCAGCCACTCCCCCCGCTGTCATGCTCCGCGAAAGCGGGGCATCCAGCACGCCGCAGCCTCTCGGCTCAATCACAAACGCCTCTGGAATACTGGGTCGTCCGGTCAAGCCGGACGACGACACCGCGTGTACGCGCGAGCATGTGAACGCTTGCGGGCTTGACGGCTTCTCCGGCGATGCCACGTTCTGGTCATGTGGCGCGGCATCCTTGTTTTCCTCCTGCTGGCGATCTCGACGATCGCCGCGGACGCGCGGCCGCGACAAATCAACCCAATTCCGTTTTCGCACGAGCCGTGCAGCGTCCTCGATGGCAGGCCCTGCACGCCGTCCTATTGCAGCCCGCTCGAGCCTGGTCCCTGTATTCCCGAGATCGACTATCCCTACGGCCAGAACCTCCAGCTCACGATCCAAAGCGTGCCGACGGAGGCCGATCGCGCCAAATACCAAAAGCCGGATCACGATCTCGACACGATCGGCGATCTCTTCGCCGAGCTGCGCAGCTGCTGGTCGCCGCCATCGGACAATGCGCGCGCGGGCATGCAGATCGCCGTGCGTTTCAGCTTCAACAAATCGGGCGGCCTGATCGGCCCGCCGCGCCTGACCTTTGCGACCGCGGGCGTGCCCGCCGAGACGAGAACCACCTATCTCAAGGCGATCAATTCATCGTTGAACGCCTGCCTGCCGCTGAAATTCACCGGCGGTCTTGGCGGTGCCCTGGCCGGGCGGCCGATCGCGATCCGGTATGTCGACAATCGCGAGATCGGCAAGTAGCCCATCAGTTGCGACCCGCGGCCAATCGATGATACGCCATGGGCTGGGGCGCTGGTTGAGGGGAGAATCTCGTGGGTCTGCTGGTCATGATCCTGGGGCTTGCGCTGTTTTTTGCGGCGCATGTGTTCACGACGAAACGCGAGGCGCGCGCGCAGGCCATCGCGAGACTGGGCGAGGGGACCTACAAAATCCTCTACTCGCTCGCCTCGCTCGCGGGGCTCGCGTTGATCATCTGGGGCTTCGCGCATTATCGTGCGACGGGCTGGATCGACGTCTGGTATCCGCCGAAGGCGCTGAAGCACATCACGCTCGCGCTGATGTTGCCGGCGGTCATCCTGGTGGTTGCGTCCTATCTGCGCGGCCGCATCTATGCGACGCTGAAGCATCCGATGCTGGCCGGCATCAAGCTGTGGGCGGCGGCGCATCTTCTGGCCAATGGCGATCTCGGCTCCATCATCCTGTTCGGCTCTTTCCTGGGCTGGGCGGTGTATGACCGCATCACGCTGAAGCGTCGCACCGATGGCGGCGGTCCGCCGATTCCGGTGGGCGGCGTCACTAACGATCTGATCGCGATCGTGGTTGGAATCGTCGCATATCTGGCGCTGGCGTTTGCGTTCCATCCGGTCGTGATCGGTGTTCCCGTGATCGGCGGCTAGCCGATCAGCACAAGACAGCACCGGCATGCCCATGCGCGGAAGGTAACAAGAGCAACAAGCCGAGGGCATCCCGATGGACTGGTCGCATTCTCAGATCCCGCCGCTGCGATTCGAGGCGCGCTTCGGCGATCGGGTGGTACCGGCATTTTGCGATCGGCCATCGAGCCTGTGGGCGATGATTGCGGACGCCTGCGCCCGCAATCCCGATGGCGAAGCGCTGATCTCGGGCAATATCCGACTCAGCTGGCGGGAGGCCGCGGAGCAGGCTGCGCGGATCGCGGCGGGATTTCGCAAGCTCGGATTGCAGCGCGGCGATCGTGTCGCGATCCTGCTCGGCAACCGCCTCGAATTTCTGCTGCTTCTGTTTGCTGCCGCGCATGAGGGGCTCGTCACGGTGCTGCTCAGCACGCGCCAGCAGAAACCGGAAATCGCCTATGTCCTCAGCGATTGCGGCGCAAAGACATTGATCCACGAGGCGGCACTCGCAGAACGGCTGCCAGATGCGCTGGACGTGCCCGAAATGGTCCACCGCATCGCCGTGGACGACGATCCGGCTTTGTCACGTTTCGCGGTGCTCGTCGACAACGCACCGGCCGCGGCGCCGGTCGAGACGAGCGAGGAGGACACCGCGATGATCCTCTACACCTCGGGGACGACCGGCAAGCCGAAAGGCGCGATGCTGGCCCATTGCAACATCGTCCATTCCTCGATGATCTTCGTGTCCTGCCTGCGATTGACGGCGGCCGATCGCTCGATCGCGGCGGTGCCGCTCGGCCACGTCACGGGTGTCGTCGCCAATATCACGACGATGATCTGCTGCGGCGGCGCGCTGATCATCATGCCAGAGTTCAAAGCCGGCGAATATCTCAAGCTCGCCGCGCGCGAGCGCGTCACCTACACGGTGATGGTGCCGGCGATGTACAATCTCTGCCTGCTCCAGCCCGATTTCGAGAGCTACGATCTGTCGAGCTGGCGCATCGGAGGCTTTGGCGGCGCACCGATGCCGGTCGCTACCATCGAGAAGCTCAAGGCGATCATTCCCGGCCTCGAGCTTGCGAATTGCTACGGCGCGACCGAGACCACATCGCCGTCCACGATCACGCCCGGCAAGTTGACGGCGACCCACATCGACAGCGTCGGCCTGCCGTGTCCGGGTGCGCGCATCCTGGCAATGGGGGCGGACGGGCGTGAGCTGCCGCCTGGCGAAATCGGTGAGCTCTGGATCCAGAGTGCCTCCGTGATCAAGGGCTACTGGAACAATCCGAAAGCCACGGCCGAAAGCTTCACCAGCGGGTTCTGGCATTCCGGCGATCTCGGCTCGGTCGACGCGGAGGGATTTGTCCGGGTGTTCGACCGGCAGAAGGACATGATCAATCGCGGTGGCCTGAAGATCTATTCGGCCGAGGTCGAATCCGTGCTGGCCGGCCATCCCGCCGTGGTCGAGAGTGCGATCGTCGCCAAGGCGTGCCCGGTGCTGGGCGAACGCGTTCACGCTGTGGTCGTGGCGCGCGCACCGGTGGACAGCGAGGCCTTGCGCGCCTGGTGCGCGGAGCGGCTGTCCGACTACAAGGTCCCGGAAACGATGGTGATCACCGCGGAGCCGCTGCCGCGCAATGCCAATGGCAAAGTGCTGAAGCGGCAGCTACGGGAGCTGTTGGGGACCTGACCCGGGGAGGCGGTCTCTCCGGGCTGTCCCGGGTGGTTAACGCCTTGATCGGGCTCGCTTTGCCTTGCCACCGCCATATCGTTAGGGTACCCCGCCGCCACGTGGGGACGGGATTCCTGACGCGAACGCTTTGGCGCGCGCACCCGGACGGGCATGGGATTAGCATAAGTGTCTGAATTATTTGACGAAGTTGATGAGGAAGTACGTCGCGAACAGCTCAAGAAGCTGTGGGACAAATATTCGATTGTCTTCATCGCCCTGATGGTGCTGATCGTCGCCGCCGTGGGTGGCTGGCGCGCTTACCAGTATGTGGAGGCCAAGAAGGCTGCCGAGGCCGGCGCCGCCTTCGAGAAGGCCGCCGAGCTGTCCGATCAGGACAAGCATGCGGAGGCCGAGGCGGCCTTCACCGAGCTCGCTGCCAAGGCTCCATCAGGCTATCGCACCCTGGCGCGGCTGCGTGCTGCGGCCGAGGCGGCAGCCCGCGATCCCAAGGCAGGCGCCAAGCTGTATGACGACATCGCCGCCGACCGCAGCACAGGCGGCGAGTGGCAGGATCTGGCAAAGATCCGCGCCGCAGGCCTCCTGCTCGACAGCGCCGGCTATGCCGACATGCAGCAGCGGCTGGACGCCTCCACCGCGCCCAAATCAACCTTCCGTCATACCGCCCGCGAGATGCTGGCGCTGTCGGCCTGGCGCAACAACGACATGACCGCGGCCCGCAAATGGCTCGACGCGATTGCCGAGGATGGCGAAACGCCGCCCGGCCTGCGCTCACGGGCCGAGGCGCTGCAGGCCCTGCTGCCGCCCGTAGCGAAGAGCTGAGCCGAGAGCTGAGACGAGATACCGATATGCGCCGCACGCCACGCTTGATCGCAGCCGCCGTCCTGATCGCCTTCACGGGCGTGCTGGGCGGTTGCTCCAGCTTCGATCCGAGCGACATGCTCGACTTCCTCGATACCAAGAAGAAGCTGCCGGGCGACCGTAAGCCGGTGTTCCCGGAAGGCGTGCCGGGACTCGAGCAGGGTGTGCCCAAGGATATGTACAAGGGCGCGCAGCAACTGCCCGATCCGAACGGACCCGCCGTCGCGGCCTTGCCTGTGGAGCCTCAGCCCGAGCCGAAGCCGGCGAAGGGGGCCAAGGCGAAAAAGACCAGGCAGCCGGCCAGCGCGGCCGTCGCGCCGGCTGAGGCGCCCGCCGGCGAAGTCGATGGCGAGGCCCAGCCCGAGGCCGCGCCGCCCGCGGCCGCTCCGCCGCCCAGGCAGAAGATCGTGCGCAAGCGCACCACCGCGCCGCCGCCCGATCAGCCGGTCCAGCAGGCGCAGCCGACCCAGACCACCCAGCAGCAAACGCAGGGCGCCTTCCCGGCGCCGATGCCGAGCGGCAGCTTCTCGCGCTGATAATTTCATTTCATTGACAGGCGCTGCTCCGGCAGCGCACGAATGACCCATGTCCTTTAAGATTGCCATTATCGGCCGACCCAATGTCGGCAAGTCGACGCTGTTCAACCGCCTGGTCGGGCAGAAGCTCGCGCTTGTCGATGACCTGCCCGGCGTCACCCGCGACCGCCGCGAGGGCGAGGCCAGGCTCGGCGATCTCGACTTCACGATCATCGACACCGCCGGCCTCGATGAAGGTGCCAAGGGTTCGCTGACTGCCCGCATGCAGGAGCAGACGGAGGCCGCGATCGCTCAGGCCGACGCGCTGTTCTTCGTGATCGATGCCCGTATGGGCCTCACGCCCAACGATCGCGCCTTCGCCGATTTCGCCCGCAAAGCCAACAAGCCGGTGCTGCTCGTCGCCAACAAGAGCGAAGGCAAGCATGGCGATGCCGGCGCGATGGAGGCTTTCGCGCTCGGCCTCGGCGATCCCATCCAGATCTCGGCCGAGCACGGCGAGGGCATGGGTGAGCTCTACGACGCTCTTAGAGTGCTTATGCCGGAGCCGGTGGAGGACGATGACTTCGAAAACGACGAGCCGCTGACGGAGGAAGAGGCCGCTACGCGTCCGATCCGGGTCGCGATCGTCGGCCGGCCCAACGCCGGCAAGTCGACGATGATCAATCATCTGCTCGGCGAGGAGCGCCTGCTGACGAGCCCGGAGGCAGGCACCACGCGCGATTCCATCGCGGTCGAGATCAATTGGAAGGGCCGCGAGTTTCGCGTGTTCGACACCGCAGGTCTGCGCCGGCGCTCGCGGATCGAGGAGAAGCTCGAGAAGCTCTCGGTCGCCGACGCACTGCGCGCGGTGCGCTTTGCCGAAGTCGTCGTGATGATGATGGATGCGCAGAACCGCTTCGAGGAGCAGGATCTTCGCATCGCCGACCTGATCGAGCGCGAGGGTCGCGCCGTCGTGCTCGCCGTCAACAAATGGGACCTGATGGAGAGCAAGGGTGGCGGCGCGATCTCGAACCTGCGCCGCGATGCCGATCACTTGCTGCCGCAGATCAAGGGCGTGCCGATCGTCGCCGTCTCCGGCTTGATGGGCGAGGGCATCGATCGATTGATGCAGGCGATCCAGGATGCCTATGCGCTTTGGAACAGGCGTGTGTCGACGGCGGCGCTGAACCGCTGGTTCGAGGAGGCGGTCCAGGCCAATCCGCCGCCGGCCGTGTCCGGCCGACGCCTCAAGCTGAATTACATCACGCAGACCAAGGCGCGCCCGCCGAGCTTCGTGCTGTTCTGCTCGCGCGCAGACGCGGTGCCGCAGTCCTATCTGCGCTATCTCACCAATTCGCTGCGTGAGGCCTTCGAGCTGCCGGGCACGCCGGTGCGTATCACCCTGCGCGAGAAGGCCAATCCGTTCGCCCATAAGCGCAAGCGGCCGTCGTGAGCAACGATGCCGGCGAGGCGATGGCGCAGGGCGCAGCGCCAGTCCGGCGCGGTGCGGTCGCCTTCATCTTCGTCACCATCCTGCTCGACATGCTCGCGCTCGGCGTGATCATGCCGATCCTGCCAAAACTGATCGAGAGCTTCGTCGACAACGACACGGCGCATGCGGCCCGCATCTTCGGCCTGTTCGGCACCGCCTGGGCGCTGATGCAGTTCGTGTTCTCGCCGGTGCTCGGCGCGCTGTCGGATCGCTTCGGGCGGCGGCCGGTGGTGCTGCTGTCGAATTTCGGGCTCGCGGCCGACTACGTGCTGATGGCGCTGGCGCCGTCGCTGGTCTGGCTGTTCATCGGCCGCGTCATCTCGGGCATTACCTCGGCGAGCATCTCGACCGCCTTTGCCTATATCGCCGACATCACGCCGCCGGAGCGGCGCGCGGCGGTGTTCGGCAGGATTGGGGCTGCGTTCGGCGCTGGCTTCGTGCTGGGCCCGGCGCTGGGCGGCCTGCTCGGCGATATCGATCCGCGCCTGCCATTCTGGGCCTCGGCGGCCCTGAGCTTTGCCAACGCGCTCTATGGGCTCTTCGTTCTGCCGGAATCGCTGGCGCCGGACAAGCGTGCGCCGTTCCGCTGGAGGAGCGCCAATCCGCTCGGTGCGCTCCGCCTGCTGCGTTCCAACGCGGTGCTCGCTGCGTTGTCCGTCGTCAACTTCATCGCGCAGGTCGCGCATGTCGTGCTTCCCTCGACCTTCGTGCTCTACGCCACCTATCGCTACGGCTGGGATTCGAAAACCGTGGGGTTGACGCTGGCGATGGTCGGCATCTGCGCCATGGTGGTGCAGGGGCTCGCGATCGGCCCGATCGTGCGCGTGCTCGGCGAGCGCAACGCCTTGTTGATGGGCCTGTGCTGTGGCGCGATCGGCTTCGTGATCTTCGGCGCGGCGCCGACCGGGCCGCTGTTCTGGATCGGCATTCCCGTGATGTCGCTGTGGGGCATTTCGGGCGCCGCCATGCAATCACTGATGACGCGCCTGGTCGCGCCCGATCAGCAGGGCCAGTTGCAGGGCGCGACCGCGAGCGTGCAGAGCGTGTCGCAGCTCGTCGGCCCGTTCCTGTTCACGCTGACGTTTTCATACTTCATCGGCGCCAGCGCGCCATGGCAGCTGCCCGGGGCGCCGTTCCTGCTCGCGGCGGTCTTGATGGTGGTGTGCGTGGCGATCGCGGTGCGGGCGCTGGGAGCGGCGAGATCAGAACCGTAGGGCGGATTAGCGAAGCGTAATCCGCCACCTTGTCCGACGCGCGAGAAGAGGTGGGTTACGTCCTGCAGACTGCGCTTTGCGCAGCCGCAGAGCTAACCCACCCTACGACTTCTTACTTCTTCACCAACGGACACTCGCTGTCCTTGAGCGGCTTGGCTGCGTCTTCCGCCGCGATCGTGGCGATCTGCTTGTAGTAGTCCCACGGTCCCTTCGATTCTTCGGGCTTCTTCACCTCGAACAGATAGGCCGGGATGAGACGGCGCCCGTCCGCGCGCAGCGGGCCGTTGCCGAACAGCGGGTCGTCGGTCGGCAGCTCCTTCATCTTGGCGACGACCTTGGCACCGTCATGCGGGTTGCCGCCGAGCGCGTCCATCGCCTTCAGATAATGCAGCACCATCGCGTAATTGCCGGCCTGGGTCATGGAGGGCATCGCATTCTTGCTGGCCAGCGCCGAGAAGCGCTTCGACCAGGCGCGGGTCTGGTCGTTCATGTCCCAATAGAAGGATTCCGTGAAGGTCAGGCCTTGGGCGGTCTTCAGACCCAGCGAATGCACGTCGTTGATGAACAGCAGCAGCGCCGCGAGCTTCTGCCCGCCCTGCACAATGCCGAACTCGGCGGCCTGCTTGATCGCATTGGTGGTGTCGCCGCCGGCGTTGGCGAGACCGACGATCTTTGATTTCGACGACTGGGCCTGCAGCAGGAAGGAGGAGAAGTCTGCGGTGTTGAGCGGATGCTTGACACCACCGAGCACCTTGCCGCCATTGGCGGTGACGACGGCGCTGGTATCGCGCTCCAACGCATGTCCGAACGCGTAGTCGGCGGTGAGGAAGAACCAGCTGTCGCCGCCGGCCTTGGTCAACGCCTTGCCGGTACCGTTGGCGAGCATGTAGGTGTCGTAGGTATAGGAGACCGTGTTCGGTGTGCAGGCCTTACCCGTGAGGTCCGCGGTGGCGGCGCCCGAATTGAGCAGCACCGCATTCTTCTCCTTGACGAGGTTGCTCACCGCGAGCGCCACGCCGGAGCTCGGCGTGTCCGCGATCGCATCGACCTTGTCGTTGTCGATCCATTGCCGGGCGATGTTAACGCCGATGTCGGGCTTGTTCTGGTGGTCGCCGCTCAGCACGTCGATCTTCCAGCCCTTCTTGAGCAGGCCGGAATCCTCGACCGCCATCTTGATCGCGACCACGGAGTTCGGGCCGCCGATGTCGGCATAGAGGCTGGACATGTCGTTAAGCACGCCGATCTTGACGGTCTTGTCCTGGGCGTAGGCGGATGTGGCAAAACCGAAGGCGGCACAGGCCAGAAGGGCCGCGGAGCGGCGCGCGAACGTCGTCGTCATAAAAGGTTTCCTCCATTGTCAAACATGCGGACAGCTCTCTTGGATGGGAGCCTTGTTCCGGCTGATGGCTCTACCGTGTCCCACGGCCGGCGGCAATGCGCCTAAAGCCGGATGACGCTGAGTCGCAGCGTCATCCCTCCGTTAACTTTTGGGTAAAATGCGTCGAGACGCTATTTCAGCGCGTCCGACGTCAACTTGAATTTCTGGATGCGCTTTCCGGTGTCGACCTCGGCGGTATAGACGTTACCCTTGGCGTCGATCGCCATGGCATGCACCCAGTGCAATTGTCCGGCGTTGCGGCCGCTGTGCCCGAAGCTTCCGACCACGCTGCCGTCCTCGCGCTTGATGACCCTGATCTCGTTGTTTTCGCCGTCCGCGCTGAGCAGCCAGGTCTGCTTCGGATCGGGCCAGATCGCGATGTCCCACACCGCGCCGTTGCCGAGCGTGTTCTTCTCGAAGAAGAACTCCTTCACGAAAGTGCCGTCCTTCTTGAAGACCTGGATGCGGTTGTTGATGCGGTCGCAGACGTAGACGAGACCGTCATTGGCGAGCTTTACGCAATGGACGGGATTGCCGAACTGCTGCGACACCGGCGCTTTGGGATCGTACGCCGCCTGCTTGGTGTCGTCGGGCTTGTTGCCGTAGGCGCCCCAATGCCGCTTGTAGGCGAGAGTGGTCGCGTCGAAGACGATGACGCGGCGATTGCCGTAGCCATCGGCGACGTAGATTTCGTTGGCGGTCTTGTCGATCGCGGTCTCGGCGGGCTTGCCGAGCTGCGTCGTGTCGTTGCTGCCGAGGCTCGGCGCGATCTTGCCGATCTGGGCGACGAACTTGCCGTCGAGGGTGAATTTCAGGATCGCGTTGTCATTGTCGGCATTGCCGCCGACCCAGACGAAGCCGCGCTCGTCGACCTCGATGCCGTGCTCGCGGCCGACCCATTCATAGCCTTCGCCCGCGCCGCCCCACGATCGCAGCAGATTGCCGTCGCTGTCGAATTCGAGCACCGGCGGCGCCGAGACGCAGCATTTCGAGCGCGGCGGGGTGAGGCTCGCGCCTTTCTCGTCGTCGGTGAGCGAGCGCGGCCGATGGATCACCCAGATGTGGCCCTGCCAGTCGACGGTGATGCCGCCGACCTGACCGAGGATCCAGTTGTTCGGCAACGGCTTTGGCCAGGAAGCATCGACCGCGAAGGTCGGGACATCGCCGGCGGTTGCCGCGCCCGGGAGCGCAAACGCCACGGCCGCGATCAGGACGGAGCGGATGCGAGAGACATTTGCGAGCGCATTCGTTGAGCCTGCGCGATTCCGCCATGACGCCATGGCAACCTCCCTTTTTTGGCCTGCAGCTTGCTGCCGCTTGAGCGCGGGCAGTCAATCGCGGGGAGGCCGTCAAGTCAATCAGGCCGGCGAGCGGAAGCTCATCAGGCTGCGGCTCTTGTAGTCGTAGAACTTGCCGGTCTCGGTCCAATCAGGCGCGCACATCGGCACGATCAATTCGGCGACCTGCTCGGCTGTATCGAGCGTCGCCGGATCCTCGCCCGGCATCAGCGTCGCGCGCATGCGGGTGCGGACGGGGCCGGGATTGAACAAATTGACGCGCAGCTTGGTATTCGCGGTCTCCTGCGCCCAGGCGCGCGCCAGCGTTTCCAGCGCCGCCTTGGAGGCGGCGTAGGGGCTGACATAGGCGGTCGCCTTGTTGGCAGCGCCGGACGTGACGAACACCGCGCGACCGGCGTCGGACTGCTTGAGCAGCGGCTCCATGCAGCGGATCAGCTGGAAGTTCGCGGCGACGTTGACCGCCATCACGTCGGTGAAGGCCTTCAGCTCGATATGGCCGATCGGCGAGGAGGGGCCGAGCACGCCCGCATTGCCGACGAGGATGTCGAGCTTGCCGTAGCGTTCGTGCAGGCCGGCGCCCAGCCGCGCGATGCCGTCGGAATCAGTCAGGTTGAGCGGCACCAGCGTTGCGCTGCCGCCGTCCTTGCGGATCTCGTCGTCGAGCTCTTCCAGCCCGCCCTGCGTGCGCGCCACGGCGACGATATGCGCGCCGGCCCTGGCCAGCGCTTTTGCCGTGGCAAAACCGATGCCGCGCGAGGCGCCGGTGACGAGAGCGATGCGGTTGGCGAGGGGATTTGTCATGGCCGGGTTTTACAGGCGTAGATGGCCGGGACAAGCCCCCAATACGCCGTCATTCCGAGGCGATGCGAAGCATCGAACCCGGAATCCAGAGGTTGCAAGAAAATCCTGCGGACCGCCCCGGGATGACGGCTGCGCCGTCAGCTCGCCTCCGCCAGCAGCGACAATTGCCGGGGCTGCTGCTCGGTCTGGGTCTGGTCGGTGAGGTGGGTCGGATAGGCCCCGGTGAAACAATGATCCGAGAATTTCGGATTGGCGGGGTCGCGGCCGGGCTCGCCCATGGCGCGGTACATGCCGTCGATCGACAGGAAGGCAAGCGAGTCGGCGCCGATGATCTCGCGCATCTCTTCGAGCGAGTGCGTCGCCGCAAGAAGACCACCGCGGTCCGGTAGGTCGATGCCGTAATAGTCGGGATAGAGGATCGGCGGCGAGGCGAGGCGGAAGTGCACTTCCTTGGCGCCGGCATCGCGCATCATGCGCACGATCTTCTTCGAGGTGGTACCGCGCACCAGCGAATCGTCGATCAGGATGATGCGCTTGCCTTCGATCGCGGCGCGGTTGGCCGAATGCTTCATGCGTACGCCGGATTCGCGGATCGCTTGCGTCGGCTGGATGAAGGTTCGGCCGACATAATGGTTGCGGATGATGCCGAGTTCGAACGGGATGCCGGAATGCTGGCTGTAGCCGACTGCCGCGGGCACGCCGGAATCCGGCACCGGCACCACGACGTCGACCGGCACGTGGCTCTCGCGCGCAAGCTGGGCACCGAAGGCCTTGCGCACCTCGTAGACCGAGCGTCCGTGGACGATGGAGTCCGGACGGGAGAAGTAGATGTACTCGAAGATGCAGGGCCGCGGCGCGATCGGCGGGAACGGCTTGTGAATGTCCTGACCGTTCTCGTCGAACACGATCACCTCGCCGGGCTCGATGTCGCGGACGAAGCGTGCGCCGATGATGTCGAGGGCGCAGGTCTCGGAGGTCAGGATCGGGCAACCATCGAGTTCGCCGAGCACCAGCGGACGGATGCCGCGCGGATCGCGCGCGCCGACCAGCTTCTTGTTGGTCAGCGACACCAGCGCATAGGCGCCCTCGATCTCGCGCAGCGCGTCGATATAGCGCTCGATGAAGCGACTGCGCCTGGAGCGCGCGACCAGGTGCAGGATCACCTCGGTGTCGGTGGTCGACTGCATCATCGCGCCGTTCTTCACGAGCTCGCGGCGCAGCGTCAGGCCGTTGGTGAGGTTGCCGTTGTGGGCGACAGCAAGGCCGCCGGCATTCAGTTCGGCGAACAGCGGCTGCACGTTGCGCAGGATGGTCGCGCCCGTGGTGGAATAGCGGACATGGCCGACTGCCATTGTGCCGGGCAGGCGGTCGATCACCTCGCGGCGGGAGAAGGTGTCGCCGACGAGACCGAGGCGGCGTTCGGAATGAAAGCGGCCGCCGTCATAGGAGACGATGCCGGCGGCTTCCTGGCCGCGGTGCTGAAGGGCGTGGAGGCCGAGCGCCGTGATGGCGGCGGCATCGGGGTGGCCGTAGATGCCGAAGACGCCGCATTCCTCGCGCAGCGTATCCCCCTCCAGATCGTCTTGAAGTTCCAGCGCGGCCGGGCCGAGATCAAGTAGGGCGTCCTGGTCAGGATTTCGCATCTCGTCCGAGCCTCTCGTTAGGGCTTATCAACGCGCCGCGGGTTTCTCGATCAGCTTTTTAAGGCTGTCACGAGCCGGTTTGCTGTATCCGTCGCCACTGCCCGAAGGCTGCTGCTCGGAATCAGTTTGCTCTTCATCTGGTTTGTTTTTCTTGAATCTCTTCAAGATGGTGTTCTCGGGGTCGTCAGGCAAGAGGGCCATCAGCCAATCGCCGGTTCCCTGCAGCACCACGCGGGATTTGGCCCCCGTGACCCAATCCGGGCGCTGCTTGTCCGGCACCAGCCAGGTGAAGAACAGGAACGCGACCACGACGATCAAAAGCCCGCGCGCCAGCCCGAACAGAAAGCCCAGGGTGCGGTCCAGCGCGCCGATGCGCGAATCCAGGATCATGTCGGAGATCCGGACCGTGATCACGGAGACCACGACCAAAGTGCCCACGAACACGCCGGCGACCACGACCACGCTCGCGACGGTATCGTTGTTGAAGTAGGTCTTTGCGGTCGGCAGCAGCTTCGAGAATGAATAAAGGGTGACGATTGCCGCCGTGCCCCAGGCCGCGATCGACAGGATTTCGCGCATGAAGCCGCGAACCATGGCGAGCAGGCCCGAAATCAGCATCACACCGAGCAGGATCAGGTCGAGGATAGTTACTGGCATCGGCTGGTCTGGTCCGCTCGTACTTCAAGGTGCTCAGCGAATCGGTGTTTGGCCGCCCGCCCTAAGTGAGGGCCAGACGACGTTCCCGGCAAGGCCGCAACCACGCAATCCCATGCTGCTTTTGTGACGGCTGTATAGCGGCGAGGGCGGGGGACGTCACCACCGGCTAACCCTCTCCACGGCGGAATCTTGCCGGTGTGGCATTTTTCTCTGCCGGCGCACTCGAGTCGCCCCGCCGGGACCCGCGTGCGGCGATCTCGGCGACCAATGTCGTCAGGCTGTTGATCGCGTTCAGCGACAGGCCGGCATCACCGCCGGCTTCGCCCCGGGCCGATTCGGGCAGCACGGCACGCTGAAAGCCGAGTTTTGCCGCTTCTTTCAGCCGGGCCGGGGTCTGCGCCACCGGGCGCACCACGCCGGACAGCGAGATCTCGCCGAAATAGACCGCATCGGTGGGTAACTGCGCATTAACCAGCGAGGACACCAGCGCCGCGGCGGCGGCCAGATCGGCCGCGGGCTCGTGGATGCGCAGGCCGCCCGCGACGTTCAGATAGACGTCGTGGCCGGACAGCTTGACCCCGCAATGGGCTTCCAGCACCGCCAGCACCATCGACAGCCGGCTCGGATCCCAGCCGACCACGGCCCGGCGCGGGGTGCCGAGCGAAGTGGGTGCCACCAGCGCCTGCAATTCGACCAGAACGGGCCTTGTGCCCTCGATGCCCGCGAAGACTGCGGTGCCGGGCGTGCCGAGATCGCGCTCGGACAAAAACAGCTCAGAGGGGTTGGTGACTTCGCGCAGGCCAAGCCCGGTCATCTCGAACACGCCGATTTCGTCGGTCGGCCCAAAACGGTTCTTCACGGCACGCAGAATGCGGAATTGCTGCGAGCCTTCGCCCTCGAACGACAGCACGGCGTCGACCATGTGCTCGACCACGCGAGGGCCTGCGATCTGGCCGTCTTTGGTGACATGGCCGACCAGGATGATGGCCGCACCGGTCCTTTTGGCAAAACGGATCAGCGCCTGTGCCGAGGCGCGCACCTGCGTCACCGTGCCGGGTGCCGATTCCACCGTGTCGGTCCACATCGTCTGGATCGAATCGATCACGATCAGCCGGGGCACCGCACCCTCAGACAGCGTCGAGACGATGTCCTCGACAGACGTTTCGGCGGCGAGCTGCACCGGCGCATCCGACAGCCCGAGCCGTTCGGCGCGCAACCGCACCTGCGCGACCGCCTCTTCGCCGGAGATGTAGACGACGCGGTGCCCGGCGCGCGCGAGCAGGCTCGTGGCCTGCGTCAGCAGCGTCGACTTGCCGATGCCGGGATCGCCGCCGACCAGAAGCACCGAGCCGCGCACGAAGCCGCCGCCGGTCACGCGATCGAGCTCCGTCATGCCCGAGGACAGGCGCGGGGCGTCCTGGGTTTTTCCGGACAGGCTCTCCAGCGCGAACGTCCGCCCCTTGCGCTTGGAGCGGATCGACACCGGCACGCTGCCGGTCGTGTCCTCCTCCGCGAGCGTATTCCACTCGCCGCAGGACTCGCACTTGCCCTGCCAGCGGTTATAGGCCGCGCCGCAGTTCTGGCAGACGAAGGAAAGTGTGTTCTTGGCCATGAGGACAGCGAGTTCGGGACAGCGAGTCGGGGTTTCAGGTTTGCTGATAGCACGGAATGACAGGTCGAGAGAGTGAGCCCGGGCGCACCCCGAAAGCCCGGCTACGCCTGCGCCGCGTTCCAGAGCATGGAGAGGCCGGCCGCGATCATGATCGCGTCCATCACCACGCGGAACATCTCCGGCTTCAGGCGCAGCACGAAGCGTTTGGCGATGAAGGCACCTGCCATCAACGAAGATCCAGCGATCAGGCCTTTGACGAACACATCGCCGGTCAGCGCGCCGAACCGTTCGAAGGTCACTGATTTCGCGATATAGAGCCCGAGCGAAGAAGCCGCTTCGGTGGCGAGGAAGGCGCCCCGGGACAAGCCGTAGAACAGGAACAGCGGGACGCTGAGCGGGCCGGTGGAGACGACGATGCCGGTGAGGTAGCCGATCACGGCCCCGCCGATCGCCAGATGCCAGAGATTGGCCTTGAGATCGTGCCGCGCCAGCCAATGCCGCACCGGCACCATCGCGATCAGGAAGACGCCGATGGCGAGATCGACGGCGTGCGAGGGCAGGGCCAGCAGCGTCCGCGCGCCGAGCACGGCGGCTGGAATGCCTGTCACCGAATAGGCCGCGCAGGCCCGCCAGTCGACCTCGCGCCACCAGGCCAGGATTCGTGAGAAGTTGGCCATGACAGCGGCCACCGCCATGATCGGCACCGCCTCCTTTGGCCCGTAGGCATAGACCAGTACCGGCATCAGCATGATCGACGAGCCCGTGCCGACGATGCCGGAAATGGTGCCTGCGACGAGGCCGACGATGAGGACGAAGAGGAAAGCCAAAACGGTCTCCACGAATCGGGAGAGTTTAGCCGCGGCCAGCGGCGCGGGCGATCCGCGAGGCGAGGGAACCCTATCTTGCGAACGAGAGCCCGGCGTTAACCATCGAGGATGGTTCCAGCCTCAGCGAAATCGCTTCGAAGTTTCTTAAATTTTAATGGGTACCTCTCGTGGGCATAGTGACCAGGGGGAAAGAGTATGGGTAAGCGGGCCAAACGCGGAAAGGCGGAGACGTTCGCAATCCCGATGGCCGCACGAGTTGCAATTGGCGCCGTGGCTGTTGGCGCGTTGGGGTACGGTTTGCTGTCCCGGCCGGCGAACGTGCAACCGACACGAAAGCCGTCCGCGCACGAAGCCCAAGCGTCGTCAACTCCGGTTTACGTCGCAACGCCAGTTCATGCACCACCGTCAGCCCCGGCTCCGGCTCCGCTTCCGGCCCCTCTGGTCGAACCGCCCAAAGCGGCCGACGTTCCCGGAGCATTCGTTCGGCAGGTGGTCGACTACGCCAGCCGCCAGTCTCCGGGCACCGTGATCATCGATACCAAGAACACATTCCTCTATCTCGTCCTGAACGACGCGCAAGCACTGCGCTACGGCATCGGTGTTGGCCGCGAAGGTTTCACATGGTCCGGTGAGCAGACGGTGGCTCGCAAGGCAGAATGGCCGGACTGGCATCCGCCTGCGGAGATGGTCTCGCGTCAGCCTTATCTGCCGCGGTTCATGGCAGGCGGTCCCGGCAACCCGCTCGGCGCTCGGGCGATGTATCTGGGCGAGACCGAATATCGAATTCACGGCACCAACAAGCCCGATACGATCGGGAAGCGTGTCTCGTCCGGCTGTATCCGGCTGACCAATGAGGACGTCGTTGATCTCTATGATCGCGTGAAAGTCGGCGCGAAGGTGATCGTGCTTCCGACGACCGTTGCCCGCCGACCACCCCAGGGAGCGCCGGCCGACGCCGCTTTCCGATTACCGGACCCGGCATCGCCGTCGAACCGGTTCTCGGCAACTCACGCGCAGATGCCGTCATCTGGACCGAGGATCGCCGAGGCCCGGTAACGCGTCCTCCGTCGCCATCCTGCAACTGAGGACAAGGCGCCAATGCAAGGCGCCTACGAGGTCAGCTCCTGGCCCATCGCACCGTTTGCGTGTCGGGCGAAGTGTCTCGACCGGTGAAAACCTGCGTTTCGGAGTATGCGTAACCCATTGATTCGCCAGCGGTCGGCTACTGTGCATGGGGTTGTTTTTCAGGTTTTTGTTGAGTTGGCGCGCAAAGTCGGGGCTCGCAGCACTTGGGACAAGGCCGGCCGCGCGCTGCTGACAGCATGTTGGCAGCAGGGTCCGGCTACGACCATCTCCTGACAAAACGGAGAGCGGGTCATGCCGATCGAGGCAAGCTGTCATTGCGGTGAGACGGTGTTCGAGGTGACGGAGGCGCCCTCGAGCGTGACCCGTTGCACCTGCTCGCTCTGCGCCAAGCGCGGCGCGTTGTGGGCCTATTACACGCCGGCGCAGTTTCGGCTGCTGTCGCCCGCGGAGAACGTCGCGACCTATCTCTGGGGTAGCCGCACGGTCAAACACCATTTCTGCGCAAGCTGCGGCTGCGGCACCTATTCGGAGTCGCCGGACTGGTCGACCGGCAAGCCCGATTTCGACAATCCCAGGGTCCGCGCGCCTGTTCGACGAATTCGATCTGGAGGCCGTGCCGGTGACCATGATCGACGGCAAGAATTTGTGGTGAGCATGGGCTTCTCACGCATGTCTGCTGCTCGCCCGTGCTCTTGAGGCCTTCTTGAAAAGCTGATCTGTTTCCGGCCCGATAGAACAGGGAGGAAGCCGATGATGCGTCTTTTCGCGCGAGTGATGCTCGCGATGTGTCTGGCCGTTGTAGCCGGCTTCAATGCGCAGGCGCAGACCAAGCCCAAGGTCACCACATCAGGACCGGATTTCCCCAAAGCCACGCTGTTCGTCGGCAATAGCTTTTTCTACTACAACAACGGCATGCCCGGGCATCTCTCCTTCATGGAGCGGGCTGCGTATCCCGAAAACAAGGCGGCCTATCGCAATACCATGGCGACGATCGGCGGCTCAGGCCTCGATTGGCACGACATGGAGAACCTGCTGCGGGCGGGCGGCCTCGGCGCCTATTCGTTCGACGAGCAGAACAACGTCGTCTTCAACAAGCCGGGCAGGCAGTACGACGCCGTCGTCATGATGGATTGCAGCCAGTGCCCGATCCATCCGCAATTGAAGGACGCGTTCGCGACCTTCGTGAAGAAGGACAGCGAGATCGTCCGCGCCCATGGCATGCGGCCGGTCCTGTTCATGTCCTGGGCGTACGCCGACAAGCCTGAGATGACGGAAGCGTTGGCCGAGGCCTACACGATCGCCGGCAATGCCAATGATGCGCTGGTGATCCCCGCAGGCCTGGCCTTCGCACGCGTGCGCAAGCTGCAGCCCGAGCTCAATCTGTATGCGCCGGACAAGCGGCACCCGAGCCCCGCAGGCACGTATCTGTCGACCTGCGTGACGTTCGCTGCCCTGACGGGCCGCTCACCGGTCGGCAATTCCTACACGATGGGACTCGATGCGCCGACGGTGGAGCTGCTGCAGAAAGCAGCGTGGGACACGGTGCAAGAGTATTACGGGCGTTGACCTAGCGCAGCACGACCCATGCCGGTGCGTGATCGCTCGCGCCTTCCTCGCCGCGAACCTTCTTGTCCACGCCGGCTTTTGCCAGTCGTGAGGCGAGGGCAGGGCTGAGCAGGAGATGATCGAGCCGCAGGCCCGCATCGCGCGGCCAGCGGTTTCGCTTGTAATCCCAGAAGGTGTAGATGCGCTTCTCCGGATGCAGTTCGCGGATCGCGTCGCACCAGCCTTGTGCCACCAGCGAGGCAAAGGCCGCACGGCTCTTCGGCTGGATCAAGGCATCCTTGTCCCACGAGCGCGTCGGATAGATGTCGATCTCATCAGGCGCAACGTTGTAGTCGCCGGCGAGCACCACGGGCAGGTTCTGCTTGATCAACGTTCTGGCATGGCGCTTGAGGCGCGCGAACCAGTCGAGCTTGTAGTCGAATTTAGGTCCCGGCTGCGGATTGCCGTTCGGCAGGTAGATGCTGGTGACGATGACACCGCGTACCGCGGCCTCGATGTAGCGGGCTTCGTGATCGCCGGGCTTTCCCGGCAAGCGATCGCGGGTGAGAATGGGCTCGGCATTGCGGGCCAGGATGGCGACGCCGTTCCAGGTCTTCTGTCCACACCACACTGCGCCGTAACCGGCCTTTTCGATCGCGGCTGCCGGAAATTCGCCATCACTTGCCTTCAACTCCTGAAGTGCGACGACATCGGGCTTCGCCGTTCGCATCCATGCCAACAGATTGGGCAGACGGCGATTGATGTTGTTGATGTTGAACGTCGCGATCTTCATGTAGAGCTACCGGCTCCTGCCTTCCGTTACCGGAGAAACAATGTCCAAGTTGAGCTTTGCCGTTATCGCCGTCGCCGTTGCGTTCTCCGGGGGCGCCTCGGCACAATCATCCGATCCGCGCGGCGCGTGCAAGGCGGACTATGACAAATTCTGCGCCGGCCTTGCGCCGGGCGGCGGCATCGTCGCTTGCCTCAACAGCAAGCGCGATCAGCTCAGCGCGACCTGCAAGACGGCGCTGGACAGCAGGAAAAAGAAGTAGGCGGCGAGCCGCTCAGCCCGGCAGCGGCGGCGGGCTTGCGGGCTGCTCGATCGGCGGAGCGGGCGTCTGCTGCTCGACCGCCTGCGCGGGAGCCGGCTTGGCCAGCGGCTCCACAACATTCCCGCCCTTGTAGATGCGGGCGTAGCGGCGGCCGAGGCTGGTCAGCACCTCGTAGCCGATCGTTCCGAAATGATGCGCGAGCTCGTCGACGGTGATGCCCTCGCCAAGCAGCGTCACCATGTGGCCGCGCCGCGCCGCGTTCGGCGGCAGATCGGTGATGTCGATCGCGATCAGATCCATCGAGACGCGGCCGGCGACCGGACAGCGCTTGCCGGCGACGATGACCTCGGCGCCGCGGGTGCCGTCATTGGAGCTTGCTGCGCGGAAATAGCCGTCGGCATAACCGACCGCGATGATCGCGAGTTTCGTCGGCCGCCGTGCGGTCCAGGTGCCGCCATAGCCGACGCTCTCGCCGCGCTCGACGTTGCGGATCTGGACGATGCGGGCCTTGAGATCGGCCACGGGCTGCATCGGATTGTCGGCCTCCGGCGTCGGGTTCACGCCGTAGAGCGCGGCGCCCGGCCGCACCATGTCGAACTGGAAGGGCGCGCCGAGGAAGACGCCGGACGAATTGGCGAGTGCCGCCGGCACGCCGGAGAATTCGCTGGCGATGCCGCGGAAGGCCGCGAGTTGCTTGGCGTTCACCGGGCTGTTGAGCTGCTCGGCCGAAACCAGATGGCTCATCACCAGCGTGATGCCGTGATCGCCGGCGTTGATGCGGGGAATGATGGCCTGCGCTTCCGCGAGCGTCAGGCCGAGCCGGTTCATGCCGGTGTCGATGTGGATGGCGGCGCCACCGGTCCAGCCGGTGCGGCGGCAGAACACGTCCCATTCGGCGAGTTCGTTGAGATCGCCGATCACGGGGCGGCAGTTGATCTGGGCGTAGTGCTCGCCGGTGTTCTGGAAATAGCCGCCGAGCACGTAGATCGTAGGCTCCGGCACCGCCGCGCGCACCTTGCGCGCTTCCTCGATGGTGGCGACGAAGAAGGTCTTGCAGCCGGCCTTGTTCAGGGCACGCGCGACCTGCTCGGCGCCGCAGCCATAGGCGTCTGCCTTGATCACCGCCGAGCATTCGGCCGGCACCGCCGTCTTCTCGAGCTTGCGCCAATTGGCGATGATGGCGTCGAGATCGACGGTGAGCACGCCGCCGAAGGTCGCGAGCGCGGCAGCCTGATTGGCCTCCGCGGAGAGAAGGCCGGATTGCGGAATGATTTTCGGGTCGGACGCCATTGTCATGGCGCCGTTTTACGCAAGAGGCCGGTCGGGTTCAACCCAGAGAACTCAGTAGTCGTTGCCGCTGCGGTCCGGCACCTGGCTGTCCGGCGCGAGGTCGCCGAACCGTGTGATCGACGCTTCGAAGGCCACATCGACGGTGCCGGTCGGGCCGTGGCGCTGCTTGCCGATGATGACTTCGGCCTTGCCATGCGCAAGATCCATATCCAGGCGCCATTTTTCGTGCTCGGGCGTGCCCGGGCGCGGCTCCTTGTTCCCGAGGTAATATTCCTCGCGATAGACGAACAGCACAACGTCGGCGTCCTGTTCGATCGAGCCCGATTCGCGCAAGTCCGAGAGCTGCGGCCGCTTGTCGTCGCGCGACTCGACCTGGCGCGAGAGCTGCGAGAGCGCAATCACGGGCACGCTCAGTTCCTTGGCGAGCGCCTTCAGACTGGTCGTGATCTCGGTGATTTCCTGCACGCGGTTTTCGCTGCGCTTGCCCGAGCCTGACAAGAGCTGGATGTAGTCGATGACGATGAGGTCGAGGCCCTTCTGCCGCTTCAGCCGGCGGGCGCGCGCCATTAGCTGCGCAATCGAGAGGCCGCCGGTCTCGTCGACATAGAAGGGCAGCGACTGCAGCTCGATCGAGACCTCGCGGATCTTCTCGAAATCGGCCTCCGAGATGCCGCCGCGGCGGATCGACGAGGAGGGGATGCCGGTGCGCTCGGCGACGATACGCGTGGCAAGCTGGTCGGCCGACATTTCGCAGGAGAAGAAGCCGATGACGCCGCCATGGGCGGCCTTCATGGTGCCGTCGGCCTGGAGTTCACCGACATAGGCCCGCGCGACGTTGTAGGCGATGTTGGTTGCGAGCGACGTCTTGCCCATGCCGGGACGGCCGGCGACGATGATGAGGTCGGAGTGCTGCAACCCGCCCATCTTGGTGTCGAGGTCGCGCAGGCCCGTCGAGATGCCCGACAGCTTTCCATCGCGCTGGAACGCTTTCGCGGCCAGATCGACCGCAAGCGTGAGCGCCTGCGAAAATTTCTGGAAGCCTCCGTCATAGCGGCCGGATTCGGCGAGTTCGTAGAGGCGGCGCTCGGCATCCTCGATCTGCGCCCGCGGCGCGAAGTCGACTGGGGCGTCATAGGCGACATTGACCATGTCCTCGCCGATGCCGATCAGGTCGCGTCGCAATGCCAGATCGTAAATGGTGCGCCCATAATCCTGCGCATTGATGATGGTGGTCGCTTCGGCGGCGAGGCGTGCCAGATACTGCCCGATGGTCATGCCGCCGATGTCGGTGTCGGCGGGCAGGAAGGTCTTCAGCGTGACGGGCGTCGCGATCTTGCCCATCCGGATCAGGCTGCTGGCGGTCTCAAAGATGGTCTGGTGCAGCGGCTCGAAATAATGCTTCGGCTCCAGGAAGTCGGAGACGCGGTAAAACGCGTCGTTGTTGACCAGGATTGCGCCCAGAAGGCTCTGTTCCGCTTCAATATTATGCGGCGCGCTTCGATAGGCGGGAGTTCCGGCTTCGGGCGCGAGTTTGAGAACGTTCGAATCAGTCAGGGCCATGGTCGAGCGATAGCAATTTTCTGGGGCGGATGCGGGGCCGGGATAAAGCGCCGCCTCAGCCCAAAGCGGAAGCAAAAGCTCGCCGCTATCAACCGATCATTAAAATGGTGGATGATTGGCCGCCGCAGCATGCGCCGCGCTTGACGGACTTTCGTGGAACCAGGTCGCGGCCTGGAAGCGGCGGCTGCCGCGCCGCGGAAAGCGTCGGATGAAGTGAACCTGATAGGTTGGCGGGCCGACATATGGAGACGCGCGCGAAATGACGCACGCTGGGCGCTTTTGGCTCGGTTCAGACCAGCAGGAGGTAGACCAGCGCAACCAGGGCCGCCCCGACGCCGGTAGCGATCAGGGCGTAATCGGTGCGGAGGTCGTCCTGCAAGTCGAATGAGGTTTTGGTCTCGTTGCTCATGGCGACGGTCTAGGCCAGGGCCGACGAGACTTATGTGAAGCAGATCACATCTCCCCGGATTCTTTCGGGAGTACAGCCGGGAACAGGCAAGCGGGCGGGGGGTTGTCTCCCGATCTGCCACCAGGGAATGAGGCAAGCGATGCGGCCAGAACGGCAGCCCCGGAATTGGCGAAGCGAAGCAGGCAGCAGACTTTGGCTGTCGGGGCTGATCGCGGCCATGGAGCACGCTGAGCGGCCGGAAGTGCGTCGGGAGCCGGTCGCCCCCGAAATCCTGAAGGCACTGCGGATGCAATTGGCCTTAACGGCGTCTTTCGGGTCCGCTCCGATTTCGACCCTGCGCCACTAGGATCTATTCACCAGCCAGCTTCAGCCTCGGCTTGGCGCCGGCTTCGACAGCCCGCAGCCGGGCTTCTTCACGCGCGATGTAATTGCGCGTCATCGGCACCACGCCCTGGCGCCGCGTGAGTTGAATCTGGAAGTTCATCATATCCTGCTTGCGGAACGTCATCTCGCTGGCAGCCAGATAAAATTCCCACATCAGCGCGAAGCGCTCGTCATACAGCTGCACGGCTTCTTCGCGCCGCGCGATGAAGCGCTCGCGCCATGCCTTCAGCGTTTCGGCGTAATGCAGGCGAAGAATCTCGATGTCGCAGACCAGCAGGCCCGCCCGCTCGATGGCTGGCAGCACCTCCGAGAGAGCAGGGATGTAGCCGCCGGGAAAGATGTATTTGGCGATCCACGGATTGGTGGAATCCGGGCCCTGCGAGCGGCCGATCGAGTGCAGCAGCATGACGCCGTCCTTGTCCAACAGCTCGGCGCAGCGCTGGAAGTAGGTCTCGTAGAAGCGAGCGCCGACATGCTCCAACATGCCGACCGAGACGATGCGATCGAACGGGCCGGCGATGTCGCGATAGTCCTGAAGCAGGAATTTGGCCGATCTGGTCAGGCCCTTTTCGGCTGCGCGCGCATTGGCGATCTGCAACTGCTCGGTCGACAACGTGATGCCGGTGACGTCAGCACCTGCGATCTCGGCGAGATAGAGCCCAAGTCCGCCCCAGCCCGAGCCGATGTCGAGGACGCGCTGGCCGCCTTTGACGAGCAGCTTTGCGGCGACGTGCCGTTTCTTGGCGAGCTGCGCATCGTCGAGCGTGCTCTCCGGCGTCTCGAAATAGGCGCAGCTATATTGCTTGTCCGCGTCGAGGAAGAGCGAATAGAGCCTTGCATCGAGGTCGTAGTGATGTGCGACGTTGCTGCGGGAGCGCGGGCGCGGATTGAACTGCTTCAGGTGCCGCACCAGATAGCGCAGGTGCCACCAGGGTTTTGCCCAGTGCGGCAATAGGTCGGGTTGATCGAGCAGGATCGCGAGGGCATCAGCTATGGTGCCGCGCTCGACCATGAACTCGCCGTCCATGTAGGCCTCGCCAAGCCCGAGTTCGGGATTGACCAGGATCTTCCGCTCTGCGTCCGCGGTGACGAAGCGGACTGCAACCGGTTCGCCCGAGCCGTCGCCGACGGTGAACTTCGAGCCGTTCGCCGTGGTCACCGTCATCGACCCGCGGCGGATGAACTGAGACAGGAATTGACGCAACAATCGGTCCATCGGCACCCATCCTCTCGAGCGAACCCGAAGAGATGCGACTAACCCGGCCTTCACACCCTACGCCCGGGCATCTCAGCGGTTCCTATGCGTTTGCATCCAAATCTAGTGAGGTGTCCGGGGCCCGCTATTGCGCTGTGCTCAAAGCGGATATTCCAAAACCGCTTAATCACATCCTTGCGCGCGGAGCCTGCTTCCATTCGCGGCTCAATCGGATAAAAGGTGACCCGCCGTGGCGCCGCCTGCCGGCTGCACCTCTCGGAATTCAATGGAGATGATGGGAATGTCGAGCCGAGCGCTCAGCCTCGCGATGATCTTGCTTCTGATCGGCTTCGGCTCGACCGAGACCGTTCTCGCGCAGGCGACGAACCTCGAGGCCGGCAAGGCCCCATCCCAGCTTTTCGCGCAGACCTGCAATGCATGTCACAAGAGCCCGCGCGGCCTGTTGAAGACGGTGGCGCCGGGCTCGCTGCCGGGCTTCCTGCGTCAGCATTACACGACCAGCTCCGACATGGCCGGCGTGCTCGCCTCCTACCTTGTCTCCAATGGAGCCACCGACACCCGCTACCAGGCCAAAGACAGCAAGGACAAGAAAGACGGGGCCAAGGACAAGGACAAGGAAGCCAATACCAATCCCGCGCAGCCCCCTGAACATCAGGGCCGTCGGCAACGTTCTCAGGAATCCGCCAAGCCGGAAGGCGAGGCTGCCGCGCCCGCCGCCGAGGGCGCGCGTCAGAAGCGCGCCGCGCGACCGGCCGAAGAAGGAACGAAGGAAGGCGTGAAGCTCGAGGGCCAGGCTGCACCCGAAGGACGCAAGGGCAAGCGTCTCGGCAAGCGCGGCAAGCCGGGAAGTGATGAGGCACCGAAGGTCGATGCCGCGGCGCCGGCGGCAGACGACAAGAAGAGCGAGCCGAAGGTCGAGCCCAAGCCCGAGACTGCAAAGGGGGACACCGGCGAGGCCAAATCCGAAGGCAGCAAATCTGAGGGCAGCAAGCCGTCCGAGAAGCCCGCCGAGGCCAAGCCGGAAAGCGCCAAGGTTGAGCCGCGCGGCAGCGAGGCTCCGGCGTTGCGGCCTGATCCGGTGCCGCAGGTGACGCCGGCGGCACCGTCCGCCGCGAAGCCCGCCGAGCCGGCTGCGCCCAAGGCGGCGGAAGAGGCTGCTCCCAAGCCCGCCGCGAGGTCCGAACCGCCAGCGAAGTCGCAGGAGCCGGCGCCGCCCGCGACCGCTGCGACGCCACCGGCGCCAGCCGAATCGTCGGGTCCGCCAACGCCGCCGATTTCGCGATAAACGACCACGTTTTTTAGACATGCGAAGGCCGCGCTCTGGCGCGGCCTTCGTCGTCTTGACCGTATCTAGAGTGTTGCTCTAGAGTAGCTCTCCAGGAGCGTTCATGGCGGCTGGTGTGCGCGAGGATTTGTTGGCGGCGGGGCTTTTCGTCTTCGATCGCGTCGGCTTCGAAGCTGCCACGGTGGCTGCGATCCGCGCCCGGGCGCGCGCTTCCAACGGCAGCTTCTTCCACGTCTTCGGCTCGAAGAAGGAGCTGGCGGGTGCGCTGTTCCTGGAGGTGCTGCGGCACTATCACGCCGCGATGCTGGCAGCCCTCGATCCTCTTCCCGATGCCGAGCAGGGCATCGATCGCTTGATCCGGGCGCATCTGGACTGGGTCGTCACCAGCCGGCGCGAGGCGCGCTATCTCTTCGAGATATCACGCGGCGAATGGGGCGAGAACGTTCGCGATGCCCAGCGCGCGCAGAATGCGCGCCTTGCCGAAGGCATCGAGCACTGGCGCGCGCCGCTGGTCACGCGCGGAGAGCTCTTGCCGATGACGCCGGTCATGTTCGTCAGCCAGCTCATCGGTCCGGCGCAGATTTTTTGCCGCGCTTTCCTTTCGGGACGCGACCGCGCCGATCCGCGCGCCGAGACCGACACGTTGATCGCCTGCGCCAGCCGCGCGCTACGGCCGCTCGATCGAATCAACAAGCAATAAGGAGAGGCCTCATGCGACCCGAAGCAGATCCCGAATTCGGAGCGATCGCCGAGCGCATCCACGCCAATGTCGGCCGGCAGGGCTTTATGAATCTGGTCGGCGCCGAGCTGTCCGAATTGTCGCGCGGCACCTGCACGATCGCGGTGCAACGCCGGCCGGAGCTGTTGCAACAGCACGGTTTCTTCCATGGCGGCGTCACCGCGTTCCTGATCGACAACGCCACGACGATCGCAGCCGCGACTTCGCGAGGCCAGCCGGCGCTGACGGCGGAATACAAGCTCAATCTGTTGTCGCCCGCGGCGGGCGAGAAGCTGATCTGCCGGGCGAGGGTGATCAAGCCGGGGCGTCAGGTCTCCGTGGTCGCAGCCGACGTTTTCTGCGTCAGCGACGGCGTCGAGAAGCATACGGCAACGGCGCTCGCTTCGATCGCGATGCTGAGCGAGGACGTTGCCGCCAAAACGAAAAGCCCGGCCGCCTGAGGCGGCCGGGCTTCGCAAGCCTTGCGCGAACGCGAGGCTTACTTCTCGGTCTCTTCGGCAGCTGGCGCCGGTTCGGCGTCGTCCTGCTGGGCTTCCGGGTCGAAGAACTCGCCGGCGGCTGCGATCGCTTCGGCCGCGGCATCCCGGTCTTCGTTGCGGGTCGAGATGTCCTCGCCGCGGTTGATGCGCTCGGCCTCGTCCTGGCTGCGCGCCACGGTGACACTGATCTCGACCTCGACCTCGGGGTGGATGGCGACCGTGATGGTGTGCTTGCCGATGGTCTTGATCGGCGCGTCGAGCTGAACCTGCGGGCGGGACAGCGAAACACCGTCGGCTTCGAACGCCACGACGATGTCGCGCACGTTGACCGAGCCGAACAGTTGGCCGGCTTCCGAAGCCTGACGGATCACGATGATGTTCTTGCCCTGGATCTTCTCGGCGACCTTGGATGCCTCGCCCTTGGACTCAAGGTTGCGAGCCTCGAGCTCGGCCTTCATGCCGTCGTACTTGGCACGGTTGTCGGCGGTGGCGCGCAGCGCCTTGCCGCGCTTGAGCAGGAAATTGCGGGCATAGCCGTCGCGAACCTTCACGACTTCGCCCATGTGACCGAGCTTGTTGACGCGCTCCAGCAAAATGACTTCCATATTCGTTCTCCTTTGATGTGTTGGGTCAGTTGGAATTTCGAACTTGAACTTTCGGACTTGAACTCAAGAGGTCGGCAGCGGCGGTGGCTGGCGCGTACGAAGGAAGCGTTCGCGGAGGCCGAACACGGCATCCGCGAGGCCAAGGATCACCATCGCGATGACGGGCCATCCGAACACGACCACGACGGCGTAGGTCGAGCCGAGCCAGAAGGTGCGGCTCTTCAGCGCCAGCGTCAGGGTATGCAGCACGGCAAAGCCGGTCAGCGCATATCCCATCATCAGCGCCGCCGTCGCGATCTGCGCCACGATCGCAAGCAGTCCGCCGGTGAAGCAGAAGGCGAGCGCGATGCAGAGCGCCACAAGCGTCATCGGCGGCAGCTCCGCCGTCATCAGGTCCGGCCAGGGGCGCCGCAGCCGGCCCGACGTTGCCGTCACCTTGGTGCTGAGCCAGAGGTTGAGGGTCAGCGTCATCATCGCGACGATGGTGGCGCCGGCCGGCAAGATCCGCAGCAGTGCGCCGACGAATTGGTCGGTCTCGCCGGAGCTCTGCGGGTCGGTGGCGCGGAGGAGGCGCATCAGGCCACGGCGCAGCGTTCCGGTGATGGTCTCGGCGTCGGTGCCG
This sequence comes from Bradyrhizobium sp. Ken51, assembly GCF_055807435.1. Lineage (NCBI taxonomy): Bacteria > Pseudomonadati > Pseudomonadota > Alphaproteobacteria > Hyphomicrobiales > Nitrobacteraceae > Bradyrhizobium > Bradyrhizobium sp. Ken51. Next base: position 374,324 of record NZ_JBVVPB010000002.1, on the reverse strand, counting down.
AGCGTGAGCAGGGCGGCCATCGTGGTCAGTGTGGCGAAGCCCGCGATCCACAGCAGGATGCGGCCGACCGGATACCACTCGAGCACAGGCTCAGTGGGCGACTCGGCGGCGGCCTTCGGCGCGGCAGGTCCGACCTGCCGGCTGAGCAGGACGAGATGGCCGAGCCACCAGGCCGGCAATGCGACGGTGAGGGCGAAGGCGATGCAGTAGGGCAGGCCGAACAGCGCGCCGAGGCCAACCGCGGCGGCGATGCCGCCGAGGCTCGCGCAAAGCGGTCCCCAGCCGATCGCGGCGACCATCAGCGGCAGCGGCGCGAGATAGAACAGGACGAGCGAGATCAGCGCGCCCGAAATGATCGAGGCGAACATCAGGGCCGACGCAGCGCCGGCGATCAGGGCTATCAGTCCAAAGGCCATCATCAGCTGTCCCGCTCCCTTCGAGCGGTTAGAGGCATCTCGCCCCAACCATCGGCGACCGGACAACCCGGAAGCCTTATGAGAAACTGGGTCGTACGGCCGGCGGCGATGTCGCCGCCGGCCGTATTCGTCTTAGCGAATGACGTAGGGCAGCAGGCCCAGGAACCGCGCGCGCTTGATGGCGCGGGCGAGCTCACGCTGCTTCTTCGCGGACACCGCGGTGATGCGGCTCGGCACGATCTTGCCGCGCTCGGAGACGTAACGCATCAGCAGCTTGGAGTCCTTGTAGTCGATCTTCGGAGCATTCGCGCCCGTGAACGGGCAGCTCTTGCGACGACGGAAAAACGGGCGGCGTGCACCAGCTTCAGCCATTGTTCTTACTCCCCATCCGTCGTGGTGGTGGTGGTGGTGGTGGTTTCAGCGTCTTCGCGCGGACGGCGCGGGCCGCGGTCACCGCGGAAGCCGCCACCTTCACGATCGCCACCACGGAAACCACCCTCGCGGTCGCCACGGAAGCCACCGCCTTCGCGATCGCCACGGAAGCCGCCGCCACGGTCGTCACGCTCGCGGTCACGGTCGGCCTTGCGCATCATCGCGGACGGACCTTCCTCGAGCTCCTCGACGCGGACGCTGAGATAGCGGATCACGTCTTCGCTGATGCGCTCCTGGCGCTCGATCTCGGCGATCGCCGCGGACGGCGCGTCGATATTGAGCAGCACGAAATGCGCCTTGCGGTTCTTGTTCATGCGGTAGGTGAGGGAGCGCACGCCCCAATTCTCGGTCTTGACAACCTTGCCGCCGAGACCCTCGACAATGCCGGTCATCTGCGCAGTCAGCTCTTCAACCTGCTGCGTGCTCGCGTCTTGGCGCGCGAGAAAAACATGCTCATAGAGAGCCATGGAAGTCCTTTCCTCATGTTGGCGCATCGCCCGGCGTCAAGCCCTTAAGAGGCCTTCGGAAAGGACTCTGGGATTAAGCTCAGAAGGCGGAAACACGGGACGACGGGCCGACTGGCCCTGCCACACCAAAATCACGAATGATTTGCTGAGACCGTCCGTTCAGCTCCCGGCCGGGGTCTGCGGATGGGCGCGTTATACGGATTTCGGCTGACTTGGCAAGGTTTTTGGCAAGGTTGCAGGGGCGTCTTCAGCGCGGAGGGTTTCGATGCGGGCGGCGGACTCCGCCGCCGGCTACCACCACCGGCTTGATTTGTTTGTTTGTATATCATACAAACAAGTCTAACGGGAGCGAACCCCAATGGCAGAAAAGCCGGCCCATGAGCCGCTCGGGGCGGCAGGCGACCCCAAGCACGCCGTCCGCGCCACGCGGTCGGCCGGCCGCAAAATGCGCTCGCTGCTCCTGGATGCCGCGAGCCCGCTGTTTCGAGAGCGGGGGCTGTCGGGTACGGCGATCACCGACATCGCAGCCGCTGCGAACGCGTTCCCGAGCCAGATCACCTATTACTTCCGCACCAAGGAGGCGCTGTTCGTCGAGTGCGCCTGCCGCGAGCTGCTGTACCTGGCGCGGGCGACCGAGCAGGCGGCGCTGAAGGCGCGCACGCCTCAGGATTATACCCACGCGCTGGCCGAGACCGTGACGGCGAGCGATTCGGTGACCTTCTTCGCCGAGGCGCTGACGCTGACGCGGCGGCGCCAGGATCTCGCGCCGCTGGTCGAGCGCACGATCGAGCGCCTGCACAGCGAAGGTGCGCGGGCCTATGCGAGCCAGGTCGCACGACACGGCTGGCGGTCCCTGCGCGCGCCCGATGAGAGTTCGCGGCGGTTCTGGGCCGTCGCGATCGGCGTCATACTCGAGGGCTACGCCATGGGCCGTTCGCCCGAGGCGCTGTGCGCCGAGATGCTGCGCGTGCTGGGCGAACAGGCGAAATCCAACAATGACACCGCGCGGCTGCGCCTCGTCGACGCGCGCGACGCATCGAGCGATTCGAAATGAGGAGAGTTAGGCCATGACTGCGCTTCGCATGCGTGCCCGCGATTTCCTGACCGACGATCAACTTGCCGACGTGCGCCGGCGCGTGACCTGGAAAGGCGTCGCGCTGATCGCGCACGCCTGGGCGCTCATCATCGCCGCAATCGCCCTGGTCGCGTGGTGGCCCAATCCGATCACCTTTATCTTCGCGGTCGCCATCATCGGCTCGCGCCAGCTCGGGCTCGCGATCCTCATGCATGACGGCGCGCATGGCTGCCTCTCCGCCGACGAGAAAACCAATCTGACCCTGAGCCAGTGGTTCTGCGCCTATCCTCTGTTTGCGGAGACGCGTAGCTATCGGCGCTATCACCTTCAGCACCATGCGCGCACGCAGCAGGAGGATGATCCTGACCTCGTGCTGTCGGCGCCGTTCCCGATCACGAAGCTGAGCTATCGCCGCAAGTTCATTCGCGACCTCACCGGGCAGACGGGCTACCAGCAGCGCAAGGCGCAGTTGCTCAATGCGCTGGGGCCGAAGGACTGGCCGTTGCGGCAGCGCGCGGCGCATTTTTGGGAGAAGCTTGGCCCGCAATGTCTGGTCAATGGCGCGATGCTCGCCGCGCTCGCGGCGGCCGGCGTATGGTGGGCCTATCCGCTGCTATGGCTGGTGCCGCTGCTGACCTGGATGATGGTCATCACCCGCATCCGCAACATCGCCGAGCACGCGGTTGTGCCTGACAGCAGCGATCCCTTGCGCAATACACGCACCACCTACGCCAATTTCCTCGAACGTCTGTTCATCGCGCCGTATTACGTAAACTACCACCTTGAACATCATCTCTTGTTCTACGTGCCCTGCTACAATCTGCCGAAGGTGCATCGCCTGCTGAGCGAGAGCCGGCATGCGGGCCGTATGGAGGTGCAACCGAGTTACGCAGCCGTGCTGCGGCTTGCGACCGCGAAGCCGAACCGCGATGACCGGCCGGGGCAATTGGTCAACAGCGCGCGCCGTGCGCAGGCGGGGTCCGAGGTCGACGCCAATCAGACGGCCGGCGGATTCTAGCGACCCGTCTCTACAGAGTGAAGGCTGCCAATTGAAGGCTGCCACTTGAAGGCCGATCGAAGTTCCTAACTTGGCTTGACATTCCGGCCCCGGACAGTGTCTACGGCGCCCTTTGGAGTATGATCCGGAACCATGTCCTGAGGCCGAGCGTAAACGGCTGCCGGTTCTCGCAGGGATCACGCCCGACAAGCAGGGAGCGCCGATGACGGCAGCATTCACATTTCCGGGGCAGGGTTCCCAGGCGGTCGGCATGGGCAAGGCCCTGGCCGATGCCTTTCCAGTGGCGCGCGCCGTGTTCGACGAGGTCGATGCCGCGCTGGGGGAGAAGCTGACGGTGACCATCTGGGATGGTCCGGCCGAAACCCTCCAGCTTACCCAGAACGCCCAGCCGGCCCTGATGGCGGTGTCCGTCGCCACCCTGCGCGTGCTGGAGGCCGAAGCCGGGTTTTCCGTGGGGCGGGATGCGGCCTTCGTCGCCGGCCACTCGCTCGGTGAATATTCGGCACTGGCTGCGGCCGGCAGCCTGACGATTTCCGATACCGCACGGCTGCTTCGCATCCGCGGTCTCGCAATGCAAAAAGCCGTGCCGGTCGGCGTCGGTGCGATGGCCGCTCTGCTCGGCCTCGACTACGAGGCCGCCGTGGCGGTGGCGGACGAGGCCGCTCAGGGGCGGGTCTGCCAGGCCGCCAACGACAATGGCGGCGGGCAAGTGGTCGTCTCCGGCGACAAGGCCGCGGTCGATCGCGCCCTCGAGATCGCCAAAACCAGGGGAGCCAAGCGCGCAATGTTGCTGCCGGTGTCCGCACCGTTCCATTGCAAGCTGATGCAGCCGGCTGCGGACGCGATGGCAGAGGCGCTGGCCAAGGTCACGATCAAGGCGCCGGCGGCCCCGCTGGTGTCGAACGTGCTGGCGAGCGCGATCACCGATCCCGACGAGATCCGCCGCCGCCTAGTCGAACAGGTCACCGGCACCGTGCGCTGGCGCGAGTCGGTTGCCTATATGGCGGAACAGGGCGTCACCCGTTTCTTCGAGATCGGTGCCGGCAAGGTGCTGACCGGCCTCGTCAAGCGTATTGCGGACGGCGCCGTCGGCGTTGCGGTCGGTGGCCCCAACGACATTGCTGCCGCCAAAGATGCATTGGCCGCTGCGAAGCAGGCCTGAGGCGCGATGATTCGTCGTCGCGCGCGGGTTCTTTAGTTGACGCACGATGCTTTCGGAAAACAGCTGCGCACTTTTCCGGATCGTGCCTTGGAGGAGTTATCGATGTTCGATCTGACTGGCAAAAAGGCGCTCGTCACTGGTGCTACCGGCGGCATCGGCGGTGCCATCGCGCAGGCGCTGCACGCGCAGGGCGCCACCGTTGCGATATCAGGGACGCGCAAGGAAGTGCTGGATGAGCTTGCCGGCAAGCTCGGCGAGCGTACCCATGTGCTGCCCTGCAATCTCTCCAAGGCCGACGAGGTCGAGGCGCTGGTGCCCGCTGCGGAAGCGGCGATGGGACAGGTCGACATCCTCGTCGCCAATGCCGGCATCACCCGCGACAATCTCTTCGTGCAGCTCCGTGACGAGGACTGGGAGGAGGTCATCAACATCAATCTGACCTCGACCTTCCGGCTCGCCCGCGCCGCCACCAAATTGATGATGCGCAAGCGCTTCGGCCGCATCATCGCCATCACCTCGGTGGTCGGCGTCACCGGCAATCCGGGGCAGGGCAATTATACCGCGTCGAAGGCGGGCCTGATCGGCATGATCAAGACGTTGGGCGCCGAATACGCCAAGCGCGGCGTCACTGCGAATTGCATCGCTCCAGGCTTCATCAAGACGCCGATGACCGACGCGCTCAACGACAAGCAGCGCGAAACGATTCTGACCAAGGTTCCGGCCAATCGCCTGGGGACGCCAGAGGACATCGCGGCGGCCGCCGTCTACCTGAGTTCGAACGAAGCGGCCTATGTCACCGGCCAGACCATCCACGTCAACGGCGGCATGGCCATGATCTGACGCTTCATGCCGCACTGCCCCCTTGGCGGCGCGGAATGCGGCAAACGGCCGTTTTCGGAGCGAAATGAGGCTTGTAGTCAACGCAATTGAAGTATGATAACCGGACCTTCAACGGATGGGCAAAGAACGCCATTGCAGGTTTTTGAAACCCTGTATATTGGCGATGCGGAGCCTTGGCCGTCATTCGCCGGGCCTGCATCGGTTAGGATGGGGCCAGATCAAAGTTCGTAAGCGAAGGCAGTCAACGACCACGACGGCTCGTATCGTCCCGGGGGGTCGGGTCTACAGGGAACAACACGAGGTTATGCAATGAGTGAGATTGGCGAGCGGGTTAAGAAGATCGTGGTCGAACACCTTGGTGTTGAACCCGAGAAGGTTGTCGACGCTGCGAGCTTCATCGACGACCTCGGCGCCGACAGTCTGGACACCGTCGAGCTGGTGATGGCGTTCGAAGAGGAATTCGGTTGCGAGATTCCGGACGACGCCGCGGAGACGATTCTCACCGTCGGCGACGCCACGAAGTTTCTCGAGAAGAACGCGAAGAGCTAAGGCTCTTCATTTTCGCGGGGACAACATTGAAACCGGACGGACCGCTCAACAGCGGTCAGCCGGTTTCTTGTTATTGGCCGTGAATCTTTCGATGCGGAGTTTTCGGATATGAGACGGGTTGTCGTCACGGGTCTTGGCATGGTTTCGCCACTCGGCTGCGGTGTCGAGCCGACCTGGAAGCGCATCCTCGACGGCGAAAGCGGCGCACGCAAGATCGAGAGCTTCGATGTCTCCGATCTTCAGACCAAGATCGGCTGCACGGTCGTGCGCGGCGACGGCACCAACGACACTTTCAATCCCGACATCTGGATGGAGCCGAAGGACCAGCGCAAGGTCGACGACTTCATCATCTTCGGCATGGCCGCAGCCGGCCAGGCGCTCGACGATGCCAACTGGCACCCCGAGACCGAAGAGGACAAATGCGCGACCGGCACCATGATTGGGTCCGGCATCGGCGGGCTCAACGGCATCGCCGAAACCGCGGTCCTGCTGAAGGAACGCGGGCCGCGCCGGGTCTCGCCGTTCTTCATTCCAGGCCGCCTGATCAATCTCGCCTCCGGCTATGTCTCGATCAAGCATGGGCTGAAGGGGCCGAACCACTCGGTGGTCACGGCCTGCTCGACCGGTGCTCACGCGGTCGGCGATGCCGCCCGCCTGATCGCGCTCGGCGACGCCGACGTCATGGTTGCCGGCGGCGCGGAATCGCCGATCGGCCGCATCGGCATTGCTGGCTTCAACGCCGCGCGTGCGCTCTCGACAGCCTTCAACGAAACGCCCGAGAAGGCCTCGCGCCCCTACGATAAGGACCGCGACGGCTTCGTGATGGGCGAGGGCGCCGGCGTTCTGGTCCTGGAAGAGCTCGAACACGCCAAGCGCCGCGGCGCGAAGATCTATGCCGAGGTGATCGGCTACGGTCTCTCGGGCGATGCCTATCACATCACCTCGCCGTCACCCGACGGCGACGGCGGCTTCCGCAGCATGGCGGCGGCGCTCAAGCGCGCCGGCCTCACCGCGTCCGATCTCGACTACATCAACGCGCACGGCACCTCGACGCCGCTCGGTGACGAGATCGAGCTCGGTGCGGTCGAACGCCTGCTCGGCAATGCCGCTTCCAAGGTCGCGATGTCCTCGACCAAGTCGTCGACCGGTCATCTCCTGGGTGCGGCCGGCGCGATCGAGGCGATCTTCGCCATTCTCGCGATTCGCGATAATGTCGTGCCGCCGACCATCAACCTGGACAATCCGTCAGTCGAGACTGCGATCGATCTCGTGCCGCATCAGGCGAAGAAGCGCGAGGTCAACGTCGCGTTGTCGAATTCTTTTGGTTTTGGCGGTACCAACGCGTCGGTCATCTTCCGGCGTCTGGTCCATTAGTTTGTTGTTGCGACGAATCCACCGTTTTGCCGTATTCGGCGATAGTCATGGAAGCGGGCGCGTGCATTTGGCTCGGCAAGCGATTGTCAGGTCGCGATTGAACCGGCAGGATTCAGGTTGCTTCGATGAGTGAAAGGCCGCCCATTTCGCCCCGGAGCCCGCGGGCAGCGCTCGAGCCCGAGCAGGTCCCGCCGCCGCCGAAGCGATCGGACCGCGCGCGCAATCCCTTCGTGATCGTCGGCAACGCCATCATCACCCTGCTGCTGATTGCGATGATCGGTGCGGGCGGCGTGTACTATTACGGCCGACAGGTGCTCGAGGCGCCGGGACCGCTGAAGGAAGACAAGATCGTCAACATCCCGCAGCGCGCCGGCAAGCGCGATATCTCCGAGACGCTGAACCGGGAAGGCGTGACCGACGTCAATCCGTGGGCGTTCATTGCCAGCGTCGCTGCGTTGAAGGCGAGCTCGGACCTCAAGCCCGGTGAATACTCGTTCCAGAAGAACGCGTCCTTGCGCGACGTCATTGCCACCATCGTCGAGGGCAAGGTGGTGCAGCATGCCGTGACGATCCCGGAGGGCCTCACCTCCGAGCAGATCGTGGCGCGCCTGTCCGACAACGACATCTTCACCGGCAGCGTACGTGAGCTGCCGCGCGAAGGCACCTTGCTGCCCGAGACCTACAAGTTCCCGCGCGGCACCCCGCGCGATCAGGTGATCCAGCGCATGCAGCAGGCGCACAAGCGCGTGCTGACCGAGATCTGGGAGCGCCGCAGTCAGGACATTCCGGTCAAGAGTCCGGAGCAACTGGTGACGCTGGCCTCGATCGTGGAGAAGGAGACCGGCAAGCCGGACGAGCGCAGCCGCGTCGCCGCGGTGTTCGTCAATCGCCTGAAGCAGAGGATCAAGCTGCAGTCCGATCCCACGATCATCTATGGCCTCGTCGGCGGCAAGGGCACGCTCGGCCGTCCGATCAAGCGCAGCGAGATCACGCAGCCCTCGCCCTACAACACCTATGTCATCGAGGGCCTGCCGCCGGGCCCGATCTCCAACCCCGGCCGTGCCTCGCTCGAGGCTGCCGCCAACCCGGCCCGCACCCGTGACCTCTATTTCGTCGCGGATGGTACCGGCGGGCATTCCTTCACCGAGACCTACGACGCGCACCAGAAGAACGTCGCCAAGCTGCGCGCGATGGAAAAGCAGATCCAGAACGACACGGTCGAGCCGGCCGAGGACGCGCAGCCACCGGCCGCCGCCGCGCCGGGTGCCGCCGATACGCCGACGGCGACCACGCCGGCGCGGCCCAACCAGCAGAAAAAGCCGCCGGCGGCTCGCCCCGCGGGTCCGCCGCCGGCCCGGCAAGGTGCCGTGCAGGCCTCGCCCCCGGTGGTGCAGCGCTAGGCCTGCGCGCAGACCTGCCCCGCGGGACTTTGCGGATTACATTTTCCTGCAAAATAGTCTTAAGATTCGCGTGGCTTGATGGCCGCGCGAATCCCGTGCTTCTGGAGAAATTGACCTGATGGCGTTGTCGTCCATGACGGGCTTTGCCCGAAGCCACGGCGCGAGCGGGCCGTATACGTTCGAATGGGAATTGAAGTCGGTCAACGCCAAGGGCTTTGATCTCAGGGTGCGGCTGCCGCAGGGGTTCGACGAGCTCGAGGCTCATGCCAAGAAGCGCGCCGCCGAGCTGCTCTCGCGGGGCACTGTCTACGCCAATCTGACCGTCAAGCGCGCCAATGCCGCCACCAGCGTCCGCGTCAACGAGGACGTGCTCAACGCCGTCCTCAAGGCCGCCGCCGTGATCGCCGGCAAGGTCGATGCGGTCGCGCCGAGCGTCGACGGGCTTCTGGCCATCAAGGGTGTCATCGAGGTCGCCGAGCCCGAGGGCGACGAGGAGGAGGACAAGTCCGTGCGCGCCGCCGCCGCGGACGCCTTCGACAAGGCGCTCGCCGAACTCGTCGAGATGCGCAAGCGTGAGGGGACCTCGCTCGGGCAGATCCTGATCCAGCGCGTCGACGAGGTCGAGCAGCTGGCGAAGAAGGCCGAGGCCGCGCCCGGCCGCAAGCCCGAGGCGATCAAGGCGAGACTCGCCGAGCAGATCGCGAGCCTGCTCGACACCTCCGACCGTTTCGATTCCGACCGCCTGATGCAGGAAGCGATCCTGATTGCGACCAGGGCCGACATCCGCGAGGAGCTCGACCGCATCGCCTCGCACATCGCGCAGGCGCGCGAGCTGATCGGCAAGGGCGGCCCGGTCGGGCGCAAGCTCGACTTCCTGGCGCAGGAGTTTCACCGCGAGGTCAATACCTGTTGCTCGAAGTCGAACGACATCGAGCTGACCAATACGGGGCTCGCCATGAAGAACGTGGTCGAGCAGTTCCGCGAGCAGGTCCAGAATCTGGAGTGATCGATGACGATTGGCGGTCACGGAACTGACGGTGTCGAGCGGCGCGGATTGATGTTCGTGCTGTCCTCGCCGTCGGGCGCGGGCAAGACGACGCTGTCGCGCATGTTGATCGACCGTATGCCCGGCCTCCGAATGTCGGTGTCGGCGACCACGCGGGCGATGCGGCCGGGCGAGGTCGACGGCAGGGATTATTCGTTCGTCGACAAGGCTACCTTCGACGCGATGGTGAAGGCCGACCAGCTGCTGGAATGGGCGACCGTGTTCGACAACAGCTACGGCACGCCGCGTGCGCCGGTTGAGGCGGCGCTGTCAGCTGGGCAGGACGTGCTGTTCGACATCGACTGGCAGGGCACGCAGCAGCTTCGAGAGAAAGCACGCGCCGACGTCGTCAGCGTGTTCATCCTGCCGCCCTCGGCTGCCGATCTCGAGAAGCGGCTGCATTCGCGCGCGCAGGATTCCGACGAGGTGATCCGCAAGCGCATGAGCCGCGCCAGCCACGAGATGAGCCACTGGGCCGAGTACGACTACATCGTCATCAACCACGACGTTGACGAGGCCTTCGCCGAGGTGCAGTCGATCCTGAAGGCCGAACGCCTCAAGCGCGAGCGGCAGACCGGCCTCGTGGGCTTCGTGCGAGGTCTGCAAGGTCAGCTTCAAGGTTAGGCTGCGTCAGCCGCGGCCCGTCCTTGGCCAGCCGTTCCAGCATCGTCGTGATCACGTCGATGTCGATAACGTCCTCGGGTCCCGCATCTTTATCTCGATCGGCCGCCTCTTCGTCATTGACGTCCTCGGTCGCGAGCCGCGGCGCGGCCTCGATCTGGAATTCTCCGTTGAAGATATCGGCATCGTCGAGCTTTGCGGCATCTTGGTGCGCTTGCGGGGTGCGCTCGTCGATCACATCAATCTCGCGATCGATCGCGGCGAGCTGCGCGGTCTTGGCTGTCTGCGGACGCACGGCATCGAAATCCACCGGGCGCGGCTGCTGAGCGTGCGGCGCGCCGGCCGGCGCTGCGTTGAGCCAGGGCGCACGGCCCTCGTCGTGATCGTGCGGCTCAAAACTGTCCCAGTTGACGCGGCGCTGGTCGGCACCCTGGACGCGGGCGCGTCCACCGGCGAAGCGGTAGACGACGCTGGCGAGGATGCCGGCAAGCGCCAGCGCGCCGCCAATCACGAGCAGCAGCATCTGGAGCGAGCCGGTCTGCTTGTCGGCGGTGCTGTCCGCCGAAGCCAGAGCTAACGGAGCAGGGGACTTCGCCGGTTTCGCGGTCGGCTGCGCGGCGGCCGCGACAGGTGCAGGCGACGGCTGCTCCGTGGGCGCGGCGGACGCCGTGGAGGCGTCGGGCCAGCGCCCGGCGACGGCGGGCTGCTGCGCGTTGGCGTCGGCGGCGGGGCTCGCAGCTTGTTGCGTCGGCGCCGGTCCCGCCTGTGCAGGCGTCTTCACCGTGGCGATGCTCTGCGGCGTCAGATATTCGGCGCGCGCGTCCTGGACCGAGTGCTGCTGCGGCACGGCTGAATCCGCTGCAGGCGTGTCGGGCGCAGCCTGTGCGGTTTGAGTGGCCTTGCCGCCTTCGGCGCGCAGATACCAGCACTGTCGCTTGGTCGCGCGCTCGAGACGATAATGCCAATGCTGGCCCTGCGGCGCGGCGCCCTTTGGCGAGGCAAGGCAGTCGCTCGCGGCATTTGCCTTGCTCGGTGCCGTCGGTGCATTCTGCGACACGGCGGCAAGTGGCGCGCCGGCAATGATGCTGCCCACAAGGGCGGATAAGAACTTTGCGGTGCGGTTGCCCATCCTGGTCTCCCGATTACGCGCGACGCAACTCGTTACCTTCCCTTTCTCGTCAAAGACTTAGGTGGCAATGAGCCGCAAATCCGGAGAGGATGTGGCCTGAATCGGGCCTGCGCGGCGTTCGTTCCGCCGCGGAATCAGACTTTTTCGCTGCTATGCTTGGTCGAAGTCCAGGTTCCGCCGCAGCCGTCCGAGCGGCGGAAGGATCCGGAGCCGCTGCGTCCACCGAGGCGGCCGGAGCCGGTGAAGGTCACGCCGTCGCCTTGACCGAACGTGCTGACCGCGCCGCTCGCGCTGACGGTACCCGTGACGCCTTGGCCTATCACCTTGCCTGAGGAGACCAGATGCCCGCGCCCGGTTGGGCCGCTACATCACCGCGAGGCTTGACGCACAGACCCCGGGCGTCAGCACCACACGACTTCTCCGTCCGCGGACGGTCCCGCCCAAAGCGTCGAGGGCTTGCGTGTGCTCACCCCCGATGACCGACGAACCCGCTCTCCAGCGCCGTGTCGTACGCGTCGCGTGAGGACTCACCGTTTCCCGCCCTGTCATCACGCCGCCCGCGCCGTCGCTGCCGCGTCCACCGCCACCCGGCCCGCATGTCGTGACGGTCGCGAACGCCCCTCGCAGGGCCAGGATGCGCGTTGTATGCCACAAATCCGAAATTCGGAAAAGCGAAATGCTTGTGTGAGGAGGGCTTGACGAGGTGTTTTGCCCGACGCCTTGTGGGCTGGCCGACATCTCCGCGGTTCATCGCCGGCCAGATACCGCGTCCGGAAACTTCCTCAGGCGCCAGACGTTTCATTGCGGCTGAGGAGACGCCATGCCGATCAAGGACCAGATCAAAAATCTCGCCAAGAAGCTCGTTGAGGAGCACCCCGACGCGGCAACACTGCGGGCGCTTGTGCGGGCTCGGAAGCCGACAGCCATCCGTTTCCGGGACGACGGCATCGTGCCGAATAACCCGCATTTTCCCGTGTTGCTCTATCGCGGCGCGGTGAACCTGAAGACCCGGCGTTTTGCTCCGGAGGTCATCGTCGACACGCTGTTCGATAGTCATGGTTGGGGCCGCTCTTGGCGCGATACGGTCTATGACTTTGTCCACTATCATTCGCAGATCCACGAAGTGATGGGCGTGGCGCGCGGCACGGCCAGGATCGAGTGCGGCGGGATCAAGGGGCGAATCTTGAGCGTGAAAGCCGGAGATGTTCTGGTCCTGCCCGCAGGCACCGGACACCGTCTGATCGAGTCCAGTCGGGACTTCCTGGTCGTCGGAGCGTATCCGCAGGAGGGGACGTACGACGAGTGCACCGACACGCGAGAGCGTCCTGACGCCAGCAAACGCATCGCCAAGGCCCGCAAGCCGAAGACAGATCCCGTGCTGGGTGCCGGCGGCCCGTTGCTCAAATCATGGCGGATAAAGTCGTCGCGATCGTGACGCGGGGGGATCGCTTTCGCTGTGCCGGTTTCGAGCGTCTTCCATTGGAACGCCGCCCCATGGCGCGAGTTGCCGCGCATGTCCCTTCCCAAATCAAAAGGCTGGCTCACCGAGATTGGCGTTGCCACGTCGCGGCCCGCCGCGTTTGCCGTGTTCGCGGCCTATGCCGTTGCCTGGGTCACGTTGGGCAACGGGCTCGAATGGCACTCGTTCGCCACGCTGGCGACATGGGGCATGACGCTAGTGATCCAGCGCGCCGAGCATCGCGATACTCAGGCGATTCACGCCAAGCTCGACGAACTGCTCAAGGCGAGCGGCCGTGCCCATCAGATGAACGTCGATGACGAGGACGCCGAAGAGGTCGAGACGCAGCGGGAGGAGATTCGACGGAGCGGGTAGCGCGTCCGGCGCCCCGACCGAGGCACATTCACCGGTCTTTGTCAGGTCAGATAATCCGGCGTGAAATCCGCGAGCGCGCGAAGCTCGTCGGGTAGCAGCAGCTCGATCTCGCTTCCCTCCCAGGCAATCAATCGGCGCCCTCTCAGCTCCTGGATGGTGCGATTGACATGGACAATCGACAGTCCGCACGCATCGGCAACATGCCGCTGCGTCATCGGCATCTGGAAGCGGCCGTTCTTGACGAGGCCTACGACCTCCAGCCTTGCGGCGAGCTCGCAGATCAGATGCGCCACCTTCGGCAGCGCCGCCTGTGCGCCCAGGCGCGCGATCCATTGTCGTGAGATCGCCGCATCGATCAGCGTCTCGCGCCAGAACGCGCGGGTCAGATGAATGGAGCCGTCAAGCAGCTGCTTGAGTTGGCTGTGTGCGACGTAGCCGACGATGGAGGGTCCGAGACCGACGAGGTCCGCATCCATCGGCGAGACCAGCAGCGTGTGCAGGCACGGCATGTCCCCGGGAACGTGGAAGGCGAGGATCTGGCTGCGATCGCCGACGATGCGAGCCTGGTAGAGGAAGCCGCTGACGACGAAGACGCATCGGGAGGGATCCTCACCCTGGCGCAGCACGATCTCGCCATCCGAAACCTGGCGCAGCGTGGACGGCAGACCCGCGACCTGGCGTCGTTCGTCTTCGGAGAGGCCTTCGATCGCCTGGAGATGTGCGATGAACTTCGGGTGTGGCATGGAGAGGAAGAGGTGTTTCAGTCGTCACGCGGCATCGCCTGCTCGAGCAGGCGTCGTGAGAGTTTTGCGATGGTCCAATCGGAGACGGGAACCGCCTGGAACTCGCGGATGGCGCGCGCAAGCTCCTGGTCCGACATCGGCCGCGCCGGCTCCTTCAACGTGCCATGCAGGAAGGCAGCGCGGATACTGTCCAGGTGCTCGCCCGAATCCGATGCGAACAGGTGGCGAATGCGTTTCAGGATCGTCGTAGGGCTCATGCGAAGGGCGGGCGCAGTCCGCGATCGAGGGACGGGGGCCGCGACCCAGCAATGTCGCAGACCGGTAGCAACCTGTGCTTCCGATCAGCGTTCTAGTCCGCTGGATGCGGGCCAGATGTATCATTTGATCGAACCGGCAGGGTTTTTGGCGGGTCACATGGAAAAAGCGCATGACGTGCTGATTCGGAACCTGGGCGAGCACACCGCACTCGCACACGAGGATGTCGCTGAAATTCGCGGGCTGACCTTTGTGCAGCGCGAGTTCGCGCCGAACGAGGATTTCATCCGTCAGGGCGACGAACCTGAGCATTCCGCGCTGGTCGTCTCCGGCATGGTCGCGCGCTACCATTTGCTCGACAGCGGCCGGCGGCAATATCTCGCGTTCCATCTGTCTGGAGACCTGCCGGACTCCCAGGGACTGTTCATCGACCAGATGGACCATGGCCTCTGCGCGCTCGGGCCCGCTTCCGTGGCGTTCATCCCGCATCGCGAATTGTTTATTGCCTTCCGGCGACGGCCGGCCTTCGCACTGTCGGTCTGGCGCGAGACGCTGCTCGATGCCGCGATCTTTCGCGAGGCCATCACCAACAACAGCGCCCGGCCGATGCACGCGCGCATGGCACACCTGTTCTGCGAGCTGTTCTACCGCGCCCGCGCAGCGCAGCTTGTCCGCGGCAATCGCTGCCGTCTGCCGATCAGCCTGGCGCAGCTCGGCGAAACGCTGGGCATGGCGATCGCGACGGTGAACCGGACGCTCGCCGACCTCAGACGGAGCGGGACCATGGATATGCGCGAGGGCGAGCTGATCGTCCTGAAATGGCGCGATCTGCAGCGGCTCGGAAACTTCAGTCCGAGCTATCTGCACCTCAAGCGTCAGTCGCCGCCGCGCGCGTGAGGCCGCAAAGCGTCAGCCGCTGGCAGATGCCGCGCGCCCAGCACTTCCTCGAAATGCTTCTTCACCCAATCGTTGCAACGGCAGGCTCTGGCTTCGAGCGCCGGGGCGTCGAGGATCAGGATGGCGCCACGGCGCGTCGCGAGGATCCGCCTCGCCTTGAACATCTGGATGACGCGGCTGGCATAGCTGCGGGACACGCCGAGCATGCCGGCAAGCTGCTCGTGGGTGAGGGGGATCTCGGGGCCGCCGACATGCTCCTGTGCGGAGATGATCCACTTGGCGGCGCGCTGCTCGATCGAATGCGCGGCGTTGCAGGCCGCGGTCTGGAGCAGCTGCGCGAACTGGCAGTCGCCATAGCGCGAGAGCACCTGCTGGAGCGTGGCCGACCTCTGCTGGGCCTGCTCGAGCGCGCGCAGCGGCAGCCGCACCAGGGTCCCGCCCAGCTTCACCACGATGCGCGAATAGGCCAGCGAGACGCTGCGGCCGGCGGCAATGCCCACGGCGCCCTCGCGGCCGACCAGCAGGCTTTCGACCTCGCGATCGTCCTCGACCGGCACGGCGAACGACACGAGCGTGGAGCGGCAGGGAAAATGGACCGCCGCGACCTCGTCGCCGGCGTGATACAGGATGTGGCTCGCCTCGAGTTCGACCGGCTGTAGGTGCGGCGCGAGCAGTTCGAAATCCGGGCGGCTGAGCCGCTGGAGAAGATCGTTCTGGGGCCGACCGGTCACATGTCTTGCTCTGGCCGGGAATCGGCACCGGCCAGAACCCTACGTTTCCGTGGCGGAGCCGACGGTTCCAAAGTGCACACAAGGCGTTTTTCAGACGTTGAAAAAGTGGCCTCCCGCTTGCGGAAATCCGGAAGTTACTGGCGAGGCGCATGGCACGCGAGGCACATGGCGCGGCCGAACCCAGCGGCCTTCAACTTCACGAGCTCTGTGCAGGAGTGCACACAGCAGGGCGCGGATCGGCGTAGCGTCCTCGTCGCGGAGCGCCGCACCCCGTGCGCTCTGCCCGACGGACCGCCGGCCTATACCTCAAACGCCGCCGGGCCGGCGGGCCCAAGGGCGGCGAGGATATTGATCACCCGAAGTTCGTCACCCGAAGCGTGCTTCGCAATCGTGCGCGGGCCGGCTTTTTTCCGCGTGGGCGCGATAGGCATCGATCGCCCTGTTGGCGAGCATCAGTTGCCGGCGTTCACCGGTCCTGAGCTGGGCCTCAATGGCGTCGAGCAGGACGTTCGCCGTCTCGTCCGGAGAGCCGAGCTCTCCGCTCTGCTCCAGGAAGCTCCAGGCGATGAAGAATGCGTTCTCGACGGTGCAGCGAATGGACATGGCTGCCAACGCGGGGCGGCCGTTGCCGTTCCGCGGGACAGACGAATGCCGTGAATTAGCGCGCGTGCCCGCGTTACTTCAGCGAGCTGCTGATCGAGGTGAACTTCTTGTTCAGCGTCGCGCCGAGGTTGTTGACGACGGCGATGATCGCCAGCGCGATGCCGGCGGCGATCAGGCCGTACTCGATCGCGGTGGCGCCGGACTCGTCGGCGAGGAAGCGGCGGATGGTCTGCATGGTCTTGCCAGGATTCCAAAAAGAGAGCTGGCGACGAGCATAATCCGCAGAGAGCAGGTTCCCCAATTTGGAACACCGGCTTGCGTCAGTATCGAGTTAATCGCTGACATTGTGAAGCCGGCGGCGAAATACCGACCCCGCCGCCTCGTTCTTCTCGCGCATCCTAATTCTTGAGCACGATGCGGCCGACGACCTTGCCGGCGCGAAGCTCGTCGATCCATGTCTGGACGTCGCCCATCGGCTCCTCGCGCATCGGCGTCGGCTTGATCTTGCCGGCGCGGGCGAGCGCCATCAATTCGTGAGCCTCGGTGAGCGTGCCGACCATGAAGCCCTCGATTGTCATGCGCTTGTAGACCCATTGCACCATCGGCAGCGTGAACTGGCCGCCCATCAGGCCGGAGACCACGATCTTGCCGCCGCGCGCGGCGACGGCGACCGCGAAGGCCATGGACTTCTCGTTACCCGCGAAATCGACGATCTCGTCGAAGCCGCCATCGGTTTCCTTGAGGATGCGCTTGATCACGTCGGGCTCGGCCGGATCGTAGGCCACCGCCGCGCCGTTCTTCAGCGCGGTCTCGCGCGCGGCAGCGCTGAGATCGGCGACCGTGATCGGTTGCTTGAACATGGCCGCCGCGAAGGAAAGGCCCATCATGCCGACGCCGCCGAGGCCGATCAGCAGGAGATTGCGCTGGCGCGGACGGTCGACCAGGCGCTTGAGCGCGCCATAGGCGGTGACCCCGGAGCACATCAGCGTCGCGGCCTGGTTGACGGGCAGGGGATCGTAGTCGAGCAGATATTTCGCGTCGGGCACCAGCACGTGGGTGGCGAAGCCGCCGTCGATGGAGACGCCGAGAAAGCGCTGCCTGGCGCAGAGGTTCTCGTCGCCATTGGCGCAGTCGCGGCACTGGCTGCAACCGATCCACGGAAACACCGCCTTCTTGCTGCCGACGAGACCGGCGAACACGTCGGGACCGACTTCATCGACCACGCCCGCGATCTCGTGGCCGAGCGTGAAGGGCAGCGTCATGCCGCGCGTGGTGTCGAGCTTCTTACCGCCGCCGAGATCGGCGTAGCCGTCCTGGATGTGCAGATCGGAGTGGCAGAGGCCGCAGCGCTCGATGCGCACCAGCACCTCTCGCCCTTGCGGCTTCGGCGTGTCGACGATGGTCTCGCACAGCGGCGCATCGAACTTGACCAG
This sequence comes from Bradyrhizobium sp. Ken51, assembly GCF_055807435.1. Classification (NCBI taxonomy): domain Bacteria; kingdom Pseudomonadati; phylum Pseudomonadota; class Alphaproteobacteria; order Hyphomicrobiales; family Nitrobacteraceae; genus Bradyrhizobium; species Bradyrhizobium sp. Ken51. Next base: position 356,300 of record NZ_JBVVPB010000002.1, on the reverse strand, counting down.
GGACTGCCGACGCATCAACGCCATATTTCTTCCTCCGAAATTATCTCTCTATTTCGCTGCGTATATTGGCCAATTCACGCGCCATGGCAACAAAGCCGGAAATCGGAACGGTCTCGGCGCGCCGCGTCGCATCGACGCCGGCAGCTGCGGCGAGCCGCGCGGGATCGGCGCCCAGCGACTTCAGGCTTTGCCGCAGCATCTTGCGGCGCTGGCCGAAGGCGGCGGCGGCGACCTGTTCGAGCAGCTTGCGTTCGCAGGCGAGAGGATTTTCGCGCGGGATCAGTCGCACGACGGAAGACGTAACCTTCGGCGGCGGCACGAAGGCGGACGGCGCAATGTCGAACAGGATCTTGGTCTCGCAGCGCCAGTTGGCGAGCACGCCGAGCCGGCCGAAGGCCTCCTCGCCCTCGCGCGCCACGATGCGTTCGCCGACCTCGCGCTGGAACATCAGGACCATCATGTCGTACCAGGGCGGCCAGGGCTCGGTGGTGAGCCAGCCGACGAGAAGGTGGGTCGCGATGTTGTAGGGCAGGTTCGCGACGATTTTTGCTCTCTCGCCCGATAGCAGCGGGCGTGGATCGAAGGTCATGGCGTCGCCATGCACGATCTCGAGACGGCCGGGATAGCGCGCGGAAATATCCTGCAAGGCAGGGATCGCCCGCTCGTCATGCTCGATGGCGATGACGCGTCTGGCGCCGAGCGCGAGCAAGGCGCGCGTCAGCCCGCCCGGGCCGGGGCCGATCTCGATGATGGTGGAGTCCTCGAGCGGTGCCGCCGCACGCGCAATGCGCGCGGTGAGATTGAGGTCGAGGAGGAAGTTCTGGCCGAGCGATTTCCGGGCCGACAAGGCGTGTTGGCGAATGACCTCGCGAAGCGGCGGGAGGTCGTCGATCGCGCTCATCGGGTTTTCGCAGCCGCCATCCGGCTCGCAAGCCTCAACGCGGCGATCAGGCTTGCCGGATTGGCCTTGCCGGTGCCGGCGATGTCGAAGGCGGTGCCGTGGTCGGGCGAGGTGCGGATGAAGGGCAGGCCGAGCGTCACGTTGACCGCGTCGTCGAAGGCCACCGTCTTGATCGGGATCAGCGCCTGGTCGTGGTACATGCAGACGGCGCAGTCATAGCTGTTGCGCGCGGCTTCGTGGAACATGGTGTCGGCGGGGAGCGGCCCCTTCGCCTCGATGCCGTCGCTGCGCAACGTCTTGATCGCCGGCGCGATCACGGTCTGCTCCTCGTGGCCGAGCGAGCCGTCCTCGCCCGCGTGCGGATTGAGGCCGGAAATCGCGATGCGCGGATTGGCGATGCCGAAGCGCGATTTGAGTTCGCTCGCGACAATGCGCACGGTCGAGACGATCAGCTCGCTGGTGAGCTGGGCCAGTGCATCGCGCAAGGAGACGTGGATGGTCACGGGCACCACGGCCAGCCGCGGCGACCACAGCATCATCACCGGCTGCGGCGCGCGGCCGTCGTCCGCGGCGAGCTCGGCGAGGAATTCGGTATGGCCGGGATGGCGGAAGCCGGCGCGATAGAGCACGCTCTTGGCGATCGGATTGGTGACGACGGCGCCGGCGCGGCCCTCGCGGACATCCGTGACCGCCTGGCGGATCGAGGCGAGCGCGGCCGGGGCGCTCGATGCGTCGGGCTTGCCGGGCTCGGCGCTCGCGGGCTCGCCGGTCGCGACCACGGGCAGGGCCTCGGTGAAGACGGCCGCGGCCTCGCCCGCGTTCACGGAGGCAAGCCGGATCTCGGCACCGAGCGCCTTGGCGCGGCGGGCGATCAGCGCCTCGTCGCCGAGCAAATAGAAGGCGGGCAGGTCCAGTTCGCGGCGCTTGAGCCAGGCTGCGATGGTAATGTCGGGGCCGATGCCGGCAGGCTCTCCCAGAGTCAGGGCAAGGGGCTTGGCAGGCTGCTGGGCCATCAGCGGTTGCGATACTCGATCATCGCCGCCTTTCGGAGGTCCTCGAGATAGGCCTTCTGGGTCTTCTCGTACTTCTCCTGATACATCTTCTCGCGGACCTCGCGCTTCTTCGGCGTGTCGATCATGGTCGGCTTGCGCGAACACAGCACCACCATCTCGATGCCCGCCTTGGTCATCTCGGGCGCGGTCAGGTGGCCGATCGGCGTGTCGTCGAGGACCTTGCGCAGCGCTTCGGGCAATTCCGCCGTGGTCTTGGTGACGGTATCGCGGATGGTGGCGTTCGGCGTCGAGCGGAACAACGAATTGGCTTCTTCGCAGCTTCCGACTCGCGAGCGATATTGCTCGGCTTCCTTATGCCGCGTCTCCAGGAACGCCTGCGACGATCCGCGCGGCACGATCAGCACGATCGGCTGCATCTTGTATTCGGTGCCCTCGATCTGCAGCTTGTCGCCGGTCTGGGCCTGCACGGCCTGCGCGACGTCCTTCTCGCCGACCAACAGCTTCTCCTTGAAGCGGCCGCGCACCAGGCTGGTCCAGACCATCTCGGCCTTCATGCGGCTCTTCAGGGTTTCGGGGCGGACGCCCTTGACCTCGAGCGTCTTGGTGAGCTGGTCCGACGAGATGCGCATGCGCTGCGCCATGCCATCGTAGGACTGGTTGATGTCGGAGACGCCGGGGTCGACCCCGTATTTCTTGCCTTCCTTCATCTTCACCCGGTCGTCGATCAGCTCGTTGATGACCTCCTGACGGGACGGTGTCTTCTGCGTCGTCAACTGGTCGAGTTTGGAGCGCTGCTCGATGTCGAAGTCGGTGATGGGATCGCCGTTGACCATCACGACGATGTTCTGCGCGCGCAACGGCGTGCCGGCCAGGAGCAGGGCGGCGAGGACGAGGAACAGGCGGAAGACAGGCAACGGGATCGTCATATTTGTCGCTCGCATCTCAGCCGTGGTGAACCTGCGATCGGGAACACGCGGCCGGCACCTTCAAACCGTTCACTGGAGGCCGCCGCCGGAACTGCTGGTCGTCGCTGTGTTCGCCAGCGTGCGCAGGCCGATCTGGAACATGATCGCGTGGTTCAGGGTGGGCGGCGTCGCGCCTGCGGAATAGCTATACGCGGTTACATAGTTCAAGCCGAGCACAAAACAATCGTCGACGTAGCCGGCACCGAGCACATACTGGTTGATCTTGTTGGCCTCCAGGTCCCAGCGCGCCGAGCCCGTGACCACCCAATTGGCCGCGACCTTGATCGAGCCCGACGTCAGGATGCCCTCGCGGCGGGTCAGATAGCCGAGTTCCGGCTGTGCCGCGTAATTGCCGTACAGCATGCTGACGGACCAGCGGTTGAAGTTGGCGCGGCCTTCCGCCTCGAAGCGCTGGATGTTCCAGGTCTGCTCGTCCATGCGGGAGCGAACGCTGAACGTATAGGTGCTGTTGGGCGAGTAGGCGGCGCTCGCCACGTAGTCGGAGCGCGGCCTTTGCAGGCCGGAATCCACGCCGGTATTGATGGAGTCCTGGACCGCGAAGGAGTTCATGCCGAACAGCTGGTAGGACTGTCCGAACAGCGTCTTGATCGCGCCGCCCCTGTCGAACTGCGTGGTGGACTGCACGCCGACATTGGCGCGGCCGCCGCCCTCGACACGGTCGTAGCCGGAGAACTTGTCGACGCTGAACAGATTCGAGGCGTCGAACACCATGCTCTGCGCGTCCTCGTTGGGGAGCTTGCCGGCATAGGTCTCGTTTGGCCGGATGATGATCTGCGCGATCGGCTCGATGGTGGTCGAGCCCCAGGGCTGAACGTTGATGAAGGGGTAGCGGTATTCGAGGCCCACGGTCGGCATCAGGCGGAGCGCCTGGGTGTCCCCGGCAGGAAGATAGTTCGACACGCCCGGCTGGTTGGAGACCGAGGAGTTGATCGCGTCGGCGCGGAGAATGGCGAACGGGGTCCAGATTTCACCGAATGGATCGGTGAAGGATTTGCGCCACTGCGCTTCGGCCGTCAGGCGGGTGTAGGTGCCCGGGAAGCCGCGCAGCAGGCACTGCGACGGCGTGCGCGCGAGCGGATCGGCCGACACCGTCGTGCACAGGCCATTGGTGTTGGCGAGCGTCGTGATCGGATCGAACACCGCGGTGTCACGCGACAGGTTCACGAAATTGGTCTTGTAGCTGAACTCGCCGCCGAAGACCGGATAGTTCAGCACGTTCGAGTAGTCGATCACGGGGTAGACGATCGGCACCTGGCTCTGGTTGCCGGAGTAACTCAGCCAGTACATCGTGCGCGCGTCGAAGAAGCTGCGATTGCCGACACCGGTCAGGTAAAGCTGCGAGAGCGCATCCGTCGGCAGATACAGGAACGAGCCCAGCGGATCGCGATATTGCGACAACCGATAGTCCGAGAAGAAATAATAGTCGGACATCAGGACGCCGTCCCAACCCCAGACCCATTTGTCGTTCAGCGCGAACTGACCCTTGGTGTCGACGGCGCCGCGGAACTGCTTGTCGCCGGGCTGGCCGGCGAGCGCGCTCCGATCGAGCTGGTCGATGCCGTAGACGCGGATCTGATAGGCGCCGTCCATCAGGCGCTGGCGGAATTCGGCCTGGAACAGCACGCCCTGCTTGGACGTGATGCGCGGGTTGAAGGTCGCGTCCATGTCGGGCGCGATCGCCCAGTAGAACGGAACCTCGACGCCATAGCCGAACGGCGTATTCGAGGTGAAGCCCGGCATCAGGAAGCCGGTCTTGCGCTTCACGGTCGGATCGGGCGTCGAGAAATAGGGCATATAGGCGATCGGCACGCCGAAGAATTCGAGCTGCGCCGTCTCGAAATACAGCATCTTCTCCTGCTGGTCGTGGATGATGCGCGCACCCTTGACCTGCCATAGCGGCGGCTTCTTCGGATCGTCCTTGCACGGCGCGCAGGCCGTGTAGACGCCGTTCTCGAACACCGTGTAGTTGCCGCTGGAGCGATCGGAGCGGCTCGCCGCCATGCGGGTCTGGTCGGCCGTGTCGACGCGCAGCGAATCGACGAAACCGTCTCGGTAGTCGTCGGAAAAGTCCAGGATCTCGGCATAGGTGATCTTGCCGTCGGCATCCGTCATGCGGATGTTGCCTTCGGCATGGAGCCGCTTGGTCTTCTGGTCGTAGATGACCTTGTCGGCCTCGACGCTGGTGCCGTTGTAGAACAGCTGGACGTTACCGACCGCGGAGACGCGCGAATTGTTGTAGTCGTAGTCGACCTCGGTCGCCTGAACCAGCATCTGGTTGTCGTTGACGGCCTTCGGCGGCTTCGCACGCGGCGGCAGCGGATTGTAGGTGAAGCTCTGGGCGGAAGCCGGCGCCACGGCGGCAACGTCCATCAGGCCACCGAGCGATGCCGCGGCGGCGACGGCAAGCAGGAACCTGCGAATGGACAAGCCACACCCGTTCGCGCGCACCAATGTGCGCCGCGTCAAACGAGACACGGGCCCTCGGTGGACGGCCGTCACTATCCGTCCTCCTGATACAGCAAGGCCAAAAAGCCGGTGAGGCCGCCCACCACCACAGGCAACCACGCCGCAGCGATCGGATGCATCAACTCAGCCTTGCTCAAATCTTCAGTCACTTTCGACAGGACGTAGAGCAGAAAGCCTGCGCCCACGCCACTCAAAACCATCTTCTGCACGCCGCCCATCCGGAAGAAGCGCAACGACACGGAGGCCGCGAGCATCACCATGGCCGCAAGCAAAAACGGCTGTGCCAGAAGCTTCTGATACTGGAGTCGGTATCCGGCTGTCGCGAAGCCCGAGCTTTCGGAAGAGCGGATGTAGCTCGGTAGTTGCCAAAAGGACACAGTCTCGGGTGTGGAAAAGCTGTTGCGGACCTGCGCCTCCGTCAGCGTCGTCGGAATCTCCAGGCTGGCCTGATCGACCGGCGGCGAATCCAGCGAGAAGCGGCGGACGTTCTTGAACAGCCAACGGCCGGCCTCGAGCGTCGCCTCGCGCGCCTCGACCCGTTCCTTGAAGTGCTGCTCTGTGTCAAACCGGAACAGGGTGAGCCCCGTGAGCCGGACGCCCTGCTGCTCGCTGCGCGCCGCGTTGATGATGGTCTGGCCGTCATTGGTGACCTGATTGAGCCAGAAGCCGGAGGCGTCCTGAATGCCGCCGCCGGGCGCCGAACCGAACAGCTCGGCTTCCATGCGCTTGGAGAGCTCGCGCAGATTGGCCGACATCGGATTGTAGGCGACGGTGGCGATCACGCCGATCAGCAGCGCGCTTCCGAGCGCCGGCGAGATGAATTGCCATGCGGAGACGCCGGCGGCGCGCGCGACCACGAGTTCGAGCCGGCGGGAGAGGGCGAGATAGCAGGTCATGGCGCCGATCAGCATGCAGAACGGCGTCAGCTTCTCCAGCAGCTGCGGCACCCGGAACAGCGAGGTCTCGGCCACCATGACCGCGGAGGCGGATGCGAGCCCTGAGGTCTTGCGCACCATCTCGATGTAATCGACCAGCACCAGCAGCAGGAAAATGCTGGCGAACACGCCGAGCGCCGCGACCACGAAACGGCCGGCGAAATACCGCCCGAGTGTGTTGGTGAGCATGCTCATGCGGTGGCCGGCCGTCCGAACAGCCGCGCGATGCGCGCGTTCGACCTGTTGATGGCCTCCATGAGGCGCGGTGGCGGTTCGACCACGAGGCCACCAATGATGATCGCCAGCCCGATGCCGATGGCACCAATAACCATCGCATATTGAACCAGCACCGCGCCCGGCGATTTCACCGCCATCACCGAGCAGGCGAAGCCGGCCATGCGCAGGCCGAACACGGCGAGGATCGAGGAGCCGATCGAGAAGTTGCGGCTCTGGCGCGTGGTGCGAGGCGCACCCAGAAACGCGAAGGTCAGCACGGCAAAGGCGAACGGATAGATCGGCGCCAGCAGGCTGTCATGCAGGGCCGAGCGGAACTGACCGGGAATCTGCTTGTAGACGGGATCGTCCTCGGACGGCGAGAGCAGCTCCCAGAGATAACGCTCGCGGATGCCGAGGGTGACGTCGCGGCCCTGGCCCGAGAACTTCGACATGTCGAAGCCGTAGCGCCCGAACGCCACCAGCGCCGGATCGCGCTTGCCGGCCTCGAAGCGCTGGAGATTGCCGGTCTCCAGCACCAGGAACGATCCGGTCTCGTTCTTCACGACTTCGCCGTGCTCGGCGACAATCGAGACCCGCTCGTTCGGATCGCGGCGGTCGTCGATGAAGATGCCGGCGAGGATGCCGCCGGGCTGGCGTTCGCGAATCCGGATCGTCAGGTTCTTGTCGAGCTGGGCGAAGCGGCCGGGCTGCAGGATGTTGGTGAGCACGTCGGCGGTGATCTCGGCGTCCCACTGCTTGATCCGCCGCATGCCGTCGGGAGCGAGATAGGCCGCGATGAAGGCGACCAGCAGCGCCACGACGCAGGTGGCGTAGAAGAACGGATAGAACAGCCGGAACGGCGAGAAGCCGGCGGCATTCATCACGATGATCTCGGAATCGGTCGCGAGCTTGTTCAGCGTATGCGAGATCGCGATCATCAGCGCGATCGGCGAGATGATCAGGACCAGTGCGGGCACAACGAGGCTGGTGATGCCGAGGAAGGTCAGGATGGTCTGACCCTGGCTCGTCATCAGGTCGATGCCGCGCAACGCCTGCGTAATCCAGATCACGCCCGTGAGGCTGACCAGGACCAGCGCAAACGACGCGAGCGTCGTGCGGAAGATATACCTATCGATTGACCCCATGCGCTACCGCACGAATCCCACCAAGTCCCCAATGCCGGCCGGAATTCCGGCTGTCCAACCAATCCCCGCAAGGGGATCCCCAAGGTCGGCCAACCGTCTCATCCGCCGGCTTACTCTCTCAGTACCATCCCTTTGATCCGTCAACAAAATGGCTGCCCCGTGGCACCCTCAATATATGGTTAATATTTCCCTCGTTGTGGCCCCTCGGCCACGGGGGGTGCTTGGCATCTGCCGGGCCGGTGGCCCATAGTGCGGCACGCTCAGTGAATCGCCGTTCAGCTCTGCCCCCGTGACCGGGACCGCCGATCGGTAAAAAGCGCAATGTTTTTGAGGAGTTACTCATGTCCGATGCCATCAAGGTCGGCTTCGTTCCATTATCTGCCGCCGTCCGTGGCATCATGGTCGTGTTCTGCGACGACGCTCTGAAGCTCGGCCCGGCGACCGCAAAGGCGCTCGGCGGCGCCACCGAACTCGTGAAGCGGGCGGCGGCCGCCGCCGCCTTCAAAGGCAAAAGCGGCGCCGCGCTCGACATCCTTGCACCCGAGGGCGTGAAGGCCACCCGCCTGATCGTGATCGGCGCCGGGAAGGCAACCGGCCTGAAGGCTAACGACCTCCTCAAATTCGGCGGCGTGGCGGCGAGCAAGCTTCCGGTCGGGACGGCGGCCATGACCATTATGGCGGAACTGCCCAATGGCGCCATGACGAGCGAGCAGGCGGTCGCGATCGCCTCGGGCCTGCGGCTGCGCACCTACAAGTTCGATCGCTACAAGACCAAGAAGAAGGACGGCGAGGAGGGCGGCTCGCGCGCCGACGTCTCGCTTGGGGTCGGCGATGTCGTCGCCGCGAAGAAGGCGTTCGCATCGGCCGCTGCGATCGTGGACGGCGTGATCATTGCGCGCGACCTCGTCAACGAGCCGCCGAACGTGCTTTTTCCCGAGGAGTTCGCACGCCGCGCAGGCCTGCTCCGCAAACTCGGCGTCAAGATCGAGGTGCTCGACGTCAAGGCGATGGACAAGCTCGGCATGGGCGCGCTGCTCGGCGTGGGCCAGGGCTCGGCGCGGCCGAGCCGTACCGTGATCATGCGTTGGGACGGCGGCAAGAAGGGTGAGGCGCCGGTTGCCTTCGTCGGCAAGGGCGTCTGCTTCGACACCGGCGGCATTTCGATCAAGCCGGCCGGCAGCATGGAGGACATGAAGGGCGACATGGGGGGCGCTGCCTGCGTCGTCGGCCTGATGCATGCGCTCGCGGCACGCAAGGCCAAGGTCAACGTCGTCGGCGCCATCGGCCTCGTCGAGAACATGCCGGACGGCAACGCGCAGCGCCCGGGCGACATCGTCACCTCGATGTCGGGCCAGACCATCGAGATCATCAACACCGACGCGGAAGGCCGTCTGGTGCTTGCCGATGTGCTCTGGTACGTCGCCAAGAAAACCAAGCCGAAATTCATGGTGGACCTGGCGACGTTGACCGGCGCCATCGTGGTCGCGCTCGGCACCGAGCATGCCGGCATGTTCTCCAACAATGACGAGCTTGCCGAGCGGCTTCTGGCGGCCGGCATCGAGAGCGGCGAGAAGGTCTGGCGCCTGCCGCTTGGCCCCGAATACGACAAGCTGATCGATTCCCAGTTCGCGGACATGAAGAACACCGGCGGACGCCATGGCGGCTCGATCACCGCGGCGCAGTTCCTCCAGCGCTTCGTGGACGGAACGCCCTGGGCGCATCTCGACATCGCCGGTACCGCCATGGGAGCGCCGAAGACCGACATCAACCACAGCTGGGGAAGCGGCTATGGCGTTCGCTTGCTGGACCGTCTGGTCGCTGACCATTACGAGCGCAAATGACCCGGGATGACTGAAGTCCTTTTCTACCATCTGCAAAACATGACGGTGGAGAACGTGTTGCCGCCGCTTCTCGAGAAATCGCTCGAGCGCGGCTGGCGCGTCGTGGTGCAGTCGAATTCGCCGGAGCGCGCCGATGCGCTCGACGCCCATTTGTGGACCTATCGCGACGATTCCTTCCTGCCGCACGCGACATGGCGGGTGAGCGACGCTGCCGATCAGCCGATCGTGCTGGCGGTCGAGGAGGACAATCCGAACGGTGCCAATGTTCGTTTCCTCGTCGACAACGCCGCGCTGCCGCAGGACGCGCAGGGCTATGAGCGCATGGTGCTGCTGTTCGATGGCGACGATCCGGACGCGCTTGCTTTCGCCCGCAGCGCCTGGACGGATTGCAAGGCGCGGGGATTTGATGTCACCTACTGGCAGGCCGACGAGCGGGGGCGGTGGCAGAAGCGGAATTAGCGGTCGCTCGCAATTAATGATAATTTGCACTTTTCGGGTGATGATGGCTTTTGTCACCTTCGTGCCGCAAAGTGGTGTTGGTACAATTGCTTAGGGCCGATCCTTCACTCGGGGAATTTAGTTTATCGTGCGACATCAAAAGCTTCCCAGCTCGCTCATAGTTGCGTTGGTGGCCGTAGCACCGCTGGTCGCGGGCTGTTCGGGGACCGATCTGTTGTCCAGGGATGCCCAGTGGTTCAACACGCCCAGCCGCCTGTTCATCAAAAGCATCTCGATCGAGTCGCCGCCGCTGACACCCGACAAGCCGGTTCGCGCCGAGGATCTGGTCAGCGCCGACGGGGGCTGTGCCGGCATGGCGCCGCCGCCCGGACCGGCCGATGCCAATGCGTCGACAACCGCGCCGGCGCCCATGGGCGGCACCGTCGCGCTCGGTCACACCGAATGCGATGTGGTGCGCGGCATCGGCGCGCCCTCGAGCGTCAACCTCTCCGGTGATGCCGCGGGCAGACGCGTTGCGGTCGTGACGTGGACGACCGGTCCGCGCGCCGGCATCTATACCTTCACGTCCGGCCGCCTGTCCTCGATCGAGGGCACGCCGGAGGCGCCGGTCATGCCGAAGGCGACCAAGCCAAAGCCGAAGAAGAAGTCGGCGGCGTAACACGGGTCGCCTTCTGCCCTGAAGGTGGTTGCGGCTGTCGAAGCGATCAGCCGCGCATGCTCGTCCCCATCGTCAAGCGGCTTTGCATCCCTTGATTGCGATGGCGGAGGCGTGAACCGTTATCTCTCCGCTCGCACCCGCCGGCGATCTCATTCGCGAGTTTCGACATCGCGGGATGCCGACCTTCGCCCAAAGCGCCTTCATTGCCTCGGGCCGCGTTCTTCCGCGCGCGTCGAAAATCACGGGGGCGTTACGCGTGATCCGTGATCACGCGGTTCGTGATCAGCGAGCCTTCGCGTCCGCTGTCGAAAACTGCTCCGAAGCAAAACTGGAGGAAATCTCCAGAATAATCACGCGCGTCTCAAGCAACGGTTCAAGAACGTCATGTGCGCGAATGCTACGCACCGAGGGGAGGGGCTAGGTCGGAAGGATCATTTGGATGTCCATTACCTCTGTGTTTTCCCCGGTTACGGGGCAGCTCACCATTTTCGGCGACAGCGCGAATAACGGCCTCGTGATAAGTCGCGACAAGTCCGGCCGCATCCTTGTCAATAACGGGCACGTGAAAACGGTTGGTGGCGAACCCACGGTCGACAACACCACGGCGATCGACATCTTCGGTCAAGGCGGTGACGACACGATCACCGTCGACGAGTGCCACGGACCGATGCCCGCGGTCCACATTTTCGGCGGCGACGGCAATGACAGGATCACGGGCGGCTCGGGAGCCGACCTTCTGTTTGGTCAGGCCGGCGACGATTTGATCAAGGGCGGCGGCGGCAACGATCTGCTGTTCGGCGGAGCGGGTAACGACGTCCTGGATGGCGGCAGCGGCGACAACCAGCTGTTCGGTCAGGCCGGCGACGATGTCATGATCTGGAATCCCGGCGGCGGCACCAACCTGTTCGAGGGTGGTGAGGGCAACGATACGGCTCAGGTCAACGGCAGCAACGGCGCCGAGACCTTCACGATCACGGCGAACGGCACCCGCGTGCGGCTCGACGGGACGGGCGCGGCGCCGTTCTCGCTCGACATAGGCACGACGGAAAATCTCGTCCTGCACGGCGGCGGCGGCGACGATGTCATCACCGCGGGCAACGGGCTCGGCAGCCTGATCTCGCTGACGCTCGATGGCGGCGCCGGCAACGACAGGATCATCGGCGGCGACGGCAACGACCTCATCATCGGCGGCAGCGGCGACGATATCGTCAATGGCGGACGCGGCAACGACGTCGCCCAGCTCGGGAGTGGCGACGACACTTTCATCTGGAATCCCGGCGACGGCAGCGACACGGTCGAAGGCGGCTCGGGCAGCGACAAGTTGCTTTTCAATGGCGCCAACATCAACGAGACCATCAACATCTCGGCCAATGGCGGCCGGGTGCGCTTCACCCGCGATGTCGCCAACATTACGATGGATCTCAACAGCGTCGAGCAGATCGAATTCGATGCGCGTGGCGGCGCCGACAACATCACCATCGGCGACCTCACCGGGACCGGCGTCAAGCAGGTGCTGGTTGATCTCGGAGCCGTTCCGGGAGGGACGCAAGGCGACGGCGCAGCGGATACGGTGACCGTCAACGGCAGCAACGGCAATCAGCACATCGAGGTCACAGCCACGGGCACAACGGTAACGGTCACGGGGCTGCCGGAGGTCGTGACGATCGCAAATGCAGAGGCCGGCAACGACCGGCTGGTCGTGCAGGCGCTCGGCGGCAACGACGCGATCGATGCATCCACGCTCGGCGCGGCGATCGGGCTGACCATCGACGGCGGTGCGGGCAACGACACCATCACCGGCAGCCAGGGAGCCGACACCCTGATCGGCGGCGACGGCAACGACAAGGTCATCGGCGGCCGCGGCAATGACGTCGCGCTTCTCGGCGCAGGCGACGACATCTTCACGTGGAATCCCGGTGACGGCAGCGACACCGTCGAAGGCGGCACGGGAGCCGATACGCTGGTGTTCAACGGCGCCAATGTGGCCGAGAACATGTCGATCTCGGCGAACGGAACCCGTGCGCTACTCACCCGTGACGTCGGTGCTATCGTCATGGACCTCGCTGGCGTCGAGCACGTGCAGATCGCGGCAGCAGGCGGCGCCGACAACATCACCGTCAACGATCTGACCGGGACAGGAATCACGCAGGTTGCCATCGACCTCAGCGCCGGCCCCGGCAGCCAGAGCGGCGATGGCGCGGCGGACCGCGTGACCGTGAACGGCACGAATGGTGACGACAACATATCGGTCGTGACCGCCGGCGGATCGATCGTGGTCAACGGCCTCGCTGCGCAGGTGTCGATTGCGCATGCGGACGCCGGTGATGTGCTCGGCATCAACGGCGGACAAGGCAATGACGTCATCAATGCGTCTTCCATCAAGGCGGGACAGTCGTTCAGCCTCAACATCAACGGCGGCGACGGCAACGACACCATCACCGGCAGTGCCGGCAATGACATTGTGAACGGCGGACGCGGCAACGATTTCGCCAATCTCGGTGCGGGCGACGACACTTTCGTCTGGAATCCCGGCGACGGCAGCGACACCGTCGAAGGCGGCAAGGGCACCGACACGCTGGCATTCAACGGCGCCAATATCAGCGAGACCATCAACATCTCGGCCAATGGCGGCCGGGTGCTGTTCACCCGAGATGTCGCCGCCATTGCGATGGACCTGAACGGGGTCGAACATGTCGACTTCAATGCCCTCGGCGGTGCCGACAACATTACGGTCGGCGACCTCTCCGGCACTGGCGTGAGCCAGGTCGACCTCGATCTCGGCGCCAATGACGGCGCCGCGGATACCGTGACCATCAACGCAACCGGCGGCAACGACGTCATCACGGTGACCGAGCACGACGGCATCATCACGGTGTCGGGGCTTGGCCAGGACATCAACATCAGCGATGCCGGCGCGGGCGACAGGATTGTCATCAACGGCCTCGATGGCGACGACGTTATCACGGCTTCCGGCTTGCACGGCGGCATCCAGCTCGTCGCCAATGGCGGCAACGGCGACGACGTGCTGATCGGAAGCCCCGGCAACGACTCGCTGGCCGGTGGTGCCGGTGATGACGTGCTGATCGGCGGCGGCGGCCTCGACATCCTGGACGGCGGCACCGGCAACAACGTTGTCATCCAGGGCGGAGCGTTCGCGGCCGCGATGCTGCTCAACCAGGCCATGGCGGCCAGCTTCGTCCCGGCAGGTGAGGGCAACGGCGAGATGCCGCTGCCCGATCCGCACGCGACGCAAAGCCAGGTGCTCGCATCGCCGCAGCACGCCTGAAGCCGGCGGCATCGGCCCGGAGAACGCTCATGATGACCAACGCGGTCTCCTCCGATACGGGGCTCGATGCGTTGCTGACGCTGCTGCATCTGCAAGGTGTCGCGGCCGATCGCGCGCAGCTCAGGCACCGGCTGGGCGCGGCAAGCTTCGGCGCAGCGGATATTGTCCGCTGCGCCAGGTCTCTCGGACTTAAAGCGCGAACCTATCGAACGCAGTGGAGCCGTCTGTCGGACACCCCGCTGCCCGGGATCGCAATGCTGCGGGACGGCGGCTTCATGGTCATCGCAAAGGCCTCCGCCGACAAGGTGCTGGTGCAGTCTCCGGAGGCGCAGCGCCCGGTGCTGATGGATCGCGACGAGCTGTGCGCGATCTGGGACGGCGGCTTGATCCTGATGGTCCGGCGCGCCGGCCTGTCCGATCTCGGACGGCACTTCGATATCACCTGGTTCATCGGCGCAATCGGCAAATACCGGCGGCTGCTGGGCGAGGTGCTGGCGGCTTCGTTCTTCATCCAGCTTTTTGCGCTGGTCTCGCCGCTGTTCTTCCAAATCGTCATCGACAAGGTGCTGGTGCACCGCTCGCTGTCCACCCTCGACGTTCTCGTCGTCGGCCTCGTCGTCGTCTCCCTGTTCGACACCGTGCTCGGGATCCTGCGCAATTACCTGTTTGCGCACACGACCAACCGCATCGACGTCGAGCTCGGGGCACGTCTGTTTCACCATCTGCTGGCGCTGCCAATGGCCTGGTTTCAGGCCAGGCGCGTCGGAGATTCCGTGGCCCGGGTCCGTGAGCTCGAGAACATCCGCAATTTCATCACCAGCTCGTCACTGACACTTCTCATCGACCTGGTCTTCACCTCGGTGTTCCTGGCGGTGATGTTCGCCTATTCGGCGCAGATGAGCTTCATCGTGCTGGCATCATTTCCATTCTACATCGCGATCTCTGCCGTGGCGACGCCGCTGTTTCGCCGCAGGCTGGACGAGAAATTCCGCCGCGGCGCGGAGAACCAGGCCTTCCTGGTCGAGAGCGTCAGCGGCATCGAAACGCTGAAGGCGATGGCGGTCGAGCCGCAGATGCAGCGCCGCTGGGAAGAGCAGCTCGCCGGCTATGTCTCCGCGAGCTTCGGTGTCACCAGCCTCGGCAACACGGCAAGCCAGCTGGTGCAGCTCGTCAGTAAGGTTGTCACTGCCGCCATTCTCTATGTCGGAGCCAGGCTGGTGATCGGTGACGCATTGACGGTCGGCGAGCTCGTGGCCTTCAACATCTTCGCGGGGCGGGTGTCGGCCCCGGTGCTCCGGCTCGCGCAGGTCTGGCAGGATTTTCATCAGGCGCGGCTGTCGATCGCGCGGCTCGGCGACATCCTCAACAGCGCGGCGGAGCCTGCTTACTCCGCCGCCCGCGCGGGGCTGCCGTCGATCCGGGGCAACATTCGCTTCGAGCACGTCTCTTTCCGCTACCGCCTCGATGGGCCGGAGATCCTGCACAATGTCTCGTTCGACATTCCAGCCGGACAAACCGTCGGCATCGTCGGATCGTCCGGTTCGGGCAAAAGCACCTTCGCCAAGCTGGTGCAGCGGCTCTACGTTCCGCAAGGCGGCCGCGTACTCGTCGACGGAATGGATCTGATGACGACCGATCCGGCAGGGCTCCGTCGGCAGATCGGAATCGTGCTCCAGGACAACATGCTGTTCAACCGGTCGGTGCGCGACAACATCGCGCTGGCGGATCCAAGCCTGCCGATGGACCGCATCATCGACGCGGCGAAGCTGGCGGGCGCGCATGATTTCATTCTGGAGCTGCCCGAAGGCTACGATACGGTGGTCGGCGAGCGCGGCTCGACGCTCTCGGGCGGCCAGCGCCAGCGCATCGCGATCGCCCGCGCACTGGTGGGCAATCCCCGGATCCTGATCTTCGACGAAGCCACCAGCGCGCTCGACTATGAAAGCGAGCGGATCATCCATGACAACATGAAGGAGATCGCGAAAGGCCGCACCGTCCTGATCATCGCGCACCGTCTGTCCACCGTCCGCGGCGCCGATCGCATCTTCACCCTGGAACGCGGCCGTCTGGTCGAGGACGGCACGCATGATGCGCTGATCAAGACCGGCGGCCGCTACGCCGCCCTGCATCGTCTCCAGGGAGGCATTTATGAGGTCGGCTAGCACTGTGCCGGCCGCTCGGCCGGAGCAGACCGTGATCCCGTTCCGGAATGGAAAGGGCCGGCGCGCCGAGGAAGTCGCCTTCCTGCCGGCGGCGCTGGAAATCACGGAAACACCGCCGTCGCCGATCGGCCGCGCCATCGCCATGGCCCTGATGCTGCTCGTCTGCGCGGCGCTGGCCTGGTCGACCTGGGGCACGATCGACATCGTGGCGTCCGCAACCGGCAAGGTCGTGTCGAGCGGACGAAGCAAGGTGGTCCAGCCGTTCGAGACCGGCGTGGTGCGCGCCATTCACGTGCAGGACGGGCAATCGGTCAAATCGGGCGACCTGCTGATCGAGCTCGATCCGACCGTGAACGCCGCAGAGCGCGATCGTCTGCACGACGATCTCATGGCCGAGCGGCTCAACGTCGCGCGCCTCCGCGCCGCATTGGCGGGCGGCGAAGGGGTATCCGCCGATCTCGTCGTACCAGA
Source organism: Bradyrhizobium sp. Ken51 (assembly GCF_055807435.1). Classification (NCBI taxonomy): domain Bacteria; kingdom Pseudomonadati; phylum Pseudomonadota; class Alphaproteobacteria; order Hyphomicrobiales; family Nitrobacteraceae; genus Bradyrhizobium; species Bradyrhizobium sp. Ken51. The sequence continues at coordinate 339,761 of NZ_JBVVPB010000002.1, read as the reverse complement.
GGACGCCGATCCCATGCTGGTCGCGACGCAACGGCAGCTCCTCGCCAATCAGGTCAGCGAGAACAGGGCCAAGCTCGCGGCGCTCGCCCGTCAAGAAGCGCAGAAGGAGGCCGAACATCAGACGATTGCTGCGACGATTCACAAGCTTGATGCGTTGCTGCCGGTCACCCAGCAGCGTGTCGAGATCCGCAAGACGCTGATGGAGAAGGAGATCGGCTCGAAGCTGACCTATTATGAGACCCTCCAGCTCCAGATCGAGCAGCAGGAGGAGCTTCGCGTCCAGAGCAGCCGCTTGAAGGAGGCCGAGGCGGCCGTCGCCGCGATCCGGGAGACCCGCATCCAGGCCTTGGCCGAGTACAGGAAAAGTCTCTCCGATGAGCTTGCCAAGAGCGAACAGAAAGCCAATGGCGTCGCACGCGATCTGATCAAGGCGCAGCAGAGGACGAGGCTTCAGCAACTGACGTCGCCCGTCGACGGCGTCGTGCAGCAGCTCGCGGTCCACACCGTAGGCGGCGTGGTCACGCCCGCACAGTCGCTGCTGGTGATCGTGCCGACCGATACGCGGCTCGAGATCGAGGCGATGATCTCGAATCGCGATATCGGATTTGTCGAGGCCGGGCAGGGCGCCGCCATCAAGATCGACACTTTCAATTTCACCCGCTACGGGCTTCTCGCAGGCCGGGTCCTGAGCGTCTCGCAGGATGCCATCGTCCGTGACCGGCCGCAGGAGCGCGGGAGCGAGCGTGCGCCCGCGACGCAACGCGACAGCAGCGAGCCCAGCGGGCAGGAGTTGAGTTACAGCGCCCGTATCTCGCTCGATCGCACCCAGATGCAGGTGGACGACCGCCTCGTCAACCTGTCGCCGGGAATGGCGGTGACCGTCGAGATCAGGACCGGTTCGCGCACCATCCTGAGCTACCTGCTATCGCCGCTGCAGCGCTACCGGCACGAGATCATGCGGGAGCGCTAGTTCCCGCCTGTTGCCGACGAAGCTTCGCAGGCGCCCTGAGAACCGATCGGGCTTTTCGGCAGCTACACCATGCCGCGGGCGCTCCACTCTCGACGAGGTCGTTTTCGTGTGGCCGCGCAGCCCGGAATGCGTACATAGGAGCAAGCAAAAATTTGGAGGAAACTATGCGGCTCATTGCCCTCGTGTCGGCTCTGCTCTTGCCGTTTGGCGCGGCGCTCGCCCAGGACTATCCAGTCAGGCCCGTCACCCTGCTGGTGCCGTTCGCCGCCGGCGGACCTACGGACACCATTGCTCGCCTGACGGCGGCAGGCATGGCGAAATCGCTCGGCCAACAGGTCATCGTGGAGAACGCGCCTGGCGCCGGTGGCACCATCGCGACGACCCGCGCCTCGCGAGCCCAGCCCGACGGATACACGCTGCTGATCCATCATGTCGGCCTCTCGACCGCCGCCACACTGTACCGCAACCTCAGCTATGACACCAAGACCGCCTTTGCGCCGATCGGGCTTGTGACCAATGCGCCGATGACCATCATCGCGCGTGCGGATTTTCCGGCCGACACGCTGAAGGAATTGGTCGCCTACGCCCAACAGCAGGGCGACAAGTTGACCTATGCCAATGCCGGACTCGGAGCGGCCTCGCATCTCTGCGGGATGCTGTTCATGACGGCGATCCAGAAGCAGCTCACCGCGGTGCCTTACAAGGGCAACGGCCCCATCATGAACGATCTTCTCGGCAAGCAGATCGATCTCACCTGCGACCAGGCGACGAACACGACCGGCCCGATCATGTCGAAGCAGGTCAAGGCCTATGCGATCACCACCAAGGAGCGGTTGAAGAGCTTGCCCGATTTGCCGACGGCTGATGAGGCCGGCCTCAAGGGGTTCGAACTTGGCGTGTGGCACGGCATCTACGCGCCGAAGGGCACACCGCCGGCGGTCGTTCAGAAGCTGACGGCGGCGCTCCAGTCCGCGCTTAGGGATCCCGCGCTGATCGCCCGGTTCAACGACATCAACACGGAGCCGGTCCCGCAGGAGAAGGCGACGCCGGAGGCGCTGGCCGCGACGCTGGCGAGTGAAGTCGACCGTTGGGCTCCGATGATCAAGGCCGCCGGCCAGTTTGCGGACTGAGCCATTCCTGCGCAATTCGAGCCGACATCGCTCCGTGGACGCGCTAAGCCAACACGGTAAAGAGCTGTCTATTCAAGAGTTAAGTACCGGGTAGCAAAATACCAGTACTGTGCATGGGGTTGTTTTCGCGATTTTAATGTCGGCCCGGTCGTGGAGCTTCAACCCGCCGCCGCGTCGAACTGCGTGCTCGCCTCGAGCCACTGCTCCTCGGCGCGCGCGAGCGCGTCGGCTGCGTTCGCGCGTGCTTTCGACAGTTGCGCGGCCTGCTTGGGATCGCGGGTGAAGATGTCGGGCAGGGCGAGCGCAGTGTCGATCTTGCTGATGATCTCGCTGACGCGGGCGATCTCAGTTTCGGCTTCCGCGATACGTTTCTTCAGCGAGCCGCGATTGTCCGATCTCGGACGCTGCGGCTTCTCGCTCACCGCGCTGCGCTCGCGCGGGGCGGGCTCGCCATTGCGCGCGGACAGCACCAGGCGGCGATATTCGTCGAGGTCGCCGTCGTAATTGGTCACGGTGCGGTCGGCGACGATCCAGAGTTGGTCGGCGCAGGACTCGATGAGATAGCGGTCGTGCGAGACCATGATGACGGCGCCGGGGAACTCGTTGATGGCTTCCGCAAGCGCTGCGCGGCTGTCGATGTCGAGATGGTTGGTCGGCTCGTCCAGGATGATCATGTTGGGGCCGAAGAAGGTCGCAAGCCCCAGCAGGAGCCGCGCCTTCTCGCCGCCCGACAATTTTCCGACCTTGGTGTCGGCCGCCTTGCCGGAGAATCCGATGGCGCCGGCGCGTGCGCGCACCTTTGCCTCAGGCGCTTCACCCATCAGCTTGCGGACGTGGTCGTAGGTCGAGGCATCCTCGTTCAATTCGTCGAGCTGGTGCTGGGCGAAATAGGCAATCGAGAGCTTGTCGGCGCGGGTCACCTTGCCCGAGAACGGCGCGAGGCGGCCGGCGAGCAGTTTCACCAGCGTCGACTTGCCGTTGCCATTAGAGCCGAGCAGCGCGATGCGGTCGTCATTGTCGACGCGCAAGGTGACGCGGTTAAGGACGGGCGCGTTCGGGTCGTAGCCGACCACGACGTTGTCGGCGGCGATGATCGGCGGCGACAGGATTTTCTCGGGCGCGGGAAAGCTGATCTCGCGCACGTCCTGGGTGACTAGCGCCGTGATCGGCTTCAGCCGCTCCAGCATCTTGACGCGCGATTGGGCCTGGCGGGCTTTCGAGGCCTTGGCCTTGAAGCGGTCGACGAAGGCCTGCAGGCGGGCGCGTTCGGCTTCCTGGCGCTTGACCGCTTTGGCATCGAGCATCTCGCGCATGGCGCGCTGCTCCTCGAAGGAGGAGTAGGTGCCTTTGTAAAGCGTGAGCTTGCCGCGTTCCAGATGCAGGATCTGGTCGACCGAGCTTTCCAGCAGGTCGCGGTCATGGCTGATCACGATCACGGTGCGCGGATAATGCGCGAGGTGATCCTCGAGCCACAGCGTACCTTCGAGGTCGAGATAGTTGGTGGGCTCGTCGAGCAGCAACAGGTCGGGAGCCGCGAACAGCGTTGCGGCGAGCGCAACGCGCATGCGCCAGCCGCCGGAGAATTCGGCGCAAGGGCGGAGCTGGTCGGTGGCCGAGAAGCCGAGGCCGGAGAGGATGGCTGCGGCGCGGCTCGGTGCCGAATGCGCGTCGATGTCGACCAGCCGGGTCTGGATCTCGGCGATCCGGTGCGGGTCGGTCGCGCTCTCGGCCTCGCTGAGCAGCGCGTCGCGTTCGAGGTCGGCCTTGAGCACGACCGAGATCAGGCTCTCGGGGCCGTTCGGCGCTTCCTGCGCCAGGCTGCCGACGCGCCAGCGGGGCGGCAGGGTCACTGTGCCGTGCTCAGCCGCAAGCTCGCCGCGGATCACCTTGAACAGGGTCGATTTGCCGGTGCCGTTGCGACCGACCATGCCGACGCGGGATCCGGGCGTGATCTGCACGGAACTCTGGTCAATCAGAAGGCGTCCGGCGAGGCGGATGGAGAGGTCGGTGATCGAGAGCATGCGGCCTTGTCACCGCAGCCGGGGTCAAACGCAACCCCGTTTTTCCGTGTCCGCAAGCCGGTTCTTGTGAAGTCAGTGCGAATCGCGGTCGCGCTGCTTCAGCTCATTGAGGAGTTGCTCGAGGTGCGTCGGCAGCCTGGCCTCGGGCCGCAGGCTCTGCTGGAGCCGTTCACCCACCGCATCGCGGATCGAGCGGCTGGTGCGCCGGTCGATTTGCTCGCTGTCATCGGCGAAAAGGCTAACCATCGCAGGGTTCCGTGTTCTCATAGAAGCGACACGGTACCAAGTCCTTGGCCCCCAAATGGTTTCGCCACTCGCGGCGATTGCGCGGCATTCTAGCAAAAATTGTGTGAAGCCGTGCAATATCCCGCTCCGAATACAAAGCCCCGGCGCTGGGGGACGCCGGGGCTTCGCTCGGAAGGTACCTTGGGGGGCACAGGTACCCTTGGTTGGTGCTCTTGGAAAGGTGCTGTCGGGCTCAGTAACAGCGGTTGATCATCCGCCAGCGGGGTCCCCAGGGGGTCGGGACCAGCCGGCGCACATAGCAGCCGCCATAGCCGTAGGAGACGACGGGGCCGCGGGCATAAAAGCGCGGTCCACCCCAACTGTGGCCGTGGTGCCAGCCACCGCCGCCATGCCAGCCGCCGCCATGCCCGTGCGCGGAGGCGGAGGTCGGGGCCAGCGCGGCACCGAGCGCGACCACGGCGACCGCGGCGAGCGAAAGTTTCCTCAACATGGTGATCTCCTCAAAACTGCCGGCGCGGGGCTATCGCGTCGATGGAAAGGCCGCCGAAATGGTCCGCCTCGGGCAGAGGCTTTGGTTTCGATGGACCTGAGGTTATCCGAGCGAGGCTGAACCAAACCCTGACGAGGCCTTCAGATTGGGTTCATCTGGGTGAAATCGTTGTAATCCATGTTGGAATTCGGCGCCTGGCCTGCGGCGAAGCGCCCGCGAGTCGGTTTTGGCGGTCGCTTGCCGTATGGCGAAGGCGCCGATATAAGCCCGGCAACTCCGAACCACCGTTTTCTCTTCAAGGACATGATCATGGCCATCGAACGCACCTTCTCGATCATCAAGCCCGACGCCACCGCGCGTAACCTTACCGGTGCGGTTAACGCCGTGATCGAGAAGGCGGGCCTGCGCATCGTCGCGCAGAAGCGCATCCGCATGACCAAGGAACAGGCCGAGACCTTCTATTCGGTCCACAAGGCGCGCCCCTTCTTTGGCGAGCTCGTGGACTTCATGACGTCGGGTCCCGTGGTGGTGCAGGTGCTGGAAGGCGAGGGTGCCGTCTCCAAGTATCGCGACGTGATGGGTGCGACCGATCCGTCCAAGGCGGCTGACGGCACCATCCGCAAGCTCTACGCAAAGTCGATCGGCGAGAACTCCGCGCACGGTTCGGATGCCCCGGAAACCGCCGCGATCGAGATCGCGCAGTTCTTTTCGGGCAACGAGATCGTCGGCTGATCCGTCAGCCGATAATTTAACGAGACGCGGCGAAAGGACGTAGTGTGAACTGGCTCTGGCAGATCTTCGATCCCGCTACGATCGGGGCATTCTTCACCCAGTTCCGCGTTGAGATGGCCGAACCGACCTTCTGGGTCGCGGTCGGCAAGATCATCTGGATCAACATCCTCTTGTCCGGCGACAATGCGCTGGTGATCGCGCTCGCCTGCCGCGGGCTCAAGCCGCGGCATCGGCTGTGGGGCATGATCTTCGGTGCCGGCGCCGCGGTGCTGCTGCGGATCATCTTCACGGGCATCGTCGCGAGCCTGATGGAGCTGCCCTACCTCAAGCTGGTCGGCGGTCTTGCGCTGATCGTGATTGCGGCAAAGCTGCTGGTGCCGGAACAGGAGGACGAGGACGGCGTCGAGTCGGCTTCGCATCTGTGGCAGGCCGTGCAGATCGTCGTCGTTGCCGACATCGTCATGAGCCTGGACAACGTCATTGCGGTGGCCGCGGCCGCCAATGGCAGCGCGCCCTTGCTGGTGCTCGGTCTTGCCATCAGCGTGCCCTTGATCGTCGCCGGTGCGGCGCTGATCATGGCGCTGCTTGCGAAGCTGCCGGTTCTGGTGTGGGCCGGCGCGGCGCTGCTCGGCTGGATCGCGGGCGAGGTGATCGCGACCGATCCCGGCATCGCGCCGAGGCTGCACACGCTGTTCGACGGTCCGTTCGGCGCCTCGCTCGACAACATGCTCGGCGCCCTGCGCATCCCGCCGCAATTCGCCCATGGCGGCGGAGGCGGCGAATATCTCTGCGCAGCTCTCGGGGTCGTCGTCGTGCTGGTCGTCGGCTCCATCTGGCGCCGCCGCAGCATGAGCGCGGCCGCTCTGGAGTCCTCCGAACGCCACGCCAAGGCATCGGCGGAGTGATCTCTGCGGCAGCCTCCGTCCGCACCAAGCCTGTTGTCGCCTACGGAAGCCGCGCCGGACTGGAACGGCGCAGCATTGCCATGGCGATCCTTCCATAATTAGACGTTGTCTTATTCTAAAGTACTGAAAACAAAACCGTTTTCGTTGACTTGGTGACTGTTCCCGCTGCACGTCGCTCCGGTATTCATTTAATCAAACCGGAAGCTGTTAAGAGATGCCGCCGAGAGTCACTTGCCGCCCTGTTGCTGTTCTTGCTGTTGCCTTCAGATCCCGACCGAGGATCTCCAGACCGACAGCTTTCGCGGCCTCTGTGATTTCCATCGCCTTGTTCAGCGACGGCTTCCTTCACGGCAGCAACGCGCAGAGCGCTGTGCCGGAGACAGAGCGGGCGACAACGTTGCCGGCGGTGACCGTTACGGCAGACGTGCCGAAGCAGCGCGCACGCGCACGTTCCAATCCCGGCCGAAGAGCAGCCCGCGGAAGCTCGCCCGCAGTTGGGCAGGTCACGACGCAAGCGGAAGGAACTCCCGCAGCGCCGAAGCCCGGCACGCTGCCGCCGGCCTATTCAGGCGGGCAGGTGGCCCGCGGAGGGCAAATTGGCTTGCTGGGCAACAGGGACTTCATGGACACCCCGTTCAACATCACCAGTTACACGGCGAAGAAGATCGAAGATCAACAGGCCACCACGGTCGCCGATGTCGTCAGCAACGATCCCTCGGTCCGTTTCACGGGGCAGACCGGTGGCATTCTCGACTCCTTCTTCATCCGCGGCTTTCCGATCGGCGAGGGGAATGTCGGAGAAATTGCCTTCAATGGCGTCTATGGTGTTGCACCAAACTACCGTGTGTTCACCGACTACGTCGAACGCATTGAAATCATCAAAGGCCCGACCGCGCTGCTTTACGGTATGGCTCCGAACAGCAGCGTCGGCGGCACCATCAACATCGTTCCGAAACGCGCAGGTGACGTCGATCTCACGCGGGTTACCACCGACTACGCCACGAACTCCCAGTTCGGCACGCATCTCGACGTGAGCCGACGGTTCGGCGAGAACCGCGAATTCGGAATTCGCGTCAATGGCAGTTATCACAACGGCGATACGCCGCTCGACAACCAGAGCCGCCAGGCGCATGTCGGCTCTGCGGCGTTCGATTATCGCGGCGAGAAGTTCAGGGCTTCGCTCGACTTCATCGACCAGGAAGAAAAGTTCGACGCGCCCGCAAGGCCGTTTCTGGTTGCGACAGGCGTCGCTGTCCCGGCCGCTCCGGTCGGGAGACGCAATGTCACGCAGGCCTGGGAGTTCGCTAAGGTCCATGACAACTCGCTGCTAGCACGCGCCGAATACGACGTGACCGATTCCGTGACGGTGTTCGCCGACGGCGGTGGCGGCAGGACCCAGGTCGATCGTCTGTTTGGTACGCCGACGATCCTGAATTCGGTCGGCAATACCAGTTCGACACCCGGCCGCTTCAAATTCGATATTGACAGGAACGTCGCCGACGCCGGCGTGCGCGCCCGGTTTGAGACCGGTGCGATCAATCATGCCGTGAGCTTCCAGGGGAGCTACTACACCGATCAATTGTCGCGAGGTTCTGTTTCCGGCGCGCCGGTGCTGTCTAATATCTATGCCCCGATCGCCCGTCCGGAGCAGCTCGTTCCGGCTCCCGCGACTGTTCCAAAGCTTTCCGATACCGAATTCACCGGCCTCGCGCTGGCCGACACCTTGTCGGTCTTTCAGGAGCGCATTCAGCTGACCGTCGGCGTCCGGCAACAGGGCGTGAAGTCGAACAACTACAACACCGCCACGGGTGCCGTTAGCGCTTCTTACGATCAAACGGCGCTTACGCCGATGGTCGGCTTGGTCGTCAAGCCCTGGAGCCACGTCTCCCTGTACGCAAACTACATCGAAGGACTCAGCAAGGGGGATGTCGCACCAACGACGGCGAGCAATTCCGGAGAAGTTCTTGCACCTTATTTCAGCAAGCAACACGAAGCCGGCGTCAAGATCGATTTCGGCATGCTGGCCACCACGATCAGCCTGTTCGAGATCACCAAGCCGTCGGGGCAGTTGGGTGTCGACAAAGTCTTCCGGGCCGACGCCGAACAGCGCAATCGCGGCCTGGAGTTCACGGTATTCGGAGAGGTGCAGACAGGCCTTCGCGTGCTTGGCGGCGTGACGCTGATCGACCCGGAGCTGACGAAGACGAGCACGCCTTCCAATCTCGGCAAGACGCCGATCGGTGTACCTCAGGTGCAAGCCAATTTGTCCGCCGAATGGGACGCCCCATTCGCGCCCGGGCTGACGCTGGTCGCAAGCACCATCTATACGGGATACCAGTATCTGGATGCGGCAAACACGCAGGTCGTTCCGGCGTGGACGAGGCTCGACCTCGGTGCCCGCTACAACACGCGCATCAACAACCGGCCTGTCACGTTGCGGGCGCTGGTCCAGAACGTGTTCGATAAAAATTACTGGTCGGGCGTGGCAAGCTTCTCCGCGCTCTCACAGGGGGCTCCGCGGACCCTGCTGTTGTCGATGTCCACGGATTTCTGAGTTGAAGCGGCCTGGACGCGTAAGGCGCAGGCTTCTCTGGGCTCACCGATGGCTCGGGTTGACCGGCGGCATCGTCGTGGTGCTGATAGGCCTCACGGGAAGCTTCATCGTCTTCTATCGGGAAATCGACGCTGTTCTTAATTCCGCGCTTTACGTCCCCGCCGGTCCCGCACAAAAGGTCACCTTGAGCGAGGTGATGCGCGCCGCCGCGGCGGCGGATACCGCGCCGATTTCCACGATCCTGGCTCCGGACCGGACTTGGCCGGTCTGGGTCGTGATACACGCGCACGAAACCGCGACAGGTCGATACCCCAATCGCTGGACGACCATGGTCGATCCGTCGAACGGGAAGGTTCTCGGACGGCGTGACTACATAAATGCGTTCGCCCTCCAGGTTTACCGTCTCCACTATACGCTGCTGCTCCATGAGTGGTGGGGCAAGGAGCTGGTCGGCATTGTCGGGTTCGTACTGCTCGGCTTGGCCGTCTCGGGCCTGTTCTTGTGGTGGCCGAAACCGGGGCGGTTCTGGCGCTCGGTATCGGTGAGCAAGGACGTTTCGCTTCTTCGATTTGTTTTCGACGTCCACGGCATGGCTGGTTTTTGGGCGCTGTTCGCGCTCACGATGATCTCGATCACTGGTGTCGGGATCATTTTTCCTGGCGTAGTGCGTCCCATTATCGGGCTCGTGTCGCAACCGACACCTGATCCTTCGCCGCGGATCGAACTGCCGGCCGCAGGGACGCCGCAGCTCTCAGCCGATGCGATCGTGCGAATCGTGCAAACGGCCAGGCCGGATACGACGATTGCCATGTTCGATCCGCCAACCGAAACGCGCAACACCTGGCGCGTGCAGTTCCGGGCCGAAGGCGCTGATCCCGCGGTACGTGCGCGGGGGGCGATCTGGCTCGATCCATGGAGCGGTGCGGTGGTGCACGATCGCACTTCGGGCGCCACGTCGATGGGCGATCGCTATCTGGCCGAACAGCTCTGGATCCACAACGGTGCGACGTTCGGACTCGTCGGGCGTCTGTTCGTCTTCGCAGCCGGCTTCGCTCCCCTCGTTCTGTTCATCAGCGGCGGGATCATGTGGCTCAAGAAACGTCCGGGCAGGATCAGGTTAGGCTAGCCGATCTACCGCCGGACGATCGAGCCGGCGCGGTTGATCAGCCGGGCGAGCGCGCGGAAGCGGCTGCCGACGCGATCCGCGACGAGGTCGCCGAGGCGGTGCTCGAACACCAGCAACAGCTTGCGGCCCAGGCTGCGGAAATGCGTCGCGGGCAAGACGCCCGGACGCGCCGCCGAGATTAGATGCGCGACGCGGAAGGCCGCGCCCAGCAGGCGGGCGCGTTCGAGCTGCGCCGGCGTCAGCAGCTCCTGCATGGCGACCGGCGGCTGGTTTTCCTCGCTGAGGCCCGCATAGCGATAGAACACGGACAACCCGACGAAGGCGCGCTCGGTGTGGGTGATCGCGCCGAAATTGCCGTTGACGACGAGGCTCAGCGTCTGCTCGCCGCGATGGTCGGGATGCACGCGCCAGCCGATGTCGGACAGCAGGCACGCGGCGTGGCGGAGGCGGCGGTCCTCCTGGGTCTCGCGCAGCTTCACCACGCGCGCGAGGCGGTCGGTCCAGGCGATCAGTTCGCGCGCATGCTTGGCCGAACGCGACAGCAGCTGGTTCAGCTCCTCGGCCGCGCAGATCAGTCCGTCCTTGTTGCGTTCGGACTCCGGCAGCTTCTCGTGCAGCAGGCCCTCGCGCACGCCGAAGGTCGAGAACACGATCGTTTTCGGCTTCGCCACCCGGATGATGTGCTCGAGCACCAGTGCGGCATAGGTGAGGAGCGGGCGCCGGGCATCGGCGACGATCTCGATGTCGGCGAGCATGCCCGCGGCTGCAAGCCGGCGGAGACGACGCGAAAAATCGAGCGCCTCGGCAGCCGAAATCGAATAGCCGTGCATTACCTGGAGCGGATAGCCGCTCTGGATGATGTGGATGCGCGCAAGCGCGCGCCAGGTGCCGCCGACCGCGTAGAAGCTGCGGCCGCTCCCTGCCTTGAGCTGCGGCACCCCGTCGAGCGCTTCGCGCACGATGCGGTCGGCGCGTTTCAGGGATTTATGCGCGAGGTCCTGCAGCGCGAGGCCGCCGAGTGGCAGCGTCACGCCGCTGCGCACGGTGTTTTTGCGCACGTCGATCAGTTCGAGCGAGCCGCCGCCGAGGTCGCCGACGATGCCGTCGGGATGATGGATGCCGGAGATCACGCCAAGCGCCGACAGCCGCGCCTCGCGCGGGCCCGACAGGATCTCGATCTTCACCGCGCAGATGCGCTCGGCTTTCGCGATGAAGTCGGGGCCGTTCGAGGCGTCGCGGCAGGCGGCGGTCGCAATCGCAAACACCCGTCCGACCTGCATGACCCGGCACAGCGCACGGAAGCGCTTGAGCGAGGTCAGCGCCTTGTCGACGGCGTCAGGCGCGAGCAGTCCCGTGCTCTGCACCTCGCGCCCGAGGCCGCACAGCGTCTTCTCGTTGAAGATCGGAATCAGGCTCCGCGTCAGTCCCTCGTAGACGACGAGACGGACCGAGTTGGAGCCGATGTCGATGACCGCGACGCTCGAGCCGCGCTTGCGCGGCCGCTTCACGTCGACGATCCCGGATCAGGATTGATGACGTTCATTACGGCGCGTGAGGCGGCGCGGCGAGGATTCCTTGAGCGACTTACCACGGCCAGACAGACTCGGATTTGTCATGAAGTAGTTGTGGACGTTGAAAGGCTCCTCGCCCTTCGCGGTCTTCATACGCGTTGAGGACCCGTCCGGCAACAATTGCCAGCTCTGCTCGTTGTCCTTGAGGTTGGCGACCATGATCTGTTCGAGAACCTGCTGATGCACCGTGGGATTTTGCAGCGGACACAGCACCTCGACGCGGCGGTCGAGGTTGCGCGGCATCATGTCGGCTGAGGAGATATACACAGCCGCTTTCGCGCTCGGCAGGCCCTGGCCCATGCCGAAGCAGTAGATTCGGCCGTGTTCGAGGAAGCGTCCGATGATCGACTTGACGCGAATGTTCTCAGACAATCCGGGAATGCCGGGTCGCAGGCAGCAGATACCGCGCACCACGAGCTCGACCTGCACGCCGGCCTGTGAGGCCTCGTAGAGCGCGTCGATGATGTCGGGGTCGACCAGCGCGTTCATCTTCATCCAGACCGCACCGGGCCGGCCGTGCCGCGCATGCGCGGTCTCGCCCTGGATGTGCTCGATGATGCGCTTGCGCAAGGTCAGCGGCGAGACCGCCATCTTTTCCAGGTCGCTCGGCGCGGCGTAGCCGGTGATGAAGTTGAACACGCGCGCGGCGTCGCGGCCGATGGTCGGATCCGAGGTGAAGTAGGAGAGGTCGGTGTAGATGCGCGCGGTCACCGGGTGGTAGTTGCCGGTGCCGGTGTGGACGTAGGTCGTGAGGCTTCCGCCCTCGCGCCGCACCACCATCGAGAGTTTCGCGTGCGTCTTCAATTCGAGGAAGCCGTAGACGACCTGCACGCCGGCGCGTTCGAGGTCGCGTGCCCAGCGGATGTTGGCCTCTTCGTCGAAGCGCGCCTTCAGCTCAATCAGCGCGGTGACCGATTTGCCGGCTTCGGCGGCTTCCACGAGCGCGCGCACGATCGGCGAGTTGCTGGAGGTGCGGTAGAGCGTCTGCTTGATGGCGACGACGTCGGGGTCGCGCGTCGCCTGCTGGAGAAACTGCACCACGACGTCGAAGGATTCGTAGGGGTGATGGACGACGAGATCCTTCTGCCGGATCGCGGCGAAGATGTCGCCGCCTTGCTCGCGCACGCGCTCGGGATGGCGCGGTACATAAGGGGTGAATTCCAGATCGGGCCGGTCGAGGCGGGTGAGCTGCGAGAGCTCGTTCATGGCGAGCACGCCGTCGACCAGGAATACCTCGTCGTCGGCGGTCGACAGCGCGTGCTGCACGAAGTTGCGCAGCTGCTCCGGCATCTTGGCGTCGATCTCGAGCCGGATCACCGAGCCGCGGCGGCGGCGCTTCAGCGCGGTCTCGAACAGGCGGACGAGATCCTCGGCCTCTTCCTCGATTTCGAGTTCGGAGTCGCGGATCACACGGAAGGCGCCCTGGCCGTGCAGATTGTAGCCGGGGAATAGGCGGTTGATGAACAGCGCAGTGGCCTGCTCCAGCGAGATCAGCCGGACGACCTTGCCGTCAGCCGGCAGACGGATGAAGCGGTCGATCTTGCCGGGCATGCGGATCAGCGCGTTCATCTGCTTGCCGTCGGCGGCGCGCGTGAGCTGGAGCGCGATGGTGAAGCCGAGGCTCGGAATGAACGGGAAGGGGTGGGCGGGGTCGATCGCGAGCGGGGTCAGCAGCGGGAACACGTTACTGAGGAAGTAGTCCTCAACCCAGGTTCGTTCCGCCTTGGTGACCTCCTTGCCCTCGACCAGCACGATGCCCTCGTCGGCGAGCGTGCCGCGCAGGTCGCGCCAGATTGCCTGTTGGTCCGAGGCAAGCTGCGAGACGGTTCGGTTGATGAGCGCGAGCTGCTCGGATGGCGTCAGGCCGTCGGGGCTGCGCTCGGCAATGCCCTCGCGGACCTGGGCCTTGATGCCGGCAACGCGGACCATGAAGAACTCGTCGAGGTTATTCGCCGAAATCGACAGGAATCGCACCCGCTCCAGCATGGGGTGGCTGGGATTGACCGATTCCTCCAGGACGCGGCGGTTGAAGTGCAGCCAGGAGAGCTCGCGATTGATGAACCGCTCGGGGTTCGATGCGATCGCAGGCGGGCCCTCGGCTTCCGGGGCTTTTTCTTTAACTTCAACAGCTTGCGCAGAATCCATCAGAAGTCGGTCCATCCAGTTCGCCCCAATTTGCGACTTACGCGCAAAACCCGCGGGAGCATGTGTTAGAGCGATGACGTTTCGATGACATTGATGTTCCGCCGTCCGGCCGCGTCAAGCCGCCTTGTCAGACATCCCGGAGCAGCTCGGCGGCCAAGGCCCGGGTGACGGGGCGGCCGAGGCGCAGGGCCTCGCTGTCCAGCAGGTCCACGGCCCGTCGGGCGGCGGCCGAGGACCGCTCCAGGCGCGTGGCGAGGTAGCTGACCACGCTCTCGTCCACCGCGAGCTGGCGGTCGGCGCAGAATTTGACGATCAGGCCGCGGAAGAGCTGGTCGTCAGGCGGCAGCAGCGAGATAACGGGGACGGCGCGGAGCCGCGAGCGCAGGTCGGGGAGCTCGATCTGGAGAGATGCGGGCACCTCGCGTCCGGTGAAGAGGACGTAGGCGCCGTCCTCGCGGGCCAGATTCATCAGATGGAACAGGGCGCGCTCGTCGAATTCCCCGGCCTTGGTATCCTCGACCACCAGCGCGCCGGTGGCGAGCGCAGCCGGGACGGCTTCGGCGGTCAGCCCATTCGCCGTGGTCGAGCGGGCGCCTGAGGCCTCGGCCCAGATCGCGGCGAGATGGCTCTTGCCGCTTCCTTCCGGGCCGGCCAGCCACATGATCCGGTTCGGCCATTCCGGCCAGGCGTCGATGAGGGCAAGACCGGCGGCATTGACGGGGCCTTCGAGGAAATTGTCCCGGCTCAGGCTCTCCGCGTGCGGAAGCGAAAACGCCAATTGTCGGGGATGAACGCGGCCTGGCACGCTTGCTTTGCTCCGTGCCGGCGGGCCGGCTTCGTTTCAAGAGATGCGACTTCATCGAGCGGGAGTTGGCCTTTTGCGGGGCCGCTTCCCAACTCATTTGGCCTCGATCGTGCTCATGTGCCGCAACCACTCGACGAGATAGAGCGACACGGAGGAAAGCGTGAAGACCGTGACGAGGCCCATCAGGATGATATCATAAGGACCGGCTTTGAAGCCGAAGGCGAGGGCGGCCAGCACCAGCGCCGCGAATGCCACCTGGGCCACAGTGTTGAGCTTGGATACCTTCGAGGGCTTCATCTCCACAGGGCGGTCGAACAGCCAAGATATGATCACGGCAGCGACGATCATGATATCGCGCGAGACCACCAAGATGACGATCCAGCGCGGAATCGCGCCCCAGATGCCCAAGGCCATGTAGATCGAGACCAGCAGCGCCTTGTCGGCGAGCGGGTCGAGCAGGGCGCCGAGCTCGCTGGTCATGTTGAAGCGCTTGGCAAGGAAGCCGTCGACCGCGTCGCTGATACCGGCGATCAGGAAGACGGCGAACGCCACCTCCATTTGGCTCGACACGATGGCCCAGACGATGATCGGGACCAGCATGATGCGGCCCAAAGTAATGATGTTCGGTATACTCACACGGCGCTTCCCGGCACCCGGCCTGACCTCGAATTCGGCCCTTTGGAGGCTGAACCGGTTGATATCTCTACATAGTATACGGAGGCGCGCCATGCGAGCCATTGCGTGTCCCCGGAATTCGACGTAACCAGCCGCAAACCCACTGGAAATCGGGCATGACCGACCGCAAAAACGGCCTCACTTACGCCGATTCAGGCGTCGATATCGACGCGGGCAACCGCCTGGTCGACCTGATCAAACCGATGGTGCGCGCCACCGCGCGTGCTGGCGCCGACGCCGAAATCGGCGGTTTTGGCGGCCTGTTTGACCTCAAGGCCGCCGGCTTCAAGGACCCCATCCTAGTGGCCGCGACCGATGGCGTCGGCACCAAGGTCAAGATCGCGATCGAGACCGGCCTGCATGGCGGGATCGGCATCGACCTCGTCGCCATGAGTGTCAACGACCTCGTGGTGCAGGGCGCCGAGCCGCTGTTCTTCCTGGACTATTTTGCCTGCGGCAAGCTCGATCCGGAGGCGACCGCGTCGATCGTCGCCGGTGTCGCCGAAGGCTGCCGCGAATCCGGTTGCGCCCTGATCGGCGGCGAGACGGCCGAGATGCCCGGCCTCTACAAGGACGGCGACTACGACCTCGGCGGCTTTGCCGTCGGTGCCGCGGAGCGGGGCACGCTCTTGCCGCGCAAGGACGTCGCCGCCGGCGATGCCGTGATCGGGCTGGCCTCGTCGGGGGTGCACTCCAACGGTTTCTCGCTGGTGCGCAAGATCGTGGAACAATCGGGCCTCGGCTTCGGAGCGCAGGCGCCGTTTGCGCCCGTCATGACGCTCGGCGGCGCGCTGCTGACGCCGACGCGGCTCTACGTCAAATCCTGCCTGCGCGCGATCCGCGAGACCGGCGCGGTGAAGGGGCTTGCCCATATCACCGGCGGCGGCTTCACCGACAACATTCCGCGCGTGCTGCCGAAGCATCTCGGTGTGGGTATCGATCTGGCGCGTCTGCCAGTGCTGCCGGTGTTCAAATGGCTGGCCGCGCAGGCCGGCATCGCCGAACTCGAAATGCTGCGGACCTTCAATTGCGGGATCGGCATGATCGCGATCGTCGAACCGGACAAGGTCGACGAGGTCGTGGAGGTCTTCGCCGATGCCGGTGAGACCGTGGCCCAGCTCGGTACCGTGATCCCGGCCGAGGGCGAGCATCGCGTCGTCTATAACGGCCATCTCGATTTGGCGCTGTAGTGACCGGCGCTGTGATGAAACGCCGCGTCGCCATCCTGATTTCCGGCCGCGGCTCCAACATGGCTGCGCTGATCAAGGGCGCGACCGCGCCGGATTTTCCGGCGGAGATTTCGCTCGTCATCTCGAACAAGGCCCATGCGCAGGGGCTGGAAAGGGCCAAAGCGAGCGGCGTGAAGACACTCGTGATCGAAAGCAAGCCATTCGGCAAGGACCGCGCCGGCTTCGAGAAGGCGCTGCAAGCATCGCTCGATCAGCACGGCATCGAGCTGATCTGCCTCGGCGGCTTCATGCGGCTGTTCACGGCCGAGTTCACCAGGGCCTGGTACGGGCGGATGCTCAACATCCATCCCTCGCTGCTGCCGTCGTTCCCCGGTCTCGACCCACACGGCCAAGCGTTGCGCGCCGGCGTCAAGCTGTCCGGCGCGACGGTGCACTTCGTGATCCCCGAGACCGACGCCGGCCCAATCGTGATGCAAGGCGCGGTTCCCGTCAGCGACCACGACACGGCGGACACGCTGTCGGAGCGCATCCTCGAAGTCGAGCACCGCATCTATCCCGCAGCACTGAGCCTGCTCGCGGCCGGCAAGGTCCGGATCGAGGGCGATGTGTGCAAGACCGCGGGCAGCGGGCCGTCGGAGAATTTTCTGATAGCGCCTTTGGCGCGGTGAAGCGCCGTCGCACTCGGAATACTTCGTCATACTCAAACAAAAAACCCCCGGCAGAGCCGGGGGCAACGTCATGATCTCTTGCGCAGACCGCGAGAGAAATCAGGAGACCTTGAGGTTCTCCGCGGATGCTTTGCCGCGGTTCTCCACGAGGTCGTATTCAACCACCTGATTTTCATTGAGGGTCGAGAGTCCGGCGCGCTCGACGGCGGAGATATGGACGAAGACGTCCTTGTCACTGCCGTTCGGCTTGATGAACCCATAGCCCTTGGTCGGGTTGAACCATTTGACGGTGCCCTTTTGCGGCATCCTCAGTCTCCTCCGCTAGATACAAAAACGACGCGGCCGCTTTTCGCGTGCCACGCCACAAACGGGCTTCCGGTAGTCTGTTCGAGTCTTGAGTCTCAATGTCGCGAAACGCACAGTCGAGCGGCCAATTCCGATTGTGTCCGATATTGCAACATGAAAATCGCCCGTTAGCAAGCCGCGCGCGAATTTCAAGAGCCCGACCGGAGTGCCCGTCCGCAATTTGCGACCTGTGGCCGCGGAACCACAATCGAAAGCAATGCCTTTGCCTTGACGCGCCAGCCGGTTGACCCTCAGTAACAGTTCGGCACAAATCGCGGCACGCGTGCGCCGCTCCTGTTGCATTTTTGCGCGCCGCCCTTTGCTTCGGGATTTGTCGCCATGTGCTGCACGTCGCAGCCCTCAGAGACACGGCAGGCGATCAGGCTGAACCGCGTCCGCCGGATCGCGGCTGCCGTGGCGTTTGTGCTCATCATGGTGCTGTCGACGACGTCAGGCTTTGCGCAAAGTCCGACGCCCACGCCCACGCCGACCCCGACACCCACGCCGTCACCGACGCCGATTCCGATGCCGACCGCGACCAATTACGACCAGTCGGCCGGCAACAGCGCGCTCAATCTCGGCTCGAATTTCCTGGAGCGGCTCGGCGACCGAGCATCTGGCGGCGTGAACCGGGCGTTTCGGACCAATCCCGGCGGCGGCGGCGCGTCGGCGAGCACGGAAGACCCGCGCTACCGCACCTGGTTCGAGGGTTACGGCATCACGGTTCGGACGGATGCGCAAGGAGACTTTGTCGGCGACAAGCGCAAGACGTTTGGCGGTGTCGCAGGCTTCGGCGCGCGGCTCGCGCCGGGTGTCAATCTCGGCTTCTCCGTCGACCAGAGCCACACCGACGTCGACGTGCCGCTCGCACTTCAGTCCGCGACGCTGGACCTGACCCAACTCGGCTTCAGCGGCTCGGTCGACAAGGGTCCCTGGACCTGGGCGTTCGCGGTGGTGCACGGCTTCGGCAAGGTCCGCTCCAGCCGGGACACCGGCCTGGGACTGGCGACCGCGGGTTATCGCGCCGCAGTTGACGGCGCGCTGACCGAGATCAGCTATTACTGGACCAAGGACCAGATGCGCATCGTGCCCAAGGGCGCACTGGAATATGTCCGCGCCACCAGCGTCGCATTCCAGGAGGTTGGCGGCCTCGATCCACTCAATGTCGGCTCGACGGCGCTCTCGCGCGCGCGTGTCATGATCGGAGCCGAGATCGGGCGCTACTTCATCTTCGACCAGAAGATCCTGGACCTGTCCGCCTATGGCAAGTTCGTCGACAATTTCCATCAGGACCTGGGATCGGTGCAGGTCAGCCTCGGGACCCAGAGCATCGTCGTGCCCGGCATCGGCGAGAGCCGCTACGGCATGGATGCCGGCGCCTCGGCCTCGCTCAGCCTGACCAACACGGCGCGGCTCTACGTCAATTACGACGGCAAGTTCCGCAACGAACTGACGTCGCATCAGGGCACGGTCGGCTTTGAATATCGTTGGTGAGGCGAAGCCTGCCCACGTCCGCCCAGAGCAGGATCGGAAAACCGCGAAGCGGTTTTCCGAAAAGATCACGCTCAAGCTTTACGTCGGCATTGCCGCGACATATCCCGTCAATCCAAAGCCCTCGCGCGCGGCCGTCATCATCGGCGCAAGCGCGTTCGGGTGGATGAACTCGTCGCGGAAACAGGGGTGGGTCTTGGGATCGAAGATTTTCTTCAGCCAATCGACCACGATCTTGTGGCGCTCGGAGGTGCGGAACTCCTTGTGATAGGTGAGCCAGAGATCGGCATGGTGGCTGACGCCGAGATCGACGGCAACGAGCGGGGCGCCGAGCGCGATTGAGACCGTCGGCAGGAATCCGATGCCGGCGCCGCGCTCCACTGCATAGAGCACGCCGACCGAGGAATTGGTCTTGATCCCGACGATGCCCTCGAGCGACTTAAGTCCGAGTACGCGGGCATAAGCGCCGTCGTCGACCTGCGGGGCGCTCTGCTTGATGATGCGGTGGTTCTTCAGCTCGGCCAGGCTCGCGGGCACGCCGTAGAGGTTTTCGTACTCCTTGGAGACGAACGGATAGATGTGCAGCCGGCCGAGCTTGGCGACGATCAGATCGGGATTGGTCGGTGGCTCGAGCTGGATCGCGATATCGGATTCGAGCCGCGCGACATCGGCCTGTTCCATCGCGCAGCGCAGGTCGACGGTGATCTTGCGATAGGTCTTTTGGAAGTCGATCAGTCGCGGCAGGATCCAGAAATTGCCGGGGCCTTCCGTCACCGCGACGCGTACGGTGCCTGACATGTCATTCGACGATCGCGAGGCACGCCGGAACACGTTGAAGGCATGACGCTCCATGTGCGCGACGTCGGCGATCATCGCGCTGCCTTCGTCGCTGAGCGTGAGCCCGCTCTGGTCGCGCAGGAACAGCTTGCAATCGATGCTCTCTTCGAGCCGGTCGATCCTGCGCATCAGGGTGGTGGAGGTGAGCCCGAGCTCTTCGGCGGCGTTGCGGAAACTTTTATATTTTGCGCAAGCTAAAAACAGTTTCAAATCGTCCCAGGACATGTCCAGGGCTTCTTCACGGTGCTGCATCATCGCAGCACCCCGGTGCAATAACTGCTGCATACGCCTGATCCCCAGCCGCTAAGCTCTTTGTCATAGCGGGGCACGAAAGCCGCGAACGATAGAGGGGTGACATGGGTATGGAAAGGGGCTCGTTTGCCGCAAGGCATGATTTCGACGCGCTGCCGCTCAGTCCGGATGTCGACGTCCGTCGCGCCCAATTTTCCGAAATAGCCGCGCTTTCGCAGTTGGCGCACCGGCTGGTGCCGGGCGTTCGGATCGGGGCGGCTGAGCTTGCAAAATATTTCGCCTTCGATCCCGACAGCATCCTGACTTTCAGCCGGAAGGGCAACCTCGTCGGCGGAATGGCTTTCCTGTTTCTCAACGATCGCGGGCATGATGGGCTGTTGCTCGACGAGATCTGCCTCACCGCGCCGGAGACGCGCCATCTCGCGTCCGCGAACGAGGACGTTTCCGCCATCTACATCTGGGCGATCGCGGCGACGGGGCGCGGCGTCGCCGGTCTCGGCAAAGCCGCGGCTCATCTGAGACAGCTAAGGTTTCGCAACTCGGATTGCTATGCGCAGCCGTCAACCGTGGCCGGACGCGACATCATGAAGGCGACAGGCTTCGAGCCTGTTCCAAGCTTCCAACCCGATCTGTGGTGCTACGAGCGGCCCTGGCATCGGCAGCCGATGCGCATGCCCGGCGCGATCATTCAAGCAAGGAGTTTTGCAGATGCACGGTACTAGGATTCCTCTCGCGAAGCCCGATTCCCGCGCCATCACCGTTCGCCTCGCACGCGATCTCAGCGATCTCATGCTGGTCACCTCGATCCGCTCAGCCGTCTATCTCGCCGAGCAGGATTGCCCGTTCGATGAGGAGTTCGACGGCAACGACATGGTCGCCGCGCATTTCATCGGCTATGTCGGCAACGAGCCTGCGGGCTGTCTGCGGGTGCGGTTCTTCGGCGATTTCGCCAAGGTGGAACGGCTTGCGGTGCGGCACCAATATCGGCGCTCGCGCGTCTCGTTCAAGCTGGTACAGGCGAGCGTCGACTATGTGAAGCGCAAGGGCTTTCGCAAGATCTACGGCCAGGCGCAGGACCGTCTGGTCGATTTCTGGGCCCATTTCGGCGCCAAGCCGCTCGGCCACAATCGCAAGATCACCTTCTCCGACTTCTCCTATACGGAAATGCTGCTGGAGATCGAGCCGGGCCCGGATGCCATTACCCTGGACAGCGATCCATACGTGATCATCCGCCCCGAAGGCGATTGGGACCGGCCGGGCGTGCTCGACGCCTCGGCAGGACGGGCCGTGACGTCGCCGCTGCGGGACGTCGCGCTCGCCGGCCGCTGAAACTGGTGCAGCTGCGCGCAAAACCATGCTGGTTTCCATCACCGACGATCCGCCGATCCTGGTCTGCGCGGATCTCCAGGTCGAATACCTGACCCCAGGACGTCGCCACGTCATCCTCGACGGCGATGACGCCACCGCGCGCTGCGTGGAAATGCTGACGCTGTGGCGCGTCAATCTCTGGCCGGTGATGCATCTGAAGCGCATCGCGCAGGCGGCCTGGTTCAATCCGGCATCCAGGCTGACCGATTGGATCGCGGAGGCGAAGCCGCGGCCGGGAGAAATGACGTTCGAGCACCCGCTGCCGTCGGCCTACAGCTCGTCGCGGTTTGTGGACTACATGTCCAATATCCGCAATGTCCGTTGCGTGCTCGCGGGCTTTTCCCTGGATGAAACCATTCTGGCCACCGCTATCGACGGGTTTCACCGCAGCCATCGCTACCAGATAGTGGCCGACGCGGTGGCCTGCCGGCAGCCGGGGACAGGCGATGCTGCCGCCTACAAGCATGCGGTAGTGAATGTGATCGGGAATTTTGCTACAATCCAGTCCAGCGCCGAACTGATCAGAACCAGCGGCGCCGTTGCGGTGTAGGCGGCCGCGATCGACGGATGGAGTGGGACATTGTCACGGGGAGATCAGCTCGAGGAGCTGGCAAGCGACCTGTCGCATGCCGCCGAGGCGGCGCGCCGTCTTGGTCTGCCCACGACGGTGTATCTGCTCTCGATGGCACTGGTGGAGGTGCGGGAGGCCGCTGCCGCCGTTAATGAGGGGAATGACGACGGCGCGGCGTGACGGCTTCCCGATGTGCGGCTTTGTGCAACGCTGCTGAGCGCTTGCCGCCCACGGATTGACGTTGCAAGTTTTGCGCGGTGGCAATAGCCAAGGAGCTGGATCATCGAGTGATGACGCCGGCCGCGCCGGCGACGTGACGCTTTCAAGGATGCCTGCAAATGTCCATGCTACCCAATTCGCAAGAGGCCCGGGATGTGGCCTATCAGCTCCATCCCTATACCAACGCGCGCGCCCATCAGCAGGCCGGTCCCCTCGTGATCGAACGCGGCGAGGGCCCTTACGTGTTCGACGCCTCGGGCAAGCGCTATTTCGAGGCGATGGCAGGCCTGTGGAGCGTCGGGCTCGGCTTCAACGAGAAGCGGCTGGTCGAGGCTGCGCACAAGCAGATGCAGGCGCTGCCGTTCTATCACACGTTCTCCGCCAAATCGCACGGGCCCTCGATCGATCTCGCCGAGAAGCTAGTCGCGCTCGCGCCGGTTGCGATGAGCAAGGTGTTCTTCACCAATTCCGGCTCGGAGGCCAACGACACCGTTCTGAAGTTGATTGCCTATCGCTCCAATGCGCTCGGCCAGCCACAGCGCAAGAAGGTGATCAGCCGGATGCGCGCCTATCACGGCGTCACCATTGCGTCCGCCAGCCTCACCGGCCTGCCGAACAACCACCGCTCTTTCGACTTGCCGCTCCCGAACATCCTGCACACGGGCTCGCCGCATTTCTACAAGGACGGTGCACCCGGCGAGAGCGAGGAAGCCTTCGCGACGCGGCGAGCCGAAGAGCTCGATGCGCTGATCCAGAAGGAAGGCCCGGACACGATCGCGGCGTTTTTCGGCGAGCCGGTGATGGGCGCGGGCGGCGTCATCGTGCCGCCGGCAACCTATTGGGACAAGATCCAGAAGGTTTTGAACAAGTACGACATCCTGTTGGTCGCCGACGAGGTCATCTGCGGCTTCGGCCGCACCGGCAAGATGTTCGGCTGCGAAACCTACGGCATCAAGCCCGACGCGATCGTGGTCTCCAAGCAGATCACCTCGAGCTATTTCCCGCTGTCGGCCATCATGATGAACGATCGCATGTTCGAACCGATCGCCGATGAGAGCAACAAGATCGGCGTGCTCGGCCATGGTTTCACCGCGGGCGGCCATCCGGTCGGCTCGGCGATTGCGCTGGAGAATTTGAAGATCATCGAGGAGCGGGGCCTGGTTGCGCACGCCGCCGAACTCGGTGGCTACATGCAAGGCAAGCTGCGTGAACTCACCAGCCATCCGCTGGTCGGCGAAGTCCGAGGCGTCGGCATGATCGCAGCGATCGAACTGGTACTCGACAAGGCGCGCAAGACCGCAGCGACAACGCCGGGCGCCGTCGGCGGCATGGCCAGCCGCATGCTGCAGGAGCGCGGCGTGATCTCGCGCAACATGCTCGACGCCATCGCCATCTGCCCGCCGCTGATCGTCACCAAGGCCCAGATCGACGAGCTGGTTACGGCGATATCAGGCGTGCTGGACGACATGAAGGGCGAAGTGGCGAAGCTGACGCCGGCGTAAGGGAAACGTCAGTGCAGGCGGAGCGATCCGCCGCGCTCTCGGTGTCGTCCTGGCGAAAGCCAGGACCCCATCACCACAGGGAGTGGTTTGGCGAAGATTGGTCGTTCGGTACAGCCACCGCCCGCCACGATAGATTCCGTGGTATGGGTCCCGGCCTTCGCCATGACGACAAGGAGGCATCGGGCCTATTCCGCCCGCTGGACCCCGATCACGCGGCCTTTCTCGACCGCCAGCGCCAGCTCGCCGCGCTTCAGTTTCAGTGCGGCCTCGCCGAACAGCTCGCGGCGCCAGCCGCGTAGCGCCGGCACGTCGGCCTCGTCGTCGGCCGCGATCTCCTCGAGATCGTCGACGGTCGCAATCACCTTGCTGGCGACCGCATGGCGCTCCGCGGTCATGCGCAGCAGCACCTTCAACAGCTCGACGATCGCGGCGCCATTGTTGTTGTTGCGCGGCTTTTCCAGCTTCGGCAGCGTGGCGTGATCGCGCGCCAGACCGCGCTCGACGGCGGCGACGATGTCGGCGCCCCATTTGGATTTCTCAAAACCCTTCGGCACGGAGCGCAGGTTTGCGAGCTTCTCGATCGTATTCGGCGCGTGGGTCGCGATGTCGCTGACGGCCTCGTCGCGCAGCACGCGGCCGCGCGGCACGTCGCGGCTCTGCGCCTCCTGCTCGCGCCAGGCGGCGACCTCCATCAGGACCGCGAGGTCCTTGGGTTTGCGCACTCGCGTCTTGAGCCGTTCCCAGGCGCGCTCGGGGTGGAAGTCGTAGGTCTTGGGCGAGGTCAGGACCTCCATCTCGATCGAGACCCATTCGCTGCGGCGGCGCTTCTTGAGGTCGGCATCGAGCGCGGCGAACACGTCGCGCAGATGCGTGACGTCGGAGACCGCATAATGCATCTGTTCCTTGGTCAGCGGCCGGCGCGACCAGTCGGTGAAGCGGTGGGTCTTGTCCGGACGGTGTCCGGTGACCTTCTCGACCAGCGCGTCGTAGGCGATGCTGTCGCCGTAGCCGAGCACCATGGCCGCGACTTGGGTATCGAACACCGGGTGCGGGATGATGCCCGCCTGGTGCCAGATGATCTCGATGTCCTGCCGGGCGGCGTGGAACACCTTCAGCACGGCCTCATTGGCCATCAGCTCGAAGAACGGCTTGAGGTCGATGCCCGCGGCCAGGGTGTCGATGACGATCGCTTCCTCGGCGCTGGCCATCTGCACCACGCACAGCAGCGGGTAATAGGTGGTCTCGCGCAGGAACTCGGTATCGACGGTAATGACGGGGTGCTTGGCCAGCCGGCTGCAGGCAGCCGCAAGGTCAGCGGTGGTGGTAATTAAATCCATGAACGGCCCATGACAAGTCCATCAGCCGTTCTGCCGAAAGCGCTGTGATGTCAAGGGGCTCGAAGCGAATTCGAGCCTTGCATTTGGGCCGGAATCGCATTTTCCGACGAAAATCCTATTCGTAGCGGACCCGCCGGGAGGGTTTGCGCGCACAAGGCAGCGCCACCACGACCACGCACATGGCGACCAGCGCCAGCCCCAGGAACTCGAAAACCAACAGATCCACGGCAAAACCCCTCAGAAACATCGCTAAACTTGTCTGGGGCGAATTGAGGGTTTGTTAATTCTCGTGGTTACCGGCGCCCGGGGTGGGCCGGATGGTGGACGCGGGGTTAACGGGGGCGGCCGTCCAACGAATTCGGCGCCCCGCATGACGGAGCGCCGAGGCTTGTCTTGCCGATGTCGCCGGCCTTACGGCAGCTTCAGCGATGTCTCCGCATTGTACGGCTTCAGCGTCTCGTCCGCGGCCTTCTGGGCGGCGACGAGGGCCTCCTTCGGCTGCTTCTTTCCGTTGAGGACCAGCATGACCTCGTCCTCCAGCGTCTTGCGCACCGGCACGGTCTTGTAGGTCGCAAACCACGGTTTTGCGACGTCGAGCTGCTCGACGGCGGTCTTGGCGTCCGGGTTCTTGTTCAGGAATTCGACCATCTCAGGCGTCTTGTAGGCGGCCATGTTCGGGGCGAAATAGCCGGTGGCGCGGCTCCACCAGCCGCTCTTCTCGGGCGAGGTCATCCACTTGATCAGCGTCCAGGCGGCCTTCTGCTTGTCGGCTTCCTGGCCCGCCGGAACGATCAGCGAGGCGCCGCCGATCGGCACGGCGTTGCGGACGTTGCGCGGGATGAACGCGACCTTGTAGGCGAACTTGGCATTGTCGCGCACATAGGTCAGCGAGCCCGTCGAGAGCATCATCATCGCGGCGTTGCCGGAGATGAAAGAGGTGCTGACGGCAGGGCCGGGCGTAGCGCCGGGTGCGTGAACCTTGTGCTTGGTGACGAGGTCGTTCCACCAGGTCAGCGCGCCCAGCATCGAGGGCGCGTCGTAATAGACCTCGCCGCCGAACTCCTCGTTGTAGTAGCGCCCGCCATTGGTCATGGTGAGCGTTTCCATCATCCAGCCGCAATAGTCGTAGGCGCAGGGGATCGCGATGCCCCATTGGGTCACCTTGTCACCCTCGCGCTTGGTGAGCTTTTTGGCCCAGTCGGTCAATTCGGCCCAGGTCTGCGGCGGCTTGCTCGGATCGAGGCCCGCTTCCTTCGCCTTGTCGGCGTTGATGTAGAGCAGCGGCGTCGAATTATGGAATGGCACGCCGTAGACCGAGCGGTTGATCACCGCGTTGCCCTGCAGCGCCGGAAAGAACTGGCCCAGAAACTGCTCCTTGGTGGTGCCGTCGGAGGCGATCAAGGGATCGAGGTTTGTGAGCTCGTTCTCGATCTGCATATCGAGCAGGAAGTTCGCCGACATGATCACGGCAGCCGGCGGCTTGCCGGCCTTGATCGAGGCGCGCGTCTTGATCAGCGTGTCGTCATAAGAGCCGGTGTAGACGGCGGTCGCCTTGATCGCGGGATGGGTCTCGTTGAACTCCTTGATCAGGGTGCCCATGTCGCGGGCGAGCTTGCCGTCGACGGGAACGGGAAAGAACAGGTCTATCTCGGTCGGGCCTTCGGCCAGCGCCGGGAAGGTGAGGGCGCTTGCCAAAGTGCCTGCGATGGCAAGGCCAAGCATGAGCCTGCGGGAAAATTGCATCGAGAAATCTCCTATTTGATGCCTGAGGTGACGAAAGAGCTGATGAAGCGTTTCTGGAAGATCAGGAAGGTGATCAGCAGCGGTGCGATCACCATCAGCGTGCCGGCGGCGATGGTGCCCCAGGCCTGCGTGCCTTCCGCGGTCGCGGTGAATACCGAGAGCCCGACCGTGAGCGGCCGCTTGTCCGGCGAGTTGATCACCATCAGAGGCCACAGGAAGTCGTTCCAATGGCTGGTCACGGAGATGATGGCGAAGGCCGAGAAGCTCGGCATCGACAGCGGCACGTAGATGTGGCGGATGCGCTGGAGAAGGCTGGCGCCGTCGATCAGGGCGGCGTCTTCCAGCTCGGTCGGTATAGCCTCGAACGCTTGCCGCATCAGGAAGGTGCCGAAGGCCGAAGCGAAGAACGGCATCATCACGCCGGTGAGCGTGTCGTAGAGGCCGAGCTGCGCCACCAGGCTCAAATTGGGCACGATCAGCAGCACAGGCACCAGCATCAGCTGCATCAGGAACAGATAGAAGATCAGCGTCTTGCCGGCGAAGTCGAGCCGGGCAAAGGCAAAGCCCGCCAGCGTGATCGTGAAGACCTGCACCAGGAGGATGCCGGTGCAGATGATGATGGTGTTGAGGGTGTAGCGCGGGAAATCGCCGATCTCCCAGGCGTCCCTGACGTTGTCGAGTGTCGGCTTCAGGCTCGGCATCAGCTCGGCCATCAGATTGATTCCGTCAGATGCCGGGCGCAACGTCGCCACGCCCATCCACAGGAACGGGATCAGCCAGATGACCGCGAGCAGCACGGTCAGCGCAAAGCCGAGCTTTGGCGTGATCTCGCGGCGCGTGGCGAGCGGGGCGTCCCTGAACAGACGGTCGACCAGCTTCATGACCCCTCGCGGTTTGCCATGGTCCGGAAAGAGAGCGCGGTGAGGCCCATCAGCGCCGCAAGCGTCAGCAGTGTCGCTGCCGAGGCCTTGCCGATGTCGTAGTGCTCGACCGCCTGCTGGTAGATGTAGAACAGCACGAGATTGGTCGCGTTGGACGGGCCGCCCTTGGTCATGACGAAGACGTGGTCGACCTGCGTGACCGCGTTGAGCGTGGCGATGACCGTGACGAACAGGAAGGTGGGCTTGAGCTCGGGGAGGATGATGTGGCGCAGCCGCTGGTACGGACCGGCGCCGTCGAGATGGGCGGCTTCCATGACATCTTCCGGCACCGCCTGCAGGCCGGCCAGGAAGAACAGCATGTAGTAGCCGGCGTTCTTCCAGATCGTGATGACCATGATCGCATAAAGCGCGATGTCGGAATCGCCGAGCCAGTTCGGCAGCACCGGAAGCAGGCTGCCAATGTAATAGTCGAGCAGTCCGACATTGGGCAGGAAGATGAACAGGAACAGCGCAGAGGCCGCGACCATCGGAATCAGCACCGGCAGAAACAGCGCGGCGCGCAGCACGCTGGTCACGGCGTTGGTGCGCGACAGCGCCAGCGCGAACAGCAACGCAAGTCCGATGCTCGGGACCGCGGTGCCGACGGCATAGACGAGATTGTTGACGACCGCGCCGGTGAAGGCGGGATCCGCAAGCACCGCTGCGATGTTGTCGAGACCGACGAAACGGACCGGCGCCCTGGGCGTGGCGCGCTGATACAGCGCGTCGACGAGGACGCGGCCCATCGCACCGTAGGTGAACAGCGCTAGGAAAACGAGCGATGGCAGCAGTAGCAGATAGGCCGGCAGCGAGGTTTTGAAGCGGTGAGAGAACCGATTCAGGATATGCAGGCGCGGTGGCGCCGAGGCCGCGACCGGGAGAGCCGCGGGTTCTGCGAAGCTCATCTCATCGCGCCGGGAAATTGAGCGCATAGTCGCGGCCGTCCACTCCCGCCGGTGGCTCGAAGGGAAAGCGCAGACTGGTGTCGAGGAAGTCGTGGCTGTGCACGACCAGGTTCTCGCCGTCGATCAGCACCACGCCGTAGGCCGGCGGCTCATGGCTGGCGAGATGCTCGGCCGCAGCAGCGTCGAGCTCGAACCAGACCTGGTGGTTGGTGCCGCGAAGCGTCGAGAATGGGATCTTGCCGTAGCTGCCGAAGGTCGGCCGGTGCACGTGGCCGAAGAAGAGGTGGCGGATGCGCGAACGATAGGGCGCGATCACCTCGGCGAACTCGGCGCTCTGTGCCAGCGAGATTTCGTCCATCGCGTGGACGCCGACCGGGAACGGCGGATGATGCATGAAGACGACGAAGGGCATGTCCGCCGGCGCGGCTGCCAGCGTGCTTGCGAGCCACCCCAGGCGCTTGGCGCACATCTCACCGGCGTGGCTGGTCTCGTCCAGCGTGTCCAGAAACACGAACAGGCCGTGCTCGGTGGTGCGCGTGCCCTGCACGAAACCGTTGGAATCGCGCGGGGCGGACTTAAGACTATCGAGGCAGGTGACGCGGCGGTCGTGATTGCCGACCATGGCGATGTAGGGGATTTTCAACGCCGCCATTGCGTCGGCGAAATTGGCGTAGGATTCGGCCTCGCCCCAATGGGTGAGGTCGCCGGTCACGACCGCGAAGGCGGCATCGACGTGATGCTTGTTGATGTCGGCAATCGCAGCGTCAAGCCGGGCGCGCGGATCGAGGCCATACAGCTTCAACCCGGGGTTCGCGAGATGCGTGTCGGTGATGTGGATGAACTTGAAGGGCATGGCGCTTGTCAGGATCGTTGGAGGGTGGGCGCCTCCGGCAAGACGACCCTGACAGGCCGTTAGAGTGCGAGTGTTTCAGTTTGATGACAGCGGTTCCGGTGGCGCGAGGCGTCCACAAGCTCGGCTCGGTAGGGTGGATTAGCCGAAGGCGTAATCCACCACTGTGAGCCAACTGCAAGTTGTGGTATTTGCTGCTCTATGTCGGACTACCGCCGCGCATTCGTTCCGGGAGGTTGCTGGTTCTTCACGGTGAATCTGCTTGATAGGCGGAAAGCTCTGCTGACTGACCGGATCGAGTTGTTGCGAGATGCAGTCGCCGCAACGCGCCAAAGCCACCCGTTCTCCATCAATGCTTTCGTCGTTCTACCGGATCATATCCACGCAATCTGGAAGCTGCCACCAGACGATGCGAATTTTTCGGTACGTTGGCGATTGATCAAGACGCGTTTCGCCAAAGCGCTACCAATGAACGAGCGTCTAAGTGCCGTCCGCGCTGCACGAAACGAGCGCGGAATCTGGCAGCGCCGCTTCTGGGAGCATCTCATCCGCGACGAGACCGATTACGCACGTCACGTTGAGTACTGCTACTACAATCCCGTCAAGCACGGGCACGTTTCGAACGTGGGTGACTGGCCGTACTCGTCGTTTCATCGCGATGTCCGCGACGGACTGTTTCCCGAGGATTGGGGTGGCGATCTCAACATGACAGGCGAGTTCGGAGAGCGGGCTTGATGATCGCGGCAGCGTCAGTCGTAGGGTGGATTAGCGAAGCGTAATCCACCGCTTTACTTCCGCTTGTTGAGAGACAGGTGGTGGATTACGCCTTCGGCTAATCCACCCTACGCACCGAATTTGCCTCTAGGTCCCGCAAAACGTCTGCAGCACTCGCTGGTCTGGCAGCGGGGGATCGGCGTAGGCGGCGTAGTCCGGCTGGTCCTCGAACGGCATTGCCAGCACCTTCACCAATTCCTCGAACGGCGTGTAGTCGTCGTTGTTGACGGCGGCCTGGATCACGGCCTCGACGCGGTGGTTGCGCGGGATGAACATCGGGTTGACGGCGTGCATGGCGGCTTGCCGTTCGGCTGCGCTCTGCGGCTCCAGGGCTGTGCGCTCGTGCCAGCGCCTGGCCCACTCATCGAACGCCCCGGGGTCCATGAACTGGGCGCGTGCATCGTCCGCAGCCGGATCGCCAGCGGCATCACCAAGCTTGCGGAAGGTGAGGGTGAAGTCGGCCTGGTTCTTCGCCATGGCGTCGAGCAGGTCCTGGATCAGCGCATCGTCGCCGTCGCGCTCCGTGAACAGGCCGACCTTCTTGCGCAGGCCCGCCTGATAGGCGTTGCTGAACGTGTCGGAGAAGGCGCCGAGAATGTCCTGGGCCTCGGCGACCGCCTTTTCCTGATCGTCGGAGAACAGCGGCAGCAGGCATTCGGCCAGCCGCGTCAGATTCCACAGCGCGATGCGCGGCTGGTTGGCATAGGCATAGCGGCCCATCTCGTCGATCGAGGAAAACACCTGCGAAGGGTTGTAGGCGTCCATGAAGGCGCACGGGCCGTAATCGATGGTCTCGCCGGAGATGGAGCTGTTGTCGGTGTTCATCACGCCGTGGATGAAGCCGACCAGCAGCCAGCGTGCGACCAGATCGGCCTGGCGCGCGACCACGCCGGACAGCAGCGCGTGATAGGGCCGCTCGGCGCCTGATAGCTCCGGATAATGGCGGGCGATCACATGGTCAGCGAGCCGGCGAATGGCGTCGGTGTCGCGGCGGACCGCGAAGAACTGGAAGGTGCCGACGCGGATGTGGCTCGAGGCGACGCGGGTCAGCACCGCGCCGGGCAGCGCGGTTTCGCGGATGACGTGCTCGCCGGTGACGACGGCAGCGAGTGAGCGCGTGGTCGGGATGCCCAGTGCGAACATCGCTTCGCTCACGATATATTCGCGCAGCACCGGCCCGAGCGCGGCACGGCCATCGCCGCGGCGGGAGAACGGGGTGGGTCCCGAGCCCTTGAGTTGGATGTCGCGGCGGATGCCATCCTTGTCGATGACTTCGCCGAGCAGCACCGCCCGTCCGTCGCCGAGCTGAGGCACGAACTGTCCGAACTGGTGGCCGGCATAGGCCATGGCGATTGGATCGGCACCGGCGGGAACCGTCTTGCCCGCCAGGATTTCGGCGCCCTCAGGGGTCTCCAGCACATCTGGATCGAGCCCGAGCTGGACCGCCAGCGGCCGGTTCAGCTTGATCAGCCGGGGCGCCGCCACCGGCGTCGGTGCGACCCGGGCGAAAAAGCTGTCGGGCAGCGCCGAATAGGAGTTCTGGAACGGGAAATGGACTGTCATGGCCTCAAGATAGGCGTGGAACGCCTGATGGCAAAGGCTTGAGCCCAGATTGGGCAAAAATGGGCACTTCCAGCCGAAAACGGGCCGTTCCATTGGTTGCCGCACCCGGCCTCGTCGGGTAAACCCTGCCGCAACTTTGGGCCTGCCGTCTCGGCGGTTCGATTCGATCCTCCGACATTGAATTTGGGACGACCATGCATCGCTACCGGTCACATACATGCGGCGCGCTCCGCGAGAGCAACATCGGCGAGACGGTCCGCCTGTCAGGCTGGGTCCATCGCGTTCGCGACCACGGCGGCGTGCTGTTCATCGACCTGCGCGACCATTACGGCCTGACCCAGTGCGTGGTCGACCCGGACTCGCCGGCGTTTGCGCAGGCCGAGAAGCTGCGCTCGGAATTCGTGGTCAAGATGGACGGCAAGGTCCGCCGCCGTCCCGAAGGCACCGACAATGACGATTTGCCCACCGGCAAGATCGAGATCTATGTCAGCGAGATCGAGGTGTTGGGCCCGGCCGGCGACCTGCCGCTGCCGGTGTTCGGGGACCAGGAATACCCTGAAGACATCCGCCTGAAGTACCGCTTCCTCGACCTGCGTCGCGAGAAGCTGCACCAGAACATCATGACGCGGGTCGAAATCATCAAGTCGATGCGCAGGCGCATGGAGGGGCAGGGCTTCTTCGAGTTCAATACCCCGATCCTGACCGCGTCCTCGCCGGAGGGCGCGCGCGACTTCCTGGTGCCATCGCGCATTCATCCCGGGAAGTTCTATGCACTGCCGCAGGCGCCGCAGCAGTACAAGCAGCTCCTGATGATGTCGGGCTTCGATCGCTACTTCCAGATCGCGCCCTGCTTCCGCGACGAGGATCCGCGCGCGGATCGTCTGCCGGGCGAGTTCTACCAGCTCGACGTCGAGATGAGCTTTGTCACGCAGGACGACGTCTTCGCCGCGATGGAGCCTGTCATCACCGGCGTGTTCGAGGAGTTCGCCAAGGGCAAGCCGGTGACCAAGGGCTGGCGCCGCATTCCGTTCGCCGAGGCGCTGCGCAAATACGGCTCCGACAAGCCGGACTTGCGCAACCCGATCGAGATGCAGGACGTCTCCGAACACTTCCGCGGCTCCGGCTTCAAGGTGTTCGCGCGGATGTTGGAGGACCCCAAGAACCAGGTGTGGGCGATCCCGGCGCCGGGCGGCGGTTCTCGCGCCTTCTGCGACCGCATGAATTCTTGGGCGCAGGGCGAGGGACAGCCGGGCCTCGGCTACATCATGTGGCGCGAGGGCGGCGAGGGGGCCGGTCCGCTCGCCAACAACATCGGTGCTGAGCGCACCGCCGCGATCCGCGCGCAGATCGGCGTGAAGGAAGGCGATGCCGCGTTCTTCGTCGCCGGCGATCCCGACAAGTTCTGGAAGTTTTCAGGATTGGCCCGCAACAAGGTAGGCGAGGAGTTGAACCTCACCGACAAGGAGCGGTTCGAGCTCGCCTGGATCGTCGACTTCCCGATGTACGAGTACAACGAGGAAGACAAGAAGGTCGACTTCTCGCACAACCCGTTCTCGATGCCGCAGGGCGGCCTCGAGGCGCTGAAGGGTCAGGACCCGCTGACCATCAAGGCGTTCCAGTACGACATCACCTGCAACGGCTACGAGATCGCCTCCGGCGGAATCCGCAACCACGTGCCGGAAGCGATGGTGAAGGCGTTCGAGATCGCCGGCTATGGCGAGCAGGAAGTCGTCGATCGCTTCGGCGGCATGTACCGCGCCTTCCAGTACGGCGCCCCGCCGCATGGCGGCATGGCCGCCGGCGTCGACCGCATCGTCATGCTCTTGTGCGGCACCAACAATCTGCGCGAGATCTCGCTGTTCCCGATGAACCAGCAGGCTATGGACCTCTTGATGGGCGCACCGTCGGAGCCCAGCCCCAAGCAGCTCCGCGAGCTGCATGTGAAGGTGAATCTGCCGCAGAAGTGAATGCAACGCCTCTCCTCTCACGCGGGAGAGGGCCACGGATTCGTCATGCCCGGGCTTGTCCCGGGCATCCACGTTTTTAGGATTGCATGAGAGAACGTGGATGGCCGGGAGAAGCCCGGCCATGACGGCAAGTGAGGCGTGCGCGGGCCGGCTCGCCCTACAGCCCCGTCGACGCCTCGATCCTGAACTGCGCAAGCGCGCTCTGTGGGTCGGTTTGCAAGAGCTGCATCAATTGCATCAGCGGTGCCTTGGCGCGCGGGGACAGCTTGATGGAAAGCGTCTGGCCCGGTGTCTCGACGAAGCGGGCGATCGCGTCCACGGCCGCGTTTGCATCCGGATTGGCGGAAGCAACTTGCTCGCGTTTAGCCTTGATGCTCTCGACGAGCGCCTGGCGTGCGGTATCGCGGCTGACATTCTGCATGCGCGCGAACTGTGCCGCGACGAGATCGACGACGCCGCCGTCGCGCAATGAAAATTCGAGCGTGCCCGCCTCGATCTGGGCCGCCTGGCCCATGAGCTGGGCGGGATCGGCCGAAAACACCTCGCGTGGTACGTTGCCGAGGCCGATACGCAGTTGCGCTCTTGCGATCCCTCCGATGTCGAGGGTCGCGGGCGTCAGGGCGAAGCTGTTGGACTGTTCGGTCCAGGCGGCGCCGAGATCGAGGTCGATGGCGAGCTTGTCGACGCCGGCGGCTAGCAATGGAAGCTGATTCGGATCGGAAGGATCGGTGGGCGTGACAAGTTTGGCAACCACATGCGCCTTGCTCGGGATCGAGCCGACCAGCTGCCCCCAGTCCAGGCTCAGCGTGTCGATCGTGACCAGCTTCTTGGTGGTCTTGAACGGCGCCGTCACGCCCTTGATCTCCGCGCCTGCGAGCACGCCGAACAGCCCGAGCATCTGATCCGGCGAGGGCGCCCGCCCGGGAGTGGTGAGGCTTGCCGCCCAACGCATCAAATTCGCGATGCTGAGCGATTTGAGTGCGAAGCGCTCCATCTTGATTTGACCTTGCGGCGTCGGCGCATCGAGGCCCTCGAGCGCGAACTCGCCCTCTTGGTATCTGATGGCCCTCAGCCGGGGCGTTCCTTGCGGGGTCGTCATCGACATGGTGCCGATCTCGATCTTGCCGACGCGAAGGCCTTCGTAGAACCCGGCGAGCTTTTCCATCATCAAGCGCGATTGCGCCGGCGTCGGCGGGACCGAGCTGTCCGCCGGCAGCAGCGCCAGGATCTCGGCGGGCCGGAATTTCGACGGTTGCACCGCAATGTCGGTGATGGCGATCCCATCGACCTGCATCCGGATGCCGAGCGTCGACGTCACGACATAAGTGCCGCTGGACATCTGTCCGTAGACACGATGATAGCTGTCGTCGTTGGCCTTCTGGGGATCGAGCGCGGCGGCCATCGCGGTAGAATCGAAATCATTGATGATGATGTCGGACACCTCGCCGGTCAGCTTGTCCGCCTTGCCCGGCTGCGGCACGTTGATCGTGAAACTGGCGCGCTCCGCCTTGATCGTGGCGATCTTGCCCTGGCCGAGCTTTTGGATCGCAAGACCCGAATAGGCGACCTCGCCACTGCCTCCGGCGCTTTTGCCCGCATCGAAGGCGACTGCGAGGGTCGGCACTATGATGGAAGAAGCCGTCACGTTTGCGTACTGATCGAGCACGAAACGGTACATGTCGATCAGGGAGCCTGACGTCGGCGCGTTCTGAGCATGAATGGGACCGACGTAATCCCGCATGGTCAACTGCGGCACCTTGTAGAAGACTTTCAGCTTCGCGGGGCCGATTTCGTCCAGCGCGACCTCGAAGCCCGAGATATCGATGCTGTCGGCCGCGAAGCGTGTCTCTTCGACCTGACGAATGCCCACGCCCTTGATAGCGGCGATCTTGACATGAGCCTGTGGCTGGTTGGCAGGCTCAACCGCGATATCCTCGATCGTCAACGTCCGGCTCGTCAGATCGAACGCCACCTTGCCGTGGCTCGCCTTGCCGCCACTGGCCCGGATCTGCTCGAACGCCGCCTCGATCTCGGCAGTGACGCGATGTTTTGCGTAGAAGCTGAAGCCGAACCATCCGCTCGCGGCGACCACGGTCACGACGATCAGGCCGATCAGGATTCGCTTCATTCCCAGCTCCAGTTGCCCGCGTTGCACGAGGCAACCTGCCATATTCGCAAAGCAACGCGCGGTCCAGGGAAAGCTAGCGCTATCAGATATTTGACCGCGCGCCCTGTTGATGGGGCCGCAATCGGATGTTGCCACCGGGGCGCCCGGCGTGCTTCATCCCGTTTCCATGACCCGGAAATACCACCCGAAGGCGGACCGGTCAGGACAATGTAGTTTGAGGCCGGTAACGCGAGGCAAGACACCGCATGTCGTCCTATTCTGATGATCTCCACCAGGCGGCGCTGGCCTATCATCGGCTGCCGCGCCCCGGAAAGCTCGAGATCCAGGCAAGCAAGCCGCTTGCCAACCAGCGCGACCTCGCGCTGGCCTATTCGCCGGGCGTCGCCGCCGCCTGCATGGAGATCGCCAAGAACCCCGCGGAAGCGGCGACGCTGACAATCCGCTCCAATCTGGTCGCCGTGGTTTCGAACGGCACCGCCGTGCTCGGCCTCGGCAATATCGGCCCGCTGGCCTCGAAGCCGGTGATGGAGGGCAAGGCGGTCCTCTTCAAGAAATTCGCCGGCATCGACGTGTTCGACATCGAGATCGCGGCCGACACCATCGAGCGTGTGGTCGAGACGGTGGCCGCGCTCGAGCCGACCTTCGGCGGCATCAATCTCGAGGACATCCGCGGACCGGAATGCTTCGAGATCGAGGCGCAGCTCAAGGAGCGCATGAAGATCCCGGTCTTTCATGACGACCAGCATGGCACCGCGATCATCGTCGCCGCCGCGATCACCAACGGGCTGCGCCTCAACGGCAAGAACCTGTCGGACGTCAAGATCGTGGCATCGGGGGCAGGGGCCGCAGCGCTCGCGACACTGAACCTGCTGGTGTCGATGGGCGCGCAGCGCAAGAACATCTGGGTCTGCGACATCGACGGCCTCGTGCACGAAGGCCGCAACACCACCATGGATCGTTGGAAGGCGGTCTATGCGCAGAAGACCGACAAGCGCACGCTCGCCGACGTGATCGGCGGCGCGGACATCTTCATCGGCCTGTCCGCACCGGGCGTGCTCAAGCCCGAGATGGCCAAGGCGATGGGCGACAAGCCGCTCATCATGGCGCTCGCGAACCCGACGCCGGAGATCATGCCGGAGGAGGCGCGCAAAGTGCGTCCCGACGCCATGATCTGCACCGGCCGCTCCGATTTTCCGAACCAGGTCAACAATGTCCTGTGCTTTCCCTTCATCTTCCGCGGCGCGCTCGACGTCGGCGCCAGCGCCATCAACGAGGAGATGAAGCACGCGGCCGTGGAGGCCATCGCGCAGCTCGCGCGCGAGGCGCCGTCCGATGCGGTCGCGCAAGGCTTCGACACCGGCGAGACGCAAGGGTTTGGCCCGGGCTCGCTGATCCCGAGTCCCTTTGATCCGAGGTTGATCCTGCGCATCGCGCCGGCGGTGGCGAAGGCCGCGATGGAATCGGGCGTTGCGACCCGGCCCATCACCAATTTCGACGAGTACACCGCGCTGCTCGAGCGCTTCGCGTTCCGCTCCGGCCTCGTCATGAAGCCGATGTTCGCCAAGGCCAAGACCCAGCCGGTGCGCGTGATCTACGCCGAAGGCGAGGATGAGCGCGTGCTGCGCGCGACCCAGGTGGTGCTGGAAGAGAAGCTGGCGACCCCCATCCTGGTCGGACGTCCCTCGGTGGTCGAGGCGCGCATCAAGCGTTTCGGCCTGTCGATCAAGGCCGGCAAGGACTTCGACCTCGTCAATCCCGAGGACGATCCGCGCTACCGCTCCTACGTGCAGTCCTATGTCGAGGTCGCCGGCCGCCGCGGCGTGACGCCGGATGCGGCGCGCACGGTGGTGCGCACCAACAACACCGTCATCGCGGCGCTCGCAGTGGTGCGCGGAGAGGCGGATGCCATGCTCTGCGGCGTCGAGGGCCGCTACATGAGTCATCTGCGCCATGTCCGCGAGATCGTCGGGTTTACGCCGGGGATCAGCGACTATGCGGCGCTGGCGCTGCTGATCACGAGCAAGGGCGCCTTCTTCATCGCCGATACCCAGGTGCGGCCCAATCCGAGCGCCGAAGAGCTCGCCGAGATCGCCTCGCTCGCGGCGGTCCACGTCCAACGCTTCAACATCAAGCCGAAGATCGCCTTCGTCTCGCATTCGGATTTCGGCAGCTACGACACGGAATCCTCGCGCAAGATGCGCCGGGCAACCCAGCTCCTGAAGGAGAAGCATCCGGAACTCGAGGCCGACGGCGAGATGCAGGGCGACACCGCGCTCTCGGCCGCTGCGCGCAAAATGGTGCTGCCGCACTCCAATCTCGAGGGCGAGGCCAACATCATGATCATGCCAAGCCTCGACACCGCCAACGTCGCCTACCAGATGATCAAGTCGCTGGCGGACGCGCTGCCCGTCGGTCCGATCCTGATCGGCCCGGCGCGCCCGGCCCACATCCTGACCCCGTCGGTGACGGCGCGAGGCATCCTCAACATGACCGCGGTGGCTGTGGTGGAAGCGCAGGAGCGCGCGTCGCGGCAGCAGCCGACGTTGTTTACGTAAGGGGCGGGGCGGCGCGTTGGGCGTCTCTCGGAGCCGCGATCGTTCCGCAGGCTCGTCGTGCCCGGCCATGACGCCGAGCGCGGTGCGGTCGCTGCTTTTTTCGATTCCGCTAGGGAGCGCCAAGCGAATAGCGCGCCACCAACTTTGAATTGCTCGCAGTTTTCCATTTCCCCGTTTGTAAACCGGCGAATGACTCTCCATAATCCCTTAGTGCTTTCGCCAAAAATCCGGTTTCAAAAAGCCTGAGCAAAGAGGCCGATCATGCCAGCGTTCGTGACTTTCGGGCGGATCCTGTTCGCCGTGCTGTTCATCTACACGGGTGCGGCAAGACTGTTTGCCATGCAGTCGACGGTTGATTTCATCGCCGCCAAGGTTGTCGTGCCGGACATGATTGCGCCTTACACCAAGCAGATCGAGACGGCGACGGCCATGACCACGCCGCAACTGCTGGCGATCGCGGTCGGCGTGCTCGAGATCGTCGCGGGGGTGATGATCGCTCTGAATTTCGGCGCGCGCTTCTTCGCGATGCTGATGATCGTCTATCTCGCGGTCGCGACCTTCCTGTTCTACGACTTCTGGAACCAGGTTCCGCCCGACAACGGCAAGATGCTGGTCGACGCCCTCAAGAACCTGTCGATCATCGGCGCGCTGTTCATGATCATGGGCTACGGCCGCGTCACGCGTCCGGCGGAGGCAGCCTACGGGGACGTGTGAAGGTTAAACCACTACGTCCTGCGCCACGGCGTGACGGTCACGTCATGCGCCGCATCGAGCAGATACGGCGCTCCCGGCTTCATCCCGTGTGAGGCCAGCACTTCCCGAGGTGTACGCGACGGTACTTCGACAAAACAGCCTTCGCCGCCGGGCAGCCGCAGATGCGGGGCTTCCGACAGCCAGAACGTGTCGTAGCGGTCCATGAACATGTCGAACACGACGGGCCCGCCGATGATTGCGATGGTACCGGAAGCGACATCGGCGAACGCGCAGGCGTCTTCGAAGCTGGCGTGATCCGGATTCCACAAGGTCGCGTTCGGCATCTCGGGATCGACGGTCAGCGCCTTGATCTTGCGCGTCAGGATCAGGCGCTTGCGCTTGGGTGAATTCGGCTGCTGCTCGTGCGAGTGACGACCGTGCACGATCAGCGCCGCGCGATCGAGCGCCTGTTCGAAGAACAGCTTGTCGCCTTCGAATTTCAGGCTGTCGGGCATGACATGGTCAGCGTCGGCGAGCATGCCGTCCGCGGAGACGATGACGTAGCCTTCGATCCGAAAGGACAATGGCGCGGCTATTCGGAAACCGTCGTCACGACGCTGTTGACCGGCCGGGTGCTCACCGTCGGCAGCTTGACGTCCTTGAGCAGCTCCTGGTCGTATTCCGGCAGCGTCGAGGCCGGGAACTTGGCGCGCATCGCCACCACCTTATAACCGCCGGCCTTCAGGCGCTTGAGCAATTCGGGGAGGGCCTCCGCAGTGTGCTTCTGGAAGTCGTGCATCAGGATGATGCCCTTGCCCTTGGTATCCAGCTTCTTCATGACGGTCTCGACCACCTTCTCGGGTTTCGAAGCCTTGAAGTCGAAGGAGTCGATGTCGCAGGAGAAGATCGCGGTGTTGCGGTTGCCGAGATAGGTGACCATCTCCGGCGGATGCTGGAGCGCCGGGAAGCGGAAGAACGGCGAGGGCGAAATGCCGCCGAGCGCCCACTTCACGGCAGACAGGCCCTTCTCGATCTCTTCCTTGCGCTGCGCTTCCGTGAGCTTCTTGTTGTTGAGGTTGGCGTGCGACCAGGTGTGGGTGCCGACGGTATGGCCGGCCGCGTAGACCTGTTTGAGAATCTCCGGCTCGTAGGTCGCGTGCTTGCCGATAGAGAAGAAGATGCCGGTGGTGCACTCGTCGGCGAGCGCCTTCAGCACCGCGGGCGTGTTTTTAGGCCAGGGGCCGTCATCGAAGGTCAGCACCACCTCGTGGTCGCGCAGGAAATCGAGCTCCTTGAAATGCTCGAAGCCGAAGCCGGGACCGCCGGTGGTGTCGATCTCGACAGTGCGGGCGACGCCGAGCGCGCCCGGCGTGTTGCAGGCTGCGCGGGCGGGTTGCGGAGCTTGTTTGGGCGGGGGAGGATTGACGAAACCCGCCGGCGCGGCGGCCGCTACTGCAGGAGCGGGTGCCGGAGCCGGAGCGGGCGCAGCCGCAGCCGGCGTTGCCACCGGAGGGGCTTGCGTCGCGGCAGCGGGCTTTGCAGGTGGGGTCTGCGACCATGCCGCGCCCGTCATCGCAAGAGACATCGCACTTGCCAAAATCAGTCCTGCCGCCACACGCATGGTGTTGTCCTCGAGATTGATCCCGTTGTTCCGCCGCGGCTTTTCGCCTCCGGCAAAACCATCCTGCCCCTAACGATCCTAGCCTAGATGGTGGGCCCTCGCCATTGCAACGGCTGTTTGGCGCCCCAACACAATTGTGCCCAACCGGGTTGGGGAGACGTGTGGCGTCAAGTGTCGGCCAGAGCCTTGGCGATTGCCGTTTTGATCCGCGTGTCGGCCGGCTCCACGGTGGATGCAAAGACGTCGGCAATATAGCCGTCCCGGCCGATCAAATATTTGTGGAAGTTCCAGCGCGGAACTTCCCGCGGGCGTGCCTCTGCCGCCCATTTGTAAAACGGATGCGCCTTTGCACCGACGACGACAGCCTTGGCCGCAATAGGGAAGGTAACGCCGTATTGGTGGTGGGCGGTCTCCGAGATCTCGCTGGTGCCGCCGGGCTCCTGTCCGCCGAAATCGTTGGAGGGCACGCCAATGACGGTGAGGCCGCGCTCGCGAAACTCGCCCCAAATTTCTTGCAGACCGGCATATTGCGGCGTGTAACCGCAAAGCGAAGCGGTGTTGACCACCAGCAGCGGCTTGCCGGTGAAGGCCGCAAGCCGGATGTCGTCGCCTGACAATGCCGGGAAAGAGAAGGCGTAGGCGGAGATTCGGCTCATGCCGCCATCCGCCAGTGCACGCGTCGCCGGCGCCAGCGTGCTTGCAAAGGCGGCGATGAGCATGGTCCTGCGGTTCATCATGACGGCGTCCCCCGAAATGATCCGGGCGGATGTTACCCCTCCGGTGCGAGCGGCGTCGTCAACACCGCGTTATCTGCCGCGATAAAGCGCGTTAGTACAGGCGGACGATGAAATCGGTGCCTTCGCCGGTCTCGCCCTGGTTGATGCCCTGGTCGGAGACGATGATCGAGCCGCCTGACGTCAGCATTTCGTTGATCTTCGCGATCGTGTCGGCGGGGATCGAGACGCGGTCGAGGGCTTCGGCCGGGCTGTCCGGCGTGACCACAGGCTTGGCAGCGACGGGAATCACGGCCGCGCCACGCTGGCGGCCTGTCAGGCGGCCGTCATCTTGGCGCGCGGCAGAGCGAACGGACACTGGCAAGGACACCACCGACCAATGCAGCGCATTGGAATCGGCCTTGTCGACTTCGGCGGTGAAGACATGCGTGCCGAGCGGCCGATCGCTCGCGGCGATCGTGACAGGCACCTCGAACAGCGGCGCAAAGTTCTGCCGCACGTAGAGCTTGGAATCCTTGCGGCTGATGAAGACCGCGATCTGGCCCGCCCGCTTGGGCGCGTCAGGTTTTGCCACGGGCGCCGGATCGGCAACGCGGGTTTCGTCCTTCTTGACGTCGGGCGTTGCCGCCTGCGCTGGCGCCACGGCCGGCGCATCGGGCGTCTTCGCGGGTTCGGACTTGGCCGTTTCGGATTTCGGCGTCTCCGCGGCCTCGACAGGCTTCGCTTCAGTGCTCGCGGGCTGCGCGGCGTCTCCGGCCTGAGACTTGGCCGCGTCCGCCGCCTCAGCGGTCTTGGTCTCGGGCTTTGCCGTTGTCTCGGTCTGGTCGGCGGATGTCGCGGACTCCTCGCGGCCCGGGGCATATCCGGTGGTCACGTCCGACATCACGGTGTGGCCGACCGACGAGCGCAGCTCGAGCACGCCGTCCGCGCTGGCGGTCTTCGTTTCAACCGGCTTTGCTTCGGCGGCTCCGGTATTGGCCGCGACCTTATCGGCCTTGTCGCCGGCATTGGTCTGCGGCTCGAGGCTGGCCGCGGGTTGCGGCGGCACCCGCACCGAGGCAAGTAGCGGATGTGAGAAGTTCTGCGGCGACATCTGACCGGGCGAAACGATCACGCGCGCGCCCATCCTGGTCCAGTTCCACATCTTCACGGCGAACGCCATCGGCATGCGGATGCAGCCGTGCGAGGCCGGATACCCCGGCAGCACGCCGGCATGCATGGCAACGCCCGACCAGGTGATCCGCTGCATGTACGGCATCGGCGCGCCGCTATAGATGTTGGAGTGGTGGAATTTGTGCTTCTGGATGACGCTGAACACACCCATCGGCGTCGAATGGCCCTTCATGCCGGTCGACACCGGGGATTCCGCGAACACGCCGTTGGTATCGTAGACCGTGACCTTCTGCCGGTCGATCGAGACGACGATGACGAGGGGACCTTGCGGTTTTGTGCCCGCTTCTTTTTCGGAAACGAGGTCTTTCTTGCCGGCCGCACCGCGCTTCTGGGGCTTCTGGCGCGGGACTTCGGGATGGCGCTCCTGGCGCCCGTACGATCCGTCGGAATAATCCGTCCAGTAATAAAATGCTGCGTCCGCCTGGCTCGCCGTGCCGATCGCACCCGCCGCCGTCAAAATGGCGACCTGCCAAAATCGCGCCGGCTTGGCAGAAAAACCAGACCCGTTCACGCTGTTCATCATCGAATCCACAATCCAAATCAGATGTTAGTCTCTCAGAGGGGATACGCGTTCACCAGCACGGCGGTTCTGCGATCAGCTAATTTTGTCCAAAGCGTAGCAAAAAAGCCTCACGGAGCGGTAAACGGCGG
Source organism: Bradyrhizobium sp. Ken51 (assembly GCF_055807435.1). Taxonomy (NCBI): domain Bacteria; kingdom Pseudomonadati; phylum Pseudomonadota; class Alphaproteobacteria; order Hyphomicrobiales; family Nitrobacteraceae; genus Bradyrhizobium; species Bradyrhizobium sp. Ken51. Next base: position 296,334 of record NZ_JBVVPB010000002.1, on the reverse strand, counting down.
CCGTATCGGCCTGCCGATCGTCTTCCTGATCGGTCGCCTCATGCCTACATTGCTGGGACTTGTTATCGGAGAACTTCATGTCATCTCGTTTCCCCAGTCTTTCCAGCATCCGCTTGAAAGGCCTCGCTTTATTCCTCCTGGCGCTGACCGTGCCGGCAGCGTTCGCCTTCGCCGCGGACGAGCCGGATCTGATCTTCCGCCGCTCAACCGTGTTCAAATGGATGAGCCCGAACGACAAGCTTGCGACCTATGGTCTCGACGACCCCGAAGTCGAGGGCGTGGCCTGTCATTTCACGGTACCGGAGAAGGGCGGCTTCAAGGGCTGGCTGGGCCTTGCCGAAGAGGTCTCGGACATTTCGCTCGCCTGCCGTCAGGTCGGCCCGATCAAGTTCAAGAACAAGATGGAGCAGGGCGACGACATGTTCCGCCAGCGCCGCTCGCTGTTCTTCAAGAAGATGCAGATCGTGCGCGGCTGTGACGCTAAGCGCAACGTGCTGGTCTACATGGTCTATTCAGACAGGCTGATCGAGGGTTCGCCGAAGAACTCGACCTCGACCGTCCCGGTCATGCCGTGGGGACCGGCGGACGCGAACGTCCAGAAGTGCGGCGAGTTCTTCACTCAGTGACGCTCTTGCGTTCACGGTGACGCGCTTGCGTTCACCCGGTGACGTCAGCCCGGCTGCCACGCGGTTTTGCAAGATGGGAGCCGGTCAGCCGCACGAATGACTGCGGCGTTGCCTCAAAGCCCCGGCTCGATTGCAGCGCCATTTCGCCAGGCGAATTGGCGCTGCTGCGAACAGGTTGTTGCTCCCGGCGGTCCGTTCGTTGGTCCGCATCGCGCGTCGTTGCGCGATTCTGCGCCGTCATGATGGCCGTTCCTCACATGAACGCGCTCGGCGATGCCCGGGCGTCTCGGTCTCGGTAGCTTGGGTCGCAGTCGAAGCGCCCCCGGTTCGACAGGACCCAGCCGTCGTTCGGCTTCTCTTCAACAGAAAAACGTAAAACGCATGTGAAGGGTGTGAGGCGGGATGATGACGGCGCCGGCGTTCCGGCGCGCATCCGAACTCGCCCGGAACCTGCCAGGCCATATTGGGTGGCCGCATGACCCATCTGAAAAGATTGAGATTTTCCGTCGAATATGTCGTCGCCGCGAGCGGGACGAAACAATTCTCACGGAGATGAAACCATTTTCCGGCTTTGGCGCATCACGCGCGAAACCGCCCATGGTTATCAACCTCACAACGACGACGGCGCACGCCGGCCACCGAATTCAGAGAGAACTCCATGCGCACGCTCAGCCTCATCCTTGCTTTCGCTTTCGTGCTCGCCGGCTCCTCGTTCGCAGGCTCGCCGGATGGCAATGTCCCGGGCATCGGTACTTTCCAGTACAGCGGCTCGCCGATCACGACCCCGGCGCCGCAGCCGATCGTGGTTGCCGCGCGCTTCTGATCGTCAACAAGAAAAATCAGCCGATAAAGGCCGTCATGCTTGTTCGTTTCTGCGCTGCGGCGTTCATATCCCTTCTGACGATCAGTGCCGCTCAGGCGCAGGTGCGCTCTCCCTCCAGATTACCCGATCCACGTACTGAGTTCGTGAGGCAATGCGCGCCGCGCATGCTCGGACGATGGGAGCATCCGGAAGAGGTCTGCGGCTGCCTGCACGATCATGCTGCCGCCGTCGTCGAGGATCGCGATCTCCGCGAGGCCCTGCTGCGGGGCATCAGCGAGACCGGGGTGCCGACGATCGAGACCGACTGGGTGCCGGCCGCAAAGCAGACCGAAATCGGCCCGACCTTCACCAAGATAGCCAAGCCGACCCTGCAATGCATGTTCGATCCGGCGAAGTAGCGCTCATCGCTTTGATTTCGGACCAAACCGCGACACGCAGGTGCTCGTCCGTGCGACGCCCTTGTCGGTCATCTTGGCGCCGCGGACTTCCTTGACCTGTCCGGCGGGGCAGGTTCCGTCGTCCACTTGCACGCGCTGGCCGAGCTTGAGATCGACGATGTCCTGCTCGCGTCCGACCGTGCCTGCGCGCGCCGTCGCGGCGAGTGCGATGAAGATCAGGAGCGAGAGGCAAGTCGCACGGCGTAGCAGCATGGTGTGAGCTCGCTCCCGGCATCGATGCCGCAATGTAGGGAGCGGCAGCCGATTCTCATAGTGAACGTTCGTCATGCCCACCGGGCCGGCTTGCTCCTCGCACGCAAGGCCGCTCTCGATTCCCGCGCGAGCCGCTCGGCGGATGCCACGAGCTTCGGAATCGCGTGGCCGGAAAATCCCAGCACGAAACCGGGCAGAGGACGCGCGCGTGAATAGGTGTCGGCCAATAGCCAGCCTTCGGCGCCGGCGGCCTGCTTGGCGTCTGCCGCCACAGCCAGATCGACCGAGGAATCGAACCGGGCGACAAGATGCAGGCCCTGCGATGGGACCGGCACCGACAGCACGCCGTGGGATGCGGCTTCGAGCGTCCCGGCCAGCGCGTCGCGCGCCTCGCGGTAGAGCTTGCGCACGCGCTTCAGGTTCGCCGCGAACGCGCCGGAATTGAGCATGTCGGCCACCGCACCCTCCATCAGCGTGCCGGGAAAGCGGTCGAGCGCGGCCCGCGCCGCGGTGACATCCGCAATCAAGCGCTCGGGCAGGGCGCAATAGCCGATGCGCAAGCCCGGAAACAACGTCTTGGCGAACGTGCCCATGTAGATCACGCGCTGGAGGTGATCGATGCCGGCCAGCGACATCAGCGGCGCGCCGTCGTAACGGAATTCGCTGTCGTAATCGTCTTCCAGCACGAAGGCGTCGGCCTGCCTGGCCCAGTCCAGCAGCTCGAGCCGCCGCGGCATCGACATCTGCACACCCAGCGGAAACTGGTGCGACGGCGTCACATAGGCTGCGCGCGCGGACGGCGCCGCTGCGCGGCCTCTGGCGACACGCATGCCTTGCGCGTCGACGGGAACGGACACGGCACGATAGCCGCAATGCGCGATGGTTTTGCGCGCGGCGGGGTACCCTGGATCCTCGCACCAGACCTGGTCGTTGGGCTTCAGGATCGCGCTCAGCACGATGCGTAGCGCGTGCAGCGTGCCTGACGTCAGCATGATCTGATCGGGATCGCAGCGCAGGCCCCGCGCCGACAACAGATGATCGGCGATCGCCGCACGCAGCTCGCGGCTGCCGCGGGGGTCGCCATAGTGCAGATGCTCCGCGCCGAAGGCGCGCATGCGGCGGCCGACAAAGGCCCGGAAGCGCTGCACGGCGCGCGCGTCGATATGGGTGCAGCCGAGCGAAAACGCGCCTTGCCCCGGCGTTTCGACGATGATCTTCGGCCGCTTCGGCTCGGCCGCGCGTGCGGGGATGCGCGCGGCGACGAAGGTGCCGGAGCCGACGGTGGCGTCGGCAAAGCCGTCGGCGATCAGCCGCTCATAGGCGGTGACGACGGCATTGCGCCGAAAGCCGGTCTGTTTAGCCAGCGTGCGCGACGGCGGCAGCGGCTCGCCCGGCTTGACGAGGCCGGCAACGATCATCTCGCACAGCGCTTGGTACAGCCGGTGCGCCGACGAGGCGCCAGCCGTGACGTGCGGGCCTGCGAGATCGAGCGGCAGCTCGGCCTTGGCCGGGGAGGGGACTAAATTGGTCGGAATTTTTCGCATGGAATTGGCACTATCGCAGACCAAATCTGCGGCTACAACTGCCTTGGAATTGTTCCAATCCGACAGGAGCGGCCGTGAGCCAGACCGAGAACCCAAATTCCTATCCGACGTCCGCGCGCAACCAGGTGAAGCGCCGTCACGACCGCGGCTTTTACGATCACGACACCGTTCATCGCATCCTGGATTCCTCGATGCTCTGCCACGTCTCCTACGCGATCGACGGCCAACCCTATTGCACGCCGACCTTCTTCTGGCGCGAAGGGACGAAGCTGTACTGGCACGGCTCGAGCGCCAGCCGCATGCTGCGCAACCAGACAAGGGGCGAGCGTGTGTGCCTGACCGTCGCCCATCTGGACAGTCTGGTGCTGGCGCGCTGCGGGTTCAATCACTCCGCCGACTACCGCGCCGTGATGGCGTTTGGCACCGCCTATCTCGTGACCGATCCCGAGGAGAAAGAGCGCGCGGTGATTGCCATGGTCGACCGCTTCTTCCCGGATCGGACCGCGAGCCTGCGGGCGAGCAATGCGCAGGAGATCAAGGCGACCTCCTTTATCGCGATGGAGATCGAGGAAGCCTCCGCGAAAGTCCGGGCCAAGGGTGTCGCCGACGACGACGAGGACTATGCATTGCCGATCTATGCCGAGCGCATCCCCGTGCGCACCGTGCTGGGCGCGCCGGAGCCTTGCGCGCGGCTGCTCGACGGCGTGCGCCGGCCGGCGACACTGAATGGCTATTCGGAGGGTCGGCTGCTCGAAGATGCATTGCGGGATGCCTATTTTGCAGAGTACCCGAACGGCTGAAATCGGCTAGCTTGCGCTCCTTCGATGATCTCAATGCCCGATTGGAGTTGCCTGATGAATGCCGAAACGCAGCAGAGGATTCTTGACGCCGTCGATGCCGGCTTCGAAGCCCAGCTCGCGACCACACGCGATTTCGTCGCGATCCCCTCGACCCGTGGGGCGGAGGGGCCATGCCAGGACATGATCGGCGACCTCCTGCGCGCGCGCGGCTACGAGGTCGACGACTGGCACATCGATGTCGACGACCTCAAGGATTTGCGCGGCTTCGGCCCCATCGAGCATGATTTTTCGAAGGCGCGCACTGTTGTCGGCACGTACCGGCCCAAAACCGAGGCGGGCAAATCGCTGATCCTCCAGGGCCACTGCGACGTGGTACCGGCGGGGCCGCTGGAATTGTGGGATACCCCGCCATTTTCGCCCATCATCAAGGACGGCAAGATGTTCGGTCGCGGTGCCTGCGACATGAAGTCGGGCACCATCGGCGCGCTTTATGCTTTGGATGCGATCAAGGCTGCGGGCCTCAAGCCGACGGCGCGGATCCACTTCCAGTCGGTGATCGAGGAGGAGAGCACCGGCGTCGGCGCGCTCTCGACGCTTCAACGCGGCTATCGTGCAGATGCTTGCTTCGTCCCTGAGCCGACCGGCGGCAAGATGGTGCGCTCGCAGGTCGGCGTGATCTGGTTCCGCCTGCGCGTGAAGGGCCATCCGACCCATGTCGCTTTCGCCGGCTCCGGCGCGAACGCAATCATGGCGGCCTATCATTTGATTCAGGCGCTGCAAAAACTCGAGATCGAGTGGAACGAGCGCGCGAAAGCCGATCGTCACTTCAAGGCGCTGAACCATCCCATCAATTTCAACCCCGGCATCATTAAGGGCGGCGACTGGGCCTCCAGCGTGCCGGCCTGGTGCGACGTCGACTGCCGGATCGCTGTGTTGCCGGGCTGGTCGATCGCCGATCACCAGAAAGAGATCATGGCCTGCGTTGCGGCTGCCGCACGCAACCACCGCTTCCTCGCCAACAATCCGCCGGAGGTCGAATGGTCGGGCTTCTTGTCGGAAGGCTATGAGCTGACCGACGCCGCCGCGCCTGAGGCGGCGTTCGGCAAGGCCTTCAACACCGTCTATGGCGGCGAAATCGAAGACCTCGTCTTCACCGCGCTCACCGACACCCGCTTCTACGGCCTCAATCACGGTATCCCGAGCCTGTGCTTCGGCGCGAGTGGCGGCGAGATGCACGGCTTCAATGAATTTGTCGATCTGGACTCGCTGAAGAAGACGACCAAGGCGATGGCGTTGTTCATCGCGGATTGGTGCGGGGTCGAGAAGGGGTAGCTCTCGTGTCCCGGACGCGGCGCAGCGCGAAGCGGTGCGCCGCAGAGCCGGGACCCACGTCACCGCACAGTTGGACCCCGGTTCAGCTGCGCATCGTTTCACGCTGCGCTGCGCCCGGGGAACGAACCATCTTCCGCCTGCCCAATCCAGCGGCGCCCCCAAATCCTTTAAGCTTAAACTAAAGACTAGGATGCCGCCCGCGCCGGTGGCAGACTGGCGCCAGCTGCACAAGACCCGAGTCCGTCGAGGAAGCAACGATGCGCGATTGGGATGACGCTTACGCCAATTCGGCCCATATCCCAGGCTCGGACAAGATCCCGGCGTTATGGGCGGAGCGGGCGGCGGCTTATCGTGCCGGGCTGAAGGAGTTTCGCGCCGACATCGCCTATGGCCCCGGCGAGCGCCAGCGCCTCGACCTGATCTTGCCAGACGGCGACAGCAAGGGCCTCGTCGTGTTCGTCCACGGCGGCTACTGGATGCGCTTCGACAAATCGACATGGACCGATCTTGCCGAAGGCGCGCGTCATCATGGCTGGACGGTGGCACTGCCAAGCTACACACTGACGCCGGCCGCGCGCATCTCCGACATTACGACGGAAATTGCCGCAGCGATCGCCAAGGCGGCCGCTCTCGTCGCGGGTCCGATCCGGCTCGCCGGCCATTCCGCGGGCGGTCATCTCGTCACGCGTATGCTGTGCAATGATAGCCGGCTCGATCCCGCCATCTTCAACCGCATCGCCGGCACGCTCTCCGTCAGCGGCCTGCATGATCTGCGTCCGCTGCTCAAGACCAGGATGAACGACACCCTGCGCATGACGATGGAGGAGGCGACGCTGGAAAGCGCAGCGCTGCATCTGCCGCGTGGGCCTTCCCCCGTGACCGCCTGGGTCGGCGGCAATGAGCGGCCAGAATTCATCCGCCAGTCCGATCTGATGGCCAATGTCTGGACTGGCTTCGACGTGCCGACGCGTCTTGTCGTCGATCCCGGGCTGAACCATTTCACCGTGATCGACGCCCTCAAGGACCCGTCGTCGCCAATCACCGCGCGCCTGATCGGCCTCGACTGACGAGGCCATAACGATCGATCGAAAGGGCCTGCCATGACGTCCAGCGAATACGATCCCGCAAGCGAAGGCGCCGAGACCGATTTCGCCCGGCGCATGTCTTATGGCAACTATCTGGCGCTGGATGCGATCCTCGGCGCGCAGCATCCGCTGTCGGAAGCCCATGACGAAATGCTGTTCATCATCCAGCATCAGACCACCGAACTCTGGATGCGGCTCGCCATCCACGAGCTCAGCGCCGCACGCCGTTCGATCGCGAAGGATGAGGTGCAGCCTGCGATGAAGATGCTGGCACGGATGTCGCGGATCTTCGAGCAGCTCAACGGCGCCTGGGACGTGCTGCGCACCATGACGCCCAGCGAGTATACGCGCTTCCGCTCGCAGCTTGGCCAGTCCTCAGGCTTCCAGTCGCGGCAATATCGGCTGATCGAATTCCTCCTTGGTAACCGCAACCACGCCATGCTCAAGCCGCACGCGCACGATCTGGAAACCACGCAACTGCTCGAAGCCGAGCTTGCGACCCCAAGCCTTTACGACGAGGTGCTGCGGCTCGCCGACCGCAACGGACTCAAGATGCCCGCGGCCGTGCTGGCGCGCGATGTTCGCGAGACTCACAGTTTCAACGAAGGTGTGCTGCAGGCCTGGCGTATCGTCTACGAGGCGCCGGAAACGCATTGGATGCTCTACGAGCTCGCCGAGAAGCTGGTCGATTTCGAGGATTACTTCCGGCGCTGGCGCTTCAACCATGTGACGACAGTCGAGCGCGTCATCGGTTTCAAACGCGGCACCGGGGGCACCGGTGGCGTCAGCTATCTCAAGCGCATGCTGGAGGTCGAGCTGTTTCCTGAACTCTGGCGCGTGCGCACGATCCTGTAGAGATTTTCATGACCAAGCTTCGCGTCTACGACGACACCAAAGCGCTGTTCCATATGCCGGACGGTGTGATCTATCTCGACGGCAATTCGCTCGGCGCGTTGCCGCTTGGTGTCGCCGAGCGCGTCAGCCGCGTCATCACCGCCGAGTGGGGCGATGAGTTGATCCGCTCCTGGAATACGGCGGGCTGGTACGTCCAGCCGCGTCATGTCGGCGATCGCATCGCGCGACTGATCTGTGCGGAAGCCGGCTCCGTCATGGTCGGAGATACGCTGTCGCTCAAGGTCTATCAGGCGCTCGCCGCCGCGCTCGACATGAACGCATCGCGCAAAATCGTCCTGTCGGACACCGGCAATTTTCCGACCGACCTCTACATGGCTGAAGGCCTGATCGCGACGCTCGGCCGTGGCCATCAATTGCGCCTGGTGGCGCCGGAGGAGATCGAGGCTTCGTTATCGGTGGAGATCGCGGTGCTCTACATCACCGAGGTCGATTACCGCACCGGACGGCGCCACGACATGGCGAAGCTGACTGCAACAGCGCATGCGCTCGGCATCGTCACGGTGTGGGACCTCGCGCATTCGGCCGGCGCGCTGCCGGTTGACCTTGCCGGCACCGGCGCTGATTTCGCCGCCGGATGTACCTACAAATACATCAACGCCGGCCCTGGCGCGCCGGCCTTCCTCTACGTCGCGCCGCGCCATGCCGACAGCGTGCGCGCCGCTTTGTCGGGGTGGATGGGGCACGCAAAGCCGTTCGCGTTCGAGCTTGCCTATGCGGCCGCCGGCGGCGTCGAGCGCATGCGCGTCGGAACGCCGCCGGTGCTGGCGATGGCGGCCTTGGAGGCCTCGCTCGACATCTGGGATCGCGTCGATATCAGGGAAGTCCGCGCGCGTTCGCTGGCGCTCGGCGATCTCCTGATTGCCGAGGTCGAACGCCGCTGCCCGTCCTTGAAGCTCGTCACGCCGCGCCCGCATGAGCGCCGCGGCTCTCAGGTCTCCTTCGCCTTCGACGGCGGCTACGCCGCGATGCAGGCCCTCATCGCCCGTGGCGTCATCGGCGATTTCCGCGCACCTGACATCATGAGGTTTGGCATCACGCCGCTGTATATCGGCGAGGCCGAGGTGATGAAGGCAGCCGAGATCATCGAGGAGGTGATTGCGGGCGAGGTGTGGCGGCGTCCGGAGTATCAGGTAGTGAATGCGGTGACGTGAGGTCGAAGGCTGTCTCCCCCGTCATTGCGAGCGCAGCGAAGCAATCCAGAAATGTATCCGCGGAAAGAGTCTGGATTGCTTCGCCGCGCTCGCACTGATTACCTCGGACGTCATTGCTTTGCCGCGTGGAGCAATTCACCCTGCGAGCAGAATGATTTGGGAGGAGATCCGATGACGCCGCTCGAGAAACTTAAAGCGATGAAGATGCCGTTTGCCGAACTCAAGGGCGTCGAGTTCGTCGAGGCCGGGAAAGATCGCGTGGTGGCGCGGATGACGGTCAGGCCCGATCTCTGCACGCTTCATCAGACCATCCACGGCGGCGCGGTGATGGCGCTGGCCGATTCCGTCGGCGCAGCGGCCACCGTGATCAATCTGCCGGACGACGCCAAGGGTACGACCACGCTCGAGAGCAAGACCAACTTCATCGGCGGGGCCAAGGAGGGAACCACCGTGATCGCGACCGCCACCCCAATCCACAGGGGCCGGCGGACGCAGGTCTGGACCACTCGGCTGGAGACCGAGGACGGCAAGCTGGTCGCCGTGGTGACGCAGACCCAGCTGTTCCTCGTATGAATACGGGGCTTGATTTTATTAACGAATTAGTCGCCTCCAATGCCCGAAACTTGGGCAGGTTCCCGTCTTGAAAAGTTTGTTGCGATGCACAATATTGGAGGCCTAGGGATTCGAACGCCTCCTCGAGGGATACCAAGAGGAGTTTTGACTTGTCACTCGCAGCAGATTTTGGACTTGAACTAACCAATCGCCCGAAGTCCGTTCAGGGCTACGTGCGCACCTTGAGCCAGCAGGAAGAATTGCCGCTCTTGCGCGATCACCTGCTGAGGCTCGATGCCGAAAGCCGGCACGACCGCTTCAACGGTTTTCTCGATGACAGTTTTATCGAGCGTTACGCCGCCCGCTGTGCCGAGGACGGCACCGTGATCGTCGCCTATATCGTCGACGGCGTGGTCCGCGGTGCGGCCGAGCTGCATCCGCCCGAGGGGGATTCGCTGCCCGAGGTCGCCTTCAGCGTGGAAGCCTCGGCGCGGCGCCAGAACGTCGGCACCGTGCTGTTCAGCCGCCTGATCGCGGAAGCGCGCTGGAAAGGCTACAAGCGCCTGCGCATCACCACCGGCGCCGAGAACCACGCAATGCGGGCGCTCGCCAGGAAATTCGGGGCGCATCTGCAATTCCGTCATGGCGAATCGACCGGTACGATTGATCTTGCCAAGGCGCCTGGGGACGAACTTGCTGATCTCGCGGCCTCGCCATTCACGGCCGGCCGCGCTCTTATCAGTTTCAACTCGACCTGCTGGAAGATCATCTCCAGCATCTATGGCAATCGCGCCGCCTGACCTGAAAAAGCCGACTGGAATCAAAAAGCGGACCGGCAAAACCGGTCCGCTTTCGTATTCAAAATAACGAGCTAAGCGTTCAGGTGCCGGTGCGCTTGTCGTTGCCGAAGCGGCGGACGACACGGCGTTCGACCACTACCGAGCGCTGCGCACCCTGTTCGCCGGCGATCACGCGGGTCGAGGTGATGCGGCTGTTGGTGCGAACCTGTTTCTTGACCTCGGCCTGGACGACATCGAGCGGCATTCCCATCAGGGCTGCGGCGATCTCGGCCTGCTGCTCCTGATCGTCGGTGATGCCGACGGCGGCGAAGATCGCCTCGTCCAAAGTCGGGGGATCGTGGCGCACGCGCCGCGTGCCATATTTGGTATTCCAGTCTGCGTTCATAACGGCCTCGTTTCGATGCCGGGATACCTAGTGCCGTCCATGTTGCATTGCAATATGAAATCGGTGTGGCATCTCAGCTATGCACGGGTTGGGTGTCAGGGTGGTGACGCGACAGCGGCAACATCCTCAACCCGCCGTTGTGGCCAGCGTTTCAGCGCCGCATGACCCGCTTCCGTCAGCCCGTAGACTCCCCGCTCGATGCGTTCGAACCAGCCATACACATTGTTAAGCATGATCTTCCCGGCATCGGGACAGCGTTGGCGCAATTCGCTCACCCGCCGCGGGCCCGCCGCGAGTTCCGAGGCGCATGCCAGCGCCTGCTGCCGATAGGCCGTCATGATCGGCGCGCGGGTGCTGCCGCCCAGCACCGGATCGCCCCGGCGGCGCTGATGCTCTGCGACGAGGCGCGAACGGACCTTCGGCTCGCGGCGTGGGGCTGCCGTCGGCGGCTTCACCAGCACCTCGACCTGACCGCGGTCGGTCACCCCGAGCATGCCGAAGCCGAGGCGGCGACAGAGATTGCGATAGCGTGCGTCGGTCTCGCGTCCCTTGCCGCGCACTGACATTTTTGCGGCAATCCAGACGTCGTCGCCGGCCGGTGCGCGATCGACTGCCTGAAGGATCAGCTCGAGATTGAAGCTCAGCTTGAGCTCGCCGATCACCACCACCGGCGGATCGCCGGCGCTGAGGCCCACGAGATCGCAGCCGCCGATCTCGCCCTTGACCGTGAAGCCGAGCTCTTCGAGGAACCGTTTGACAGGCAGGTAGAGCGTGGTTTCCAAAGGAGGCTTCCGAGTATCACGTCCGATCGGGGAATCAGTTGCGGGCAGTGTAGAGCTTTCCTGGCTTCGATAGAATCGGAGCCGGCGCAGAGACAAGCAAACCGGTATGCAACTACACCCGCCCGCCGACTGGGATCAGCGCGCCGGTGACGCCGCTGGCGGCATCGCTGGCGAGGAACAGGATGACTTCGGCGAGCTCCTGCGGTGTCACCCATTTGGCAAAGTCGGCTTTTGGCATGTCGGCACGGTTGGCCTTGGTGTCGATGATCGAGGGCAGCACCGCGTTCACGGTCACCTTGCCTTTCCACTCGCTCGCCAGCGCCTCGGTAAGACGATGGACGCCGGCTTTCGACGCTGCATAGGGGCCCATGCCGGAGCCGGCCTGAAGCGCACCCATGGCGCCGATATTGACGATGCGGCCGGCCTTGGACGCGGCCAGATGGGGCAGCGCCGCGTGCGAGGCGTTGAGAGCCGTCAGCAGGTTGAGCGCATGCATGCGCTGCCATGTCTTCACGTCGCCGTCGCCGACCATCTCGAAGGCGAAGCCGCCGGCGATGTTGATCAGCGCATCGAGCTTGCCGAAATGCTTCGCCGCCGCCTCGACCGCCGTCTTTGCTTGTGCTGCGTCGGACAGATCGACGCCGCCGATCTCGATGCGCTCGGGCATTGCGGGGATCTGCGACGGCGCATGGTCGATGCCGGCAACGCGCGCGCCGCGTGCCAGTGCGGTCTCGGCGACCACCTTGCCGAGCGAGCCGAGTGCGCCGGTCACCACAACGACTTTTCCCTGCACGAGACTCTCCGTCCTTCACCTGTCGCCGACTATTGCGCGGCCCGAATTGGACTTGCAATGGCGGCCGGCTCCAAATTGGGCTAAGATGCAACTTTAGATCGTGGAGGAGGCTGTTTCATGACCGACAATTTGCCGACCCTCGAGTTTCCTGCTGCGATCGTTGATTTGCAGTATCCGCTGCCGAACTTCAGGAAGGCATTGAGCGGAAGGGGGCCCGTGCGCATCGTGGCGATGGGGTCATCTTCGACGGCCGGACTTGGCAACGTCGTCGCATATCCTGCGCGGCTCGAGTTGTATTTGAGAACGCACTACAAGGATGACGATCCCCATCGGGACATCCGGATCGACGTGCTCAACCGTGGCAAGGGCGGCGAAGAGGCGCCGCAAGAAGTGGCTCGGTTCAAAGACGACATCTTTGCCGACAATCCTTCGCTGGTGCTCTGGCAGGTCGGAACCAACGCCGTGTTTCGCAGCAACGAATTCGACTTCGATGAGGTGGTGGCTAAGATCACCGAGGGATTGGCCCGCCTGCGCGATCATCCGGCCACAGATGTCATTCTTATCAACCCGCAATACGTCACGGCCATGCTCGGCGACAATGCCAAGCTCTCGGAGAAGATGGTCTCGGCCATCCGGGCCGCCGCGCAAGAGGCCAAAGTCAATTTGTTCCAGCGCTGGGCCCTGATGCGGCACTGGAACGAGCACAACAACGCCTCGCTTGAGCAACTGCTCGCGCCGGACGACGAGTTGAAGCTGCACCAGAGCGACTGGAGCACCATGCAAGTCGCGCGGGCTCTGCGTTCGGCGATCCTAACGGCGACCGGTGCAACGCAAAGATGCCCATGCCTGATTACGACTTGAGATAGCGCTCCTTGAGCGCGCTCCGCTCGGCCGCGCCGAGCTTGAGCCCGTCGCGCAGATAGGTTTCGAGATCGCCATATTCGGCGCCGACAGCTTCGAAAGCTGCGGCAAGGTACGACGCCTCTACGCTACCGATGGCATTGCGTACGTCTTCGGGCAGATCGGTGGCAGCCGTCGCATCGCGCTTGTAGTGCTGGTTGGTCAGCAGATAGTCCTCGGCAATGACGTCATCCGGCACGCCAAGCGCATGCAGGATCAACGCGCTGGCAAAGCCGGTGCGGTCCTTGCCGGCGGTGCAGTGAATGACCAGCGGCGCGCGGTCCTCCAGGAGATGCCCGAACAGGGTGCGGAAACTGGCTGTGTTGTGGCGGACATAATTGCGATAGGACTCGCGCATGAGCTCGAGCGCGACCGGCGCGGTCAGCCTGCCCCTGGCGAGCTCGCCGCGCAGCGCAGCCACGACCGTCGGCTCGATCGGCAGCGAATGCACGGCGATCTCGTTGATCACGCAGACGCCCGCCGCGCGCTCCTCGACACCGCGAAAATCGAAGGCGCTGCGCACGCCCAGCGCGCGGACGATCTCGACATCGGCAGCAGTGAGCTGGCCGAGATGGTTGGAGCGGAAGATGTGCCGCCAGCGCGTGGTACGGCCATCTGCGGTCGGATAGCCGCCGAGGTCGCGAAAATTGCTGGCGCCCTGCAGGGCGAGATGGCGGGCAGGGGCGTCTTGTCCGGAGTTGTCTTGCGGGGACTTGTCTTGCATGAGATCAGCTTGCGTTATGGTTCCATTGGACGCACGACGGGCGTCCTTGAGATCTATTACAGGGGGCGATCATGGGCCGGCACAAGGCCATTCTTTTGACGGTCGCCATGCTGGCGGGCGCAATGATCGGAGCGCGGCAGGCCGATGCGCAGACGTTCCGGACCTATCGGTGCGTCGATGGTACGCAGTTCATCGTTGGGTTTTATGATGCCGACAAGCGCGCCTTCCTCCAGATCGACGGCGAGCCTGTTACGCTCGCCAAGCGGATCACGGTCTCCGGCGCGCGCTATTCGGGGGCGGGGATCACGCTGGTGATCGGCAAGACCGGCAGCACCACGGTCAAGCATCTGAAGCGGCCGGTCACGGCCTGCGCGGGCATCTGAACGGCGGCATTTCCACAAAAATCAGAAAGGGCCGAAACTTCGTTGTTTCGACCCTTTTTCAAACTGACGCCGGACGCTTGAGAGGGCGCGGCGGTATTGAACCGAACGCAGGCATCAGCGATCCCATTTCGGCTTGGCTTCATCGACTGCTTCCTGATGGTACCAGCTGCCGCTGCAAATCGTCTCGTTCGCGGGGAGCGAGGCGTGGTTGGCGGGAAGGCGGGTCTCACCGTTGCGGCGCCCCCCGAGAGCCGAGCGGCCCCCGACAGGGAATTGATAGATCTGTGCAGATCCGTGACTCAGTCCATTGTTCATCATTGCGGTATCTCCCGAGATCGCAGCGCTGGGCCTCCATGGTGCGCCCGACTCGTTGGCTTGTGGTTACTGGAATCCCCATATCGGCCGTGCATTCCGAAATGCAAAGTGCTGAAAAGGAAATCAGCCTTGGCCTATTTTGTAGGCAGACTGCATTCTGCTTCCTCTGAGGCAGCGGTCGGGTGGCTAACGCGTGGGCCATTGCGAAGGTTGCGGGCGACGGGCACAGACTTGGCGAATATTGCCGGACGTTGATGCGCGTTTAGTCGGCAACCTCAGGCGCCAGCCTGCCTGCTCCAGAATCGGGCGTTTTCCGCGGGATTTTTGCGGTGCAGCTTCACGCAAAGGTGCGCCGCTATGACGCACGGCGGACTGGATGACCCGCCGGGTGGGAGCGGAGGCCGGTTGCGGTGGAAAACCTCCCGCGCTGCGGCCTTTTGGCACGTTAAATGCTTGGAAAGGGTCGGCCGATGTTGGCCGGGTAAACAATCGTGCGGGGGCCTGCGGCCCCCACCTTTCGCATCATCTACAGAGAGGCTCAATGACCAAGTATAAGCTCGAGTACATCTGGCTCGACGGATATACGCCGACTCCGAACTTGCGCGGCAAAACTCAGATCAAGGAATTCGCGTCGTTCCCGACGCTCGAGCAGCTTCCGCTCTGGGGCTTCGATGGCTCCTCCACCCAGCAGGCTGAAGGCCACAGCTCCGATTGCGTGCTGAAGCCGGTCGCGGTGTTCCCGGATGCCGCCCGCACCAACGGCGTGCTCGTGATGTGCGAAGTCATGATGCCGGACGGGAAGACCCCGCACTCGACCAACAAGCGCGCCACCATCCTCGACGATTCCGGCGCCTGGTTCGGCTTCGAGCAGGAATACTTCTTCTACAAGGACGGCCGTCCGCTCGGTTTCCCGGCCTCCGGCTATCCGGCCCCGCAGGGTCCGTACTACACCGGCGTCGGCTTCTCGAACGTCGGCGACGTCGCCCGCAAGATCGTCGAAGAGCATCTCGACCTCTGCCTGGCAGCCGGCATCAACCATGAAGGCATCAACGCGGAAGTCGCGAAGGGCCAGTGGGAATTCCAGATCTTCGGCAAAGGCTCCAAGAAGGCCGCTGACGAAATGTGGATGGCCCGCTACCTGATGCTGCGCCTGACCGAGAAGTACGGCATCGACATCGAGTTCCACTGCAAGCCGCTCGGCGACACCGACTGGAACGGCTCCGGCATGCACGCCAACTTCTCGACCGAGTACATGCGTACGGTCGGCGGCAAGGAGTACTTCGAGGCGCTGATGGCGGCCTTCGACAAGAACCTGATGGACCACATCGCCGTCTACGGCCCGGACAACGACAAGCGTCTGACCGGCAAGCACGAGACCGCGCCCTGGAACAAGTTCAGCTACGGCATTGCCGATCGCGGTGCTTCGATCCGCGTGCCGCACTCCTTCGTCAACAACGGTTACAAGGGCTATCTGGAAGACCGTCGTCCGAACTCGCAGGGCGACCCATACCAGATCGCTTCGCAGATCCTGAAGACGATCGCCTCCGTGCCGGCCGACAAGAAGGCCGCCGCCTAAGATCCTCCCGGCCCGGGCTGGGGGGCTGGCCCGGGTTGGACTTCGATCCGCCGAAGCCGAAAGGCTTCGGCGGATTTTTCATTCTGATGACAGCCGTTGCGGAGACTCCTCGGACCTCATGGCGGAAAACTTGTCCTTCGCCGCCGAAAGCGGGATAGAGTGCGTCTGGGTGCGCGCAAGGCCGGGGACGGCTGGTGTTTGAAGGCTTCTACAAGGTGAGATTTCAGCTCGGCGACACGGTCGGCCGAAGCGTGATGCATGCCGGCAACGGCAAGATGCTCGGCGGCAATTCGGCCTTCGCCCATATCGGCACCTACACGAAGACCGAAGGAGGCGTCGATGTCGTGATCGACACCGTCCGCCACAACCCCGATCCGAACTATCGCGCCATGGCGGGCACGGACGATGCGACCCTGCTCGCCAAGGGATGGGCCGACGGCGATCTCTATCGCTTCAAGGGCGAGCTCAAGGAGCTGCCCGGCGTACCCTTTCAATCGTTGATGACGCCGATCACCGAGGACGAGATGCCGATCGCCGGCGGCGTCGGCGAGGCCGGCATCGCCGACGGGCTCTACTCGGCGCATCTGCGCATGCTCGATGGCGTCGACGGCGGTCTCACCGGCGTGATGCTGCTCAACAAGGGCCGCATCCTCGGCGGCGATGCATCGTTCTATTATCTCGGCAGCTACACCGCCGCCAACGGGCGCTGGAAGGGCCAGATCCTCAATCAGGAGCACACGCCGGCCAAGGACGATCCGATCTTCGGCGGCCACGAGGTCGGCATCGGCTTCTCCGGCACTTATGATGCCGAGCAGGCAGTGCTGGAGGCAACGGCGCTCGCCGGCAAGCGCAGCCTGCGCCTGACCGCCGCGCTCAAGCTGATGCACCGCGCCTGATCGCCACGGGAATTGCTGATGGAAAAGATTCGCATGCTTTCGACGCTCGGCCTGATGGGCGCGATGCGCAGCCTGTCCTCCGCCTACGAGACCGCGACCGGCGTCCACATCGACGCCGATTTCGCGCCAACGTTGGCACTGCTCAAGCGGTTGCGCGACGGCGAGGCCGCCGATCTCGTCATCCTCACCCGCGAAGGCCTCGACGAGATGATAGGCGAGGGCCGCGTCGTCGCAGGGAGCGCGGCCGATCTCGCGCGCTCCTTCGTCGGCGTCGCGGTGCGGGCAGGGCAAGCACATCCCGACATCGCCACGGAATCCGCACTGCGCAACACGCTGCTCGCGGCGCGGTCCGTGGCCTATTCGCGGCTGGGCGCGAGCGGGGTCTATTTCGCCCGGTTGATCGCGCAGATGGGGATCGCGGCGGAGATCAACGCCAAAGCCACCATCGTCGAGCAGGGCTTTACCGCGGAGCGGCTCGTGAGCGGCGAGGCTGACCTCGCCGTGCAGCAGATCAGCGAGCTGAAGCAGGTCGAAGGCATCGAGCTGGTCGGCCCGATTTCGCACGATCTGCAAACGCCGGCTGTGTTCTCCGCCGGCAGGATGACAAGCGCCGAGCACGCCGACGCCGCGGATCGGCTGCTGCGCTATCTGGCATCGCCCGAGGTCGTCCCGGTGCTGCGCCAATCGGGACTCGAGCCTTGAATTTGCCGGGACTGCGAAGCAACCTGGTGTCCATGCGAACTTTCCTCGTTGCCATCCTTCTCACGCTAGCGGCACCGTTATCGGCGCATGCGCAATCGGCCGATCTCGTCCTATGCGACCGCGTCGCCGCCGATCCCAGCGATCCCGACAAGCCGGCCGATATGAGGGGCGTGACGGAGATTGCGGCCTCCGACGTTGCGACCGCCATCAAGTTCTGCAAGCAGGCTGCGCCATCATCGCGGCGCGCGATGTTCGCGCTCGGCCGCGCCTATGCGGCCAACCGGCAGACGGCGGAAGCGATGGCTGCCTGGCGCAAGGCCGCCGACAAGGGATCGAGTGCGGCGATGGTCGAGCTCGGTGTGGCCTACGGCACCGGCTCCGGCGTCGCCAGAGATGAAGCGCAGGCGCGCAAACTGTTCGAGAAGGCGGCACAGGCCGGCAATCCCCGCGGCATCAGCAATCTCGCCGCGCTCGGCGGCACCGGCGGTGCCGCGCCGGCCGATCCAGCACAGGCGCGCGCGTTGCTCGGCAAGGCCGCCGAGACCAATGCGGAGGCGCAGTATCAGCTCGGCATGATGCTCTCCGAAGGCACGGGCGGGACAAAGGACGACGCCGCGGCGCGCGCGCTGTTCGAGAAGGCGGCGGCGCAAAACCATCCCGGCGCGCTGGAGCGGATGGGCGCCTTCGCGCAGGAAGGCCGCGGCGGGCCAAAGGACAAGGACGCCGCGAAATCCTATTACGAGCGCGCCGCGGCGCTCGGCGATGAGGATGCCAAGCAGGCGCTGGAGCGGCTGCGCTGTCCCTATGCGATCAAGGACAAGCAGGGCAAGCTCGTCACCACGCTGTGCTTCTAAAGCGCGATGAACGCGCTTTAGGTTTATAAAACCGCCGCGCACTTTTCCGGATCATGCTCTAGCTTCACTTGTAGGAGTAGGCGACGTTGTTGCGGGCGTCGCGATAGCTCGTCTCGAGAAAATCCGGATAGTGCGCGGAGGCCATTGCCACCGCGCGGACGACGCAGTCCCAGAAATCGCCGTCCCAGCTGAAATGCGTGAAGGTCGCGTCCTCGAACCTGACGGCGGTGATGATGGCCCGCCTGATCGCAGTGTCATCGGCGCCGGGATGAGCACGCTTCACATAACCGAACGTCGGTCCCTTATGGGCGTGGTCGCGATCCCGGCGGTACTTCGCGCTGCTCCGCTCCGGCGTGAGGGTGCGGTTGACGCGGACCTCTGCGGCGGTCGGGCGCCCCTCGATCGAGTCCAGCTGATAGCGTCGGAGCCAGAGCTCGAACGCGGCATCGAGCAGCGGCAGCTTCGCCGCGCTTGCGATGAGGGTTGCGATCTGCGCCTCGGCTGATGGCTCCATTTGATCCATGCTGCTTTGTCGTGCGCCTCAGCCGGCGGGTTCGAAGCCGGCTTTGGTCAGTGCATAAGGGCCGTTCGCGACCCGGCCAAAACAAAAAGTCGAAAAACAACCCCATGCACAGTAGCCAAGTAGTTGAAATCACAGCTCTGCAATGCTGTTGAAATCGCCACCTACGGAAATGCCGAAATCGGTTGCGCCGTCGGGCAAAACAGGCGCATGATGGCATCATTGCAGGGTGTGGCTTCGCGAATGGCCCTGCGCGAAAAAGCCCGATGGCCTTGATGCGATGGCGGTGCTAGGTAGCGCGTGCTTTCCTTCTGATTTTGCGGGTCACTTGCGTTGCTGGACGGGCTCTACAAGGTTGAATACGGCGTCAACGATGCCTTCGGCCGCAGCATCATGTGCATGCATGAGGGCAAGCTGCTGGGCGGCAATTCGGCCTTCGCGCATCTCGGAAGCTATTTCGAGCGCGACGGCGAGATCATCGCCGAAGTCATCACCGAACGGCATAACGACGATCCCAACTACCAGCCGCTGATGGGGGCTGACGTCGCCTCGATCGGCGCACGCGGCCGGCTCGTCGGCAACCAGATCCGTCTCGCGGGCAGCGCGGACACGATGCCGGGCGCCGGCTTCTGGGCCAATCTCACGCGGCTCGATGACGAGGGGTTGCCGCCGCAGGGGACGGTTGGTCCGGGCGGGGTCGTGAACGGGCTCTATGCGATCCATCTGCGCGCGCTCGACGGCGTCGATGCCGGGCTCTCCGGCGTCATGCTGCTGATGGACGGCCGCATCCTGGGCGGAGATGCGTTCTTCTACTACCTCGGCTCCTATTCCTCGGCGGACGGCCGCTGGAAGGGCGAGATGCTCAACCAGGAGCACACGCCGGCGAAAGGCGAGAACCCCGTGTTCGGCGGCAACGAGGTCGGGATCGGCTTCTCCGGAACCTGCACCGCCGACAGCGGTGAGCTCGAAGGCATCGCACTTGCCGGCAAGCGCAGCCTGCGGCTGGCGGCCTCGCTCAAGCTGATGCGGCGGGCGTAGGGCGGTTGCTTAGAATTCTGGGTGTCCGCTTGCGAAGGTAGAGCAGGCCTGACGTGCGACTTGGGCCGATATCGGCAAGTGACCCAACTACGACATTGAGTCGTCAGCGGATGCTTAGAAGCGCGGGGCGATCCGATACTGTGTCGGCTCTTCAGAGCGTTCTCTTTCCAATGGACTACGGGTGTTCCGTTCAATTTGGGCAAAAAAGAAGACGGTGCCTCCAAATGTTGACGAGACAACAAATCCTAGAATAGCGCCAATGATAACCCCTAACACGACTCCAGTAGTCGCTACCTGGCCCATGCCTTGCAACCGGATGTCAACGTTGGGAGAAATTCCGAAAATGCTCGACCAAACCGCTCCAGACGCTGCACCATAAAGTCCTCCGACAATCGTGCCGAAAAGTATCGAGAGCACCGCCATTGCTTCGACAATCCCCATCACCAACCTTCGAAAAGAAGTCATTTCACCCCTCCAGCTTGTGCTCCCATCCTACGGCGAAACAATCGAGCAGCAATACATTTGCTCGCCCATTATCGCAGCCTGCCGAGCCACAGCGCGGCGAGCGACTGGCGACTGCGCACAGCGAACTTGGCGTAGATCGACTTGACGTGGAAATGCGTGGTGTTCGGACTTTGGTCGAGCTTCTGTGCGATCTGCTTTTCCGTGTCCCCGGCGAGCAGTCCGAGCAGCACCCGGCGTTCAGCGGGTGTGAGGGGCGCGTTGGCGATGAGCAGTCCGTGGCTGAGCAATTGTTGACGGTGAAACCATCTCAAGGCGCGCATCACGAAGCCCAGACGCTGGCCGTCCTGTGCCGTAAAGCGGGGTTGCTGCGCATCACGAAATACGAACAGGCGAATCCTCAAATCGTCATTGAGCGCAATGCGCACGGAAATGCTGTCGGCGAAGCTGACATCCAGATAGTGCCGCCGATAGTGCTTGCCCTCGAACCATTCCGGCGGCAGCGTTTCGAACAGCAGGCGGACGCGGAACGGCTCATCGCCCGACATTGACAGGATCTGCGACAGGTCGACGTCGTCGGACCAGAGCGTATCGTACTGCTTCTGCACGGATGCCGCGACCGCGGGGATCGGGTCCAGCACCCTGACGAAGCGCGGACGCCAGCCGAGCAGGGGATCGGCCCGCTTCGGCGAAGGCAATCGCACGACCACGCCCCACAGCACATTGCGTGCCGACAACATGGTTCGCAGTGCGGACATCAGGTGGGTCAGCGCCGCATCACCATCGGCAACCGAGAAGTCGGCCAACTGATCCCAGAGCGCATAGATTTCTTGATTTTGCGGATCGATGGGATCCGTGGAGAGAAGCATGTCATTCCCAGTGCGCGTGCAGAGTTTCTCCGACCTCAGAGGTCGCCGACCTGCGCGGGCATACATAAAGCACGGCGAACCACCTTTCTAGGTAGTTCTCAGACCTATCCAGCGGCGCGATATTCGGCGGCGTGACTGGGAAGACGGATTCTCTCAGCGTAGCGACATTGGGAGATCAGCGATGCGTACGACGACGGGCGCGCCCGGCTTAGATGGCCCGGCGAAGGCCGGACGGACAGGCGATGGCCCGACCCTTTCTTCGTCCTCTCAGGCGCTATTCCGGCACTCGCAGCTTCCACCGGCCAGGGTGCCGGCGGTGGAGCAATGAAGTGAAGAATCTGCCTGCCCGTCGACAGCGCCGCGAGCTTCTAATGCGATCAGCTCTCCTGAGCGGCACGGCTTATGCCCTGATCGGTTGCACCTGTGCGCACGCCCAGACGGTCATCAATGTGTCCGACAGCGCCGGCCTGTCGGCGGCGATCGCGCAGGCCGACAGCAATGCCAGCGCGAGTTATGTCATCAATTTCCAGAACAACATAACGCTGACTGGCGCAGCGGCCGACACGCTGAGCGCCTTCAACACCACCAGCAACGTCACGGTGAATGGCGGCGGCTTCAGGCTGGACGGCGGTGGTGTGCAGCGCGGGTTCTTTGTCTACGCAGGCACTGTCGCCGTCAACAATCTGACGATCCAGAACACCCAGGCGCTCGGCGGCAATGGGGGCACCATTGGATTCGGTAGCGGGGGCGGCGCTGGCGGACTCGGTGCCGGCGGCGCGCTGTTCGTGGCGAGCGGCGGCCATGTGACCGTGAGCAACGTCGTTCTTTCGGGCAACAACGCAACGGGCGGCGCCGGCGCTGTCGGCGGTGACGGCGTGCCGGGCGCAGGAACGGCCGGCGGCGGAGGCGGCGGTCTCGGCGGCAATGCAGGGGGTGGGGCCGGTGGCGGTGTCGGACGCGGCGCCGATGGCGACACAGGGGTCGGAGGTGGAGCGGGCATTGTCGTGGGCGCGGCAAGTGGCGGACAAGGTTTCGGCGGTTCCCCCGGTGGCATTAACGGCGGAGGTGCCGGCGATGGAGGCGCCGGCGGGATCGGTGGAAGTCCTATATTCAGCAATGGCCAAGGCGGATTCGGCGGCGGCGGCGGTCATAGCGCTGCGGACGACAGAGGCGGCACAGGGGGATTTGGCGGCGGCGGCGCAGGGGGGCACTCGATAGCGGGCCATCAGGGAGGCGCTGGTGGCGTTGGCGGCGGCGGCGGCGGCGGCGGGGCCGACCACTTGGGTGAGGTGGCCGGAACGGGCGGGAGTAGAGGATTTGGCGGTGGCGGCGCCGGAAACGGCAGCAGCATCGCGGCGAACGGTGGGAGTGGCGGAGGCGGCGGCGGAGGCGGCGGTGCCGGATTGGGCGGCGCGCTGTTCGTTCAGGAGGGCGGCTCGCTAACGATCGCCGGCGCGTTCAACGTCAACGGCGGCAGCGTCGCCGGGGGAGTCGGCGGCGCCGGCGGCAACGGTTTTGGCGGCGTGGACAATGGCACGGCGGGTAGTGGCGGTTCTGCCTTCGGAGCCGGCATCTTCCTTCAAGGCAACGGCATCCTCAACTTCCAGCCCGGCGGCGGTGCGACGCAAACGCTTTCGGACGGCATCGCCGACCAGACCGGTTCTGGCGGCACGGGTGTCGACGCCGGAACCTGGGGACTGAACAAGAACGGCGTCGGCACGCTGGTGCTCTCGGCGGCCAGCACCTATAGCGGCGCAACGATAGTAGACGGCGGAACGCTGCGCGCCGGACATGCCGCCGCGTTCGGGACCAGCGACCAGTTTTCGGTCGCGGGCGGCGCGACGCTGGATTTGAACGGCTTCAACCAGACATTCGCCGTTTTGCAAGGCGCCGGCACAGTGACCGGCGCCAACAGCACGATCTCCGGCATCTTTGCGCCTGGCAACGGCACGCCAGGTTCGTCGATGGCGATAACAGGCAATCTCGCGTTCCAGGCGGCCGCGCAATATCTGGTCCAAATCGACCCCACGACCGCCTCTTTTGCGGTCGTCAACGGTACAGCGACGCTTGGCGGCGCTGCGGTGGGCGCCAGCTTTGCGCCCGGGACCTATGTGCAGAAGAAGTACACCATCCTCACCGCGACCGGTGGCGTCGGCGGTACCTTCGGTGGCGTGATTACTTCCGGTGCGCCATCGAACTTTTCTTCGACGTTGAGCTACGATGCCAACAACGTCTACCTGGACATGGTGCTGAGTTTCGCCATTCCAGGCGGCCTCAACCCCAATCAGCAGGCGGTCGGCGACGCGCTGACGAAGTTCTTCAACACCACCGGCGGCATTCCCGCAGTGTTCGCAAACATGTCGCCGAAGGGGCTCTCGCAGGCGGCCGGCGAGACCGGAACGGGATCGCAGCAATCCACGTTCAACGCGATGAACCAGTTCATGGGCGTCATGACCGACCCGTTCATTGCCGGGAGGGACGAAGGCGCGAACACGCCCGGCACGGCGCCAGTTACGCCGACGCGGAAGCGCTGGCGCATGCCGCGAAGAAACGCAATCCGAGCGATGCGCTGGCGGCGATTTACACCAAGGCGCCAGCTGCGGTGCCATTCCAGCAGCGCTGGAGCGTATGGGCGGCCGGCTTCGGCGGCTCGCAAACGACGGATGGCAACAACGTGACCGGCTCCAATGCGGCGACGTCGCAGGTCTATGGCACAGCTGTTGGCGCCGACTATCGCTTCTCGCCGTTTACCATCGCCGGCTTCTCGCTGGCCGGCGGCGGCACCAGTTTCAGCGTCGCCAATAACGGCACCGGGCGTTCCGACCTGTTCCAGGCCGGCGCGTTCGTTCGGCACACTATCGACGCCGCCTATGTCTCCGGCGCGCTCGCCTATGGCTGGCAGGACGTCACCACCGATCGCACCGTTACCGTCGCCGGCATCGATCGGCTGCGCGCGCAGTTCAACGCCAATGCCTGGTCGGGCCGCGTCGAGGGCGGCTACCGCTTCGTGGCGCCCCTGATCGGCGGAATTGGCTTCACGCCCTACGGGGCGGGCCAGTTCACCACGTTCGAACTGCCGGCCTATGCGGAAGGTGTCATCTCGGGCAACAACACCTTTACGCTCGCTTATACGGCGAAGAGCGTGACCGACACCCGCAGCGAACTCGGCGTGCGCGCCGACAAATCCTTCGCCATGCAGAGCGCGATGCTGACGCTGCGCGGCCGCGTGGCCTGGGCGCATGACTTCAGTTCCGACCGCGGCATCGGTGCGACGTTCCAGACGCTGCCGGGCGCCAGCTTATTCGTCAACGGCGCCCCGCAGGCTAGCGATTCCGCGCTTCTCACCGCATCCGCCGAAACCAAATGGATGAACGGCTGGTCGACCGCCGCGACTTTCGACGGCGAGTTCTCCAACGTGACGCGCAGCTACGCCGGCAAGGGCGTGGTGCGATATGTGTGGTGAACTCCTCGGGTGGCAGCGGTGCCGTCGGAAACGATCAAGCCGCGCCATGACATGATGACGCTCGGCGTGGAAGACAAGTTTGATTGAACGCCGTTCGCGGACCGGACCACTTCGACGTCGTCACGGCGCCGGACACGCCGCTCCGGTCTTCACCCAGGCCTCGACCAGCGCGCCGGCCTGCTCTTGCGTGCCCGGGGCGGGCGTGCGGCCGAAGCCGGGCTTCCAGGCCCAGCCGACGAGGGTGTCCTTGCCGATATGGTCGATCAGGTCTTCCACCTTGCGCCCGCCATTGCGCGCGGGATCCCTGATCTGCTCGCAGATCTCGCCGACGGTCTTGCCCTCCCAGGCCATCTCGCGCGGGGCGAGATGCCATTCGGGATGGCCGGGCATGCGGCCGGGCTCGAAATTGGCCTTCTGGTGACAGGTGTTGCAGCGCATCGCCTCGAGCCCGTGGCCGTCAGCGCCGCGCGTGACCGGCGGCTGATGCAGGCGGGCATTGTCGCCCTGGTGCGGCCTGTCGCCGGCCGGATGACAATTGGTGCAGCGCGGATGCGTCAGCACCTTGCCGAGCTCGGTGAAGATTGCGGCCGAACGCTTGTCTGTGTCGCCGATCGAAGCAAAGCTCTCGGGTGAGGCGAGGGCGTAGCCTGCCGTCTCCGACGCCGCGTAGCCCGCACTGAGACTGCCGGCGAGGGCGGCGACCACGGCAATCATCTTGAACCGCACGTCGAAGATCATGATGCGTGTCACTTGGTGGCCATGAGGTAGCGCTTCGAGTCGGCGAGGATCACGTCGCGCACCGCCTCGTGATATTTGATGTAGCCGGTGCAGCGACAGAGATGGCCGTCGAGCGCATCCGCGATGGTCTGCTCCAGCGCCTCGCGCGCGACCGGTGTCCGCGACAGGCGCTCCAGCAAGACCTGGCCCTCATTGAGGAAGCCGGCGGTGCAATAGCCGCACTGAAAGGCGAAATGCGCGATGAAGGCCTTTTGCAGGGTCGAGAGCTCGCCGTCCCTCGCGTGCCCCTCGACGGTGCGGATCGACTTTCCGTCGAAATTCACGGCGGGCGCGACGCAGGTCGGGCTGGTGGTGCTGGTGCCGTCGGGCGCATCGATGATGACGGCGCAGCTCAGGCATTGCGCGGCGCCGCAGCCGAACTTGGTGCCGGTCATGCCCAGCATCTCGCGCAGAAAATCGTTCATCGAGAGATCTTCGCGGACGTCCATCGGGCCGTGCTTCTGGCCGTTGATGGTGAGGCTGAGGGTCGTCACGCGAGCACTCCCTTCAATAGGCTTGCGGTGACCGGCAGCGCGCGGAAGCGATGGCCGGTGGCGTCGTGGATGGCGTTGATCAGCGCCGGCACGATCGGGATCATCACGACCTCCGCCATGCCCTTCGGTGCTTCGTCTGCCGTTTGCGGCTTCAGCATCTCGATCTCGAGATCGCGGAGCGGCAGGTCAGAGCCGCGTGCGACCAGATAGCGCCCGAGATTCCATTCGCCGTTGCCCGGCCCGCCCTCGAACGGGGGCAGGGTTTCGAGCAGCGCGTAGCCGACGCCCATGGCGAAGCCGCCCTGGGCCTGGCCCATCACCACCTCGGGCACGAGCGCGGTGCCGCATTCGAGCACACTATAGGCCTTGGCGATGCGCAAGCTCCCGGTTGCGCGCTCGATCTCGACGCGAACGACCGTGCCGCACATCGAGGTGTAGGCGGTGCCGATCCGGTTGTTGTCGGTCGGCGGAAACTTGACGCTGGTGCGGTTGATCCGCTCGAACTTGCCGTTGCCTTTGCGGATCGCCAGCGCGTCGATGTCGGCGCGGTATTGCTCGCCGGACAGCGGAAAGCGTGCCCGCGACCACGCCCAGCGCGAGAAGCTGTGCGCGACCGCACCGGTGACGAAGCCGCGCGCGTGAGCTGTTGCCGCGAGCACGGGAAGGGCGAGCGGTTCGAGGCCGGGCATTGTGAGCTGGCCATTCTGCCAACTTGCGCTGGCCCATTGCCGCGCGCGCGGATCAGTCTTTGCGATGCGCCACAGCTCGAGCGCCGCCGGCCACAGGCCGAAGCGGAAAATCACGCGGGCGGCTTCCGCGGCGGAATGCGTGCCGACATGCGCGCCGATCGAGGAGCTTGTCGGCGAGCTGATCGCGGGCACCCAGCGCGGATTTTTCTCCGCGGCATCCTGGGTCTTCTGGTCCATGGTGGAGGGATCGCCTGATGTGACCAGCCCGAGCACGTCATAGCTGTCGACGCGGGCGACCGAGACCTCGTCGGCGATGGCGCCGAGATGACCGGCGACCCGGTTGGCCAGCGCCGTCCCGATGCCGTTGCCCATTTCGACATGATCGCAATAGATGACGATCTTGCCGTCAGGTCCAAGCTCCACGCGTCCGAGCGAGCCGTCCGCGCCGGAGCCATAGTCTTTCGTCACGCAGGCGACGCCGGTGCCGACCAGTCGATCCGATGAGGTCTGTTTGAACTGCGCCCGCTGCTGCCAGATCGGGTGCTTCTCGAGCTTGTCGAGGATTTCGGGCGTGCGCACCGAGACGATGTAGGGATTGCCCGTCATGGTCCGGCCGTTTTGCGGCAGCGCGTTGCGCCGCCGGAATTCGATCGGATCGCGTTTGAGCTCGGACGCGGCTTCGTCGATCAGGACCTCCAGCGCCGTCATGGCTTGCAGGATGCCGTAGCCGCGCATTGAGCCCGCGCTCACACCGCGCGAGTGCACCGCGACGGTCCTGACGTCGACCTTCGGAATGTCGTAGATGCCGATTGCACCGGTGGCTGCGACGACGGCGACGCTGGCCGAGAAATGGGCGAGCCCGCCGCCGTCGAGCACGTGATCGGCGGCGAACCCCTTGATCTTGCCGGTCGCGCGATCGATGCCGATGCGCGAGCGCATCTTGATCGCGTGGCGTTTGATGCCAGCCTGAAACTGCTGGTAGCGGTCATGCGCCAGCCGCACCGGCTTGCCAGGAAAGCAGACCGCCGCAAGCGCAACATAGAGAATAAAAGGCGTGTGATCGCGACCACCAAAGCCCCCGCCGACATGGGCGAACTGCGCGTTGATGTGCGCCGGCTTGTAGGGCGCGCGGGCCTTGCCGAGCAGATGCGCGATCGACTCCGCCGCCTCGTAAGGCGACTGGACGCCGAGCAGCAGTTCGAGATTGCCGCCCTTGCCGTCGTACCAGGCGAGCCCGCATTCCGGCTCCAGGAACATCGGGTCGACCGATTGCGTCTCGAACTCGCGGTCGAGCACCAGCATCGAGGCGTCATCCGCGGCAAGCTCGCCGCGGATCTGCTCGCCATATTTCGCCGCCTTGGCGTAATCCGCCGGCATGTCCTTCGCGAGCGGCGACCACACCGGCAGCGCCGCGCTCTGGACCTTCTTGGGCGAGACCCAGCCGGCCTGGAGCGGCGAATAGACATCCGGTTTGTCAGGTGAGGGACCGGCCACGCGGGTGAAGCGGAAGGCCCCGTAATCGGGGACGACGACGGGCCCGGTCTCCTCGCCGAACTGGACGAACGTGCCGTCGCGCAGCGCCAGACGCGCCTGGTCGAAGGCGTCGAACTTCTCGAAGATCAAAAGCGCGACCGGCTGTCCCAGATAAAGCGGCGTCTTGCCGATCGGACACAACAGGTCGCCCGCATAGAATTCCGGCACCTGTGTCCCGATCCGGTCGAGATCGGCGGCAGTCACCACCACCGACGGCTTGAGCGCGCCGCCGAGGCGGGCGAGGTCCAGCCCGGTATAGACATGCGTGGCGTCGTTGGCGCGGACCAGGATGGCGTGCGAGGTGGCCTGCGGCCAGCCGGGGAGATCGTTGGCGCGGAAGTCGGAGGCGTAAAGTTTTGCGCCGGTGACCTTGGCGACGCCGTCGACACGGCCGGCGCCCGTTGTCGCGGGATTGAACTTGCCGCGTCCAGGCAGCGTCTCGTGCGCTGCGAAGGGCACACCGGCCGCGGACGCCAGATGTGACAGGCTGACCGAGATGCCTCCCGCCGACAACCACTTCACGAACTCGCGTCGCGAAGTCCCCATGATCATATCCTTGTACAGAATTTCGAGAACATCGGGATGCCGTCAGCATGCGATGTCCGAAGGGCATAGGCGCGCGCCAGCGCGAATCCGTCACGATGCATCATGCGACGATAGAACGGGTGAGAAGGTTTACAACCGCTGAATGTCGTGCGCTCGCAGATCGAATTGTGGTTTCGTGCTTGCTTTAGAATCGAATCGAACGGAAGACGGTCCGGCAACAGGGGGGCGCAATTCAAATGCAGCAGGATCCGAACGGTGCGTCTTCAGTCACCAGGGCGATGGGTACGACGACATTGTCGCGCCGCCAATTGCTGGATTGCGGTCTCAAAGCCGGCGCGTTGTCGCTGTTCGCAGGTGCCGCAAATGCCCAGCACGCCATGCACGACCATGCGGGCACGTCCCACACCGCGGACATGTCGCCGAGCATGGGGATGGTCGCTGAAACGCCCGTTCCTGCCATGGACCAAGCGCTGGTCGAGCCCGAGGTGCGGCGGTCCGTCAATGGCGTGCTGAGCACGACGTTGCGCGTCGGCTATGCCTATCGCCAGATCGGCGGCGTCAGGCTCTATGTCAGATCCTATGAAGGCGGCAGCCCCGGACCGACCCTGCGCATGAAGCCCGGCGAAACCCTGCGCATCAAGATGATCAACGATTTGCCGCCGAACCGCGATGGATTGCCGGCCGACATCAGCCATCCGCACCAGTTCAACAACACCAATTTCCATTTCCACGGCGCGCATACCAGCCCGAGCGGGATTTCCGACAACGTCATGCGGTCGATGGCGCCGGGCCGCAGCTACAACATCGAAATCACCCTGCCGGCCGATCACACCAGGGGCACCTACTGGTATCACCCGCATCACCACGGCAGCGCCGACATCCAGATGTCCTCCGGCATGGTCGGCGCCGTCATCATCGAGGGCGATTTCGCCGAAATTCCCGAGATCGCTACGGCTCGCGAACGGCTCATGGTGCTCACCCAGGTGGTCTACGATGCCAACGGCATGGTCGAGAATTTCGAGACGCTGTTTCCCGAGACTGCCACGCGCTTTCTCGCCATCAACGGCCAGCGCCGGCCGATGATCGAGATGCGGCCAGGCGAAGTGCAGCGCTGGCGCATCCTCAATGCCGCCTATCAGGACGACATGCTGCTCGACCTGGAAAAGCACGATCTGCATGCGATCGCCTATGACGGCATCCAGCTCGGCGCCATGCAGCCGCTCAAGCAGGTCCTGATCGCGCCTGGGCAGCGCGCCGACATTCTGGTGAAGGCAGGCGCCCCCGGCACCTACGCCTTCAATGCCGCGCCCTACGACCAGGGGCATCCGTCGCCGGTGGGACCGCTGGCCCGGGTCGTGGTCTCAGGCGCGCCGATGGACATGAAGCTGCCGCGCACCCTGCCGCCGGCGCCGCTCGCGGCCATCAAGGATTCCGAGATCACCAACCGCCGCAAGGTGGTGCTGTCGGCCACCGCGCCAGAGGCCGATGCGGCCGGCCATTGGCAGGAATTCCAGTTCTTCGTCGACGGCAAGAAGTTCGACCCCAGCCGCATCGATCAGCGGGTCAAGTTGGGCGCGGTCGAGGAGTGGACCATCGTCAACACGCATGAGCATGATGACCACGTGTTCCACATCCATACCAACCCGTTCCAGGTGATCTCGGCCAATGGCAAGGCGCTGGCGGTGCCGGAATGGCGGGATTCCGTGATCGTGGAGCGCAAGGGCGGGGTGGTCGTGTTCCGCTCGCGCTTCATCGATTTCACCGGTGTCTACATGCTCCACTGCCACATGATGAACCATGAGGAGATGGGCATGATGCAGACCGTGGAGGTCTATAAGCCGTAAGCTGCGGGTCGAATTGCGGGAATTTGGCGGCGGGCAGGGCTGATCCGGGTCCGGCCGGGCTTCCCCTGACGGCCCGCATGGCCTATTGACGCTGCAACGCAACAATTCCCCCAAAAAGACCCCATGATCCGCCTCGACAACGTCAGCAAGCAAGCCGGCCACCAGATCCTGTTCATCGAAGCGTCCGCCGCCCTCAACAAGGGCGAGAAGATCGGGCTCGTCGGCCCGAACGGCGCCGGCAAGACCACGCTCTTCCGGATGATCGCCGGCGAGGAACTGCCCGATGAGGGGCAGGTCTCGACCGATCGCGGCATCACCATCGGCTATTTCAACCAGGACGTCGGCGAGATGGCCGGCCGCAGCGCCGTGGCCGAGGTCATGGACGGGGCGGGGCCGGTGAGTGCGGTCGCGGCTGAGCTGCACGAGCTCGAGACGGCGATGGCCGATCCTGATAAGGCCGACCAGATGGACGAGATCATCGCGCGTTATGGCGAGGTGCAGCACGCCTTCGAAGAGCTCGACGGCTACGCGCTCGACGGCCGCGCGCGCGAGGCGCTGTCCGGCCTCGGCTTCAGCCAGGAGATGATGGACGGCGACGTCGGCAAGCTCTCCGGCGGCTGGAAGATGCGCGTGGCGCTCGCCCGCATCCTCCTGATGCGCCCGGACGTCATGCTGCTCGACGAGCCCAGCAACCATCTCGATCTCGAAAGCCTGATCTGGCTGGAGAAGTTCTTGCACGATTACGAAGGCACGCTGCTGATGACCTCGCACGATCGCGAGTTCATCAACCGCGTGATCTCGAAAGTGGTCGAGATCGATTCAGGATCGCTCACCACCTACGCCGGCAATTACGAGTTCTACGAGCAGCAGCGGGCGCTGAGCGAGAAGCAGCAACAGGCACAGTTCGAGCGCCAGCAGGCGATGCTCGCCAAGGAGATCAAGTTCATCGAGCGGTTCAAGGCGCGCGCCTCTCATGCAGCGCAGGTGCAGAGCCGGGTGAAGAAGCTCGACAAGATCGAGCGGGTCGAGCCGCCGCGCCGCCGCCAGACCGTGGCATTCGACTTCCCGCCGGCGCCGCGCTCCGGCGAGGACGTCGTTGCGCTCAAAAAGGTGTTCAAGGGCTACGGCAGCAAGCGCATCTATGACGGGCTCGATTTCATGATCCGCCGCAGGGAGCGCTGGTGCGTGATGGGCGTCAACGGCGCCGGCAAATCGACACTGCTCAAGCTCGTCGCGGGTGCGAGCGAGCCGGACGAGGGCACGGTGGCGGTCGGCGGCAGTGTCAAGATGGGCTATTTCGCCCAGCATGCGATGGATTTGCTCGACGGCGAGCAGACGGTGTTCGAGTCACTCGAATACGCGTTTCCGACCGCGGGGCAGGGTTCGTTGCGCGCGCTCGCCGGCTGCTTCGGCTTCTCCGGCGACGACGTCGAGAAGCGCTGCCGCGTACTGTCGGGCGGCGAGAAGGCGCGCCTGGTGATGGCGAAGATGCTGTTCGATCCGCCGAACTTTCTGGTGCTGGACGAGCCGACCAACCATCTCGACCTCGCCACCAAGGAGATGCTGATCACGGCGCTGTCGGATTTCGAGGGCACCATGCTGTTCGTCTCGCATGACCGGCATTTTCTCAGCGTCCTGTCGAACCGCGTGCTGGAGCTGACGCCCGAGGGCATCCACCAGTTCGGCGGCGGCTACACCGAATATGTCGCGCGCACAGGGCACGAAGCGCCGGGGTTGCGGAGCTAGCATTCCGCTACGCCGCCTTGACGCGTTGCTGCCGCTCGCTACGCTGCTTAAAAAGGCGGGAGCGAAACAATCATGAAGCAGCTGCGCATCGGCGACATCACCATCGATGCAGTGATCGAGCGGGAAGGGCCGTGGCGGCGGCCGCAGGATTTTTTCCCGGCCTATGACGAGGGCGTGTTCAAGCGCCATCTGCCGACGATGGAGCCGGAGGTGTTCGACGCAGCGCGCGGCATGATGGTGATCACCTATCAGACGTTCGTTGTGCGCACGCCGCGCTACACCATTCTGGTCGACACCTGCACCGGCGAGGACAAGGGCCATCCGCCGCCGTTCGATTTTCCGGGCAAGGCGCGCTGGCGCAGCGAGCTGTTCGCGCTCGGCATCGGCTTCGACCAAATCGACTACGTCTTCTGCACGCATCTTCATATCGACCATACCGGCTGGAATACGACCTTGCGCGACGGCCGTTGGGTGCCGACGTTTCCGAATGCGAAATACGTCTTCCACAAGGGTGAATATGCGGCCTGGGAGGCCGAGCATGCCAAGGGCAGCAACCCGCCCGGCACCGTGTTCCGCGACAATTGCCTGCCGATCGTCGAGGCAGGCCAAGCGCTGTTGGTCGATGACGACTACGCGCTCGACGACACCGTCACGCTGACGCCGACGCCGGGGCATTCGCCCTGTCATTGCTGCGTGAACATCTTCTCGAAGGGGCGCCGCGCGGTGGTCGCCGGCGACCTCATGCACCACCAGATTCAGTGCCGCGAGCCGGACTGGTCGGCCAAGCCGGATTGGGATGCGAAGCAGTCGGCGGTGTCGCGGCGAAAGTTTTTTGCTTCCGTCGCCGACACCGACACGCTGATCCTGCCGATTCATTTTCCAACGCCGACCGTCGGGCTGATCAAGCCGCTCGGCGCCGCCTTTGACTACCATTTCAAGCGGGAGTAGGCGACCGCCTCGCCGTCATGGCCGGGCTCGTCCCGGCCATCCACGACCTTCTACGCGGAAACGAGAACGTAGATGCCCGGGACAAGCCCGGGCATGACGAGTTCGTGGAGGGACCGCACGTCGGACGGTCTAGTAACTGAAGAACATCCGCTGGATTTCTTTCGTGTCGGTCGTCTTGGTCAGCGCCAGCATCAGCAGAATGCGCGCTTTTTGGGGATTGAGCGTATCCGAGACGACGAAGTCGTGTTCGTCGTCCTTGGCCTCGCCGTTGCGCGCGACGATGCCGTTGCCGACACGG
Source organism: Bradyrhizobium sp. Ken51 (assembly GCF_055807435.1). NCBI lineage: Bacteria > Pseudomonadati > Pseudomonadota > Alphaproteobacteria > Hyphomicrobiales > Nitrobacteraceae > Bradyrhizobium > Bradyrhizobium sp. Ken51. The sequence continues at coordinate 262,519 of NZ_JBVVPB010000002.1, read as the reverse complement.
CTGCTGCGCACGATCACGACACCCTTCTTGCGGGCTTCGTCGAGGGCCGGCTCGACCGCGGGCCGAGCCAGGCTGCCGTCCCCCACGCCGGCATGCACGATCCCCTTGGCTCCGGCGGCGACAAAGGCGTCGATCGCGACCCGGTTCATGTTGGCGTAGCCGTAGACGATGTCGACTTGCGGCAGGACATCGAGGCCAGAGACGTCGAATTCGGAGTCTGCCGTGTGCCGGCGCGTCGATTGACGATAGAAGTACGGCTTGTTGCCCTGCATGTAGCCGAGAAAGCCAAGTTCCGGTGTCCGGAAGGTGTCTGCCGTCGAGGTGTTGTTCTTGGTGACATCGCGAGCCGCGTTGATCTGATCGTTGAGAGCAACGAGCACGCCCTTGCCGACGGCCTCGTCACTGCCTGCGAGGATCACCGCGTTGAAGAGGTTGATCGGCCCATCCGCGCTGATCGCTGTCGACGGCCGCATCGCGCCGACGACGACGACCGGTTTCTTGCTCTTGACGACGAGGTCGAGGAAATAGCTGGTTTCCTCGATCGTATCGGTCCCGTGCGTGATCACGATGCCATCGACGTCGTCCTGCGCGAGCAGCGTGTTGACGCGCTTTGCGAGCTTGAGCCAGTAGTCATTGTTCATGTTCTCGCTGGCGATCTGGAAAACCTGCTCGCCCTTGACGTTGGCCACCGTTTTCAGTTCGGGGACGGCATTCAGGAGGGTCTCGATGCCCACCGTGGCTGCGGTGTAGCCGACCACGGTGGTGCTGCTCGCCCCGCTGCCGGCGATCGTGCCGCCGGTTGCGAGCACCATGACGTTGGGCAGTCCCGGGCCCCGCGCGTTCGCGGCTTCAAGTCCGATGAGCAGCGCGAAGAGCAAGCTCATTGCCGCGATGAAGTGATGACGCACTCGAGGTTGCCACATCTTGACGTCCCTTTCCTAGAAAGCCCTGTCGATGCGCCCCGCTTCGCTCAGCACCGCATGATCGGTCAGTCGAGAGCTCCTGTCTAGGGTGGCGACTTTCGGATGATTTGGTCTGGACGCCGGCATTGGAAGCACAAACGCGAATGGCCGGGACAAGCCCCGGCCATGACAGTGTTCGTTTGGCGATTGCCCGCTAAAGATGCAGCGAATTCGCGACGCCTTACGCGCCCATCTCGCACTTCTTCATAAAACTGTTCTTTGCGGCACCGGCGAGCGGCTTGCCCTCGGCGCTGACGGCCTTGGGCGCGCAGGCGTCGGCTTTGCACTTCTTCATGAACGAGGTCTTCGCGGCACCCGCCAGGGCCTTGCCGTCCTTGCCGACGGCCCTGCTTTCGCAGGTGTCGTCCGCGAAGGCCGAACCCGCTGCAAACGTGGCAACGATCGCAGCCAGGAAAATCCGCTTCATCATAATTGTCTCCCTAAACCAGAAATGGCGCGCGGATTGGAGCCGGGAATCGTGGCGCAATCAAGCTGGATGAGCGCCTGCCGTCCGGTCTTCCCAGCGATTTTCCGAGCGCGGGTGCGACAGGGCCCACCGCCTGCTGCACTGCTCGCTGACCGGGCCGGGCAATCCTGCTAGCTTCGGGCGAGTTTAGCCGGAGGGAGCATTGTGATGGAGACCCTGATTGCGAACATGCCGAATGCCGCTTCCGACCGGCATTCTCACCTGGTTCGGCCGCAAGAGATGGAATGGCAAAAGACGCGCTTTCCCGGCTGCGAGGCCAAGACGCTGCTGTTCGATCGCAGCAGCGGTCTGATGACGGCCTTGATGCGCTTTGCGCCGGGATCGGTGCTGCCCGATCACGAGCATGTCGGCGTCGAGCAGAGTTATGTCATCGAGGGCGCTCTCGTCGACAACGAGGGACCGGCCAGCGGCATCGCCTGCAAGGCCGGCGAATTCATCTGGCGCGAGGCGGGCAGCCGGCATGCTGCCTAGTGCCCGGAGGGCGCCCTGATCCTGGCGATCTTCCAGGTGCCGAACAAGTTCTTCGAAGCCGACGGCCGCGTCGTCGATGCCGCCGGTCAGGATTGGGACCAGACGTGGGGGCACACCGACGCGCAACGGGCGCGGAGCGCCCGATAGGCGGCTCTTCGCAGCTCAACGGCCGTCATCGATGCTTCTGACGAGCACGGTGACCTGAACGGCGATCAGCCGCCGCATCTCCTTGCCGCTTCGGGCGGTTTCGCGCAGCCCCCGCATGCCGAACACCAGGCATCGCGCCAGCACTTCCGGCTCGTCCGCTATCCCAGCGGCCTTCACCTGATCGCGGATGAGGTCGGCGACCAAACACTGGAAGTTGTCGTAGACCTTCCGAACCGCGGGGAAACGGAGGTCGAACAGATCTGCCGAATCGGGATGCGCCTCGATCAGGTCGAAGCCATGCGATCCCCAGGATTTACAGGCATGGAGCAGCTTGGCGTGAAGGCCGTCGAGGCGCGCGATGGCGGCCCTGATCTCCCGATGCTTCTGCTCGTCCATTCGCTGGATCACCGCCGCGAACACGGCATCCTTGTCGGGGAAGAGCAAATAGAGCGCCGGCCGCGACATTCCCGCCTTGGCGGCGATGTCGCCCATCGTCGTGCGGGCATGGCCGTAGCGGGAGAAGACTTCCGTCGCAGCCCCGACGGCGAGCTCTTCTTTCGAAATGCCGGAACGAGCCATGAGCCTCACGAGGGTCGGAACTGAACGTCGGCCATATTGACAAAATAACGATAATTGTCAATTTGCAGAAAGCTGCATGAGGCCATGAGAGGTTCTGCGAGATGAACGATGAAGCGCGATTGAAGACCTGGAACACCTATCAGGCGGCGTGGGGACCCATCGATGAGGACGAGCGGCGTCGGCTGCTCGAGCAAAGCGTTGCCGCGGACTGCGTGTATACCGATCCGGGCTCGCAGATTGAGGGACGTGACGCCTTGATGGCGCGCATTGGTCAAACCCAGCTCAAGTTTCCTGGCGCGCATTTCAGGAATGACAGCTTCCTCGAGCACCATGATCAGGGGCTTTTTCGCTGGACAATGTATGACGGCGCCGGTGACGTGTTCGTCACGGGCGAGAGCTTCGGCCGCTTCGGCGACGACGGCCGGCTCGTTCAGGCGACGGGTTTCTTCGAGGTGCCCGCTGCCAAGGTCTGACCGCTGGCCGGCGCGGCGGTCGACCCTGCCGCTCCCGACATCATACGCCCCGCGCGAGAAGCGCCTTGAAGTCCGCCCGTGCACGCCGCGCTTCGGCCCGCGCCACCTCGGAGGCGTCGCCGAGGCCGAAATAGCCGTGGATCAGGCCGGGGCCCTCATGATGCTTCACCGGCACACCGGCGGCTTCCAGCGCGCGTGCATAGGCGGCACCTTCGTCGCGCAGGGGATCGAACCAGGCGGTGGTGACGATCGCGGGCGCGACGCCGGCAAGCGACTTCGCGCGCAGCGGTGAAACGCGCCAGTCGGTGGCGTGCGAGGGATCGGCGAGATAATGGCCGCAGAACCACTCCATCACCGCGCGTGAGAGAAAGTAGCCTTCGGCATTCTCGGCGCGCGAGGGAAAGCGTGCGTTCTCGCGCGCGTCCGCATAACTCCCGAGGACGTCGGTCACGGGGTAGACCAGGAGTTGCGCCGCGAGCTTGATGCCGGCGTCGCGGCAGGCGATCGCGGTGGTGGCTGCGAGATTGCCGCCGGCGCTGTCGCCGGCAACGCCGAGACGTTTTGCATCGCCGCCAAATTCCGCAACGCGGCCAAACACGTCGCTGACCGCGGCAAAGGCGTCCTCGAACGCACCGGGAAAGCGCGTTTCGGGCGGGCGGCGATAGTCGACGGAGACGACGACCGCGCCGGTCTCGATCGCAAGGTTGCGTGCCTGCCGGTCGTGGGTCTCGAGGTCGCCCGCGACCCAGCCGCCGCCATGGAAGAACACCACGGTCGGCGCCGGCGTGGTGCCGACCCGGTAGACACGTGCATCGAGCGGGCCGGCGCCGCCTTTCACCTTGATATCCGAGACGATGTCGACCGGCGGCGGCGGTATGGCCGCGCGCGAGGCAGCCAGTGCGCGCAAGGAATCGCGGGCGCTCTGTGGCGTCATCGTCGTGTGATCGCGCATCGGCAGCAGCGGAATGATCTGGGCGATGACGGGATCGAGCGGTGCGGCCATCTTGGCTTTCATGGGGATCCTCACAGGGTTCTTGGTCTTGGTTGAGGGTTAGCATAGATTTTGCGCGCCGCATCGGCAACCGCTCGCATGTGGCAATGCCGGGAATGAACGGGCAGGGAGGTCTTGAGGTGGAATTCGAAACGCTGGTCCAGTCGCGCCGCAGCGTGCGTGGCTTCAAGAACGAGCCGGTGCCGCGCGCGGTGATCGAGGCGATCATCGACAGCGCCAAACGTGCGCCGTCGTCGATGAACACCCAGCCCTGGCATGTCCACGTGCTCACAGGCGGACCGCTGGAACAGCTGCGCCGCCGCAACATGGAGGAAATGGTCGGCGGCGCCAAGGTCAAGCGCGACATCGTCAGCCATGGCGAATATCAGGGCGTGCACCGCACGCGGCAAGTCGACGTCGCCAAGAAACTGTTCGGCGCGATGGGAATCGCGCGCGACGACAAGCCGATGCGGCAGGACTGGGTGCTGCGCGGCTTCCGCCAGTTCGACGCGCCGGTCTCGCTGGTCTTGACCTATGACCGCGTGCTCGATCCCGGCGCGGTCTGCCATTTCGATCTGGGCGCGCTCTGCTACGGCATCGTGCTCGCGGCCTGGGACCGTGGTCTCGGTTCGGTGATCAACGGGCAGGGCATCATGCGTTCCGACATCGTGCGCGAGGTCGCGAACATTCCGGAGGACGAGGTGATCATGACCTGCGTCGCGATGGGCTATCCCGACGACAACTTTGCCGCGAACGCCGTGCGTTCCGATCGTGAGGGCAACGACGATTTCGTGCGCTACGTCGGATTCGCGGAGTAGTGCAGGCAGAGGAGATTATTCTCTCGCCTGAAATTTTTGGTGCGGACCGCTTGGCGGCCTCTTGCAATCTCGATCGTGCGGGAGGAACAATGTGCGGACTGAAAGGTTTGATGCTGGCGCGAGGGAATTGACATGCGGCGGCTCGCTAGCCTGGTTCGACGGTTCTTCGGCCCGCGAGTGCGGCGTCCGATCGATGATGATCCAAGTCTTCCTTTCACCCCCGAAGAGTTCGGCCGGCTGATCCGTAGCGGCCGGCATGAGGACATGAAGCTGCTGGCCAACGGGCTCGCCTGCCGGTCCGTTCCGCGCCGCACCAGACATCGCGCCGCGCACTAGACTGGAGTCGAGACGGGTGTGACGCGCTTATCGCGTGAGCGCGACCTGCCTGAACGCGATCAGCAGTGCCTTCTCCAACTTTCCGCTCATCCCGCATAGGATGTCATAGGCCTCGCCGCGTGGCAGCGTCGGCTTGTAGTGCCGATACTCTATCAGGGCCGCGAAGATGTCCGAGATCGTGAGAATCCGCACGATGTCGCCAATGCTCTCGGCCCCGAGCGCATCCGGATAGCCGCTGCCGTCGAGATATTCGTGATGATGCCGCACGGCATCGAGGATCTCCGGCGAGATATCATCGTGGTCTTTCAGAAAATCGTAGCCCGCTGCCGGGTGAGTCTCGATCATCGCACGTTCCTCCGGATCGAGACGGCCGGGCTTGTCGAGGATGGCAAGAGGGATCCGGGCCTTGCCGATGTCGTGGAACATGGCCGCCGTATACAGGCGCTCCAGATCGGGCCTGCCGACGCCGAGGCTCAGGCCGAAGTCGATGGTGACGCCGGTGACGAGGAGACAATGCTGATAGGTCCCCTCGTGATGGCGCCGCACCGTCGTGAGCCATTCCGACAGGCCATGCTGGCTGATGCGATCGGCGATTTGGCGGCCGGCTTCTCTGGCGCCGTTGACGTCGATCGGCTGGCCCGATGTCACCGAGGTGAACATCGATGCGATCGCGGTCGCCGCGGTCTCGACTGCATCGTCCGGCTGCGCCGCGTGACCTGAGAAAGCAGACGCCACTTCGGCGGGCTCCGCCAGCGCTGCCAGCAGCTTGATCTTGTCGATCGTTCCGGGAAGGACGAGCGTGGCCCCGAGCGCGTAGGCCTGCGAAATACTCATGTGAGAGGAGTGCTCGACCAGGAAGATGCGCTTCGTTGCCTTCGCGAGCTTTACGGCTCGTTTCTTGATGGCCGCAATGGTGCGGACGTCACGCAATTCCGCACGGATGACGATCGCGAACGGCATCTGGGACAGCTTGGCTTCCGCGTCGAGCCGTTCGCCTGAGACGGCAAACTGCTGCTCGAGAATCGAACAGACGCTCGATAATTTGTCTGAGGAATCAGCCAGCACATGCACGCACGGGCGTGCCGCTTCCTTCTCTCGGATGCCGCCGTCGCCTTTGACGGGGCGGGATATAATTTGCGCGTTCTGCACGGTTGACCTGAATTATGCTGAGTGGATGTGACCGATGAATCCTTGGGCCTATTTGCTCTGAGCGGCAGCGGCAGCGGCAGCGGCGGCTGCCGGTTTCCTCTTTCCGTCTACGGTGACGAAGTGCACGCCGGCCGTGGTGCCGTCGATCCAGACCAATTCGCAGCGCCGGTAGGCGAGCCCCGTCGACGACAGCAGCAGGAAGAATTCCTTGGCCCGCAGAACGTCGAGTGTGCCCTCGACTTCGATCTTCGCACCGCTTTGCGATATGTCGAGCAGAACGCAACTGCGCCGCCACGTGCCGTCCGAGCCCATCAGATTGACCGGCTGCTTGTGATCCATTTTCACGCGCTGCGCCTTGCGACCGTCGAACTTCATCGGCCAACCCCCATCTTCGCGCCGCGATTTGCCGGATCGCTCGTGTTGGCGCTTGCCGCTATTTCCCCCCATCGCACTGTCCATTGGCTGGTGGACAGAAGCAGCGTCTCGAAGATCCGTTGCGCGCGCTCGCGCTCGGCATAGGAGAGCCTTTTGCGGCTGCGGTTGCTCAGGATGGTAAGGGTGGTCTGCCAGTTCAGCCGCGAAGCCCGGCACGCCATGACCAGCCCCTCGCAATCGTCGTCGCTCAGGACATGCTCGATGATTTCAAGCGGCGCCCCTGAAAGCACCGACAGCGCCGTGAACAGGTTGGCCGTCTCGCCGCGGATCGCAAAACGGTTCACCGTGGAATCATTGAGCTTGCCGATTCGGTTGAGGACGACGATCTCCGGCCTCGCGCTTGCGTAGTCGGCCCGGCAAGGCCGCTTTGGCGCAGCCGGCTCCGCTTCCGGCACCGGCGCCGCGGCGGATGGGTTGGGCGTCGCCGGTGCCTTCCGGATTGGTGGGACGGAGAGCAGCTTGCGCACGACCAGGTCGGGCGTGCCGGGCCGGAGTACCAGCGCCTTCGTGATCTCGCCGTCCTGGTCGGCCTTGGCAATCAGCGCTGCATAGGCTGCGTCAGAGAATTTCGCTCCCGGGTTCTTGATCAGGGCAAGGCAGATCGGGCCGCCGTGCTTGATCAACGCCTCGGTCACGGCCGGCGCGATGTCGCTGCGGTCGGCGATCGCGCGTCGATGCCACTCGCCACGGGAGTCAATGACAGCCTCGAGATCGGCTGCGGAAAGTGCACGCGACTTGAGCAACACAGGACATGCCACGTCCGGATTATCGTGCGAGGCGAGACGCCACAATGTTTCGGGAGGCGCGATGTCAAGCTCGGCGAGCGCCGTGCTGAGCTGGACCAGTGCGCTGGCCTCGACCCGTTCCGTCAATCGCAGCAGAACGCCGTCGACCACGTTGCTGAGCAATTCCCGGCACTGGTCGCGGCTGCCAATGAGCAACTGCACCATGCCGGAGAGAATGCGTGCGCAACGCTCCGCCGGGCACGTTGCGACCGTCTCTTCCAATTCAGCAAGAATATCAGCAGGCGAATTTGCCATCATGGCAGGGGCCTGACTCAAAATTAATTTGGATTATCGAACTGCGCCTATTCCGCTCGACAAACGTTAATTTGAAATTTGGATTTTGCTCGTCTAGGTATATGTGCACCGCAGGCCACACGGGAAACGCTATCGAAAATTGGCGAGATTTGATGCGTCGCCTTGTCCTTGGACTTCAACGCTCGCCAACTGGTCAGCATAGTTCGAAGTGATTCTTTCAGACTTAAGGGGACACCGGAACGGGGAAGTTGGGCCAGCATCGTCGCCGGACGCGCGTGTGTTGCGACGCGAAGTTTCACATTGCCATGAACAGAAGTGATGATGCGCCGACGCTGGCGCCGAAGGTATTTCGTTTCACCGACGTCGATGAATTTCGAAGTGCCATACGAGGCCTGAACTTCGAGTTCACGCCTTTCGTACGGAGGATTTCGGCCGAGCAGACCATTCTGTCGCTGCCCGGCTGCGACGTGAATCTGACGCGGGCATTTCCGCGGGTCGTCGACGCACAGCTCGTCGAGAATTGTACGGCGATCGGATTCACGATGGACGATTTGGATGTGCCGGTTCGATTCAACGGCACGCAGCGCACACGACCCGTCATCGTCATCGGCAGCGGCGGCGCGGCTTACACCACCATCGAGGAGGTGCAGCGGCAAATCGCCTCGGTGGTGTTCAGGCCGGAGGTGACGGATCGCGGTTGGCCACAAGCAGCCTTCTGCTTCAACATCTTCGAAACGACCGCGGCGGGCTTGAACCGGCTCCGCGGTGTGGTTCGGGAGGTGCTGGCAGCCGCTTCGGAGCCGGTCGATGCGCCCGACGTGCCGCTGAAGGCGGCCGCCATGAAGGAGACCCTGCTCGGCGCTGTGGACGCAGTTTTCGAAAGCATCGTTCCTGCGCGATGGACCCTGCGCCCCAATGACGAGCGCAACTTCAAGGTCTTTCAGGACATCCGCGCGCTGCTTTCCGACGACCTCTCGCAGCCCATCTACAGCGACGAGATCGCGCGCAAGCTCGGTCTGTCCGTTCGCACCATGCACGACGTCGTCCGCCGCTATCGCGGCATGAGCCTGCACCGCTACTTGCGCCTGCGGCGGCTGTGGCTGGTGCGCCAGCGGCTGCTCGCCGGTGCCGACAGCGTCAAGGCCGTTGCGCTGGCGTTCGGCTTCTGGCATCTCGGCGACTTCTCCAGAAGCTATCGGGACCAGTTCGGCGAGACACCGTCGCAAACGCTTGAATGCGGACGGCGAACCTAGCCGTCAAAACGTTGAGGCCGGTCTGATGATCCGTGCTATAGTACCGGTCATGAGCAATCGCATCCTCGTCCTCTACGGTTCCTACCGTTCCGACCGCATGGGCATCCGCCTTGCGAATTTCGTCATCGATCGCCTGCGCGCCCGCGGCGACGACGTCGTGTTGATCGACGCCAAGGCGATCGGCCTGCCGATGCTCGATCGCATGTACAAGGAATATCCCAAGGGCACCGCACCCGAGGCGCTGGAGAAGCTGGCCGGAGATATCCGCGGCGCGGATGGTTTCGTGTTCGTCACTGGCGAATACAATTGGGGAATCCAGCCCGGCCTGAAGAATCTTACCGACCACTTCCTCGAGGAGTGGTTCTGGCGTCCGGCCGCCATCGTGAGCTACTCGGCCGGCCGCCTGTCCGGCGCGCGTGCCTCGACCGCCTGGCATGGCACGCTCTCGGAGATGGGCATGGTGGTGGTGTCGAGCACCATCGGCGTCGGCCCGATCGCTCAGACGCTGTCGGAGGCGGGCGAACCGATCGGCGAAGGCGGCAAGGCGCTGGAACGCTCGTTCCCGCGCTTCGCCGACGATCTCGCCTGGTGGATCGAGGCCGCCAAGGCGCAACGGGCGCGCAAGGCGCCGCCTTATTGACGTCCCGTATTGACGGTCCCGTAGCCCGGATGGAGCGCAGCGCAATCCGGGGCCGCCGGTGTTTGCGGCACGATTCCCGGATTACGCTTTCGCTCCATCCGGGCTACGAAGCTGCGCGTTTGCCGCGCTTACGCCGACCTGACCTCACCGAGGAAGCGGTCGAACTGTCCGGCGAGGTCGCGTGACTGGGTCGAGAGCTGCTCGGCGGCGCCCAGCACCTCCCGCGCGGCCGTACCGGTGTCGTCGGCGGCGCGCTGCACGCCCGATATGTTGGTGTTGACCTCCTGGGTGCCGCGCGCGGCCTCCTGGACGCTGCGGGCGATCTCCTTGGTCGCCGAGCCCTGTTCCTCGATCGCGGCCGCAATCGCGGTGCCGATCTGGTCGATCTCGCCGATCACGTCGGCGACGTTGCGGATCGCGGTCACGGTCTCGTCGCTCGCGGCCTGGATCGCCGAAATCTGCTCGGAAATTTCGGTGGTGGCCTTGGCGGTCTGGCCCGCCAGCGATTTCACCTCGGCAGCAACCACCGCAAAGCCGCGGCCGGCCTCGCCGGCGCGGGCGGCCTCGATGGTCGCGTTCAGCGCCAGCAAATTGGTCTGCTCGGCGATGCTCTGGATCAGCGTCACGACGTCGCCGATCTTCTGCGCGCCCTCGGCCAGCGCGCGGGCGGTGTCGCCGGTGCGGCGGGCGTTGTCGACGGCGCGGGCCGCGATCTCAGTGGATTGGGCCACTTGACGGCCGATCTCCGAGATCGAAGAGGTCAGCTCTTCGGTGGCGCTCGCGACGGTCTGCACGTTGCTCGATGTCTGCTGCGAGGCGGCGGCGACGACCGCGGCCTGGCTGTTGGTCTGGGCCGCCGTCGAGGTCATCGACTGCGCCGTGCTTTCCATGGTGGAGGAGGCTTTCGATAGTCCGCCGACGAGCTCGGTGACCTTGGCTTCGAACGCGCGGGTGATCCCGTCGAGCGCCTGTGCGCGGCGCATCTTGCCGTCGTTCTCGGCCTGCTTCTCCGCCGCGAGGCTGTCGGCCCGGATCATGTTGTCCTTGAAGACCCGGACAGCCGCGGCCATCGCGCCGATTTCGTCGGAACGCTCGGCGCCGGGAATCTCTTCCGCGACCTCGCCGTCGGCAAGCCGCGACATCCGCGTCGTCAGGTTGACGATCGGAGCGCAGACCCGGCGGCGGACCGTGACGATGAGGCCGGCGCTGGCGATCAGCACGGCGAGGAGGCCCGCGAGTGCGATGGTGAAGCTGGTGTGGGCGGCGGTCGAGGCACCGGCGAGAATCTGCTCGGCGTTGTCGTAGAACGCGTCGCGAACCTCGATGATAGTGCTGAGGCCGCGCTGCGTAGCGGTGTAATAGGTGTCCATGTCGTGTTCGTACTTGCCGCTGACCGCACCCTCCTTCACCAGCTTGAGCTCGCGGCCGAACTCCTCGATGTAGATCGCGTTGAATTTTTCAAGCGCGGCGGCGACGTTCGCCGGCGTTGCGGGATTGCCGCGCAACTCCAGCAGCGACATCACGATCTGATCGTTGCGGCCCTGCGAGCGGCTGATCTCGGCCTTCTCGGTGTCGGTCGCCGGCTTCTTGCCCCCGACGAGATTCTTGTGCAGGCTGGAGTTGAAGCCGCCCACGTCGCGCAATGTCATCGCGATGTTGGCGTAGCTGGCCTGCCGATAGGCATCGCCGTTGAGGATCGCCATGCGGCGGACCTGCTCGTTGAGCAGCGCGGTCACGCCGGCGTTAAGAACGGCGTTGTCGGCAACGATCTTTTTGGCAGCGTCCTTGCGCGCCTCAGGCGGGCCCGACATCGCCTTGTCGATGGCCTCGCGCAGTGCGGTGAACTTCGAGTTGATGGCGTCGATGTTGCCGCCGGTCGTGTTGCCGTCGTCAAACGGGCCGGGCAGGTCTTTGCGCAGCGCGTTCATCGTGTCGCGGGCGGCATCGGTCTGCTTTCGCAGCTTGCCCTGCTCGGCAAGCAGCGCCGGGTCGACGGCGGGAGGGCCATACAGGATGTTGGTGGAAAAGCCGCGCTCGGGATTGAGGTAGCGCGGGATGTCGCTGACGGCCCGGACGATCGCCAGCCGCCCCTGGGCTTCGGTGATCCGCTCCATCGTCTGGTATTTTGTCACGGCGACGTAGACGGCGAGGCCGCCGCCCACAGTCGAGAGCGAAACGATGGCGGTGGTCAGGAGCGTACCGATTTTCATGATTGTGTCCGGCAACTGGCGCGGGAAATTGTTTGCACGGACAATAGGCAGGCGATGTTAATCCCGGGTTTACGCTGGTGGCCGCCGGCAGCCGCGGTCACCTGGCCTTGCGGTCGAGGGCGGCGAGGATATCGAGCGTTGCCTGATCGCGCTTGCCCGAAAAATATCGGGCGAGTGCCTCGTCGAAAACGGGCTCATCGGACACCGCGTCGAACAGCGTCATCGACGAGCGGAATTTGGCGTCATCGGGCGCGCCGAGGATGGCGTTGATGGTCCGGCCCTCGACGGCAAGCACGAGCCTCGTGCATTCGATCAGGCGCGGACCGAGGATGAGGTGGGCGAGGTAGGCGCTGGCCTCGGCGCGGGAGGCGATGGCGTAGCGCTGCGACATGGCGCTGAAGCCGAGGCCGGCGATTTGGGGGAAGACGAACCACATCCAGTGGCTCTGCTTTCGGCCCCGGGTCAGCTCCTCCTGGATGTCGCCATAGACCGGGTCTTGGGCCCGGACAAAGCGTTCCAGATCGAACGGATCGGTCATAAGATACCTTGGGATACCCCGGAATGGCTTGCCGGAGCCTTGCCAGACCCTTGCCAGACCCCTGCCGGCCCCGATTATGCCTAACTTTTGGCTCCCAATGTGGTAGCTGGTATAGAATCTCCGGGTGGGGGTGGGTCCCCCCGGGGGGACGATTTTGGGGAGCTGATGGTTTCCGACCGGGCACAAGCCGAGAGGCTATTGTCGCGCCGCCGTATTGGGCGAGCCGAGACGATATTGCTGTCCCTGGCCGCCGTCGCGCTGGCACTGGGCGCCGCCGCCTGGGTCGCGGATATCGGCGGTTCGGCCTCGCTCGTTACCGCCGCACTGCCGCCGGCCAATGCGCCTTCATTCGATGATCGTTTCGCTTCGGCATCGGGCAGCCCGCCCGCCCGCGAGCTAGGCCTGCGGACGCTAGAGCGCTCGGCAGTGAGTGCAGTCCAGCTCAAGCTGCGCGACGCCAAGGCGATGCTCGCCCAGAAGCTCCAGGGCGACGACTGGCGCTCGACCCTGACCGACGACGACCGGCACATGTCCGAGGAGGCGAGACTCTCGCAGCGTGCTGACGCCATCCCGATGCCGCGCTCGCGCCCGCCCCAAGCCGACATCTCTGCCCAGATCGCCTCGAGCCAGGCCTATGCCGAGACCAACCCCCGGGTCGACAACCGCAACTTCTTCGAAAAATTCACCGACAAGATCAGGCTGGCCTCGCTGACGCCCGACAGCGGCCTGTTCGGCAAGGCGCCCGATCTCGCCGCGCTCGGTTACGATTCGCGCACCGCGGTCTACGACATCTCGGCCAAGGCGCTTTACCTGCCGAGCGGCCTCGCGCTGGAAGCGCATTCGGGCATGGGCGCGCTGATGGACGACCCGGAGCACGTCGACCAGCGCATGGTTGGCGCCACCCCGCCCGCGACCTACGACCTGAAGCCGCGCGAGAAACTGTTTCACGGCGTCCGCGCACTGCGCTTGACGCCCACCGAGGGCACCAGCGCGCTCGGCCGCGTCGGCTTGCTCACCCATAATTACATGCTCGGGCCCCGTGGCGACTCCAACGGTTGCGTTTCGATCAAGGACTATGATCGATTCATGAAGGCCTACGACAACGGTGAGTTCAACCGTCTGGTCGTGGTGCCCCGGCTGACCCCGTCGGCGACTGCCTCGCAGCGCGCGAGCACTGAGTCCTGATATCTGCGCCTGATATTTGCCTGCTACGGCGGGGCTGCCGTTTTCCCTTCGTTAAGCCGTCATCGTCCAGAAGCAGCCCATGAGTGATCCGCAAAATTCCGAGACCCCGCTGCGCACGACGTTCAAGATCAAGCTGAACGGCGACACGCTGGCGATTGCGACCGTCGGCCAGGCCTATCAATTCCTCACCAACTTCAAATCGGTCGAGTGGATGGAATTCCGCTCGCTGCATGAAGACGCGGTCGCAGCGCTCGAAGGCGCCGCCGAGAACGCCATGCTCGTCGTGCAGGCGACCAACGCCGTGCGCGCGCTGTTCGTGAGCGCAAAGCTGCTCTAGGAGCAACCCTGCGTGGCCGGGATTGCGCTGCGCTCCATCCGGGCTACCGCGCACAGGTTGAACTCCGCTATAGCAACAGGCAATGGTCTGCGAAGATCGCGCTCAAGCCGATACGTTGAAACATAGTTCAGGGAGAGACCCATCATGAAACGCCGTACATTTCTCAAGGGCGGCGCTGTCGCCGGCGCGACGACGCTGGTTGCCGCACCCGCGATTGCGCAGAGCGCGCCCGAGATCAAATGGCGCCTGACGTCGAGCTTCCCGAAATCGCTCGACACCATCTACGGCACCGCGCAGACTTTTGCGAAATATGTTGCCGAGGCCACCGACAACAAATTCCAGATCCAGACCTTTGCTGCCGGCGAGCTCGTCCCCGGCCTGCAGGCGCTCGACGCCGCCAGCACAGCCTCTGTCGACATGGCGCAGACCCCGCTCTATTTCTACATCGGCAAGGAGCCGGCGCTGGCCTATGCGACCGGCGCGCCATTCGGCATGAACCATCGCCATCAGGAGTCCTGGTGGCATTTCGGCGGCGGCGCCGACCTTACCAACGAGGCGCTGAAGCCGTTCAAGGCGCATGCGATCCTCTGCGGCAATTCCGGCACCCAGATGGGCGGCTGGTTCCGCAAGGAGATCAAGACCGTCGACGATCTCAAGGGTCTGAAATTCCGCATCGCCGGCATGGGCGGCCATGTCCTGGCGCGGCTCGGCGTGGTGCCGCAACAGATCGCGGGCGGCGACATCTATCCGGCGCTGGAGAAGGGCACGATCGACGCGGTCGAATTCGTCGGCCCCTATGACGACGAAAAGCTCGGCTTCCAGAAGGTCGCCAAATACTACTACTTCCCGGGCTGGTGGGAGGGCGGCGCCATGCTGCACATGATCGTCAACGACGAGAAGTGGGCGTCGCTGCCCAAGCAGTACCAGGCGATCGTCAACCAGGCCGCGTCAGCCGCTGGCGCCTGGATGCTCGAGAAATACGACAGCGTCAATCCGGCGGCGCTGAAGCGGCTGATCGCCAATGGCGCGGAGCTGAAGGCGTTTCCGCAGCCGGTGCTGGAGGCCTGCTACGCCGCGACCCAGGAGCATCTGAACGAGCTCGCCACCAAGAGCGACCTGTTCAAGCGCACCAAGGAAAGCCACGACGCCTATATGAAGGAGCTGCTGTTCTACACGCAGATCGCGGAGAATTTTTACGACAATTATCTGCTCGGCAAGATGCGCAACAAGGCTTGAGTGCGCAAACTCCTGTAGGGCGGGCAAAGGCGCGCTTGCGCCGTGCCCACCACTGCTTGCTTGAGTCGCCATGGTGGGCACGCTTCGCTTTGCCCACCCTACGGCATCTATCGTGTGGTGAATTAAGCCGCGCCCAGACCCAGCTTCTCGTAAATCCGCCGTGCATAGGCGCCGAACGCGTCCGTCGTCTTCAGCGGCAGAGCCCGCGGGAAGGGCAGGTCGATCGGGAAATAATCGGCCATCTTCGCCGGGCCTGCCGTCAGCACGGCGCAGTGCGAGGACAGGAACACGGCCTCCTGGATCGAGTGCGTGATGAAGATGATGGTCTTGCCGCTCTCGCGCCAGATCCGCAGCATCTCCAGGTTCATCTGCTCGCGCGTCAAGGCGTCGAGCGCGCCGAACGGCTCGTCCATCAGAATCAGTTTCGGGTCGTGAATGAAGGCGCGCGCGATTGCGGTGCGCTGCTGCATGCCGCCGGAGAGCTCTCGCGGATATTTCTGCTCGTAGCCGGCAAGTCCCACCAGATTGAGCAGATCGCGCGCCCGCTCGCGCGCGGCCTTCATGGGAAGGCCGACGATCTCCGCCGGCAGCAGCACATTGTCCAGGATCGTCCGCCATTTCAGCAGCAGCGCCTGCTGGAACACCATGCCGATGTCGCGGGTCGGATCGAACGGGCTTTTGGCATTGCCGATGTTCACCGTGCCGCCGTCGGCGTCGTGCAGGCCGGCCAAAATCTTCATCACCGTGGTCTTGCCGCAGCCGGATGGGCCCACCAGCGAGACAAGCTCACCCTCCTGCACGTCCATGGTGACGTCGGACACCGCCAGGAATTCGGCTCCGCCGCTGCGATACACCTTGCGGACGCCTTGCAGGCTGATGAAGGGGTTTGAGCTCATGCCAGCCATTTGTTCAAGTTTGCGGCCACGAACGCGTCGTCGCTGAGGTCGGAATGCTCGCGGTAGACGCGGTCGATCTCATTCTTCTGGCCGGGGCTAAGGCCCTCGTTCGGATCGAGGCACCACAGGCCCTGCATCAGGCCCTGCCGTCGCAGCACCTCATGGCAGCCGGCGATGCAGCCGTGAAAATCGTTGGCGACGTCGAAGAATGCGCTGTTGCAATCGGTGACGCGGGTATCGAGCGCGAGCAAATCGGCCGGGACGCTGTCCTTGTGCCGTGCCGCTCTGCAGCGCTCGAACTGTTTTATGGCGCTCGCGGTCCAAACCGACCAGTGGCCGAGCAGTCCGCCCTTGAAATAAGTGCGCGTGGTGATTCCGTTGTCACGGAGGTCGAACGGCAGCATCAGATCGAGCAGGATGTGGTCGTCATTGCCGGTATAGAGCGCAACGCGGTCGAGCGCGCCGGCCGCCGCGACGCCGCGCAGAACATCAAGGGTCCTGTAGCGGTTGAAGGGCGCGATCTTGATCGCGATGACATTGTCGATCGAGGCAAAACGCTGCCAGAACCGGCTCGACAGGACCAGGCCGCCGACGGCCGGCTGAAGATAGAAGCCGACCAGCGGAATTTCGGCAGCGACCGCTGCGCAATGCGCGATGATCTCGTCCTCCGACGCGCCCTTCATCGCAGCGAGACTGAGGAGCCCTGCGTGGTAGCCGATGTCGCGCGCGGTGCGGGCTTCGATGGTGGCCTGCCTGGTCGGACTGGCGAGGCCCGCGACCAGCGCCAGCGGACGCTTGGTCCAGTTCGCCGCAGTCTCGGCGGCGAGTTCGAGCACGGGACGGTAGAGGCCGACATCGCGGATCGCAAACTGCGTGGTGTGCACGCCGACCGCAAGGCCGCCGGAGCCGGCGTCGATGTAATAGCGCGTCAGCGCGCGCTGATGCTTTGTGTCGAGCTGGCGTTCGGCGGTGAGCGCGAGGGGATGCGCCGGCAGCACGGTGCCGTCGGCGATCAGCTTGCGGATCTCGCTGTTGATCTGGCTGTGGTGCATGATGTCCTATCCGAATTCAGGGCCGGCGACGGCGAATGGCATTTCTTCACCTGTGGCAGTGGCGGGGCCGAACCGCATGCGCTGGAACGGACGTTCGATGCTCCAGCCCGATGCGGTCAATCCTTCAGGGAACCCAGGTTGCGACGCGACGGCGTCGAGCAGCAGCGGGCCGGTTTCCGATCGCGCGATGGCATCGACCAAGGTCAGCGCGGCTGCGGCGTCGTCGGCAAACAGCGGGCCGATATGGCGCGCCGTGCGTCCGTCGCGAACCAGCGCGATGGCGCCGCTCGCGGAGACGATGCGTGAGCCGGGCCGCTGCGCAAAGGCAGAGAGCAGGGCGGTTCGATCGAGGCCCGTAGCGCGCCGGTCACGCGCGCGGAGCGCGTCGAGCGGCGCGGATGAAGGTGCCTGCTCCGACGTTGAAGCGGATTTCACCAGCCTGAGGCGGCGCAACTGCAGGGTCGGCGTGAACCCGAGCGGCCCATAGACGGCGGCACCATCCGGCGTAGCGTCGAGCCAGCTCGTCAGGTTGCGTTTGCGTGCCGTCGCCAGGCAGGCGTCGACGAGCCGCGTGGCGAGACCGCGCCGGCGGTGGCTTGCCGTCACCAGCACCATGCTGATCCAGGCGTTGTTGCCGGGGTAGGGCAAGAGCGCCGCGGTCGCGACCAGTTGCGTGCCATCACGGATGCCGAACACGATGCCGTCGCTTAGGAAAAAGCGCCAGTCGTCTTCATTCTGGTTCCAGTGCGCCTCTGTCGAGAGCGCGAGGCCTGCCGCAGCATCCTCGACGCCAAGCCGGATGACGCGCGGAGCGTCAGTAGCGTCCATCGCGCACCTCGTATTTGGTGGGCTTGCCGAGGCTCGGCATGGCGCGGGAGATCCAATCCGCGGTCCAGGCGATCAGCTGCTCGGTGTCGACGACCGGCAGGCCGAACAGCTCGACTGCCTTGGACGTGTCGGTCAGCCATGCCGTCGGCTGTTCGTTTCCTGTCAGGACCGGCGCGCGGCCGAACCTGGCGCCGAATCGTGCTGCGAGGTCGCGCACCGCCAAAATCTCGTGGCCGCTGACATTGATCGGCGAGGTCGGCGCCGTGCAATGCGCGAGACAGCGCAGCGCCTGGGACGAGGCATCGCCCTGCCAGATGAAATTGACGTGGCCGATGCTGACATCGATCGGCGTGCCCGTGAGCACTTTCAGTGCGATGTCGTGGAGGACGCCATAGCGCATGTCGATCGCGTAGTTGAGGCGGAACAGCCGCCCGGGCGTTCCGAGCTTGCGCGAAAAATACTCGAACATGCGCTCGCGGCCGACACAGGACTGGGCGTATTCGCCGGGCGGGTTCGGCGCCATGTCCTCGCTCGAGCCTTTGCCGTCGACGGGAACGAAGGGATAGATGCAGCCGGTCGAGAACGCCACGATCCGCGACGACGGGAAGGCCTGCGCGACCAGCGCCGGCACGTGCGCATTCATCGCCCAGGTCAGCGACAGATCGCCTTCCGCGCCGAATTTGCGGCCGGCCATGAAGACGATGTTGGGCGCCTTCGGCAGCGCCTGAATCGCGGTCTCGTCCATCAGGTCGCAATTGATGGTCTCGACGCTACGCGCGTGCAGCCAGTCCTTGACGCCGGCGTCGCTGAAGCGGGCGACGCCAATGACGCGGCGATCGGGCGCTGCAGCTTTGGCAAGCCCCGCCAGCGTCGGCCCCATCTTGCCGGCGACGCCGAGGATCATGATGTCGCCTTCGACCCTGGCGAGGTCGTCGATCAGTGCCTGCGTCGGCCGGCACAGGAGATCGTCGAGCGCGGCGATATCAGGGATGGTCTTCGGCAGTGTCTGGCGGGTGAGGAGCATGGTTTTGGTCCTTGGTCTGGCTCTGCCGTTTCATGTCGGTGTTGCGTCACCGACCACGAACATGCGTTCGAGGACGAGCACGAAGCCGTAAAGCGCGACGCCGAGCAGCGTCAGCAGCACGACGGCCATCACCATCGCGGGCGTGTCGAGCGACGACTGCACCTGGATCATGAGGTAGCCGAGCCCGCGTTCGGAGGCGATGAACTCGCCCACGATGGCGCCGGCCACCGCGAGGATGGCGCCGACCTTCATGCCGGAGAAGATGTAAGGCAGCGATCCCGGCAGCTGGATCTTGCGGAATAGCGTCCAGCG
The DNA here is from genome assembly GCF_055807435.1 of Bradyrhizobium sp. Ken51. Taxonomy (NCBI): domain Bacteria; kingdom Pseudomonadati; phylum Pseudomonadota; class Alphaproteobacteria; order Hyphomicrobiales; family Nitrobacteraceae; genus Bradyrhizobium; species Bradyrhizobium sp. Ken51. Next base: position 243,120 of record NZ_JBVVPB010000002.1, on the reverse strand, counting down.
CGAGCCGCGCAGCGATTTGACGAGATCGAGCAGATCCGGCTCGACCTCGCGCAAGCCGCGCGCGGTGGTGAGCAGGATCGGAAAGAAGCAGATGCTGAAGGCGATCAGGATGTTCGGCACGATGCCGTAGGAGAACCAGACGATGAGGAGCGGGCCGAGCGCGACCTTCGGAATCATGTTCAGCGTCACGAACAGCGGCAGCAGCACGAGGCTGAGCAACGGTGCCCAGCTGAAGATGACGGCAAACGTGACGCCGACGAATGCGCCGAGCGCAAAGCCGCCGAGGATCTCGATCGCGGTCACCAGCGTATTGGCGCCCCAGGCGTAGCTCGCGGTTCCCAGCGTCTGGATCGTCGCGAGCGGCGAGGGCAGGATGAACTTCGGCACGTGGAAGGCGTCGACCAGGACCTGCCAGAGCACGAGCACGGCGAGGTGCACGATCAGGACGATCGCAAAGCTGCGCGTATTGCGGGCGCCGTCTCCTGTCACCGGTTGCTCCCTGTTATCAGCGGCCACCTTGCCGCTGGTCGCAAGCCTACCCGTCCCGGAGGGAAGTTTCAACCAGTTGGTTGATTACGGCCGGAGCGAATGCAGCACGAGATCGGCGACGTGCCGGCGGCGGGCGCGGCGCGCGGCCCGGCTCGACAGGTCCTTGCCGAAGATCGCCGACAGCGTCGGCGTGTTCGAGAGATAGAAATAGCTGAGGCCCGCGATGGAGATATAGAGCTGGATCGGGTCGATCCCCTTGCGGAACATGCCGGCGCGAACGCCCTCGTGAAGGATGTGGGACACGCTCTTCACCAGCGGCGAATGCATCGCCTCGAGCCGCGTGGAGCCGCGGACGTGGCGGGCACCGCCGCGGTTCTCGTCGTTCAGAAGCACGATGAAATCGGGGTTTGTCGCGAGGTAATCGAACGAGGCCTCGATCAGTTTCCGGATCGCCTTTTCCGGGGGCAGGCCTTCGAGATTGAGCTGGCGCTCCTGTTCGCGAATATCGGCGTAAACCCATTCGAGGACGGCAAGATAGAGCGCGTCCTTGTCGCCGAAGTAGTGGTAGACGAGCTGCTTGTTGACGCCGGCGCGCTCCGCGATCTCGTCGACGCGGGCGCCGGCAAAGCCGTGCCGGGCGAACTCCTCGCGCGCCGCCGTGAGCAGCTTCTTGCGCGTGGCGACCGGGTCGCGCCGCTGCGGCACGGTGTCGCCTGAACGTTTTGCGGGCATTTCCAACCAAACAGTTGACAAGTGAAGGGCGGCCTTGTTGCATTGGTATCCTCACAGGGGGAGAGCGACAAGCCGGGTCGCGGGCAACGAGGAGAGATGCGATGAAGCGTTTGCAGGCGGCGGGCTCGGCCCTGGCTGTGGCCCTGATGCTCGGTTCACCGGCGATGCCGGCGAGCGCGGGCGAGGCGGTCAATCTGATCCTGAACTGGGCGCCGACGGCCGATCACTCGCCCTATTATTACGCCAAGGCGCAAGGCTGGTACGAGAAGGCGGGCATCGATCTGACCATCGAGGTCGGCAAGGGCTCTGGCGTCTCCGCCGCCAAGGTCGGCTCCGGCGGCTCGCCGTTCGGCGTCGCCGATCTCGCCACCATGCTGGTGGCGAAGAGCAAGGGGGCTGACGCTGTGGCCGTGATGAGCGTCTACGCCAACACCGGCCAGACCTTCTACTGGCTGAAGAGCTACGGCGTGAACGGGGTGAAGGATTTTGCCGGCCACAAGATCGGTAATCCGCCGGGGGACGCCTCGCGCGTGATGTGGCCGGCCTTCGCCAAGGCCGCAGGGCTTGCGCCCGACTCCGTCGGCTTCGTCAATGTCGGGCCGACGGCGAAGATCGCTGCGCTGAAGAGCCATACCGTCGACATCATCAGCGACTTCTACAACGAGCACGATTTGAAGGTGATCGAGTTCGGAAGCGATCTCGGCTACGTCAATTGGAAGGACATCGGGCTCAATCCTTACGGCAATTCGCTGATCGTCAATGGCGGCTATCTGCAGAAGAACCCGAAGCTGGTCGAGGAGTTCGTGCGGGTCACGCAAAAGGCCTTCGCGACCTGCGTCGCCGACGCCGCGCCCTGCCTGAAGGCGCTGCTCGATCAGGTCTCCGGTCTCGACAAGGAGAACCAGGAGCGCCAGTGGGAGCGCATCAAATTCCTGATGACCGACGAATTCACGACGACGAAGTCGCTCGGCTGGATCGACGGCGAGCGCATGAAGAAGGACTACGATCTGGTCCAGACCTATTTGGGCATGGAGAAGCCGTTCGACGTCACGACGGCGTTCACGACCAAAATGCTCGATCCCGCCATCAAGATGGATGCGAGCAAGGTGAAGAAGTAGGGGGCTTCCTTATCGTCGTCCTGGCGAAAGCCAAAACCCATTACCCCAGGGCGTGGTTTGGCGAAGACTCGTGGTTCGGTACTCCCACCGTCCGCATCGATGGATTCCGCGGTATGGGTCCTGGCTTTCGCCAGGACGACACCGGAGATCTGGGGCGGCTGCCCGCCGCCGAGGGCCACGGCCCGACGCCCGCCCCCACGTAACCCCACGGAGAAATTAACCGGCCATTAACCATATCGGCGGCATCGTTAACCATTCAATAACAGGGAACGAGTCGGCCGCTATGGAGGCTGCAGTAAAACCTCAACGCCAAATGGTGCGCTTACGCGGGCGCTCCTATGTGGCCTTCGTGTTCGTGCCGACGGTTCCCATCCAGGACTGGCTGCAGGAGATCGACACCACCATCGCGCGCTCGCCGGGTTTCTTCGCCGGCCGCCCCGTGGTGATCGACCTGTCCTCGGTCGATCTCAGCCAATCCGGCATCGGCCATCTCCTCACCAGCCTTCAGGACCGCAACATCCGCGTGCTCGGGATCGAGGGCGTGGAGGAGAGCCGGCTGACCCCCATGATGCCGCCGCTGCTTTCGGGCGGGCGGAGCTGCGTGGTCGAGCCGAGTGCGCCCAAGAAGGTTGAGGCGAAGATCGAAACCAAGCCGACGTCCCTGCTGCTCGAAAGCCCGGTGCGCTCCGGTCAGACCGTGATCTTCCCCGAAGGCGATGTCACCATTTTGGGTTCTGTCGGCTCCGGCGCCGAGGTCGTCGCCGGCGGTTCCATTCACATCTACGGCGCGCTGCGCGGCCGCGCCATGGCGGGCGTGAACGGTCACACGAGCGCACGCATCTATTGTCAGAAGATCGAGGCCGAACTGCTTGCAATCGATGGCTTTTACCAGACCGCCGACGATATCGACGCGGCCCTGCGCGGCAAGCCGGCCCAGGCCTGGCTCCAGGGCAACACCATGCGAATTACTGCGCTGAACTGACCAGAAGGAGATTTCAGAGATGGCCAAGGTACTGGTCGTAACGTCAGGCAAGGGGGGCGTCGGCAAGACGACGACGACCGCCGCACTGGGGGCTGCGCTCGCGCAACGCGGCGAAAAGGTCGTGGTCGTCGATTTCGACGTCGGCCTGCGCAACCTCGACCTCGTGATGGGCGCCGAACGCCGCGTCGTGTTCGACCTCATCAACGTGGTGCAGGGGGTCGCAAAGCTGCCGCAGGCGCTGATCAAGGACAAGCGGCTGGAGAACCTCTGGCTGCTGCCGGCCTCGCAAACCCGCGACAAGGACGCGCTGACCGAAGAGGGCGTGGGCAAGGTCATCGACGATCTGCGCAGTCGTTTCGACTGGGTGATCTGCGACAGCCCGGCCGGCATCGAGCGCGGCGCCTCCATGGCGATGCGCTTTGCCGACGAAGCCGTGATCGTCACCAATCCCGAAGTCTCCTCGGTGCGCGATTCCGATCGCATCATCGGCATGCTCGATTCCAAGACGGTGCGGGCCGAGAAGGGCGAACGGGTCGAAAAGCACATCCTCATCACCCGCTATGATCCCTCGCGCGCCGCGCGCGGCGAGATGCTGACCATCGAGGACATCCTCGAAATTCTTGCAACACCCTTGCTCGGCATCATCCCGGAGAGCCAGGACGTATTGCGTGCCTCCAACGTCGGGACGCCCGTAACGCTGTCGAACGCGGAAGGCGCCCCGGCGCGGGCCTATATCGATGCGGCGCGACGGCTCTGCGGCGACACCGTGCCGATGCAGGTGCCGACCGAGCGCAAGGGCTTCATGGACCGCCTGCTGCGACGGAGGGCCGCATGAGCATGGGTCTGCTTCGGCTTCTCCGCGGCAACAAGGCCTCTGCACCCGTCGCACGCGAACGGTTGCAGATTCTGCTTGCCCATGAACGCGGACTGCGCGGCCAGCCCGATCTGCTCGGTGTGCTGCGTGAGGAAATTCTCGCGGTCGTCTCCAGGCACGTCACGCTGGACCCGACCAAGGTCATCGTCCGGCTCGATCGCGGCGACGAGGTCTCGACCCTCGAGGTCGATATCGAGGTGCCCAACGATTTCGAGCGCAGGCGCGCGGCGGTCGGGTAGGGACCTCGGCCGCGACGCTTCAAAATTTGGGGTGGGTGAGAAGGCGGTCCGCTGGGCATAGCGGGCCGCTTTTGCTTGCTGACGTGAACGCTGCGGAACGAGGTCAGGGGCTCAATCGTTGTGAACAACCCGCGGCGGCGCGATGCACCGCGGTTTCGTCAAACGGGAGAACGCCCATGATGACCGAGGTCCAGGTCCACACCGTCGCGCGCCAGATGCTGGAACAGCATGGTTTTGCGGCGATCGCGAAGGCCGCCGAACAGGCCAGGGCCTGCGAGGGCCGCGGCGAGGGCGACGAGGCCAAAGAGTGGCGTCACATCGCCGACGCGATGAAGATCATACGCGGCCCGCACCAGAGCTGACACCCTCGCGCGTCAAGGTTCCCCGCGTTCAACGCTCCCCGCGATCGGCGCCCTGTGGCGACGTGCGATTTGTGTCGGCTGGGAGCGCTCGCCCGTCTCCTTGCAGGGGAGCGGCTCCCAAGAGCCGTCCGGCGCCTGCTGATAGGCGCTGCACGATGACGACGAGGTCGATTTGTCCTCGCCCTTCTGGGCATCGGAATTCTTCGCCAGCACGGGCGCAGTCAGCATCGAAGCGACGGCAAACGCGACGGCGAGAAAGACATGGTTGATCCGCATGGGGCTCCCCTGTTCGAGTTTCGAAGAGAGCCGCATGCTGGCGAGGATTGTGACGATTATTGGCCGAAGCAAAAGTTCCGGCGCGGCGTGCTTAACGCCACTTGAGAACCCTAGCCGCCCTTGCTGCGGATCAGGCCGGCGAGGTTGGTCTTCTGGGCCTCGCACCAGCTGGGCATGCCGAGGCGGCGTTGGTTGAGGTCGGTCGCCTGGGTGGCCACCGCGACTTCGGCCATCAGATCGTCGTCCTGCTTCTCGCCCATCTTGCCGCCGGTGTGCATCCAGGCGATCGCCTTGCGGACCTTCTCGGTGGTGCCCTCGGGCAGCTGCATCTGCTCCGCCTTCTGCACCAGATCCTGGTAGACGACATCCGTGCCGGGACATTCGACCTTGGCGGCGAAGGCCTGCAAGACCAACGTGACATAGGTCGAACGTGGATGGTCGGCCGCTTGGGCCGGCGCCGCCAGCAGCAACAGAGCCGTCATCAGAAAACCAGTCCGCATCCTTGGTACCTCCCCGAATTTTCGGGAAGGCTAGCGGCTGGCGCGCCGCTCCGCAATGGGGATGGCGTGCGGGAGCGAAGCGGCCGGCGAGCTAGCGCCGCCAGGCCGGCACGGGATCGAGCGGCGTGCGGTAGACCTCTTTGTGATCGCGGTCGGTGACGCGCACAGCGCAACCCTTGCTTTGCAACTCGGGCTTCACCTGTGACAGCTCGGTGGCCAGTTGAACGGCACGATCGGAGGCGACCTCGATGTCTTCGAGGATGATACCGCCCTGGTTCTTGAACTCTTCACCAACCACGAGATCGAAGGAATAGTAAGGCATCCGAATTCCCCGGTGTGACGAATTGAGCTTCGGCTTTCAACACATGACTGATGGTACCACTGAGTCGATGTTTATCGAATGAACGGCGCGCGCAATCTCTGTGCTTATGGCGCAGAAATGATGTGCAACATTCAAGCGTGTTAAGATTTTATTAAATATGTCGGCGTGATCATGAGCCATGGAATTGCAGCAGAACCGGGCTCCGGGAACCGGCAGCTGCAAGAGAAGGCCGCCGGCATAGATCCCGACGGCCTTTTCTCTTGATGGAAAACAATGGAAGCATTGCTTCCCGTAGTCACCCGGACTCAACGCATCACATCGACTCGGACAGCGTCCCTGGCGCGACGCTTCATGCCCTCGCGTGCGATCGTTCAGCGCAGCGGCATTGGCGGGCGCACCACAGGTCCGTCGTCGTCGGCAACGGCCTGCGTCGTCGTCATGGCAGCTGGCGGAGGCACTGCGGCAGCCTGCGACGGCGGCGGAGCGAGCGGTGCCGGCGAATAAGCCGGCGTGTAGGTGTGCGACACGACCGGCTTGGGTTTGCGAACCGGCGGCGCCGCGGGCCGCGGCGGCAGCGCGGACATTTGCGCGCGCGGATCGATGCGCGGCTTGGCATCGGCAACCGGCTTCGCCGCGGGCGGCTTCGCCATCTCGCGTGCCATCTGCTCCTGCCCGGCCTTCAACTCGGCGATGTTGGCCTTGAGCTGCTCGACCTGCTGCGCCATCGCGGCGAGATCGCGCGTCATCGACTGCACCGATTGTACAGCATCGGATTGTGTTGCCGTGGGCACCGCTGCTGCAATCTGGGTTGCAGGCGGAGCCGCAGCTTGATCGACCGCTTGATCTGTTGCGGCTTGATCCGTCGCGGCCTGGTCCGCGGGCGGCGCGGCCTGTGCGGCGGCGACCGGTGCCGTCTGCGACGTCGAAGGCAGCAGCGACGCCACTGCCGGGGTCCATTCGGCGAGCATCTGTTTTGCGGTGTCGCCATGTTTCTCCCAGGCGACAGTGGCGGCCGCGCTTCCGCCCGCAAACAGCATCGTGACGAACGCACCGCGCAGCCATTTACCGGCGGAGGAGCGCTTCTGCCGGCTGAGACCATCACCGGGTGCGACGCGCACCGCGGTGTCGACCGAGGGCGCTGCCGCCTGCGGCTCGCGGACGGGACTGAACTTCGGCTCCGGATCCATTCTGGACTTCAGTGTGAACGCCGGATCTATTTTGACTTCCGGACGAGTCGTGATCTCAGGCGCGAGCGCGGGCGCGACGCTGAGAGGGCGCGAGGCCAGCACAATGTCAGGCGAAATCTGCACGGCGTCGTGCGGGTCGTTGTTCGTGACCGTGTCCTTCACGATCTCATCGACGATTTGCCGAGAGTTCAGCGTCGCGAGCATCGCAGCTCCTTTAAAGCCTGGGTTTTTTGAAGACCAGGTGTTGAGTAGTTGAAGTTTTGGCCGTCCGCATTCGCGCGAGCGGATCCGTGAGACGAGCCCATCCATTCCCCGAGGCCCAAGCACATGACGCACGAGTCCAGCCGGGTTTGACCAAAGCAAGGCGAGGGGATGGAGACTGTGCGACGCTCTTGCGCCGTTTGTGGTGATGGAACCCGGTACATCAAACACGGGCACGTGTTCCGCAATGCCTTGTTTTCAGCACGATTTTGGCAGCATCTGGTGTTGCTGGGGGTGCTGCTATCGCTATCGGGGCCGGCGGTGCCAAGATCCTTATTCGTTCTATTCGTCCTTGCCATGCTTCCGCTGGGCGGCTGCATGCAGACGACGCTTTCGCCATCGACGGACGCGAGCATGACGCCGCGCGACCGGCAGCTGCTCGCGCATACGCCTTACGCGCAGGCGAGCGTGCCCGAGCAATATCTGCGTCACATCGTCGATTATCCGCGCAAGGAGCAGCCGGGCACGATCCTGGTCGATACCGATGCGCGCTATCTCTATTTCGTGCTGCCCGACGGCAAGGCGATCCGCTACGGCGTCGCGGTCGGCGAGGAAGCCATGGCGTTCTCCGGAGTGGCGCGGGTCGGTCGTCTTGCGGAATGGCCGGACTGGGTTCCGACGGCGGACATCCAGGCGCGGCTCGGACCCTATCCGGCGCGCGTGCCCGGCGGTCCTGCCAATCCGCTGGGTGCGCGGGGCATCTATCTCTATGCCGGCAACAAGGACACGCTCTACCGCATCCACGGCACCAACCAGCCGGAATATATCGGGCAGGCGATCTCGTCCGGATGCATCCGGATGCGCAACGAGGACGTGATCGATCTCTATGACCGCGTGAAGCTCAATTCGATGGTCGTGGTGCTGCCGCCCGGACAGAACGCGCAGGTCGAGGCGCGGCCCAGCTGGCGCGGGTGAGGTCGCCCTAGTTCTCGGGACGTGCAATGCGCCATTGCAGCGTCGTGGCATTGCCGTTGGCCTCGCCCGGCGCCTTGTCGGCCGGCGAGGTGTAGAGCGGACGATAGCGATATGCCCACATCTTGCTGCCGTCGTTGCGGCTGATCACGGTGAAATCGCCGATCGCCTTGGCATCGGCCGTTGCCGATAGCGGAATCCAGCTCTCGACGCATTTGCCGTTGCAGTTCGACGACTTGCCGGTGGTATCGCGCTCGTAATAGTAGAGCGTCATCCCGTTGAGGTCGACGAGTGTCGGACCCTGCTTGGTCAGGATCACCTTCGCCGGTGAGGTCGCGGGCTTCGGCGGAGGAGGGGCATCGCCGCCACCATGGCCATTCGCGAGCGCCGGAACGGTCGAGAGTGCGATGGCCGCCGCCGCAATGAGGAACCTGAACATCCGAAACTCCAGACCGGCAAAGTTAATCGCGCGTTAAACGCCGAATGCGGCCGACCCTAACAGCCGAAGGTTAGTTCCTGGTTTCGCAGATCTACGACAATGACGGGTAGAATTACGGGGCTGATCGTCCTGGCGCGTTTTCTTGACGCGAACCGATATCCCCTCTCGAAAACCGCTCTAAGCCTGCGCTTGGCGCAGCGGGGCGCGGCTGAGCTCGTTGCCGGCGGCGATGGCCTTGTGCAACAGCCGCATCAGATCCGAACCTTCCTTGGCGCTGAGGCCGCGCAGCATGATGCGTTGCGCGGATTCGACGGCCGGTGTGATCTTGCGCAGCGTGCGGCGGCCTTCGTCGGTGACCTCCAGTTCGCTGGCACGACGGTCGCGGCTCGAGGCGCGGCGCTCCGCGAGCCCCTTCTGCACGAGCCGGTCGATCACGCCGGTGATGGTGGTGCGGTCGTAGGCGATCAATCCTGCGAGCGTCACCTGGTCTAAGCCCGGATTGGCCTTGATGGTCGCGAGCGCGGCGTATTGCACCGGCGTAAGGTCGAAGCCGGCGTCTCCAACCTCGGCCAGAAACACCGCGACCGCGATCTGCTGGAATCGGCGCGCAAGATGTCCGGGCATGTCGTTGTTGTCTTTCACCGAATTTCTCCATTGGGGCAGGTCGGCCGGTGTCGTTGACAAGTATACTGATAGTCAGCATACTGAGCAATATCCAAGCAGAACATCGACGGGAGAGGTGCTCATGCAATTCCATCTCAATGGATTTCAGCCGGGCGATCCTGACATCGCCGATCCCGCCGCGCGCATTCAGGCCTCCGGCGCCACCGGGGCCGTGCCTGACGAAGTGGATGTCCTCATCGTGGGCTGTGGCCCTGCGGGCCTGACGCTCGCCGCCCAGCTTGCGCAGTTTGCCGACATAAAGACCTGCATCGTCGAGCAGAAGCCGGACCGCTTGCTGGTCGGGCAGGCGGACGGCATCGCATGCCGCACCATGGAGATGTTCCACGCCTTCGGATTCAGCGAGCGCGTCCTGAAGGAAGCTTGTTGGGTGAACGAGACGACGTTCTGGAAACCGGACGAGCGGGCGCCGGAAAATATCGTCCGCAGCGGCCGGGTGCAGGACGTCGAGGACGGTTTGTCGGAATTCCCCCACGTCATCCTCAACCAGGCGCGCATCCATGATGGCTTTCTCGACGTTATGCGCAAAGCGCCGGCCAGGCTCGAGCCCCATTACAGCCGGCGCCTGCTCGACCTTCAGGTCGATCCGGCCGCGGGGCCCGCCGGCCATGCCGTGACGTCGCGGCTCGAACGGGTCGATGCCGGGAACGAGGGCAAGGTCGAGACCATCAAGGCGCGCTATGTCGTCGGCTGCGACGGCGCCCGCAGCATGGTGCGCAAATCGATTGGCCGCGAGTTGCTTGGCGATTCCGCCAATCATGCCTGGGGCGTGATGGACGTGCTGGCGGTGACCGATTTTCCGGACATCCGCTTCAAGGCCCTGATCCAGTCCGCCAAGGACGGCAGCCTGCTGATCATCCCGCGCGAGGGCGGCTACATGGTCCGCCTCTACGTCGAACTCGCCAAGCTCGACATCGGCGAGCGCGTCGCCAATCGCAACATCACCGCCGATGACGTGATCGCGAAAGCGCAGCGGATCCTGAAGCCGCATGCGCTCGATGTGAAGGAGATCGCTTGGTGGTCGGTCTACGAGATCGGCCAGCGACTGACCGACAAGTTCGACGACGTGCCGGAGACCGAGATCGCTACGCGTCTGCCGCGGATCTTCATCGCCGGCGATGCCTGCCACACCCACAGCCCGAAGGCGGGGCAGGGCATGAACGTTTCGATGCAGGACGCCTTCAATCTCGGCTGGAAGCTCGCTGCCGTTCTGCGGAAGCAGTCTGCGCCGAGCCTGCTGCATTCCTATTCGGCCGAGCGCCAGGCGGTCGCGAAAGAGCTGATCGATTTCGACCGCGAATGGGCGGGGATTCTTGCGTCCGCCGCCAAGGCCGGCGGCGCCGATGCCGCCAAGACGCAGGACTATTTCGTAAGGCACGGTCGCTACACCGCGGGCACCGCGACGCATTACCGTCCGTCGGTTCTGACCGGAGCGACGTCGCACCAGCATCTCGCGCAAGGGTTCGTCATCGGCACGCGCTTTCATTCCGCACCGGTGATCCGGCTTGCGGATGCGAAGCCCGTGCATCTCGGTCACGCTGCGCCGGCGGATGGCCGCTTCCGCATCTACGCTTTCTCTGGCGCTGAGAATCCCGCAGCAGCCGGCTCGGCCATTCGCGCCTTGTGCAGTTTTCTCTCCGAGGCGCGGGAGTCGCCGGTCCGGCGTTACACGCCCGCGGCCGCCGACGTCGACAGCGTGATCGACCTGCGGGCGGTCTTCCAGCAAGATCATCGCGAGCTCGCCGTCGAGGCGATGCCCGCGCTGCTGCTTCCGCGCAAGGGCCGGTACGGCCTGATCGACTACGAGAAGATGTTCTGTCCGGACCTCAAGAATGGTCAGGACGTTTTCACCATGCGCGGCATCGATCGCAAGGTCGGCTGCATGGTCGTGGTGCGGCCGGATCAGTACGTCGCGACCGTGTTGCCGCTGGACGATTTTGCTGCGCTTGCTGCGTACTTCGACGGCTTCATGCTGCAAGTGAACTGACGGGCCGGCGGCGCACCCGTAGGCTCTCTCTGCGCGCGGTGTCGATGAACGGCGAATGAATATTGAACCGCGCGCGGCATCCGTCCCGATCTTTTGGCGGATGAGACCTTCGTACGCGGAACGCCCGTTCCGCTAGCGCGTTCCGACTCGAAAGAGGAGGACTACGCCATGAAATTCCGAAGCGTGTTGTTAGCCGCATTGCTGCTCGCCCCGACGGCCGCAATGGCCGCACCGGGCATGGTCACCGTCTCGACCGGCCTGCGCGCCGGGCCGGGTTCGGGCTTTCCGCTGGTCGATCGCATCCCCGAGGGCGCCCGCGTCGACATCCATGGCTGCCTGCGCAGCAAAGCCTGGTGCGACGTGAGCTTCTCGGATGACCGTGGCTGGGTGTCGTCGCAATATCTCGAATATCTCTACCGCAATCACTACGTCTATCTCCCCGACTATGTCGATGAGATAGACGTGCCGATCGTTCCCTTCGTGCTGACCTCGTATTGGTCGAGGTATTATGAGGGGCGGCCCTGGTATCGGCGGCATGCCCATTGGAATAGCTACTGGACTTCGCATCAGCGCGAAGCGACGCGGATGACGATCGATCCGCGCGCGGCTCGCATCGGCCGCGCGGCAACGCGCGATGCGGCGGTCGCACTCGGGCGCAACGGAGCGAATGCCAGGGACAGTGTCAAGGGCGCGGCCGCGGTCTCCGGCCGTGATGCCGCAACTTCACGGCACGACGCCGCCATCGCCAAGCGCGAGACTGCGGTGACGACGGACCGGAGCCGTGCTGGACGAACCGAGCGCATCGCGCATGAGCGGACCAATCTGCAGAGCCGCAATCCGCGCGATGCACAGGCCCGCATCATGCACGAGCAGGCCGCGAGCCGCGCGGCTGTGCGTGCGCAACCGATGGCGCGGCCGCATGAGGCGCCGCGGGTGTCAGCCGCTCCCGCAAGCCGGCCCGCGATGCCGCATGTGGCCCAGCCCAGTTTGAGCCACGGCTCGCCGATGAATGCTCGTGCCCAAATGCCGGCACCGGCGCCGCGCGCGGCTGCGCCCGCGATGCCGCATGGCGGCGGCGCTCCTCACATCAACGCCGCGCCGCGCGGCGGCGGTGCGCCGGCAGGCGGCCCAGGTGGCGGCCACCAGAAGCACTAAATTTGCCAACGAAAGCCCGGCCCTCGCGCCGGGCTTTCTGCTTGGGCCGGACCGGGTTCCCGGCGCGTATAATTTAAGAAAGTTCTTCGCGGGCAGATTTCATCGATCGTAATATGTCTACTCAAAGCTGCAAGCATTCCACTCGGGGCAGCGGGGCACGGGAGGATGACGACGATGAGACAGAACCAGGCGGAGACGCGCCGCCACAATGTCGCGAAGCGGTCGATGACCAAGGAGGCCAAGCAGCTGTCCGGCCTGATTGCCGGATTGCGCCAATCTCTCGAGATGATTCACAAGGAGCGATCGAGCACCAAACTCTCCGGCGCCGAGATGGGCCTTCTCGACGAACGCCGCAACAATCTGTTGCTGACCATCGCAGCCCTCGACGACCGCCTCTCGGCGGTGCAGGGGCTGATTGATCTTGGCCGCCCCCACATCATTCGCGTCCACTGATCGGAGCGCAGACCTGATGCTATCGGCTTCGTCGCGGCGGCGACGGAACCAAGCTCAGCTGCCGGCTCTGCGTGGCATAAGGATTGGCGTAGCACTGCGCGGATTGCCCGGAGGCGGTCGCGGCGCACTGCGCGATCGTCGCAAAGCTGCAATCGATGCTGCGGCCGTCGATCGTGTAGATCTCGATGCAGACGGGATGGCGCGGGTCGTAGGTCTGCGCGGCTGTCGGCGTCACGCCGAGCAAGCCCGCACCAGGCAAGCCCGCGACAAGCAGAATCGCATTCATGACGCGACGCACAATCAACCTCCATCGTTCGGCCGGAACCAGGCACAATGCTGCCTTGGATGGCATCAAATTGCCACGCTCCCGGCGAATTGCCGCCAAAGCCCGCTGCCACGACGAGACCGGGTGCAGGGCAACGCAAGGGGATGCGCATTGGCCTACAAGATGATCGCAGAACGCGACAATGAGAAGTGCAGTTTTGCCCGTGAGAGCCGGTTGCTGATCGTGGCGAAGGCAAAGGTTTGGGCAAGCGAGGGGTGGAAGGTCGTCATCACCGACCAGGACGGCAAGGCCTACGCCCCGCCCGAATTCGATCAGCTATTGGCGGCCTGACCGCAATACGGGGCAGGGACGACATTGATTTCGCACTTTCGACAGGGGCGCGGCCTGATCGCGCCCTTGACGACTCTTCCAACGATGACTCTTGCAGCCGCCGCCGTCCTGACGGCGACATTTGCCGCCGCGCAAAATCTCGATGCCGGCAAGTCGCCGCAAAAGCTCTTCGCCGATGGGTGCGCGACCTGCCATCGCAGCCCGCGCGGCCTTGCCAAGGGACGCTTCACCCTGACGCTGTCCTGGTTCCTGAAGGACCATTACGCAACCAGTTCGGACACAGCCAAGGCGCTTGCCGCCTATCTGGAATCGGTCGATACGGCGCCGGCTGCGGCCAAACCTGGCGCGAAGCGATCCGGGCCGCGTCCTCCCAAGTCGTCGCAAAGCCAGTAGGCGTGAGTCGGCTGCCGCAGGGCGTCGCGAAGCCGAAGGCCTTGCCGGTGAATACAGTGCTGCCGGCGTCAATGCACCGTGGTCGCCGAGAACAGGTTGATGACCACGACCCCGGACACGATCAGCGCGATGCCGACGAAGGCCGCAGCGTCGAGCATCTGGCGAAATAGCACGAAGGAGACGGTTGCCGTCAGGATGATGCCGACCCCGCCCCAAATCGCGTAGGCGATGCTCAGGGGGATGACCCGGATCGCGACCGACAGCGCGTAGAACGAGGCGACATAGAACAGCACCATCGCCAGTGTCGGCCACAGCCGCGTGAACTGCACGGATTGCTGGAGGAAGGCGGACGCCGTGACCTCGAGGACGATAGCGAGCGCAAGCGCTGCGTAGGCATTGAAGGCGGAAGTCATCACGGGCTCGGGCGTGTTGCGCAGAGAAAGATACCGCGCGGTACGGGGAATGTGACGTTTGCCCGGGTCCAGCTATCACGTGTCAGTGACGAGCCTGCGACACGGCGGAGCGCAGCACGAAACCGCCGCGCGATGGTTCGCGCGGCGGCTCATTGGTGGCGGCGTTAGTTGATCCGTACGGAGAGTTCAACGTCCTCGGCAAAGGCCGTGGACATGTAGCCGCTTCCGGGCCTGCGCATGCGCGCCAGATAGTCGGGGCTGTCGTCGGCGTTGTCGGCTACGATGATCGCGCCCGGCCGGAGATGGCCTTCGACCAGATCCAGGATATCGGCGTAGAGCGCCTTGGCGCCGTCGAGCAGCACGAGATCGATCGTGTCGGGCAGGTCGACTTGAAGCATCTTCAGCGCGTCGCCTTCGCGGATTTCGACGAGGTCCAGCAGCCCGCCGGCCGCGAGGTTCTCGCGCGCCCGGGCCGCCTTGGACGGTTCGAATTCGGTGGTGATGAGGCGACCGCCGCCATTGTCGCGCAAGCCCGCGGCAAGGTGCAGGGTCGAGATGCCGAACGAGGTGCCGAACTCGACGATCGCTTTGGCGCGGGAGCTGCGTGCGAGCATGTAAAGCAGGTGACCGGTCTCGCGGGAGACTGCGAGCGGTGCGTCCTTCAGCCGCCCGTAGAGGTCGCGGTAAGCGGTCTTGCTCTGCATCATCCGTGTGCGGTCGGCGTCGGTCACATCGGCGAAGGCGGCTTGCATCGCGCCGCGCGCCGCTTCGTCCTGGTCGAACAGACGATCGAGCAGTGGCGCAAGTGATATGATGGTCGGGGTGGTCATGTGTAGTCTCCAGATGTCGCCGCGAGGCGAGTGCTTGCGTGAGAATTGAAATACGACTAATTCGTCGCATTCGCTATTCGCATTGCCCGAGGGCGCCATGGCCGATCGCCGAAGCCGTTCAGTTTCCTCACGAAAACATCCCGCTCGAACGAGCTGGTGGCGGCCATTCTGGATGCGGCTGTTCAGGTCCTGGCCAAGGAGGGGGCGCAGCGCTTCACGACGGCGCGGGTGGCCGAGCGGGCCGGAGTGAGCGTCGGATCGCTCTATCAATATTTTCCGAACAAGGCGGCGATCCTGTTCCGCCTCCAGAGCGACGAGTGGCGGCGCACGAGCGAGCTCCTGCGCGGCATCCTGGCGCACCGGGCGGAACCGCCACTGGTGCGGCTGCGCGCGCTGGTCCACGCCTTCATTCGTTCCGAGTGCGAGGAGGCTGCGATCCGTGGGGCGCTCGATGACGCCGCACCACTTTATCGCGACGCGCCCGAAGCACACGACGCGCGGGCCGCCGGTAAGGGCATCGTCGCGGCCTTCATGCGGGAGGCCCTGCCCGAGGCGCCGGATGCGACGCGGGAGCTTGCCGGCGAGCTGATCAAGACGACGCTGAGCGAGGTTGGCAAGCGGTTCTCGGAGACACCGCGCAACGAGGCGGAGATCGCGCGTCATGCCGACGCAATGGCCGACATGTTCTGCGCCTATATCGATGAGCTTGCGCGGCGACGAAGTCATTCCTGACATCCGCGTTCGCGGGCCAATATCGTTTCCGACTTGACTGGATCATGAGTTAGCCTCGGTTTGTCCTCCAGCCAGTCAACGAGCGCGCCGCCATGCATGTCCTCCGCCCCCAATTCCGCATCGAGGAGCAGCAAGCGCTGGAATTCGCAACCCGACGGGGCTTCGGCATGATCGTGGCGGCGGATGAGCGCGGGCCGCGCGCCTCGCACGTGCCGTTCGTGCTGGAGCAGCGCGACGGGCGCACGATCGTGCAAATCCATTTCACCGCCAGGAATCCGCTCGCTCTGCTCGCGGACGGCACGCGGCGCTTCCTGCTGATTGTTGTCGGCGACGACGCCTACATCTCCAATGACTGGTATTCTTCGCGCGACAACGTCTCGACCTGGCTTTACGAGGCCGTGCACCTGTCCGGCGTGGCGCATCTGCGCGGGCTCGACGAGAACCGCGGGCACGGCGATACGCTACTCGCGGTCGCCGAAGCGCGGCTGCCGAAGGCGCCCTGGGACCTGGCACAGATGGAGCCGGACAAGCGCGAGACCATGTTGGCCGCCATTCGCGTCATCGATCTCGTGGTAGATACCGTCGAGGGGCAGGCCAAGCTCAACCAGCACAAGAGCGATGCGGATCACGTCGCGGTCGTGGACCGGCTGGCGCGGTCGGAGGAGACCGGGCATCGGCGGCTGGCGCGGAAGATGCAGGCGCTGCGGCCCGGGCTTGGGTATGGTCTTTGGTGATCCGGGCGACCCTTGTCTCGCGCGGCATTTGACCCTACGGACTTTCATGCTTGTCATCTCCATTCAAAGCCAGGTGGTCCACGGCCATGTCGGCAACAGCGCCGCTGCCTATGCCATGCAGGCGGAAGGGGTGAATGTCGCGGCGGTGCCGACAACGCTGCTGTCGAACCATCCGCGCTATCCGACCGTGCGCGGGCGGGTGCTGGAGACCGAGCTCGTTGCAGATCTGCTGAGAGGCGTCGAGGAGCGCGATCTCGTCGACGAGGCCGCGGTAATCGTCACCGGCTATCTCGGTTCGCCCGGCAATGCCGCTGTCATTGCCGATTTCGTCGAGCGGGCGCTGACCCGCAATTCAAAGCTGGTCTATCTCTGCGATCCCGTGATCGGCGATGACGGCCGGGTCTATGTCGCGGACGGCATCCTGGACGTGGTCCGGCACCGGCTGCTGCCGGCTGCCAATCTGACCACGCCGAACCAGTTCGAACTCGGGCTGCTCACAGGCCTCGACATATTGGATGCGCAGGGTCTGCGCGCGGCGTGCGCGGCGCTGGCCGGAACCGGTCGCATCGACGTGGTCGCCACCGGTTGCACGCTCACTGATACGGCGGAAGGGCAGGTGGAAACGATTCTGTGCGCCGACGGTCAGTTGTCGCGCTTTGCGACGCCGCGCCTGCCGATCCGCCCCTCAGGCACCGGTGATCTCCTCACCGGCCTGATCGCGGCACATCTGGCTAGGGGCACAGTGACCGAGGCGGCGGTGCGGCTCGCAGTCGAAACCATTTTCGCAGTGCTGGTGCGCACGCAGGAGGCCGGCACCGCCGAAATGCGGCTCGTGCCGCTGCCGACGCCCGGACGGTAGACCGCCATACTCAGGTCGCGCGCTTCGCGGCCGATTGCGCTGATTTCTGCGGCTTTGCCGGGACCTTCTGCTCGCGCGTCGCCTGCGCCTTTGGCGGCTTTGCGCTTGCCACGGCCCGCGCCTTCCTGGGCTTGACGTTGGCTTCCTTACGGTCCGACGTGCCTCGGCGGGAGACGTATTCCGTCCCGTCGACCGGGCCGACATGCGGGGGATCGCGGCCAAGATAGGGGCGGCCGATGCCGAGCGCCTTGCCATTGGCATCGACCCACTTCCACAGCACCTCGGTCGAGACCCAGCGTTGCGCGCGGTTGTCGCCCTTGGTGCTGACGATGTCGGCCGCCATGCCGTGGCCGTAGCCGCCGCGCGTGCTGCCGCCGTGATAGGAGCGGTCGGAGGCGGCCTTCAGGCCGCTCGCGATCGACTGGCGATAGTCGTCGCGGAACGCGCTGGTGATGCCCGGCGAAAGCCCGGCAGCCTCAGCCGCGAGCAACGTGCGAAACAGCTTTTTCTTGAAACTCTTGTCCATGCCGCCGATGACGTAGTCCATCATCGACATGCCGGCGCGGTCGGCCGCCTTCGGATCCTTCCAGCCAAAGTCCTCGTCGACCAGTTTCGTGAAGCTGCGCATCACGGTCACCACCTTGCCCTTGCGCTTGACGGTGACGGCGCGGCGATCTGTGACCTTGATCGAGTCTTCCTTGGCCGTGCGCTGGTAGAGCGCCCAGAGATACCGGTCGATACAGGCTTCCATGACGTAGCATTCGTCGAGTACTGCGGTCGTGTCCGCCGACGGCGAGGCCTTGCTCGCGGCAGGCGCAGGGCCGGTCGCGATCGTCGCGGGCGACAGCGCGTCCGTCGTCACGATCTCGGTGGGATCGGCGGATGCGAGCTTTATCACGGGCTCCGGCGCCGGAGCCGGAGCAACCTCGCTGGCGACTGGTGTCGGGTCAGGCGAAATCTGCGGCGCGAGCGGCGCTTCGGTCGGCAAGATCAGCACTGGGTCGGCCGAGGCGAGCTTGATGGCCGGAGCTGGCGCCTCGGGCGCTGCCGCTTCAGCGGTGACCGTGCCTGGTGTCGCAGCGACGGCGGCCGCGATATCGGCGGTCAGGGCGACGCCGTCCTCGATGGCCGCAGCGTGCGGGATGTCTGCGAGGTCAAGCCGGCTGAGATCCTTCGCGCGCGAGACGGCAGAAGCATTGGCGCCGCTGTTCTCGATGAGGGCAGGGGCATAGGCGGACAAAGAGAGCGCCAACCAGCCGGCGAGAACCGCCGAGGGGCAGGAGACCGCCACCAGAAGAGACCGCCGATCATTCATGATCCCTGCCTCCAAACGGTTCTGTCGAACCTCGTCTTCTCCGAACAGTCTTGACCAACAGTCTTGACAAAACAGTCTTGCACGAAAAGGCACGCCGCGCGTCGATTGTTCGGAGGACGGTGTGGCGGCGCAATGGCGCAATTCGGCGAAAGCGGGCTTTTCGAGCAAGTGTTGCGCGCGGGCAACGCGGGTTCCATTGCGTTCCAGGGGTGGCACAGCCGAAAGGGCCTGCAAATGCAGTATCATTGTCGTCAACTTGAGGCGGTTGAATTTACTCAATCTTGGATTGTGGTCGTGCAAGTCTCCCGCGCCGGCGATTCCGGCAGAGTTGGGAAGGACACGCGCATGACACTGAAACGCAAATGGGCTGAATTCGCCGCCGATGAATCCGGCGCCACCGCGATCGAATACGGACTGATCGCAGCAGGCATCGCGCTCGCGATCATCGAGATCATCTACGCCCTCGGCACCAACCTCGTCGCAAAACTGCAATCGCTGGCGACGGCGTTGAAATGAGCTGTGTGGAGTGGCGCCCGACGCCTTGCGGCAACTTTGCTGCGGCTAGCGCGTTAGGCGCCCATGACGCATTCCTCGCTTCGTCCCATGGACGCCTTCGACCCCACCGAGCCCGCCATCCTGCACGACCAGCTCTCCGATACGATCATCACGTGGACCGCTGAGCAGGCCGACGATTTCAGGCGTGCCAGCCGGCCGGGCCAGGACGGAACCGTGATCTGGAAGGCCTACGTCTTCGACGGCTGGGGCCACGTGCTCGGCGGCTGACGCCGCCCATAAAAGCGTCATGTCGCGCCGGGCGGTGATTTTGCCAAAGCGTCGCGCGCATTAAACATATTGCCATGCACCCGGCGCGTTGTTGCGTTGCAACAACGCATGTCGCAATGCAGCAAAACGCGCTTAAATGTGCTCCGAATCTTCCACTGAAGGAGCATCACCCATGAACAACAAGACTCTGTCGATCGCCGCCGCCATCCTGACGATCGCGGGCAGCACCGCGGCTTTCGCCGGCGAGCTGCCGACTTATGAGGCCAACGGCTTTCCGGTGTCCCCGATGCAGGTGCGCGTGCTCGGTGCCGCGCATGTCGAGCAGCAGGCCTCGGCACCCACCAACGTTGCTTCGATCCACCAGGCCCGCGTTCTCTCGCCGCGCAAGGTGAAGACGGCTGATGTCACGACCGGCAGCGCCCGCTGATCTGGGGGCGCCACAAGCCAACATCAAGCTAACGTGATGCAGGCTCGTTTTTCTCCGAGGCTGCCACGACCGCGTTCCCTTTTGGGAGCGCGGTCTTTTTTTTGGCACAGCGAGTCATGATCGCGTGCCACTTGTGTACGGCCGTTCAAAGCGAGTGTGATCTCTTTAATAGTTGCTTTGCAGATCGCGGCGCTTGATGCGGGCGCCGCTGATTGAGCAGCCAAGAATCATTTTCATAATGGAGTAGTCATGCCTGTTGCACAGAAAGCCGTTGTTGCAAGCGTCTCGCCGCGCGCGTTCATTCTCAGGCATCTCGCCTTGTTCGCAGCCGCCGCGCTGTTCGTGTTCGTTCTGAGCCTGACCTATGGCCTCGATCTCAGCCCCGGATTTTTCTAGCCAGATCTGCAACCGCGTGGGTTGAGCCTCGTCGCGTGCTGACATAAGGCTTGCTTATGGATCAGCGGACGAGCGGCGCCGACGCTCTCACTCAAAAGAACGATGCGGCGCCGGCGCTTGTCGGCGTGCTCTGCGGCCTCGCCGCGGCGGTGTTCTGGGCGCTCGGCTTCGCCGGCACGCGGCACGGGCTCAAGGTCGGCTTCACGCCGGTCGATTTGCTGGTGCATCGCTATGTCTGGTCCGGCATCGCGTTCCTGCCGCTGGTGATACGCGGCGGAATCTCCGATCTCTGCGGCATCGGCTGGGGCAGGGGCCTTGCGCTGATGGTGCTCGGCGGCCCCGTGATGTCGCTGATCTCCTACACTGGTTTTCTGTTCGTGCCGCTCGGCCATGGCAGCGTGATCCAGCCCTCCTGCGCGACGCTCGGCGGCCTGCTGCTCGCGGCCTTGTTCCTGAAAGAGCATGTCTCTGTGTCGCGCATCGCCGGCGCCTTGGTCATCGTCGGCGGGCTCGGCGTGATCGGCGCGGAATCGATCGGCCATATCGGCGTCGACGGCGTGCTCGGCGATCTCACCTTCGTGCTGACCGGATTGATGTTCGCAGGTTTCGGCGCGCTGCTGCGCCACTGGCGTGTCTCCGCCGTGTCGGCCGCGCTCGTCATCAACGTGCTGTCGCTGCTGCTGCTGCCGATCTACCTCATGACCGGCGGGCTGGCGCGGATCGCGGCGATCGGTATCGGTGAGAACGCCATCCAGGCGCTGGCGCAGGGCGTGCTTGCCGGCCCGGCTGCGCTTTATCTGTTCGCCGTCTCGGTCCAACGCCTCGGCGTGGCCCGCGCCGCCGTTGTCCCCGCCTGCGTGCCGGCGCTGACGGTGCTCACCGGCTGGCTCCTGCTCGGCGAGCCGCCGACACTATTGCAGACGGCGGGATTGGTGACGGTGCTGTGCGGATTCTATCTGGCGCAGCGGCAGCGATAGATCGCGGACCCTAAACGGCGCTTACCATTCGATGGCGGTGAACTTGACGCCGCGGCCGGTCAGCTCCCGCCCGAGCCGCTCGGCGCGCTCGCTGGCGGATTTGCCGAGCAGCCGATACCTGCCTCCGAGCGCCTTGTCGGCGGCAACCTGATGCCGGATGTTTTCGTACAATCGCAAGACGGCCTGATCGCTCAGATTGTCGAACATGTCATCTGTCGGGTTTGGCCTATTGGCGTCCCCTGTTGGCGGTCCTCGCAGAGCGGCCTCCCAAGACTTGTTCGTGCGGATGTCGACTGATGGGTACCGGTCCGGCGCAGCAGCGTATGTCCACTTTTGAACACTGGGCCTCGGCTTACGCCTTCCTCACGAACTCCGATTTCAAATTCATCGCGCCGATGCCGTCGATCTTGCAGGCGATGTTGTGGCCGTCGGTCGCGTCCTGCAGGCGGATGTTGCGGACCTTGGTGCCGCCCTTGACGACGGAGGAGGAGCCCTTGACCTTGAGATCCTTCATCACGATGACGCTGTCGCCATCGGCGAGCGCATTGCCGTTGGCATCGCGAACGCCCGCCTGCTGCGCGGCGTCCGTGGGGGCCTCCGCCGTGCCGCTCCATTCATGGCCGCATTCCGGGCAGACCCAGAGGCCGCGATCCTGATAGGCGTGCTCGGAGTTGCAGGTCGGACATTTCATCGCGTCGGTCATCGTTTGCCTCGTCGCCCGTCACGGGCGCGCCGCACGCTTTCCGCCGGAAAAAGATGGATTGGGAGCAAATCCTTTACCATGGCTTTCAGTCCTGGTGGAACCCTTGGAAATTTAGGAGTTCAGGAAAAAGTTTGCGGTATCGAGGTCCGGGTTTACGCGGCGTTCGTTCGACGTTGCCGCGGAAGGGAGCGTTCTGGTCATGAGCGAGCATCGCGCCGCAGTCAGACATCACACGTTGCGCACCGGCATCGTCGAATTCGACAACGGCACCGGCAAGATCATCAGCGCGCCCTGCACGATCCGCGATGTCTCCGGCACCGGGGCGCGCCTCGGCCTCAACGCCTCGCTCTGGGTCGCCGACCAATTCACCCTGGTCTTCAGCAGCGGACTGCGCAAGGACTGCCGCGTCGCCTGGCGCAAGGGTAGGCTGATCGGCAGCGCGTTCGTGGCCGGCTATGCGAGCGCGGACGAGCAGGCCGTGATGATGACCACCGACGAGCAGTCCCGGCACAGACTCGGGATCGGTGCGCGCCTCAAGGTTGCGCGCGACAAGCGCGGCTACACGCAAGGCCAGCTCGCCGAGCTCATCGGCGCCACGTCGGCCTTCGTGTCGCTGGCCGAGCAGGGCGAGGCGGACATTCCGCTGTATCAACTGATGCACATCGCCGATCTGCTGATGGTTGGTCTCGACGGGCTCGTTGCCGGGCCGGCGCCCGAGGATGTCGACGCGGCGTAGGTGGCGACCCGCCAAAACAAAAACCTCGAAAACAACCCCATGCACAGTAGAAATCCCGAGGGATTTCAGTGTGTTGGAAATCCGAAAAATCGTTGGTGTTGGACCGTAGCCCGGATGGAGCGAAGCGCAATCCGGGAGTCCTGCGGCGGGCACCGTCCCGGATTACGCTTTCGCTCCATCCGGGCTACGGGCCCCGCATCGACTTCGGCGATACCGAATCGAGTTTGACTCGTCGGGCAAAACAGGGGCATGATGTCATCGTGGCGAAGGTTGGCGTGATGGTGCCTCGCCGGGCCGTGGGGCGACATGCCGAAGACACCAAAAAGAAAACTGAAGACCTACCAGACCTCGCTCGGCTTCTACGACCAGGCGATCGCCGCACCCTCGATGAAGGCGGCGCTGGACGCCTGGGGCGCCAGGTCCAATCTGTTTCATCAGGGCGCCGCGAAGGAGACCGACGACCCCGACATCGTCGCGGCGACGATGGAGAAGCCGGGCGTGGTGCTCCGGCGTCCGGTCGGATCGGACGGGGCGTTCACCGAGCATTCCGAGTTGCCGACCGATCTCGCTGACGACGAGGCCACGCCGAAGCGCAAGGCCAAGTCCAAAGCGAAATCCAAGCCAAAAGAGCGTCCTTCAAATGCGGCAAAGCAACCACCCCGCAAGGTCGACGATCAACAGGCGCGCAAGGCCGCCGCGGCGTTCGAGAAGGAAGAGCGGCGGCGGGAAGCCGAGCGCCGCAAGGAAGAGGCCGCTCGCGCCAAGGAGCGCGCGCGCCGGGACAAGGCGGTCGCAACTGCGCAGGCCGCATTGGACGAAGCGAGGCGGGAGCACGACGCCCGTGCGGAGGCGATCGAAGCGGAGCGAGTTGCGCTGGACGAACGCGCCGAGGCGGAGCAGAGCCGGTGGGACAAGCAGAGGATGAAGCTATCTGAGGCCGTGCGTCGCGCGCGGGAGTAAATGCCTGGTCATGCGTGGCAGGTCGTCGTGCTCAGCGGCGAGATCGCGGTTCCATCCCTATATGGACTGAAGTGCCATATAGGTCTGCCAATGCCTGAAAAGCCCTCGAATTCTGCAAGCCCGATGATCGTGCGCCCGCGCCGCGCGGCGCCGGTCCTGGTGTGCCGCAAATGCCTCAAGCGCAGCGACGAGGGCCGCGACGTCAGGCGTGCGCTGAAATCCGAACTGAAGGCGAACAAGCGCGACCGCACCAAGCCGGCTAAGCTGATCGTGACCGGATGCTTCGGCCTGTGCCCGAAACAATCGATCGTGATCGCGAGCGGCGCCAGCCTGGCGCGGCAGGAATATGTGCTGGTTGCCGACCGCGATCAGGTACCGCGGGCGCTCGCGTTGTTGGATGGCAAGACCGGCGCGTGACGGTCGGTCTGCGCTGCGCGGAAAGACCTCGGACAAATTCGCTTGCCTTGCTTTGCATCCTTTTGCACTCTGGCGGGAAGGAGACCAACGCATGAAGATCATGACTGTCGCGTGTGCGCTCGGAACCGCCCTGGTGCTGTGCAATCTCGGGATATCGGATGCCGAAGCCCGAACGCGGAAGGTCCGCGTGGTGGATGAACAACGGCTGAGGGTGGATGTCCCCGTGCTCAGGCCGACGCCGTGGGATTACAATATCGTTCCACGCTATCGTTATCGCCCGGAAGATGACCGGGTCGATCCCTACGGGCCGCCTTTGGTGTCGTCGTATGTCCGCTACGAGGGCTGGCGCTGGCCGTACTGGTGGTGAAGCCACCGACGAACGCGGCATAGAACAGTGCGTAGGGTGGATTAGCGCAGCGTAATCCACCAATTTCTTGCCGCATTCGCTGAAGCATGGTGGGTTACGCTGGCGGACTGCGCTTCGCGCAGCCGCAGGCTAACCCACCCTACGGATCGTCATCCGCTGCAAGCCGCACAAACTGCCGCTTCATCGCGTTGACCCTGGCGACATAGCTTGCGACGAGGTGATCGCCGCAGCGCTCGTCGGGGATCATCGCAAACTTGCGGCGCGCGTAGGCGGTGGCCGGGCCGGCGCCGCAGAGATGGATGAAGGCGGCGAGATCCTGCCTCTCGCGCGCACTCGCCTTCACATCACCCGCGCGGCTTAAGACATCAGCGACATTGCGGTCGAGATACACCGATGCCAGCTCGATGGCGTGGCTCGGGATCGCGCGGACATAGAGGAAGGTCGAACCGCAGCCGGCTTCCGTGACCGCGTTGCTGCGAATACAGAACCGCGCGGCGTCGGCGTAGGCTGCGTCCAGCATCTGGAAAAGGCCGACGGCGCTGGAGGCGGGCCGGTAGATCGCGAGGGGATTAAGGCTCCATCGCCAGCGCCAGTAGGTGCGCGCGAGCGGATTGCCCGATGTCTCGACCTGCGCCAGCGCCGCCAGCAATTCGGGTGTGATCGTCGCGGTAGCATGCTTGCGGAACAGCGGCCCGTATTGCCGCCAGGTCTCCGATGGCTCCTTGTCGAGCGCGTGGCCGACAAGGACGAACAGCTCGGTCGGCTTGCGCATGGTTTGATAGGCGATGTTCACGAGCACGACGATCGCAAGCAGCATCGCCGCGCCGCCCGCGATCTGGATCATCCGCGGTGCGCGCGCGAAAGTCTTTCGCATCCATCGCGCGCGTCGCCGCAGCTTGCGAAGGCGAGGGAGGAGGGGCTTGCTTCTTCCTGGCATCGGTCTTCCGGGAGTGCATTGCGGAGGCTTTGCACCTGGTTAACGCGGTCACCAGGCCTTGAAATCCGGCTTCTTTTCCCTCTGGTCGCGCCCTTTCAAGTCGCCGCTCCGTACTCCCACGGCAGCTCGCATCCTTGATGGAAATAACCCGAGGTTGTAGTGTGCGCCGCAGCAGGGTTAATTTTGTGTGAATGGATCGACTGGAATGACCGTAATCGAAAGCGTGGTGTCGGCGGAAGCTGCGGAGCGGAAAATGCCGCCGGGCGTGCTGGTCGAAGGGCCGGTGGTCGAGGCCAAGTTTCGCGATTCCTACATCTCCTTCGTCATCATGATCGGCGGTTCGATCGCGGCGCTGGTCTGGGCCTTCTGGCAAGGCATCGGCTGGGTGGAGGTTTCGGTCTTCGCCGGCACATTCGCGCTGTCCACGGTCGGCATCGGCTTCATGCATCGCTACTTCGTCCACCGCAGCTTTCGCTGCGGTCCGGTGATGCGGACGCTGTTCGCGGCTATCGCCACCATGGCGGTGCAGGGCTCGATCCTGAAATGGGTGAGCAATCATCGCCGGCATCATCTTCACTCCGACAAGCCCGGCGACGTCCACAGCCCTTACTATGACGGCGACGGCAACCCCTATGTCACCTTCGCCAAGGGGATGATGCACGCGCAAGGCGGCTGGGTGTGGGATCAGGCCACCACCGATGCCGGATACTACGCCAAGGATATCCTGGCCGAC
Source organism: Bradyrhizobium sp. Ken51 (assembly GCF_055807435.1). Lineage (NCBI taxonomy): Bacteria > Pseudomonadati > Pseudomonadota > Alphaproteobacteria > Hyphomicrobiales > Nitrobacteraceae > Bradyrhizobium > Bradyrhizobium sp. Ken51. Next base: position 216,823 of record NZ_JBVVPB010000002.1, on the reverse strand, counting down.
CCGATCGCCATGTTCTTCACCAGGACGCGCTGGTACTGGTACGCGCTCTCGGCGGTGATCATTCCGGGCGCGATCGGCTACGCGTTCGGCGGCGTGCACACGATGACCGGCTGCATCCTGTTCTCCGGCCTGTTCCGCAGCTACCTCATGACCATGGCGACATCGCTGGTCAACTCGGTCTGCCACAGCGACGGCCGCTACGGCTACCGCCGCTTCGATCTCGACGACGGCACCACCAACGAGTTCGTGACCACGATCCTCACCTTCGGCGAAGGCCTGCACAACAACCATCACCGGTTTCCGCGCGACGCCTACATTTCGCACGCCTGGTACGAGATCGACATCAACGGCCTGATCATTCTCGGGCTTGGTAAGCTCGGGTTGGTGCACGACATCTTCGCGGCGGGGAGCAGGGCTGTTCGCTCCGGAGATCCGGACGGCGGAAAACGTCCAGTGGCAGATACCGAAGCAATGGTCTGAAGGGCGCTGTAGCCCGGATGGAGCGCAGCGCAATCCGGGACCAGACCAGCTTGGCGCGAGATCCCGGATTTCGCTGCGCTCCATCCGGGCTACGGTCCCTAGCCGCCGCAAGCCGCAGAAACTGCTGCTTCCGTGAAATCCAAACCTAAGTTGTGTTCGGAGGTAACTCTGGCCCGATGGGGCCGTTGAGCCTGTGATCCCCGAGCGTAGCGAGATCGAACCTCCGATCCTCGCCTGAGTAACCGCAGTCGCGTTGTGAGCGCGGCTCGGCGCGAAGCGTGCTCCGTGCGTACCAACCGGAAATCTTCATGAACAGCCCCGATGTTCGCAATCCGATTCAGATCGACCGCGGCTCAAGCCTGGCGATCTCTCATGAAATAGCAGACCGCCTGCGGATCAAGCTTCGCGGCGAGCACGACCCATTGCCGCAACATCTGACGGCCCTGGTCGAGCGGATTGCGCAGATCAGCAGCCATTCGAACCAAGCGACGCTCGTGATGACCTCCGGATCGGATCCAGCATGTTAGACTTTTCCAATGCATCTTTTACGCCTGAAACCATCGGCATCATGAAAACTGCGCTGGAAACGGCGGTTGCGTCACTGCCGGCCCCGGTCAGCTCCGCGCATGTCCGGTCTATCGCGGAAACAATCCTTCGCACAGCGAAGGAGGGCGAGCGAGACCCCGTCGTCCTGGAGCGCATGGCGTTGATGGAGCTTCAGATCTCGCCGCGTGATTGATGCCGGTCCGCGAGCTTGTGTGCTGGCGCAGACGTGCTCGCATTGCCCTGCGGGCTCACCAATCCGGATCGCCGTAGTAGGGATCGACCATATAGGGCGGGGGCATCCAGGGCCCTCGCGACGGCCGGGGTCGCCGAGGTGCGGCCGCCTGCGCGTGCGGCCGTGCAGGCGCAGCGGTCTCGTTGTTGATCACGCTCCGCGCGGCCGGTTTCGCGGATGCAGGTGCGGACGACGATGCGGATGATGTCGTCAGCTCCTTTTGCAGCGCCTGGACCTGGGCGGCGAGGCGCGCATTGGCCGCCGTATCTTTCTCCTGCGCCGCCTTGAGCTGTTGAATGGTGTCGGCCTGCTCGCGCAGCGTCTGCTCGTTGCGGCTTTTCAGTTGCTCTAGCTTTCCGTTGATGTTCGCAAGCTCGCTGGTGATGGTCTTGAGCGATTGCGCGAGATCGGACGACGACGAGTCAGGCGTTGTGGCGCCAGTTCTTGAAGCGTCGGGCCTTGGAGCGTCGGGTCTTGAAGCGTCAAACCCTGCATTGCTCTCCGTGTCCTTGCCGACCGGCGGCGCGGGCACCGTGCCAGGCTCATCCGCGGCAGCCAATTGCACTGCCGGCGGTTGCGCCGGAGTTTCAACCGCGGACGCTTGCGGAGGCTCGCTCGCTGCTGGCGGAGCCCACCGCGCCATGATCGACCTGCTCATCGACCTGGCCTCGTCGCGATATTGCGAAGCGAAGGCGACACCGAGAACGCCGATCGCCAGCACGAGACCAACCAGAGCGCGCCGCATGGGCCGATCTCTCTTCAGGCCTTGGTCGCGAACCGTGCTAGCCGGCGCCAGCGCCGCGGCCTTGGGAGTCTTGTCCTCGGGAGCCTTGTCCTTGGGAGTCTCGACAGCATCCGCACCGGCACTTGCTCGCGAGGCCCGTGGGCTTTCGCTGCCGCGTTCCATTCCGGAAACCAGCCGGTCCAGCCGCGCAAGGTCTTGCTCCGCGCTCTTGATCCGGTCGTAAGCCCGCGCCAGCCCGCCATCGGCGCGCCCCGCGTCCGACTTTGGGGCGTCCGGCTTGGGGGCGTCAGGCTTGTGGTCATCAGGTTTGGGGTCGTTCGTCTCGGGCACCGATGCGCTCTCGATTCCGTCGGGCGTCAATGGGAGTGCGGCAGTCCGATCGGAACGATAAGACTCGCCGCCGTCCCACACAACGCGCGTGCGAAGGAGAAATTATGGCGAGACCTCGGGGTGGGGCGGTCGCGGGGTATGCAACGGGCGCCCTTGATCTGGATCAAGCATGCAGCGCCCGACCGTCGCCACCGTGCAGACATTCATCGGAAGGAACACATGGTTCAGACAAGAGCGATCATCCTTGGTGCCTTCGCGGCCCTGCTGCTGGCCGTGCCGGCCAAGGCACAGGTGCTGGTCGACGTTTCCAAGATCAGCTGCGACCAGTACATCACCCAGCGCATTACCCACATGCAGACCGTGAACGTCTGGCTCGCCGGGTTCTACGCCGGCCGCCGCAACAATCCCGTTGTGGACACGCAAGCGCTGAACAAGAACGGCAACAAGCTCTCGCGCTTCTGCGAGTCGCATCGCGAGATGCCGCTGCTGGACGCGGTCGAGGCCAATACGAAGTAGGGGCCGAGGAGGGCGCGGGCGTTTGCGGTCGTGTCCGGCCTGACCATATCGCGCATTGCGGCGACGCGCATGGAATCTACATCGACAGGTGAAGTGCACTAGCACCGTCATCGCCGGCCATTAATAGCGGCCGCCGTGGCCCTTTTGCTGCGTGATCCAGTCCGACAATGTCTTCGGTGCCGATCCCACGGTCCGGCCCGGTGATGCCTTCGGATTGTCGCGAACGCCTTTCGTCGGACGGGTACGCGCAGCTTCCGTGGCGTTGACGCTCTTCGAGCCAGCCATAGATGCTTCCGCAGCTTCCTTCTCGAGGCGCAACTGTTTCAATCGCGCCATCTTGATGCGCTCTGCCTCGACTGCGGGTCCTTCGGACAGCAGCGGCCTGTGTTGAGCGACCTCCGCCGGGACGATGACACCGATAATGGTTGTCTCGCCGAGCGCCTTGCAGGCTTCGAGCCGATGCAGTCCCTCGACCAGAACGAGGCGGTCTCCGTCGAGCCGGACGGAAATGGGTTCCTGCTGTCCGATGTCCAGCATACTTTCAGCGATCTCCCCGACGATCCCGGGTTTGATGGCTTTCTTCTGCTTCGTAGGAACGAAGATCTTCTCGATCGGGAAGCTTTCCGGTTTGGGCATAATCTGACTCCGCGTCTACCAGGCCCGTCGGAACGCATGCCGGTGGTGTCGGGAGTTTAGAAGGGAAGGGCTCGACCGCAAAGGCAATTCGGCGGCAGGGTGATGATGAGCAACGAAGCTGGAACCGGTCTCGATGACGGTGGCAGTGCACTTGATTGACGCCGTTCACCAACGCGAGCCGAAGCCGCAGATCGGCAGGACGGAGCCGTGAACTTAGTGCACTGTCACCGTAATTCGCGCGGGAGAGGCGAGTGCAGTGCATAATGCAAGGCGAGCAGTGAGGAGGAGCGGCCCGGCAGCTTGACATCGGTATCCTGAACCGAGAGGTTTGGTGCAACCTGGGGTTTTGGGAGGGGGTATGGCCGAGACAGAATTGATTCGGTTGCGTTTTGATGGAGGGCTCGCCAGCACCGGCCAGCTCCATTTCTACGAATACAGCAGGTCGCAATACGCGATGGCTCGGTTCATCGCGACCGTAGAACATTTTAGAAGAACCAAACGAGTCACGGCGAAGATTACCCTCGAATCAAATGTCGAGGCGATAGTTCGAAGCCCGCAGCGCGGGTCATTCATCGAAGATATCATTGTGTCGGGCGTGAAACAGGGGATGGCCGCGGCCGTCTCCGTTCCGCTCTCTGCACTGATTTCGTATGTTTGGCAAATGCTGCTGCCGCGGACGGAGACGCGGACCGCAGATAAGTCAGTGAGCTGGCTTTTAAGATTTGTGTATTTTTTCCTCCTTATCTTTTCCTCTGCAGAACTGAAGTCTTTGGTTCTTCCGTGAATGCTTAGATATTCGATGGAATGTCGATTTAGGACGTTCTTGAGGAGGCCGGCAACTGCTGGCGTCAATCGGGCGTGCCTAGCAATTGCGTCATTGAGCCAATGCCTTGGTTCGTTGCTGATCATAGCCACGTAAATCCAATTAGAGTGGCAATGCGCTCATTCTGCTACGTACCCAAGCTGCCACGAAATGAACCGCCTTAAAAGTGGAGAGAGGGCGGCTCCAACCGCCCCCTCTGCTGAGATAAATGCTGTCCTCAGAAGACATTGATCAGTTTAGTTCTTACGAACACCCCGTCGTGCTGCCACACGTATCGCACTTCATGCAGGTGCCATTCCGCACCAGCGTGAAGTTGCCGCACTCGCTGCACATCTCGCCTTCGTAGCCCTTGGCTTTGGCTTCCGCGCGGCGCTCGGCTTTGCTGGGCACCGCGACTTGTGCGCTGCCGGCCTTGCTCCACTGCAGGGCCTCCAGCTTCTCGGTGGGCGAGAGGTCGTGGGCCACTTCCTGCTTCAGCGCGACCGCGCCTTCCAGGACGTCGCCGGCACGGCCTGCGCCGTGCGAGGCGAGCGAGGTGACCTTGCTGCCGCCGGCCGGCGCGCTGTCGTTGCCTTGCGCGACCGCGGTCGAGCCGCCGCGCATCACCACGAGGTTGTCGGTGCGGGAGCGGGTGAGGCCGCGCGACACCAGCTTGGAGGCGCCGTGGCTGTGATCGCCCGGCTCCTTGCCTTCCTCGACGCCCTTGCCGAGCACGTCGAACCCGGTCTCGCTGGGATCGACATGGGCGAGGTCGAAGCGGCTGAGATAGCTCACAGCCAGCTCGCGGAAGACGTAGTCGAGGATCGAGGTCGCGTACTTGATGCTGTCGTTGCCCTGCACGGGGCCCGCCGGCTCGAAGCGGGTGAAGGTGAAGGCGTCGACATATTCGTCGAGCGGCACGCCGTACTGGAGACCCAGCGACACCGCGATGGCGAAGTTGTTGATGAAGGAGCGCAGTGCCGCGCCTTCCTTGTGCATGTCGATGAAGATCTCGCCGATGCGGCCGTCGTCATATTCGCCGGTTCGGAGATAGACTTTATGTCCGCCGACGACCGCCTTCTGGGTGTAGCCCTTGCGGCGATCCGGCATCTTCTCGCGCTCGCGCATCACGATGATGCGCTCGACCAGCTTCTCGACGATCTTTTCCGAGACCTGGGCGGTGCGCGCCGCCATCGGCTTGTCGTAGAGATGATCGACCGCATCGTCCTCGTCTTCATCGTCGGCGATGAGCTGCGAGTTGAGCGGCTGGCTGAGCTTGGAGCCGTCGCGATAGAGCGCGTTGGCCTTGAGCGCCAGCTTCCACGACAGCATGTAGGCGGACTTGCAGTCCTCCACGGTGGCGTCGTTCGGCATGTTGATGGTCTTGGAGATCGCACCCGAGATGAAGGGCTGCGCCGCCGACATCATGCGGATGTGGCTCTCGACCGAGAGATAGCGCTTGCCGACCTTGCCGCAGGGATTGGCGCAGTCGAACACCGGATAGTGCTCGGCCTTGAGGTGCGGGGCACCTTCCACCGTCATCGCGCCGCAGATGTGGACGTTGGCCGCCTCGATCTCGCGCTTGGTGAAGCCGACGGCCTGGAGCAGGTCGAAGCCGGGGGCCGCGATCGCCTCGGCACCGATGCCGAGCTGGTCGCGGATGAAGTCTTCGCCAAAGGTCCATTTGTTGAAGGCGAACTTGATGTCGAACGCAGTCGGCAGCGCCTTCTCGACCTTGGCGATGGCCTCATCCGTGAAGCCCTTGGCCTTCAAGGTCGAGGCGTTGATGCCGGGCGCGTTGGAGAGCGAGCCGTGGCCGACGGCGTAGGCCTCGATCTCCGCGATCTCGCTCTCGCGATAGCCGAGCGCGCGCAGTGCTGCGGGGACTGCGCGGTTGATGATCTTGAAGTAGCCGCCGCCGGCGAGCTTCTTGAATTTCACCAGCGCAAAATCAGGCTCGATGCCGGTGGTGTCGCAATCCATCACGAGGCCGATCGTGCCGGTCGGCGCGATCACCGTGGTCTGGGCGTTGCGATAGCCGTGCTTCTCGCCGAGCTCGAGCGCCGCATCCCAGGCCGCTTGCGCATGCGTGACGAGGTCTCCTTGCGGGCAGGACACCAGGTCCATCGGCACTGGATTCACGCTGAGCGCCTCGTAGCCGTTGGACTGGCCATGGGCGGCGCGGCGGTGATTGCGGATCACGCGCAGCATGTGCGCGGCGTTCTTCTTGTAGCCGGGGAAGGTGCCGAGCTCGGAAGCCATCTCGGCCGAGGTCTTGTAGGTGATGCCGGTCATGATCGCGGTCAGCGCGCCGGCGATGGCGCGGCCTTCCTTACTGTCATAGGACAGGCCCATGGTCATCAGGAGGCCGCCGATATTGGCGTAGCCGAGGCCGAGCGTGCGGAACTCGTAGGAGAGCTCGGCGATCGACTTCGACGGGAACTGCGCCATCATCACCGAGATTTCGAGCACGATGGTCCAGAGCCGGCAGAGATGCTCGTAGCCCTCGACGTCGAAGCGCTTGGAGGGGATGTCGTAGAAGGTCAGCAGGTTCGCCGAGGCGAGGTTGCACGCCGTGTCGTCCAGGAACATGTATTCCGAGCACGGATTGGAGGCGCGGATGTCGCCGGACGCCTTGCAGGTGTGCCAGTCGTTCATGGTGGTGTTGAAGTGCAGGCCGGGGTCGGCCGACGCCCAGGCGGCGTAGCCGATTTTTTCCCAGAGGTCGCGCGCCTTCAGGGTCTTGGTGATCTTCTTGGTGGTGCGCCCCACGAGATTCCAGTCGCCGTCGGTCTCGACCGCGCGCAGGAAGTCGTCCTTGAGCGAGACCGAGTTGTTGGAGTTCTGGCCGGACACCGTGAGATAGGCTTCCGAATCCCAGTCGGTGTCGTAGACGTCGAACTGGATGTCCTTGTAACCCTGCTTGGCAAACTGGATGACGCGCTTGATGTAATTGTCGGGCACGAGGCTGCGACGCGCGAGCTTGATCTCGCGGCGGAGCGCAGGGTTCTTCTCGGGATCGAAGCAATCGTCGCCCGAGCCCTCGCAATTGACGCAGGCCTTGAGCACGGCCTTGAGGTGCTTCTGGTTGATCTTGGATCCGGTGACGAGAGCCGCGACCTTCTGCTCCTCCTTCACCTTCCAATCGATATAGGTCTCGATGTCGGGGTGATCGACGTCGACCACGACCATCTTGGCCGCGCGGCGCGTGGTGCCGCCCGACTTGATCGCGCCGGCGGCGCGGTCGCCGATCTTGAGGAAGCTCATCAGGCCGGACGAGCGGCCGCCGCCGGAGAGGCGTTCGCCTTCGCCGCGCAGGCGCGAGAAGTTGGAGCCGGTGCCGGAGCCGTATTTGAACAGGCGGGCTTCGCGGACCCAGAGGTCCATGATGCCGCCCTCGTTGACGAGGTCGTCACCGACGCCCTGGATGAAGCAGGCGTGCGGCTGCGGATGCTCGTAGGAGGACTTCGAGCGGGTCAGCTTGCCGGTGAAGGGGTCGACGTAATAATGGCCCTGGCCGGGGCCGTCGATGCCATAGGCCCAGTGCAGGCCGGTGTTAAACCATTGCGGCGAGTTCGGCGCGACCATCTGCATGGTCAGCATGTAGCGGAGCTCGTCGTAGAAGGTCTGGGCGTCCTCGTCGGAGGAGAAATAGTTGCCCTTCCAGCCCCAATAGGTCCAGCAGCCGGCGAGACGGTCGAACACCTGCTTGGCCGAGAGCTCGCTGACATAGCGCTCTTTCTCGGGCAGGAGGGCGAGCGCCTCGGTGTCGGGCACGGAGCGCCACAGGAAGGAGGGGACGGACTCTTCCTCGACCTTCTTCAGGCGCGCGGCAACGCCGGCCTTGCGGAAGTACTTCTGGGCCAGGACGTCGGAGGCGACCTGCGACCACGCGGTCGGCACCTCGACATTGTCGAGCTTGAACACGACCGAGCCGTCGGGATTCCTGATCTCCGACGTGGTCAGCCGGAACTCGATGCCGGCGTAAGGTGACTGTCCCGAAGTGGTGTGGCGCCGCTCAATCCGCATGGTCTTGCCCCGTCCTATCTTTGACCGAACCGCCTCCGTTCAGGCGTGCCGGGTCATCATTTCATTTCGCGGTGCTCGGCGGCCGTCTGGCCCCTGGCATCGCAGTTCAGCCGGTAGACCCGGCCCGTTTTCTCCCGACGCGATTGCTCGATGCGCGCACCGATCATCCGCCGGCACGTCCAGACCCATCCGCCCCAAAGGGATGAGCCCGACATGCGTTCAACGCCCCACAACGTCACGTCTTCAACCATTGCCATCCGAGCCTGTTTCCAGCCCGTTCAGGCGCCCGAAAAGTCCGCTCTCGCCGGGCAGACAAGCCCGTATCCCGCTGCCTTTGTCTGGCTTGGCGGAGTGCTGTTTTGCAGACCCTTTGGGGGAGTGCCGGCGGGACGCAAACACACTCGCGCCGAACGGATCGAAAACTAGGACTCTCCGTTACGCCCGTCAAGAACTAGTGCGAGTTCCTGAATCAAATACTAAATATGGTGGATTGTGGGGGATAACAGGGGGCAGGCCCGCGCCTGTTGTTGAGCCAAGTATCAGTGAGTCCTCAGGGATTCCCAACCGAAAAAATTTGCATCTGGTGGTCCTGCTGAGGCTTCACCCCGCTGTTCACAGGCCAGGTATATTTTTAAGTCGCGGGGTTGCCTCAGCGGGACTCACGTAGGGCTACGGTAGGTAAGGGCAGGCATGCCCGCCGGGCTGGTGGTGGGAGGCGCGAATCCGCGCCAAGCTGCGCTGGATTTTGCCGGACTACCCACATGCTTGATTCGACCCGCCGGGATGCGCGAGCGCGCATCGCCCCGGCCGGCCTGATGTTCCTCGCCATCACCTCGGTGGGCTGGGGTTTCAACTGGCCGGTGACGAAATTCCTGCTCTCCGAGCTGCCGCCGCTGACCCTGCGCGGGGTCACCGGCGTGCTGGGCGCGGTGCTGCTGGCGGCGCTTGCGCTGATCCGCCGCGACAGCCTCAGCGTCCCGCGCGAGATCTGGCCGCGGCTCGTGACCGCCGCGCTCCTCAACGTCACCGGCTGGATGGTGCTGATGGGCCTGGCGCTGCTGTGGCTGCCGGCGAGCGAAGCAGCGCTGATCGCCTACACCATGCCGGTCTGGGCCTCGCTGATCGCCTGGCCGGTGCTGGGCGAGCGGCCGACCTTGTTGCGCACCATCGCGCTGGTGATGGCCTTTGCAGGCCTCGCCTCGATCATGGGCGGCAACGGCTTTGCCGCCACCGCGGACAAGCTGCCGGGCATCATCATGGCGCTGTGCGGGGCGCTCGGCTTCGCGCTCGGCACGGTGTTTTCGAAGAAGTACCCGATCCGCCTGCCGCCGATCACGGCCGCGGCCTGGCAGATCGGAATCGGCTGCCTGCCGATCACGATCATCGGCCTCGCCGTCGAGACCACGCATCTGGAGCTGGTGACGCCGGTCGGATGGTGGCTGCTGGTCTATTCGACCGTGGTGCAGTTCTGCATCGCCTATGTCAGCTGGTTCGCAGCACTTGCACGCCTGCCGGCCTCGGTCGCCGCGATCGGCACCATGGCGGTGCCTGTCATCGGCGTCGTGGCATCCGCGATCGCACTCCACGAGCCGCTGGGAGCAGGGCAGATTGCCGCGCTGATCTTCACGCTGGCGGCGGTGGTGCTGGCGACGCGCTAGGCGCCTAAATTTCGGTGACGACCCACGCTTCACACCGCCTTGTCTCCGAACGCAGCGGGAAGCGTGGTGAGGAACGACATCACGCGCTGTGTGCGCAGGGGCGGGCGGCGATCGGAGGTGCGCAGCATCCATAGGGGCTCCGCCGGCGCGCGCCAGGGCGCAAGCACTTCGACCAGCCGGCCGGCGCGCAGGTCTTCATGGACGAGCCACGCCGGCCCCCAGCCGATGCCGAACCCATTCGCGATCAAAGCGAGCGAAGCGTGCGCGTCGTCGCAAATGTGCTTGGGCTTGGGCGTGACGCGAATGAGTCCTTTGCCGCGCGGGTCGGCGAAACGCCAGGTGAGGATCTGACCGCTCGCGGGATTCCGGAAGCCGACGTGGTCGTGCGCGGAAAGCTCGTATGGCGTAGCCGGCGCGCCGCGCGCGTTCAGATAGGCAGGCGAGGCGCAAGCGATCCAGGGGAACGTGCAAAGCCGCCGCGCCTGATGGCCGGGCGCGCGGTCGAGGGACCCTGAGCGGATCGCGACGTCGACGCCTTCCGCCGCGAGATCGAGAATCTCGTTGCGGAATTTGACCTCGATCTCGATTTCCGGCCGTTCCCGCAGGAATGCGGGCAGTCGCGGCAGGATGCAGGCGCGCGCGAACGAGGCGGGGGCGGTCACGCGCACACGTCCGCCATCGTCGCGCGCGACTTCGCCGAGCGCGGATTGGACACGGGCGAGACTTTCGACCAACGCGCGTCCCGCCGCCATTAGCCTGTCGCCCTCTTCGGTTAGCGCCAACGAATGGGTGGAGCGATGCAAAAGCCGCAACCCGCGAGCCTTTTCGAAGCGGGCGACCGCCTTGGACATTGCCGAGGTGGTCGTCCCCGCCCGCCGCGCGGCTTCGGCGAAGGAGCCCGCCTCGACGACGCGGACGAAGGCGAGGAGACGTGAGAGGTCGGGAGGTAAAGTCGTTGTGGACATGCAGTCCACATAGTCATGGCTATGCAGTCACTACAAGAGCCATTCCCTAGCGGCTAAATACGGAGCGTCAGCGCGCAATCTGCGCCGCTAGAAACCGCGGGAAGTCCCATGAACCCCATCGAAATCACCCTGCAAGCCCTCGACGCCGCCGAGCGCGCGATTCCACCCGGCCAGCCGGTTTATATGCTCAATCTGCTGCGCTACCGCGCGTATGCGCGTTACGAGGACGGATTCGACGCCGCGCCCTGCTCGGGCCGCGAAGCCTTTCATGAACGCTATAGGCCGGCATTTCGGCGCCTCGCGGCCGGTAAGCCGCTCGTGCGGATGTTTTCCGGGCCGGTCCTGACGAGCCTCGTCGGCGCGCCAAGCGAACGCTGGGACGAAGCGGCGATCAATGAATACGGCGATTTCGCCACCTTCCGCTCGATCGTCGACACCGAGACTTACCGGCGCGAAGCCGCCCCGCATCGGCACGCGGCGCTCGAGGATTTCCGGCTGTTCGCGCTCGCCAAGGCGATGTGAACGCATCGAGGCGACGGCCTCGGCATTCGCCTTTAACGGAGCACTTCAGTCATCGGGAGTTTGTCTTCGAGCACCTGCTGGCATACTCCAGGGAGGTCGAGATACCGATGCGGGTGACGTTGGGCGGATCTGGCTGTAACAGCTCAAAGGCGCGGCGCCCATTTTGACCGGTGGCCATCGAAAAGAAGAAGCTGGCGGCGCGGAATGAGTTGGAATGGCCCAAAGGAAAACGTGAGTTCCTCTCGACGCCGGCCTCTCTGCAATGTCTCCGTGGTAGCCCGCATTCTTCACTGCCAAAGGACGCGACAGTGCGCTGAAAATATCATGCGTCACAAGGCTGCTGAACATCGCGATTTTGAAAAGCACGATCGCAGCGAGCATTTTGTCGCAGGATCCAAAGCGTTCCTTGGGCTTCGTGCGGCCCCTGCCACGAACGGCGGATTTACCTGATTTAACCGACCCGCACCGCCCACCGGACTATAGTCGCTCGATCGCAGTTTCGTCCGTCCGAAAGGTATCGCAATGAAACACCTGATCCTGGGAGCACTCCTCTCCATGGCGGCCAGCCTTCCTTCGTTCGCGCAGACGCCCGCAAGCAAGCCCGTCTCGATCGTTCTCGTACACGGCGCCTTCGTTGACGGCTCGGGCTGGAAGGCTGTCTACGACATTCTGACCCGCGACGGTTATGAGGTTTTGGTCGTCCAGAACTCGACTGCAACGCTCGACGGTGATGTCGAGACAACGCGGGAGGTCATACGCAAGGCGGGAAAGCCGATCATTTTGGTAGGCCACTCGTATGGCGGTGCCGTCATCACCGAAGCCGGAAGCGATCCCAGGGTTCGCAAGCTTGTCTATATTGCCGCTTTCGCGCCAGAGGTCGGAGAATCCGTCTACGAGCTCGCGACGCGTCCTACTCCGGGCGAGGCCGGTGCACCGTTGTTGCCGCCGAGCGGCGGCTTTCTTCTGGTTGATCCGGCGAAGTTTCCGAGTGCGTTCGCGCAGGATGTTGATCCGTCCATCACCGCCTTCATGGCCGCAGCACAAGTTCCGTGGGGACTCAAAGCGGTCGAACACAAGATCGTTGGCGCAGCATGGAAAGACAAGCCTGTGCACTACATGCTGACAACGCAAGATCACATGGTGCCGCCCAGCACACAGCGCTTCATGTCTTCGCGAGCAAAAGCGAAACTTACCGAGCTGCCGAGCAGCCATGCCGCGATGCTCTCCCACCCGCGGGAAGTTGCAGCCTTCATCGAAAGCGCAGCCGGAGAAGCAGATTGATATCACCGGCACCATGTTGGCGGCAATATTACGACGTTTGGGCTTAGTGCCTTCACAAGATTCAAGGGGAATGTCATGACTCAGCACGTCCTGGTTATCGTCAGCAACGCAGCCGTGATCGGTCCGCACAATCGTAAGACGGGCTTCTTTTTCGCCGAGGTCGCGCATCCGTTCGATGTGCTGGACAAGGCAGGCATTGCCGTTGAGTTCGCCTCTCTAAGGGGCGGGTGGACGCCATATGATGCCTACGACGAGAAAGATCCTGCGCAGAAGTCTTTTCTCGAAAGCAAGGCCTTTCGCCGTTTGAATCGCAGTCGCAAACTAGCTGAGGTGGATGCTGCCGATTACGAAGCCATCTTCGTGCCAGGCGGTCTTGGACCGATGGTCGACATTCAGCGTAACCCCGTCGTTCAGAATGCAGTCGTGCGCGCCTGGAGCAGTGGAAAGTTTGTAACTGCCGTTTGTCACGGTCCGTGCGCGCTTCTTGGCGTAGACCTTGGCGATGGCAAGCCGTTCGTGCAGGGCAAGAAGCTCACATCGTTCTCGAAGAAGGAAGAGTACGACTACGCACGCGAAGACGTTCCTTACGAACTTGAAGATGCGCTGCGGGCAGAGGGTGCCCAGTATACGTCCGCAGCAAACTGGCAACCTCACGTCGTCGTCGACGGACGCCTCATCACTGGCCAGAATCCCGCCTCGGCCGGGCTCCTGGCCAAGGAGTTGCTGGCAGCACTCAGAAAATAAAGAATAGGCAGCCGAGCATCGCCTGGCTGACCTGGAGGCCGCATTCCCCGAGGAAGCGTGGTTGATAACAATGCCTCGGACGCAGAACTCGAAGTGAAGGTCTGCTTCGGGGGCATACACGTTGGTTCGCCGGTAGCTCGACGACTTCCGGTCTACTCCCGGCTTCGGACACTTCGCTGTAGCGCAAACTGGAGCAATGGGCCCACGAGCGGACGCATCGCGACTCAGCAGTTCGCAACTTTCGATCGCCCGCGTCAGCGCGCAGCTAACAATTCCGCCAAGGCCGGGGCGTTATGACGGTTCAGCCGCGCTTGGCGCCCGCGGTGACCTCGTCTTTGTGGGCAGCGAAGGCTTCCAGAACTTCGGTTTTCTCGCGCTTCGGGATTTTGAAGTGATCCAGGGTCCGTCCGAGTTCCGCTGCGACTTCGTCGAACTCTGCAGGTGAGATCCGGAGGTTGCGATGGGCCTCCTCAAGGCCAAGCGGGGTTGCGCCGGGCCTGGTTGCTGCAAACTTGAAGGGGCCACCCGAAACGTCGCAGACCCACAACGTGCGCATGAATTTGAGGCCGGGGAGCCTTTCCAGGCTCTTGGTGTGCCATTCTCGGAGCTGCGGATTCTTGGACTTCTGGCCGACGATGGGATTCTTCACGACGGCATCGCTGAAGTGATCCACTACAGCCGCGATGGCGAAAGCGCCGCCCAGCCGCTCATAGAGGCTTTTCTCAGGCGTGGTTTGCTTGTTCTGTGCTTGCGCGTTGTCCGCACTCGCCAAAGCCATGGGGACAGCAATCATCGCCAATCCTGCGACGATGCTTCGTCGCGTGATGGAAGTCGAACGAGTCTTTGTCATTGGCAGCTCCTTAGAGATGGCTCAAAAGGCCTCACCGCCTTGAGCACGGTGTGTCGTAGCTCGGCGTCCTCCGATGCCAACGGGTACGCCGCCACTGTTGGCGTTCAGGCCCCGTCTGATCGGCGCTCTCCTTGCTGTCTCCTTGGATGGCTTTGAAGCGAAGAGGTTCCCGTCAAAAATCGAAGTCGACGAACAAAACCCGCGCCACGAATGTCCGGACTGGGTCACAAGTCGCCGATCACACCCAACGTAGGAGCTTCCGCTTGGCCTTGGTGAGCCGACGTTATGTACACGGCCTGTCGTATTTCGACGTCATAGACCTGATCGCGGGCGTCGCCTCGAAGGCCAGAATTGTCGGTCTCGATCTGGTCGAATTGGCGCCGGAGCGTGATGTGCAGAATATCGGGGCAATCTGCGCAGCGCGGATCATCTGCAACACCATTGGATGTGTCGCCAAGCAGATACGCTAGCCGGCCGGCATGCCTCCCAGCGCCTTCCTGATCATCTCGGCGAGCTGGTTGCGGCGGTAGGGTTTTGTCAGCAGCATCACGCCGTCGTCGAGCTTGCCGTGGTGGACGATGGCGTTGTCGGTATAGCCGGAGGTGTAGAGCACCTTCACGCCGGGGCGGATCGTCGCCACCTTGTCGGCGAGCTCGCGCCCGCTCATGCCGCCGGGGATGACGACGTCGGTGAACAGCAGATCGAACGGCTGGCCCGCCCGGATCAACTCCAGCGCGGCCTTGCCGTCGGGCGCGGCGACGGTCTGGTAGCCGAGGCTCTGGAGCTGCACGGTGACGAAGTTGCGCACCAGCGGATCGTCCTCGACCACGAAAATGGTCTCGGCGCCGCCTTCCGCCTGCGGCGGCGTGGTCGGGGCCGCCTCGGCCATGCCTTCGCCCGGTGGCAGATAGAGCTTGATCGTGGTGCCGTGGCCTTCCTCGCTGTAGATCTTGATGTGGCCGCCGGACTGCTTGACGAAGCCGTAGACCATGGAGAGGCCGAGGCCGCTGCCCTTGCCGACCTCCTTGGTGGTGAAGAACGGCTCGAACGCCTGCTGCTGCACCTCGGCCGGCATGCCGGTGCCGGTGTCGCTGACGGCGAGCATCACGTACGGGCCGGGCCGTACGTCGGGATTGTTTTGCGCATAGGCCTGGTCGAGCACGACGCGGTGGGCCTCGAGCAGCAGCTTGCCGCCGTTCGGCATGGCGTCGCGGGCGTTGATGGCCATGTTGAGCAGGGCATTGGTGAGGCGGGACGGATCGATGTGCGCGGTCATCTGCCCCTGTTCGAGCACGGTCTCGATCTCGATCTGCTCGCCGAGGGTAGGGCGCAGCAGTTTCGCGATGTCCCCGACCGCGGTGTTGATCTCGACGTTGCGCGGCTGGAGCGGCTGCCTGCGCGCAAAGGCGAGCAGATGCTGGATCAGCTCGGCGCAGCGTTCGGCGGCCTCGTCGATCAGGCGCGCCACGCGCTGGAGGTCGGGCTGCTGCTTCAGGCTTGCCACCAGCGTCTCCGTATTGCCGGAGATCACGGTGAGCATGTTGTTGAAGTCGTGCGCGACGCCGCCGGTGAGCTTGCCGATGGCATCCAGTTTCTGCGACTGGTACAACTGCCGCTCGGTCTCGCGCGACATGGTCGCGTCGTGATAGACCAGCACCGCGCCGGAGACGTTGCCTTGCCCGTCCAGCATCGGCCGGCCGCTGATCATGAGATGGCGGGAAGGATTGCCGCTGTGCGGGCGGACGATCATCTCCATATTCTCGAACGGCTCGCCGCGAAGCACGCGTGCCGACGGCAGCTCGTCGGGCTTGAGCGGGGTGACGCCGTCGCCGTGAAGCACACTGGACATCGCGCGCAGATTGCGCAGGTTCATGCCGCTCCGGTGCAGCAGCATGCGCTCCGCGGCCGGATTGGACAGAAGGACGTTGCCCTCGGCATCGATGACCAGCACGGCCTCCGCCATGCTGTGAAACGTGCTCTGGAGCACGTTGACCGACAGGCGCAGCTCGTCATGCGCGGTGACCAGATGCTCGGTGCGCTCGGCCACTGCGGACTCGAGCTGCTGCTTGGCGGCCGTGGTCTCCAATAGCGTGCTCTTGAGTGCGCCCTCGGTGCGCCGGCTCTCGCGCATCATCATCACGACCAGCAGCAGGATCACCAGCGCGCCGGCGAGGTCGATGCCGAGCAGCACGATGCCGGTACGGCGCGAATCCTGGGAGCGCGCCGCGAGCAATCGTTCTTCCTCTGCGCTCAAACGATCGAAATTGCCCATCACTGTGTCCATGAGGCCACGGCCCTCGCCCTTGCCCTGCACCGCGGCAATGCCGGCCTGATCGTTTCCGGCGCGCAGGCGCATCACTTCGGCGGCGATCTCGATCCGGCGGAGCGCCAGCGGCTCGGTGCCCTCGAGCAGCGCGACATGTTCGGGCGTGTCGCGCACGCTGCGCTTGAGGTCGGCGAGTGCCGGTGCGATCCGGGCGTGCACCGCCTGGAATTCTTCGCTGAAGCTCGGGCTGCGATAGATCTCGTAGCCGCGTGCGGCGCTCTCGGCGCTGCGCATCAGCACCCGCAGGTCGGAGATCTTCTTCAGCACCTGGACGGTGTGATTGACCCATGCCGCATCGGACCGTGACTTGACGTCGAGGCCGATCGAGGCTGCGGTGATGATCAGGAGGATGGCAAGTCCAGCACCGAGAATGACGCGCTGCGTTGGGATCAAGGGGCTTCTTTCTTGTCCTTCGGCTGTGAGCCATCGCCCGGCCCGGCGATGCATTCCCGGATCGTGGTCAGCAGCGCGTCCGGCGTGAACGGCTTGCGCAGGCAGCGGGTCGCGCCGAGCTCCAGCGCCATCCGGAGGAAGTCGGGAGAGGGCGAGGCGGATGACGCGAAGGCGTAGCCGGACATCGCGATCAGCGGAACCGCCGGCGCGCGCTCGTGAAAGATGCGAATGGACTCGAAGCCGCGCATATGCGGCATGAAGATGTCGACCAGCATCACATCGAAACTCTGTGTTTCGAGCGCAGCCAAACCCGTTTCTCCGCCGTCAGTCAACGTGACGTCGAAGCCCTGGCGCTGGAGGAGGACCTCGATGGTCGCGCCGACCATCGGATCGTCATCAACCACGAGAATACGCGGCATGACACTTCCCAGTCATCGAAGTCCCCATAGCCAAGTTGATACAGGTGAATCGCGCGTCGGGTCAATTTGGGATTGGATAAGGGTAGATATGCACGGTGCGGTGAATAAAGGTCCGCTCGCGTCGGTTGGTACGCGGCATTGCAGATGACGAACACGCGAAACAGGTGAAGCGCCCCCAATGCAAAAAGGCGCCGCATCGCTGCGACGCCTTCTTCTTCAAATGTTGCCGGTGTGCTTACGGACAAGGATGACGCTGGCCGTCATAGCCCAGATAGGTGCCGGACGCCGGATCGTAGGACTTGTAGCGCTGCGCGCAGTAGCCCTCGGAGTCGCCGCCGCTATCGGGGACCACGGCCACTGACGGCTCGTCATAATAGCTGTCGTCGCCATAGTAGTAGGGGTCGTTGTAATAGCCGCCGCCGTAATAGGCGTACGAGCCGAGGCCGCCGATCGCAGCACCCGCGGCGACACCGGGCCAGAACCCGCCGCCGCGACGATGATGCCAGTGACGACCACTCCAATTGCCGCTACCGCCCTGCCAGTTGCCCGCAGTCGCGACGCTGCGTGTCCCGCTGTAGGACGGCGAAAAGGCCTGTCGGCTCGCGTTGCCGCCTACGAAGCTGCCACCGCTGGGACGTACCGCTGCGCCGGCGGCGAAATTGCCACCGCCACCACCGATCCTCGCGCCGCCGAAATTGCCGCCGCCCATGCGGGCGCCGCCACCGCCAAAGTGAGCACCCCCACCACTGAAGTGAGCGCCGCCGCCACCGCCGCCGAAGTGGGCACCGCCACCTCCGCCGCCAAAGTGGGCACCGCCGCCACCGCCGAAATGCCCACCGCCGCCACCGCCATGTCCGCCGCGACCTTGCGCGAAGCTTGGCGTCGCCAACGGGAGAACCAGCGCCACGGCCGCAGCCGCGCTCAAGACTTTCAGACTCTTCATGATCAAAACTCCTTTTCCCGGAAGCAAACCCCATGAAAGGGCTGTAGTTCCTGGGATCACGGCGGTTTGCGTGCGAGGATAAGCTTTCATGGCCACGCTGTATCCGGCATGAACGGATCGCGTCCGATTTGCGGCAGCGTCCGTGTGCCCGGCGACCGCATCTGCAGCGGGGCACCGCCGCCCGCGCCGAACTGGACATTTCGCCGTCCGGATGGCATCAGGACCCGACGAAGCAGGGCCCTTGCCGCATGAAACAGTTCTTCCTCAAGTTTTTCACCTGGTGGAATGGCCAGACGTTTGGCACTCAACTCTGGACCAAGCGCTACGGCGAGCTGGTCGGCCAGGACGAACAGGGCAACCTCTATTATCGCACCCGCGGCGGGGCGATCGATCCTGCGCTCGGCTTCGAGCGGCGCTGGGTGGTCTATAACGGCTATGCCGAGGCCAGCCGTATCCCGCCGTCCTGGCACGGCTGGATGCATCACACCGTCGACGTGCCGCCGACGCAGGACAACTACCAGCCGCGCGAGTGGGAAAAGCCGCACCAGCCCAATCTCACCGGCACGGCGAACGCCTACCGTCCTTCGGGCTCGACGCTCGCCAGCGGCAAGCGGCCGAAGGCGACCGGCGACTATCAGCCCTGGACGCCCAGCTAGGCTTCCGATCCCGCTGAATCCTTGTCGTAGGAGTGGATGCACCCGCATCCGCCTCGCTTTGCTGTGGACAGCGGGAACAGCGGGGATGATTGCTGCGCACTGGTTGCAGCCGTGCGAGCGATGCGGCTCAATGGTCGCATCTTACGGAGATGGGAGACCATCGCGTTCGGTTCGGGCAACAGTTCGCGACTGTCCCGAAATGCAGCGGCCGCCGACCAGGACTCGATCGGGAGATAGGCCCCCGGTCTGGAAGCTCCGAAATCGCCCGATGAAATGTGCAGCCGCCGTAAGACAGGAAAGGCCGCTCGGGAAACCGGGCGGCCTTTTTCTTTCGTGAAGGGACAACTGGACGTCACGTGCCCCGGACGCGGCGCAGCACGGAGTGATGCGCTGCAGAGCCGGGGCCCATGCCGCGGCGTGCCGCGTGGCTTGTTGGGTCCCGGCTCTGCGCAGTACCGCTACGCGCTGCAGCGCGTCCGGGACACGAGAGTGGAGACTAGGTCATCCGCTCGGCTGCGCGCTTCACCGCTTCGAGGCGGCGCGCCTGGCCTTGCGCGCCACGCTCTCTGAGCAACGCCACCACTTCCGCCGGCGCGGTATCCGGCGAGCCGGCATTGAACGGCGGGGCCGGATTGTATTCGAGCTGAAGCTGGATCGCCTCCGCGGTGGTGCGATTGACCATGATCGACACCAGGGTCAGCGCGAAATCGATTCCCGCGGTGACACCGCCGCCGGTCACGCGGTTGCGGTCGACGCAGACGCGCGTCTTGGTCGGGGTCGCGCCGAACTGGCTGAGCATCTCCATCGCGCTCCAATGCGTGGCGGCGCGGTAGCCCTTCAGGAGGCCGGCGGCGCCGAGCGCCAGCGATCCCGTGCAGACCGAGGTGACGTATTTAGCGCCCTCGGCCTGGCGGCGCAGGAAACCGAGCACCTCCTCGTCATTGAGCAGATCGTTGGTGCCGCCGCCGCCGGGCACGCAGATCACGTCGAGCTGCGGGCAGTCGGCGAATGTCGTGGTCGGCGTCAGCGTCAGCACGGAATCGCTCGGCACCGGCTCGATCCGTTTCCAGATCAAATGCAGCTTTGCGCCGGGCACGGAGGAGAACACCTGCAAGGGACCCGTAAAATCGAGCTGGGTGACGCGCGGAAACACCAAGAGACCGATCTGGAGCGGGGACGACATGAGAGCCTCCAATTATGAGCTTGACGGAGGCAGCCTGTCATGATGCCCTTCTGTCCAAAATGGCGTATTTCCCTCGCTTTCGGACATGACCATGATCGGCATCCTGATCTTCCCGGACTTCCAGTTGCTCGATGCGGCCGGCCCGATCTCGGTGTTCGAGATCGCGGCGCGCTGTACGGGCAAGACGACGACCGGGATCCGCGTGCTGGCGGTGAACGCGGGGCCCGTGCGCAGCTCATCCGGCGTGGAGATGATGGCGCGCGACTTCAAGTCGGCGAATGCGATCACGACGCTGGTCGTGGCGGGAGGCGCGGGCGTGACCGATGCCGCGCGCTGCGAGGTCACGCGTGCCTTCGTGCAGCGGCTGGCGCGGCGCGGCGTGCGGGTCGCGAGCGTCTGCTCGGGCGCCTATGTGCTGGCCGAGGCGAGATTGCTCGACGGCCGCCGCGCCACCACGCATTGGGGACGGACGCGGGATTTCGTCGCGCGCTATCCCAAGGTGAAGTTCGAGCCGGACCAGATTTTCACGCGCGATGGCAATGTGTGGACGTCGGCAGGCATCACGGCGGGCATCGACCTCGCGCTCGCGATGGTGACGGAGGATCACGGTGAGCAGATCGCGCAGGACACCGCGCGGCAGCTCGTGCTGTATCATCGCCGCAGCGGCGGCCAGTCGCAATTCTCGTCACTTCTGGAATTGAAGACGCCGAACGGCCGCTTTGGCGCGCTGCTGTCATGGGCGCGCGAGAACCTCGACGCCCGGTTGACGGTCGAAGACCTCGCCGACCGCGCCGGCATGAGTGCGCGGCATTTTGCCCGCGCCTTTGCCGCCGAGACCGGCACGACGCCCTCGAAGGCCATCGAGCGCTTGCGCATCGAGGTCGCGCGCGAGCGCGTGCAGTCCTCGCGCGAGGCGATCGAGCTCGTCGCGGAGGCGACAGGTTTTCGCGATCCCGAGCGCATGCGTCGTGCCTTTATCCGTGCCTTCGGCCAGCCGCCGCAGGCGCTGCGGCGCGCGGCAAGGGCCGGGTAGGGAGAATTGATCGGGTTGGAGAGCCCGCTTGAGCGGGTGAGCAGACTTGCATATGGCCGGGCGTTCCGCCTTTTGACCCGGAACGGACCTCGTCAAGCGGATGCACCCGTTGTAGACGATCGGTACAACACGTACCGTCGCCGATACCTATGCAAGGAACCGCAATGACCGATCGAGAAAAGATCCTGATTGCCCTTCGTGAAAAGCCTCTGAAGACTTTCGAAGTCATGAAGCGCGTGAACATCAAGAACCAGGACGACTGCCAATCGCTCCTGTTGAAGATGCGTGACGAAGGCGCTGTGAAGTTCGATATTCACAAGGGAAATTGGCGCGCTGCGTGACGACATTCGCCTGGTCACCAGCGGCTTCGCGATGGCACAGCGGACATGACGTGAAGATTGATTCAGCCCGATGCGGCCTTGCCGTCGGTTGCCGCGGCGCCCGAGGCCTGTGCGCGCGCCGTCAAGCGCCGCGCGATCGGCATCAGCATATAGGGCGCCAGGTGAATGGGAAACTGCGTCATCGCGAAATAGAGCCAGGTGGTGGGCGGCAGCGCGCCGGCGGTCGCGGCGAGCATCAGGCCCAGATTGCGCTGTGACACCATCAGCCCGAGCGCCAGCGCGCGCTCATAGCCGATACGGCGGAACAGCACCGTGGTGACGGCGAGCAGCGTGAAATAGATCGCGAAGGCGAGCGCTGCGAAGCCGAGGGTGGAGACCGGCCGGGCGACGAGATCGCTCGCGACGTCGCCCATGATCGCGGTCGCGAAGACCAGCAGAATGACGATGTTGAAGCCGTCGATCGGCTGCCTGTGGCGCTGGATCGCGGCCGCGCCGAAGATCTGTCGGATCACGGTCGCGGCCAGCAGCGATGCTGCGAGGATGCCGAGCAGCTTCAAGCCCAGCGCAGGCGGCGAAATGCTGAGCATGCCATCGAGGAACAGGCTTGCGAACAGCGATGCCGTGAACGGCACCAGCGCGGTCGCGCTCACCAGCGTGACCAGCACCAGCGTGGCGTCGAGGCCCATCAGCGCGGCCAGCGCCGGCGCGGCCATCATCGGCGACGCCATGCTCTGCAGCATCAATGCCAGGGCAAGGTCGGGCGCGCGCGCCGTGAGCGCGGTGAGATGGACGATCAGCCCGACGATCACAGGCACGCCGATCATGGTCCAGACGGTCGCGGTCGCCACCAGCGCCGGCCGCCGCAGATGGCCGGAGAGCGCGGCCAGATCGACCCGCATGAAGGAGATGCAGAGCAGGACGAAGATCGCCTCGGTGACGTAGGGACGCAGCAACGCACCGAGCGGCGGCACCGCGAGCGCGATGAACACGACGGCGGCGACCGCGCGGGTGCCTTGGCCACCGAGCCATGTCAGCCCGCGCAGGGGGAGGGCGAATATGCTTTGAAGAACGGGCGGCATGAGGAATGGCGTTTCAGCCCAATCCTTTCAGCCACGCGCCGATCTCGCTCACGGCGACATTGGCCTCTCGCAGCAATTTGCCCATCGTGAAGAAGCCATGGAACTGGCCGGGATAATGCTTGGTAGCCACGGGCACACCGGCCTGCTTCAGACGTTCGGCATATTCGTCGCCCTCGTCGCGCAGGGGATCGGCGCCGGCGGTCAGCACATAGGCCGGCGGCAGGCCGGCCAGGTTCTTCGCCCGTGCCGGCGAGGCGCGCCAGTCGTGGATATCGGCGGCGCCGTTGAGATAATGGTCGCGGAACCAGCGGATCACAGAATGCGTCAGCAGCACGCTGGTCTCGGGCTCGCTGTGGGAGCCGTGCGTCATGGCGAAATCGGTCGCCGGATAGATCAGCAACTGGCCCGCGATGGCGGGACCGTTGCCGTCGCGCGCGGCGAGCGCGACGACTGCGGCGAGGTTGCCCCCGGCGCTATCGCCGCCGACCGAAAGCCGGGAGGCGTCGATGCCGAGCTCGCGCGCGTTGGCGGCGACCCATTTGGTCGCGGCGATCGCGTCATCGGCGGCGGCGGGAAATTTGTGCTCGGGCGCGAGGCGGTAGTCCACCGAGATCACGATCAGCGCGCCGGCGTCGGCAAGCTGGCGGCAGACGACGTCATGGGAATCGAGATCGCCGATCACCCAGCCGCCGCCGTGGAAGAACACCAGCGCCGGGGACAAGCCATCATGCCGGCGGGACTCTTTCGGAACATAGAGGCGCGCGGGAATGGCGCCGTGCGGTGCCGGGATTGACAGCGGCGTGACGCGTGCGAGGTCCGGTGGCTCGGGATTGGTCGCAAAGCGCGCCTGCGCGTAATAGGCGCGCGCTTCCGGGGCGGTCAGGGTCTCGTAGGCGGGGCGGCCTGCCTCCTGGAAGGCCTGGTAGACGGCGGCGGCATCGGGATCGAGCACAACGGGCATGGGGAAGCGACCTCTGGGTTTCCAGTTATGGTTGGAGTTCTTTTTGGGAGCGGCGCCGCCTGGCCCCCGGGGAAGGGCGCTCGACTATCCCATCCGGGGGCCGATCTGGCCAGACCGGGCCGGGAAGGGCAGGGATGCCGCCCTTCCCCCGCCGTATTCGCCGTGTTAACCGGATGGCCTGCGAGCGGCGGTATCCCCTGTAGAATGTCCAGCAAGCCCGATTCGCTGTTGAAGCCGCGCGAGATGTTTCGAACATTTACCCTGACAGGTCTTGCGGCGCTTCTGGCCGCCACCGTACTGACGGCTGCGACGCCGGCGCAGGCGCAAATCGGCACGATCTTTTCCGATCCGCCGCCGCTGCGGCCGCCCGGCAACATTCCGCGTGGCCAGCCCCAGCCGCAGCCACAGATCCCCGACGACGACGAAGAGGTGCCGGAGCTGCCGCCGCAGGGCCGTGTGCTGCCGTCGCGTCCGATGGCGCCGCCGCCGGGCCGGCAGGGCAACGTGATGCCGGGCCCGGTCGAGACCCAACCTCTGGCGCCGCCGCCCGGGTCTAGTGCTGCTCCGCCAAACCAGCCGCCGCCCGTCGCGGTCGCTCCACCCAATTCGCAAGGCGCCCCGGGTACGCCCGGTCAGCGCCAGCCACAGCAGAAGGGCGGGCCGGGCGGCGCAGTCCCACAGACGCCGGCGAGCCTTCAGCCGGGCGACGAGGTCGTCACCGAGCCGCCGGCCCAGAAGATCGTGAACAAGAAGGCGACCTTCTCCGGCCTCGACAAGATCACCGGTCGCATCATCAATTTCGACGAGGAGATCGGCGAGACCGTGCAGTTCGGTGCGCTGCGGGTCAAAACCGACGCCTGCTACACGCGGCCGGCGACCGAGGCCGCCAACACCGACGCCTTCGTCGAGGTCGACGAGATCACCTTGCAGGGTGAGGTGAAGCGCATCTTCTCGGGCTGGATGTACGCGGCAAGTCCGGGCCTGCACGGCGTCGAGCACCCGATCTACGATATCTGGCTCACCGACTGCAAAGAGCCGCAGCAAACGATTGCGACCGCGGCACCGGATCCCGGCACCAAGCCGGCAGCACCGCCGCCCCCCGCGCAGAAGAAAGCCGCGCCCAAGCAGGTGCAGCAGCGTCCGCCGCAGCCCTTGCCGCCGATCCAGCAGCAGCAGCCGGCTCCGCCGCCGCCACCTCCGCCGCCCGAGCAGCGCCCGGGTCTGTTCGGCATCCCCGGGTTTGGCCGCTAGGCCAAATTCCCCGAGTTCGGTCGGAAATGCCTGGTTATTGGCGTGCGGCGATGATCTCGAGCGCGCGTGTGCCGGGGATCGCTTCACCGGCCGAGAGCCTCAGGAAATCGCCGGGCTCGCCCGCGAGCGCCTTGTCGAGCAGCGCGGTGTAGCGCCGCCGCGAAATCTCGGCCGCGCCAAAACTCTTCAGGTGTTCGGTGACGTATTGGGTGTCGAGCAGCTCGAAGCCGCCATGGATGAGCCGCGCAACCAGATGCACCAGCGCGACCTTGGAGGCATCGCGCGCGGTGTGGAACATGCTCTCGCCGAAAAAAGCCCGCCCCAGGCTGACGCCGTAAAGCCCGCCGACGAGGTCCTCGCCCTGCCAGGCCTCGACGCTGTGGCAATGGCCGAGCTCGTACAGCCCGCCATAGAGGTCGCGGATGCGCTTGTTGATCCAAGTGTCCTCGCGCCCCGCCTGCGGCGCGGCGCAGCCGGCGATGGTGGCCTTGAAGGCGGTATTGACGGTGACACGGAATGAATCCGAACGCACGGTGCGCGCGAGCCGCGAGGCCACGCGAAAACCATCGAGCGGGATGACGCCGCGCAACTCCGGCTCGACCCAGAACAGGGTCGGATCGTCGGCGCTTTCGGCCATCGGAAAGATGCCGCAGGCATAGGCGCGCAGCAGCACGGCCGGCGTGATTTCAGACGGGGCAGAGTCGCGCGAAGTCATGGCTCGCCACAATAGCAGGATCGCAATGCGGTTGCGATGGGCGGTGCGGATCAGTTCGCTGCGGCAGCAGCCGGCTTGCTGGCGGCGGCCGGTACACGGCGGAACCTCAACATGACGCGGGTTCCGGAATGGGTGGGGTCGCGCTCGACCGAAGCGTCGAGCTTGGTGGCCATGGCTGCCACGATGCGCTGGCCCATGCCGGTGGAGCGCGGATCGGCCTTGACGTTGTCGCCGACGCCATCGTCGCTGATCGACAGCAGGAGATCGTCGCCCTGCGAGGTCAGCTCCACATGGATCGGGCCAGCGCCGTCGGGGTAGGCGTATTTCACCGCGTTCATCACCAGCTCGTTGACGATGATGCCGACGGCGACCGCACGATCCGGATCGATCTCGATCGGTTCGGCCTTCAGCGTCAGGCGCGACATCCGGTTACCCTCGGCCGAGCGGCGCAAATCCTCGAGCAGCGAGTCCAGATACTGGTTCAGGACCACGCTCTTGAGGTCCTGCGAGGTGTAGAGGCGGCGGTGCACCTGCGCGACCGCGGCGACGCGGCCCATCGCGTTGGTCAACGCAGCCTTGACCTCGTCCTGCGCGGCGGAGCTGGCCTGCAGGTGCAGCAGGGAGGCGATGATCTGCAGCGAGTTGCCGACGCGGTGGTTGACCTCGCGCAGCAGCAGTTCGCGTTCGGCAGCGAGCGCTGCGTAGCGGTCGCGCGAGGCATGGATCTCGGCTTCAGCTTCCTCGCGCGCCTTCTGCAATTCGGCCTGGCGCAGCGCGCCCTCCGCCGCGACGTGAAGCAGGGGGATGAAGTCGCCCTTGACGTCCTTGACCAGATAATCGGCCGCGCCCGCCTTCAGCGCCGTCACCGCGATGCTGGAATCCTGCGACGCGGTGACGAAGACCACCGGCGGTGCGCCCGGGATCGCCATGATCTGCTCCAGCGTCTCCAGCCCGTCGAGGCCGGGCATGTACTGGTCGAGCGCCACGACGTCGATGCCGCCGGTCGTGCCCGCGCGGCGGATGAGCTCAAGGCCTTCCTCGCCGCTCGCGGCATGGACGACCTTGTAGCCGCGCCGTGTCAGGCCGCGATCGACCAAGCGCGCAAGCGCCCCGTCGTCGTCGATGTAGAGCAGTGTGGGCGTACGTTGATTCATGGGGCGGCGGGCGGGACCTGGATGACCGAGAAGAACAAGCCAAGCTGCCGGATGGCATTGGCGAAATTCTCGTAGTTCACGGGCTTGGTGATGTAGACGTTGCAGCCGAGCTCGTAGCAGCGCTTGATTTCCTGGGAATCGTCGGTGGTGGTCAGCACCACCACGGGCGAGGCCTTCAGGTATTTGTTCTCCTTGATCTGCTTGAGGATGTCGATCCCGGTCATGTCGGGAAGGTTGAGATCGAGCAGG
Organism: Bradyrhizobium sp. Ken51; assembly: GCF_055807435.1. Lineage (NCBI taxonomy): Bacteria > Pseudomonadati > Pseudomonadota > Alphaproteobacteria > Hyphomicrobiales > Nitrobacteraceae > Bradyrhizobium > Bradyrhizobium sp. Ken51. Next base: position 189,784 of record NZ_JBVVPB010000002.1, on the reverse strand, counting down.
ATCAGGAGCGCATTACCTTTCTGCACCAGCCCGCTACCGTCGGACCCGAACAGGTGCTTCATCGCGTCCGTGCCGTTGGCAAAGGAGATGATCTCGTTGTTGACGCCGGACCTTCGGATGTTCCGCTCGATCAGCCGCGCGTGTCCTTCGTCGTCCTCGATCATGATGATGCTGACGGGTTGAGTCATTGATCCGCGTTCCGGTTGCTGGCGTTCCAGGTGATGGGCAGCGTGATGGTGAAGGTACTGCCCGTATTCAGTTCCGATGATACCGACATGGTGCCGCCGAGGCGACGCACAAGTGCACGCACATGCGCAAGACCGATGCCCTGACCGGGCTTGTCCTGGGTTCCGGCGCGGCGAAACAGGTCGAAGATCCGCTGGTGGTCCTTGGGGTCGATGCCGCGGCCGTTATCGCTGATCTCGAAGATAGCGTAGCCGAGCTTGGTACGCCCGCGAATTCTGATCTCGCCGGGGACGCCGAGCTTGAGATATTTGATGCCGTTGTCGATCAGATTGGAGAATATCTGCTCCAGCGCCAGGCGGTCGCTGACGAGATTGGGCAGGGGGGCGACATGGATTTCGGCCTGCGCCTCGGCGGCCTGATGCGCCAGCGTCGACACGATGGCTTCGATCAACTCGCGCGTGTCGATCTTTTCCGGCTGGAACTCGCGCCGGCCCTCGCGGGTGAGATTGAGGATCGCCGAGATCAGGCGGTCCATCTTGGCGATCGACGACTTGATGAAGCCCAGCGCTTCGGCAAAATCCGCTGAAAGCTGCTTGTCGGGACCTTCGAGCGCGATCTCGCCGGTCGAAGGCGGCGGACCGTCGGCCGGGACATGGGTAAGGCCGCCGATACGGCGGAAAATGTCGCCGCCGAGCTCCTCGAGTTCGCTGGTGAAGCCCATGATGTTGACGAGTGGCGAGCGCAGATCGTGGCTGACGATATAGGCAAAGCGCTGGATCTCGTTGTTGGCCTCGCGCAGATCGGCCGTGCGTTCGTCCACTACGGCCTCCAGATTGACATTGGCGTCGCGCAGGCGCGCCTCGGCATCGTCACGGGCACGGACCGAGTGCCGCACCAGCCAGATCGAGATCAGCGCCAGCAGCACGACGAGGCCGGAGCCGATGCCGGTCATCGACGCCGCGAGGGTCTGGCTGCGGTCCGAATTGACCGTTCGAAGCCGGAACAGCCGTTCTTCTTCCTGGATCATCCCGGTCGCCACTTTGGCGATCGCGGCTGTCGCGTCCGTGGAGGCGATCTCGCGGACCAGCGCTGCGGCCTTCTCCGGCTCACCCCGCCGGATGAAATCCATCTCCCGCACGAACTGCCCGAGCCGGGTCTCGATCGACGCGCTCAGCTTCTCGATGTTCTCGCGTTGCGCCGGATTGTCGCCGATCAGGCGCGTGAGCTTGTCGAGAGCCGGGATGACGGCCGCCACGGCCTTGTCATGGTCGGCCTTGAAATCCTCTCCTTGCGTCAGAAGGTAGCCGCGGGCGGCGCTCTCGGCCCGCCGGATCTCTAGCAGGAGGGCGTTGATCTGGTTCTCCGCCTCGATGGTGTGAACCACCCATTTGCTGTCGTCTCTCGCCTTGTTGACGAGGTAGACGGAGCCGGCGCTGATCACGGTCAGCACGAGAAGCCCCGCCGTGAACAGCAGGATCTGCCAAAATGCACGCCGTCGCTGTGCGTCAGCAGTCACGACGGCCTCGCTCGGTCAGGCTTGCCGGACTTCAAAACGCCCCCTCGGAACTGTCCCCATCGTCCCAAACGCGATTGGGGCCAAAGGGTTCCATGTGGAGGGACGGCTACTTCGGGGCGGGTTCCGCCTTGCCGGCGAGATATTGTTCCAGCCAGTGGATGTGGTAGTCGCCGTTGATGATGTCGTCTTCGCGCACCAGAGCGCGGAACAGCGGCAGGGTGGTCTCGATACCCTCGACCACCATCTCGTCCAAGGCCCGGCGCAGCCGCATCAGGCACTCGCCGCGGGTCTTGCCGTGCACGATCAGCTTGCCGACGAGCGAGTCGTAATAAGGCGGGATCGTGTAGCCCTGATAGACGGCGGAATCGATCCGCACGCCAAGTCCCCCGGGCGGGTGATATTGCGTGATGCGGCCGGGCGAAGGACGGAAGGTCTGCGGATTCTCGGCGTTGATGCGGCACTCGATCGCGTGGCCGATGACCTGGACCTCGTCCTGCCGCGCCGGCAGGTCGCCGCCGGCGGCGATGCGGATCTGCTCCAGCACGAGGTCGATGTCGGTGATGCTCTCGGTGACGGGATGCTCGACCTGGATGCGCGTGTTCATCTCGATGAAGTAGAACTCGCCGTCCTCGAACAGGAATTCGATGGTGCCGACGCCGAGATATTTCATCTCGCGCATCGCCTTGGCGCAGGTCTCGCCGATCTTGGCCCGTGCAGCCGCGGTCAGCACGGGCGAGGGGCCTTCCTCCCAGACCTTCTGGTGGCGTCGCTGCAGCGAGCAGTCGCGTTCGCCAAGATGAATCGCGCCGCCGCGGCCGTCGCCGAGGATCTGGATCTCGATGTGGCGCGGCTTCTGGAGATATTTTTCGAGGTAGACGGAGGCATCGCCGAAGGCGGATTTGGCCTCGTTGGCGGCCGTCGACAGCGCGACCTGAAGATCGGCCTCGCTCTCGGCCACCTTCATGCCACGGCCGCCGCCGCCGGCCGCGGCTTTGACCAGCACGGGGAAGCCGATCTTCCTGGCGATCGCCATCGCGTCGTCGTTGGGGCCGACCCCTCCGTCGGAGCCGGGCACCACGGGAATGCCGAGCTTCTTGGCAGTCCTCTTGGCCTCGATCTTGTCGCCCATCAGGCGGATGTGCTCGGCCTTCGGGCCGATGAAATGCAGATTGTGTTCGGCGAGGATTTCGGCGAAGCGCGCGTTCTCCGACAGGAAGCCGTAGCCGGGATGCACGGCATCGGCACCGGTGATCTCGCAGGCCGCGAGCAGCGCGGGCACGTTGAGATAGCTGTCCTTGGACGCCGGAGGCCCGATGCACACGCTCTCGTCCGACAGGCGCACATGCATGGCATCGGCGTCGGCGGTGGAGTGCACGGCGACGGTCGCGATCCCGAGCTCCTTGCAGGCCCTGAGGATGCGAAGGGCGATCTCGCCGCGATTGGCTATGAGGATCTTGTCGAACATGGTGTCCTTATTGGACTGACGCGCGGAAAGCGGCCAGGGCGATGAGACCGCCCTCGACCGTCACTCAATGATCACGAGGGGCTCGCCGTACTCGACCGGCTGGCCGTCCTCGATCACGATCTGCGTCACCGTGCCGGCGCGCGGCGAGGGGATCTGGTTCATGGTCTTCATGGCTTCGATGATCAGCAGCGTCTGGCCGACTGAGACCTTGCTGCCGACCTCGATGAACGGCTTGGCGCCGGGCTCCGGCGCCCAATAGGCGGTGCCGACCATCGGCGAGGTCACGGCGCCGGGATGCTTCGACAGGTCGGCAGCGGCAGGCGCGGCGGCAACGGCGGCCGCTGGGAGAGCGGCGGGGGCGGCCGCCATCTGCATCGGCATGGTCGCGGCGACGCTGATGTTGCGGGCGACGCGCAGGCGCAGGCCGGCACGCTCGATCTCGATTTCGGTGAGGCTGGTCTCATCGAGCAGCAAGGCGAGCTCGCGGACGAGGGCGGAATCCTCGCTGGAAAACTTTGCGGCTGCTTTGTCGTCTGGCTGGCGCGCCATGTTGTTTGATCCGAATGTTCTGTGTGAAGGGGGAGCGTCAGGCTTTGGGCTTGATGCCGAGCTTGGCGGCAAGGCCCTGGATGGCGAGGCGGTAGCCCTCGATGCCGAAACCGCAGAGCGAAGCGAAGGCCGCGCGCGCGGTGTAGGAATGATGCCGGAAGTTCTCGCGGGCGTGGATATTGGTGACGTGCACTTCGACCGTCGGGATCTGCACTGCAAGCAGCGCGTCGTGCAGCGCGATCGACGTGTGCGAATAGCCGCCGGCATTGATGATGATGCCCTTCATCTTGCGGGCGTGCGCCTCGTGGATGAAGTCGATCAGCTCGCCTTCGCGGTTGGACTGCCGGCAGTCGGCCTTGAGGCCGAACGTCGCCGCCGTTTCCCGGCACAGCGCCTCGACGTCGGCCAGCGACGCATGCCCGTACTTCTCGGGCTCGCGTGTCCCCAACATGTTGAGGTTCGGCCCGTTCAGGACAAGGATCGTGTCGGTTGCTGGTTCGGCCATTCCAATCCCGCAAGAGGTGCTTCGGCGTGGCGGGGGTTATAGGTAACAAAGCGCGTGAGGGGAAGCCTTGAAGGACCTCCGAGGTGGCTTCAGATGCCTCATCCGGGGTGCAAAAACCTGTGCGCAAGCTACGGAAATTGCTTGTTAACCAGTTCTAATCGTGGCTGCCGGACGGGACAGGCGGGGGAGGAGCGCCCGATAGCCCAAAAGCCCCTGCCGATCTCTCGGCAAGGGCTCATTTGGGCATCAGCGAGGCAGCTTAGCCTTCGATGACGTATACGATCTCGCGCGTCTGCGGACGAACGATGACGTACTGGCCGTGCACGAAGATCACCTCGTAGCCGCGCCACTCCGGATAGATCTCGACGATCCGGGGCGGGAGCGGATGGAAACGAACGCTCGCCGGGATGGTCGTGCCGACCGAGATGTTGAAGTTGACGTTGGTCGTTTCCTCGATCTTGGTCGACTTGATCGCGGATGAGATCTCGGTCCGCTTCTCGGGCGGCGGCGCAGAAGCGGTCGCGGAGGCCGTGCCGGTCGTGGTCTGAGACTTGGTATCGGCAGCCTTGCTGTCTGCACCCTTGGTCTGACTGTCTGCGCCCTTGGTCTGGGCGTTCATGTTGCCGCTCTTGGTGTCAGTCTCCGTGCTCTTGGTCTTGTCCGTCTGGGACTTGTCCATCGTGCTCTTCGACTTGTCCTGCGCTGCCTTGTCCTGCGCTGACTTGTCATGCATGGACTTGTCCTGCGTGGACTTGTCTTGCGCGGACTTGTCCTGCGCGCCCTGGGCGTGCTCACCCTTCGCCGCGCCGGCCTTCTCGTCGGCCGCGTTCTTGTTCATCGCGCCGGACTTGTCCATCCCGCCCGACGACTTCTCCTCGGCTGCTCCGCCGGGCTTCATGGCGCCGCCAGTCTGGCCGACGGTGCCCTTCTCCTGAGCGGATTCACGGCCCATCGAGCCGCCGCGCTCGGCGGCGCCGGAAGGCTGCGAGTGCTGCGTCGGCTGCGCGCCTGCGCCGCCACCGCTGTCGCGGTTCATGGTGCCCTGTGCGTTCGCCAGACCGGTACCGGCGACGAGCGCGAGCGCGGCGACCGAGATCATAAAGCGGTTAGACATTGAATTCTCCTCACGTGTTTCTCTGCGTCATTGCCCGCGCCGACAACGAAACGACGTATCAGGAGTTCCGGAACATTGGCGGTTCCGAGGCTTTTGTTTGTTGAATGCCAGATGAACGCGCGCGCCAGATTTCGGCGCAATGAAAAGGCCGGCTTTTCAGCCGGCCTCGTTGCATGCGTGAGTTGTAGACGTGATCAGCAAGTCGCCTTGTTAGCAAGTCGCCTTGTTAGCAAGTCGCTTTGCCGCAGCGGGCCACAGCGATCTTTTCCTTCAGGCTTTCGACACCGACGGCGCCAATAACGATCTGCTTGCCAATCACGTAGCTCGGCGTGCCGTTCATGCCCATTGCTTCGGCGAGCTTGAAGTTCTCCTCGATGGTGGTGCGCACCTCGGCGCTGCCGATGTCTTTCTCGATCTTCGCGGTATCGAGGCCGGCTTCCTTGGCCGCCTGAAGTGCGCGCGCCTTGTCGGCCGCGCCACGACCGCCGAGCAGCTTCTGGTGGAAGTCGAGGTACTTCTTGCCGGAGGGATCCTGCATGCGCACGGCGACGGCGACCTGGGCTGCTTCGACGGAGCCTTGGCTCAGCACCGGAAACTCCTTGAGCACCACCTTCAGCTTCGGATCGGCCTTCATGAGGGTGAGCATGTCGTCCATCGCGCGCTTGCAGTAGCCGCAATTGTAGTCGAAGAACTCGACGAAGGTGACGTCGCCGTCCTTGTTACCGAGCACGACCTGGCGCGGCGAGTTGAAGATCGCATCGGAATTCTGCGCGACGCTGGCCTCGTGCTTTTGCGTCTCGGCCGCGGCCTGGCGCTTGGTGAGCTCGGCCATCGCTTCCTCGAGCACCTCGGGATGGGTGACGAGATAGTTCTTGATGATCACCTCGATGTCCGTGCGCTGGGCATCGGAGAAGCTGTCGGCCGACGCGGGCGCGGCTGCGCCGAACATGGCGAGCGCAAACAGCGCGGGAGCAAGCAGGCGCAGCGAAGGCATAGGCAAATCCTCTTATCCAAAGCAGGTTTCGGAAAACGTCCCGGCGGACTTAATCTCGGTGTCGTGACGTCATTTCGTAAGGCGTCGTTCTGGTCTTGTCAGTTGCGCGGCGGTTTGGACGCCACGATATCGTCGGCCTTGACCCATCCGGGCGTGCCGACGGCGAAACGGGTTTTCGCGCGCGTCGCAAGCTCGCGGGCGGTCTTGTTGTCGCCGCGCAGATAAGCGGCCTGCGCCGACGCCAGATCGGCCTCGGCATAGTCGCCCTTGCGGCCATAGGCCATCGCGAGCTGCATGTAGCCGAGAACGGCCTCCGGTTCCCGTGCCACCGCGGCCCGGAGAATCCGAACGGCGTCATCGGTGTAGGCCTTATTATCGGACCCAACCAGAGCCTGCCCAAGTAACATCTCGATGAGGGGCGCGTTGTTCGAAAGTGCGACAGCCTTGCGCAGGGCAGGAATCGCCTCAGCCGGCTTGCCGCCCTCCAGCAGGGCCTGGCCGCGCACCTCGTAAAAATACGCGTTGTTGGGCTGGACCTGGATCAGTGCGTCGATCTGGGCGAGCGCGCTGCGCAAATCCCCATGGAGATAGGTGCTGATGGCGCGGGCGTAGCGCGCCGGCATGCTGTCGTTGGTCAGAGGATAGCGGCGGTACACCGTCTCCGGCCGTTCCATGAAGGCGGAGATCTTGGCGCGCACCATGTCGTGGCGGAGCTGGAGCGCGGGATCGTCCTTCTTGTCCCAATAAGGGCTCGCGCTGGCGAACTCCTGGAGTGACGCGACGCGCTCGGCGGGCATCGGGTGCGACTGGAGATAGGGATCGGCGCCGCGTGCCGCGAACAGGCTCTCGCTGGTGAAGCGCTTGAAGGTCTCGTACATGCCCTTCGGCGACTGCTGGGTCGCCGTCAGGAATTTCACGCCGGCGCGGTCGGCGTTCTCCTCCTGCTGACGCTGGTAGGACAGCAGCGTACGGCGGATCATCTCCTGCGGGCCGGCGAGGGCGGCGGCTCCGGCATTGGCAAGGCCATTGTTGCCGGCGCTGCCGCTGCCGCGGGTGCTGCCCACGGCCATCGCGCCGGCGCCGAGCAGCATCGCGATGATCATCTGGGTCTGGGCGTTGGCGAGCTGCTCGCGCAGCTTGGAGAGATGGCCGCCGGCCAGATGCCCGGTCTCGTGCGCGAGCACGCCGATGATCTGGTTCGGCGTCTCCGACTGGAGGATCGCGCCGTAATTGACGAAGATGCGGCGGCCATCGGCGACGAACGCGTTGAACGAGCCCTCGTTGACGATCACCATCTGGATGTTCTGCTTCTCCAGACCCGCGACGCGCAGGATCGGGCGCGTGTATTCGCGCAGCAGCTGTTCGGTCTCGGTGTCGCGCAAGACCGGCGGCCCCTTGGCCTGCGCATGCGCGGCCGAGAACGGCGTCAGCGCGATCGCAGCCGCCGCAACGAGGGAGGTGAGGGCGGTGGCCTTCTTGCGCAATGCGATCTGGAATAACATCAAGCGGTCTGGGTCAAACGGTCTTGTCGGCAGGCTTGTCAGGCATTCTTGGTCAAGCAGTTTCGTGATTGGTTTTTGGCGATTGGCGGCGGACCGGATACGCGATATGCCCCTTTGAGCCGTACCCCTTATGAGCCGTACAATGCGGCCAGTCTGGGGCGCAAGCACCCCGTTTCCGGGTCGGACGGACCGGTTCGCCAGCGAATAGCAGAAATCGATGCACGATACGACATTGAGGAACCGGTTGGGGCAGTGGCTTGAGCCCTCCCGCCGCAGCGATGTTCCCCCGTTCATGGTGATGGACGTCATGGCCGCCGCGGCCCGGATCGAGGCGGCGGGGGGCCATGTCATCCACATGGAGGTTGGCCAGCCCGCCGCGGGCGCGCCGAAGACCGCGATTGCGGCCGCCCATGCGGCGCTCGAGGCAGGGCGGATCGATTATACCTCCGCACTCGGCATCCCCTCCTTGCGCGCGCGCATCGCGCGGCATTATCGCGATGCCTATGGCTGTGACATCAGCCCCGAGCGGATCGTGGTGACCACCGGCTCCTCCGGCGGGTTCATCCTGGCCTTCTTGGCGATGTTCGAGCCGGGCGACCGCGTTGCCGTGACGGTGCCGGGTTATCCGCCGTACCGACATATCCTCACCGCGCTCGGCTGCGAGCCGGTGCTGATCGAGACCACGAACGAGACGCGGCATGCGCTGACCGGCGAGGCGCTGCTGGCCGCCCATCGCAAGGCGCCGCTGAAGGGTGTGCTGGTCGGCAGCCCCGCCAATCCGACCGGGACCATGATGTCCCGCGAGGCGCTCGCCGGCCTGATCGCGGCGGCGGAAGACGCGGGCATCCGTTTCATCTCGGACGAGATCTATCACGGGCTCGACTACGCATTTCCCGCGGTGACGGCTGCGGCGCTGTCGGACCACGCGTTCGTGATCAACTCGTTCTCGAAGTATTTCTGCATGACGGGCTGGCGCGTCGGCTGGATGGTCGTGCCCGAGATTCTGGTGCGGCCGATCGAGCGGCTGCAGCAGAACCTGTCGATCTCGGTGCCGTCGCTGTCGCAGATCGCGGCCGAAGCGGCCTTCGACGGCGCGGCTGAGATGGAGGAGATCAAGCACGGCTATCAGGAAAACCGGCGCATCCTGATCGAGGGATTGCCCAAGGCCGGCCTGACCAGGTTTCTGCCGGCCGACGGCGCATTCTATCTCTATGCGGACGTCTCGGACTTCACTTCCGACAGTTTCGAGTTCGCCAAGCAGATGCTCGAGCAGGCCCATGTCGCGGCCACGCCGGGCCTCGACTTCGATCCCATCCATGGTCGTTCATTCATACGGCTCTCTTATGCGCGTTCGGCTGCGGAGATGCGGGAAGCAGTTGACCGGATCGCTCACTGGCTTAAATAGCCGCCAGTTTTCGACAGCCTTCTGGAGTGCAACTTGCCTGACCGTTCCGCCCCGTCTACCGCCACGCATTCTCCTCTCGCCGCATTGATGTGGCCAGTCCGGCCCGGTGAAACCGTCGGCGCTTTGCGTGCTGTCGTGCTGATTGCGCTCGGTACCGCCTTGATGGCCCTGTCAGCCAAGGTGAACCTGCCGCTGCCTTACGTGCCCATGACGTTGCAGACGCTGGTCGTGTTGATGATTGGCGCCGCCTATGGCTGGCGGCTTGGCAGCGCAACCATGATCGCCTACCTCGCCGAGGGCGCAATGGGCCTGCCGGTGTTCGCCGGCCCCGTCGGTGGAATTGCACCGCTGGTCGGCCCGACCGCGGGCTATCTGTTTGGCTTCATTGGCGCCGCCTTCGTCACCGGCTGGCTCACCGAGCGCGGCTGGGATCGCAGCGTATTTCTGCTGTTTGCCGCTATGGCCGTCGGCCACATCCTCATTCTGGCCGCGGGCTTTGGCTGGCTGGCGTTCGGTCTCGGCCTTGGCGCCGCAAAAGCGTGGCAGGTTGGCCTGATGCCGTTCGTTGCGGCGTCGCTGGTCAAGAACGCGCTGGGCGCGACATTGATGCCGGCGACACGCCGGGTGGTCGATCGCGGGTAAAGCGCGCAATAACGAGCAGTTCCGATTGACAGGGCCGGCCAAGTTGATCTTGGCTGGCTTGGCGTTTGAGGGGGAGTGAAACAATGACGACGACAACGATGGCGGGGGCGCCGGTCGCGCCGCCCGCCGCCAAGCCGTGGTACAAAGTACTTTATATCCAAGTGCTGATCGCGATCGTGCTCGGCGCCATCGTCGGCTGGCTCTGGCCGTCAGTCGCCACCAATGAGTGGATCAAGGCACTCGGCGACGGCTTCATCAAGCTGATCAAGATGGTGATCGCGCCGATCATCTTCTGCACCGTGGTCTCGGGCATCGCCCATATACAGGACGCCAAGAAGGTCGGCCGCATCGGCGTCAAGGCGCTGGTCTATTTCGAGATCGTCTCGACCTTCGCACTGGTGATTGGTCTCATCATCGGCAATCTGGTGAAGCCGGGTGCGGGCTTCGGCGGCGCCGCCGCCAACGCGCAGGCCGTCGCCAACTACGCCAAGCAGGCCGAAGGCCAGAAGTCGGTCGACTTCGTGCTGCACATCATTCCGGACACCGTCGTCGGCGCCTTCGCGCAAGGCGAGATCCTTCAGGTGCTGCTGTTCTCGGTGCTGTTCGGCTTCGCCATCATGGGGCTCGGCGAACGCGGCCACACCATCCGCAGCTTCATCGACGACGCCGCGCATGCGGTGTTCGGCGTCATCTCCATCGTGATGCGCGCGGCGCCGATCGGCGCCTTCGGCGCGATGGCCTACACCATCGGCAAGTTCGGCACCGGGGCGATCCTCAACCTGATCGGCCTGATCGCGACGTTCTACGTGACCGCGGCGCTGTTCGTGTTCGTCGTGCTCGGAATCATCGCGCGCTTCGCCGGCTTCTCCATCTTCAAGTTCCTAGCCTACATCAAAGACGAGCTGTTGATCGTGCTCGGCACCTCGTCCTCGGAAAGCGCGTTGCCGTCCCTGATGGAAAAGCTCGAGCGCCTCGGCTGCTCCAAATCGGTGGTCGGCCTCGTGGTGCCCACGGGCTATTCGTTCAATCTCGACGGCACCAACATCTACATGACGCTGGCGACGTTGTTCATCGCGCAGGCGCTGGGCTTCGATCTCTCCTTCAGCCAGCAACTCACCATCCTGGTGGTGGCGATGCTGACCTCGAAGGGGGCCTCCGGCATCACGGGGGCGGGCTTCATCACGCTGGCGGCGACGCTCGCCGTGGTCGATCCGCGCCTCGTGCCGGGCATGGCGATCGTGCTCGGCATCGACAAGTTCATGAGCGAGTGCCGCGCGCTGACCAATCTGTGCGGCAACGGCGTTGCCTGCGTGATCATCGCCTGGTGGGAGGGCGAGCTCGATCGCGACAAGCTCAACGCCAACCTCGCCAAGCAGATCGATCCGACCGACATGGAAACGGCGCTCACGACGGACTGATCTGCAAGCTGTCACCGACGGCGCGCCGTCAGGTCTTGAAATAGCAGGGCTGGTCGAGATCCTCGATCAGCCCTTTTTCTTGCGGTGACCAGTCGAGATCCTCCCCGCGAGCGCAGAGCGCTAGAACCGCTCCGGCCGATATGGCGTCGGATTGATCGCTGGCGTTTCGCCGCTCATCATCTCGGCGAGCAGGCGCCCGGTCGCTGGCCCCAGCGTAAAGCCCTGGTGGCCGTGGCCGAAGTTCATCCACAGGCCGGGATGGCGTGGGGCAGGGCCGAGCACCGGCAGCATGTCGGGCGTGCAGGGGCGGGTGCCGAACCACGGGTCGGGCTCGACCCGCTTGCCGAGGTCAATCAACTCGCGCGCGGAAGCTTCGGCGCTGGCGAGCTGCACGGGCGTCGCGAGCGCGTCCAGACCGGTCAACTCCGCGCCGGTGGTGATGCGAATGCCTTTGGCCATCGGACCCATGGCGTAGCCGCCGGCCTTGTCGACCAGCGGCAGATCGAGCGAGGCGCCGCCGCTGTAATGCATGTGGTAGCCGCGCTTGCGCACCAGCGGGATGCGATAGCCGAATTTGAGCAGGAGATCGGGCGACCACGGCCCGAGCGTCACCACGGCGTGGGCGGCGTCGATGTGTCCAATGTCGGTCGCGACCGACCAGCCGGTCGCGGTCTGCTGCAAGGTCTGAGCATCGCCAAGCACGATATTGCCGCCGAGGCGCTCGAACAGATCGGCATAGGCCGTGACGAGCGCGCCGGGATCGGACACCGTCCAGGTGTCGAGCCAATGGATCGCGCCGGGCAGATCGTCGCGCAGGACAGGTTCGGCCTTGGCGAGCTCGGCGCCCGAGAGCGCCCGAAACCTCACGCCGAATTCGCGCTCGTCCTCTTCCGCCGCCTTGACGGCGAGATCGAACGACGCTGCGTCGCGATGCAGGTGTCGGTATCCCGCGCGGCGGATCAGATTATCGGCGTGGGCTTCGCGAATGAGGATGTCGTGCTCCGCCGTCGCGTAGGCGATCAGCCGCGCCCAGGCGTCGATGGCTTCACGATGCCGCTTCGGTGCCGAATGCCACCAATAGCGCAGCAGGGGCTCGATATGGAGATGAAGCGACGACAGGCTGTAACGCACGTCGTTGGTGCGGCCGGTCGCGATCTGCAGGAGCGTGGCAAGGTCGCGCGGCATCGGATAGGGGCGCACTGCTTCCGCCTGGATCATCCCGGCATTGCCGTAGCTGGTCTCCCGGCCCGGCTCCCTGCGGTCGATGAGCGTGACGGACCAGCCGCGCTGCTGGAGGTGCAGCGCCGCGCTGACGCCGATCATGCCGCCGCCGAGTACGATCGCGCTTTGCATTGAACTCACCTCGCCAAATCAAAACCGCCCGGCTTGGCCGGGCGGTTTCAACTGTCTTGCTCGTCTATTCGCCGCCGCCGAAGCGGCGGGACCACCAGCCGGCGCGACGCGGTGCGGCCGACGTCTCGCTTGCCGCTGCGGGCGCGGGCTCCGGAGCCGGTGCGGGCGGCGCACCCGGCTCGGCCGCCTGAGCAACCGGTGCCGGTTCACTCTGGCTGCTCGACAGGAAGCTTACCTTTTCCCGAACCGTCGAACGGCGTCGTGCGGCCTTGTCGTCGGCGTGCTCTTCGTCCGCGGCAGCAGGAGCCGGCTCAGGCTGGGGCGTTGCCTCGATCCGTGCCTCGATCTTTGCCTCGGCGCGCGGCTCTGGCTGCGTGACCTGCGGCTGCGAGGTGTGCTCGGCCTGCGCGACCGAAGGCGCAGCCTCGCCGCCAAAACCGTCGAAATCGGCGACTGCGTCGGTCGCTTCCGACGGCGCATTGGCAGCGAGCTCGTCGCTGATGGAGCCGGCGAGACCTTCCTCGCCAGGACCGCGACGGCGGCGGCCGCCACGGCGACCACGCCGGCGACGGCGATCGGCGCTGCCCTGCTGCTCGCCACGGGCTGCCTGTTCCTCGCCTTCCTCGCCCTCCGGCTCGGCCTCGGTATCCTCTTCGCCTTCGCCGGCTGCCACGGCCGTCTCGGCAATAGCGGGAGCGCCATCCTCGCGCGTCTCCTCGTCGCGCGGGCCACCGCGACCGCGGCGGCGGCGGCGGCGCTTGCGGCGCTGGCCGTCCTGCTCGGTAGCGGCATCGCCTGCCGTCTGCTCCTCGGCGAGACCTTCGGTCTCCTCGGTCTCGACCTCGGATTCGGTCTCAGGATCGAACTCCTCGTCGTCATAGGCCTCTTCGATCAGGGGCGGCGGGCTTGCGGCCGCCTGCGCCACCAGCAGAGCCTTGGCGGCTTCCAGCGTATGCACCTGCTCGCCACGGTCGATGACATAGGCCTGCGGTCCGCTGACGCTCGGGTCGGCGATCACCGCCAACGTGACCTTGAAGCCGTTCTCGAGGTCGCGCAGATGGCCGCGCTTGTGGTTCAGCACATAGAGCGCGACGTCGGTGCGGGTGCGGACCACCAGATTGTGGGTCGCGCCCTTCATCAAGATCTCTTCGAGGCCGCGCAGCAACTGGAGCGCAACCGAGGATACCGAGCGCACATGGCCGGTGCCGCCGCAATGCGTGCAGGGATCGGTCGAGGATTCCAGCACGCTGGCGCGGATGCGCTGACGTGACATCTCGAGCAGGCCGAAATGCGAGATGCGTCCGACCTGGATCCGCGCGCGGTCCTGCCGGAGGCAGTCGGACAGCTTGCGTTCGACCGCGCGATTGTTGCGCTTTTCGTCCATGTCGATGAAGTCGATGACGATCAGGCCGGCGAGGTCGCGCAGCCGAAGCTGACGCGCGACCTCCTCAGAAGCCTCGAGATTGGTCTTGAGCGCGGTGTCCTCGATATGGTGCTCGCGGGTCGAACGTCCGGAGTTGACGTCGATCGAGACCAGCGCTTCGGTCTGGTTGATCACGATGTAGCCGCCGGAGCGCAACTGCACGGTCGGCGAGAACATCGCATCCAGCTGGCTTTCGACGCCCATGCGCGAGAATAGCGGCTGGCCGTCGCGATACTGCTTCACCGCGCTCACATTGGCGGGCATCAGCATCTTCATGAAGTCGCGCGCTTCGCGGTAGCCGGATTCACCGGCAACCGAGATCTCGTCGATCTCCTTGTTGTAGAGGTCGCGCAGCGAGCGCTTGATCAGCGAGCCTTCCTCGTAGACGAGGGTCGGGGCCTGCGACTTCAGCGTCATGTCGCGCACCGTCTCCCACATCCGGATCAGGTACTCGAAATCGCGCTTGATCTCGGGCTTGGTGCGGGCGGCACCGGCGGTGCGCAGAATGATCCCCATGCCCTCGGGCACGTCGAGATCCTGCACCACTTCCTTCAGGCGCGAACGGTCCTGCGCGCTGGTGATCTTGCGGCTGATGCCGCCGCCGCGTGCGGTGTTCGGCATCAAGACGGCATAGCGGCCGGCGAGCGAGAGGTAGGTCGTCAGCGCTGCGCCCTTGTTGCCGCGCTCTTCCTTGACGACCTGCACCAGCATCACCTGGCGGCGCTTGATGACTTCCTGGATCTTGTATTGGCGGCGGGGACGGAAGGTGCGCTCCGGCACCTCCTCCAGCACATCGTCGCCGCCGACGGATTCAACAACGTCCTCTTCGGCTTCCTCGTCGTCCTCGTCTTCGTCGTCATCCTCGGCCGTCGCTTCGGATTCGTGATGCGGAGGCTGCGCACTCTCGCCTGCGGCGTACACGGCGTCGGCAGGCTCAGCAGCCGCTGTCACGGCCTCGGCGAGATCGTCGGCGTGGACGTCGGAGGCAACCTCCTGCGGCTCGGCAACGGCCTCGGTGGCGACCGCGGGCTCGGCGCCGATTGCTGCGACAGGCGCCGGTGTCTCGTCGGCATGATCATGGTCGCGATGATCGTGTTCGCCACGATGGTCGTCGTGATGATCGTCGCCATGGGCATGATGATGGTCGTCGTGGTCATGTCCTTCGTGGCCATGCCCTTCGTGGTCATGTACTTCGTGGCCGTGATCGTGATGATCGTGGCCTTCGTGCTCGCCGTGATGCTCTGCGCCGGCATGCAGGTGCTCGCCCTCGTGCGAAGCGCCCTCGGGCAGGGCCTCGCCCTGGACCTGCTGGGCGGCGGGATCGGTGCCTTCGACGATGTCGCTGCGGACGCGCTCGCCATGACTACGGCGGCGGGAATTGCGGTGGCGCGAGCGGCGGCGGCCCTGGGAGCGGTTCTCGCTCTCTTCCTCGGCCTCGCGATGGGCCTGCTCTTCGGCTTCGATCAGCGCCTGCCGGTCGGCAACCGGGATCTGGTAATAGTCGGGATGGATTTCGCTGAAGGCGAGGAAGCCGTGGCGGTTGCCGCCATATTCGACGAAAGCGGCCTGGAGCGAGGGTTCGACCCTTGTGACTTTGGCGAGGTAGATATTCCCGCGCAGTTGCTTGCGTTGCGCGGTCTCGAAATCAAACTCTTCGACGCGATTGCCGCGGACCACGACCACCCGGGTCTCTTCCGGGTGGGTGGCATCGATCAACATCTTGTTGGGCATGTCTTAACTCTTGGCGGCGGCGGGCGCGATTCACCGTGGGCGCCATCAGCGCTGCCGGGTGACGCGACGGTCCACCTGATTCGGGGGTGAGGGGAAGGCCGAAACGCCGTCTCTCGCGCCTTGCCGAACCGGAAGCCGGAGGACCAAAGCGGCGCGCGGAATTGTCACTCCGCAGCGTCGCGAATGGTCCTTCAGAATTGGTCGGCACAGTCTGGCGCATCAAGCGTCGGCCCGTATGAAACATTGGGCGGCGGGGCCGCCCCTCAATCAGTTGCTGTTGGCCAGGCATGGCGCGAGCGCGCTCGCCTTGGGTAGTACGAACCGCTCCCTTGAGATTAAGGGACCGGGTAACGGGTTGCGCCGCTGTCAGAACCGTCCCGGAAACGTGGTGGTAACCGGAGACCGTCCGCCGCCGGGGCTTGCCCCGCTCCACCTCGCTGCCGCGCACCGCGCTGGACCTAGAGGGGAACGGAAAAACGCTGGAATTCCCAAACCTTGAGAGTTCCGGCGCTGCACCGGGAGGCTGAATGCGACACAACCGGAAATATCGGCCGTCAGCATTCCGTACATACGTGGATTGGACCATCCGTGCAAGGAGCGTCGCACGGCGGTCACAGTCAGCGAGTTTCGCGTGTCTGTCATTAAGGATCGTTTAACCCTGTGGTTCTATTGCGTTAAAGAGGCTGCTCGGAGGCACGGAATCGGTGGCGAGCCGCGCAAATCAAAGGATCTTGCTGGGATGCGTGCTGCTCTGCGCGGCGGCATTGCCATGTGCTGATTCCTCGCGCCTGAAGGCCGCGGAAAGTCAGCCTCAACTCCCTGTTGCATCAGCGAATTTCCCGACGGCCTCGGCCGCCCGGCTGGCCGGTGACGGCAGGCAAACTCGCTTTGTCCTCGACATCGACCAGACCGTTAGCTTCCGCGCCGTCGCCTTGGCCGACCCGTATCGGGTGGTGGTCGACGTCCCCCAGGTCAATTTTCAGCTTCCCGCTGGCACCGGGGCCGGCGGACGCGGGCTGGTCAAGGCCTTCCGCTATGGGCTGGTGATGCCCGGCGGCTCCCGAATCGTGTTCGACCTGACGGGCCCGGCCAAGATCGCCAATTCCTACGTGGTGGAGGCTGCCAACGGCCAGCCGGCGCGGCTGGTGCTCGAACTGGAGGAGGTCGAGCGCACCGCCTTCGTGCCGTCGCTGGCTCCGGAAAACCGTCCTGAGCTGCGGCCGGCAATTGCCGATCCGCCGCCCGCGACGGTTCCCGCATCTGCACACCCTGAAGCCGGGCAAAAGGCCGATGGCCGCGCGGTGGTCGTCATCGATCCCGGGCATGGCGGCATCGACAACGGCACGCAGTCGAGCGGCGAGAGCGAGAAGAATCTGGTCCTGGCCTTCGGTCTGGCGCTGCGCGAACGGCTGGAAAAAACCGGCAAATATCGCGTGGTGATGACACGAGACGACGACACCTTCATTCCGCTCAACGACCGGGTCAAAGTCGCCCGCAGCCTCAAGGCTGCGTTGTTCGTCTCGATCCATGCCGACGCGCTGCCGCGTGCCGAGGGCGATGCGCAGGGCGCGACCATCTACACCTTGTCCGACAAGGCTTCCGACGCCGAGGCGCAGCGGCTGGCGGATGCGGAAAACCGGGCGGACGCCATCGCGGGCTTCAACCTCGCGGAGGAGCCGACCGATGTCGCCGACATCCTGATCGATCTCACCCAGCGGGAAACCCGCACATTTTCAAGTCGTTTTGCCCGGCTGTTGATGGGCGAAATGAAGTCGACGGTGCGAATGCACAAGCATCCCCTGAAGTCGGCCGGCTTCCGGGTGCTGAAGGCGCCCGACGTGCCGTCGGTCCTGGTCGAGATCGGTTACGTCTCCAACAAGGGCGACCTCGAGCATCTGGTCTCCGAAGGATGGCGGTCGCGTGCCGTCGGCTCCATGGCGCAGGCGATCGACGGGTTTTTGGCCAAGCGGATGGCCACGGCCGGATCGTCGAACTGACGACCGGGGATCGTCGAATTGAGAGGGGAATTTCCGTCCCGCCGCAAAAGCCCTAGTTTGGCCACAGCGGGCGCTTTATAAAAACGCCGCAGGGGGTTCCGGAATCGGCGAGAATCCCGTTCGGCAAGCGTCTTGGGTCCGGCACTGATAGTATTGAGTAAGGCCGGTGAATTCGCGATGGTTTGGCGCCTGTTTCGGGTGCTGAGGGCTGATCTTAAGCTGGTCTTGGGCTGATCTTTGGGCTGATCCAGAGTTTGAACGGATAAACAGATAATGCGCTTGCTGGTGCGGTTCATGGGCTTCCTGTTCGCCGCGGGAACGGTGTTGTTCCTTGTCGGGGTGGGTGCCATCGCAGGCCTGATCTGGCATTTCTCCAAGGACTTGCCTGACTACTCTCAGCTTCAGGATTACGAGCCGCCGGTGATGACCCGCGTGCACGCGACCGACGGCTCGCTGCTCGGCGAATATGCCAAGGAGCGGCGGCTGTACCTGCCGATCCAGGCGGTGCCGAAACTCGTGATCAATGCCTTCCTGGCGGCCGAGGACAAGAATTTCTACGAGCATGGCGGCATCGACTACACCGGCATGGCGCGCGCCGGCGTGGTCTACATCCAGAACTACGGCTCCAACCGCCGTCCGCAGGGCGCTTCCACGATCACCCAGCAGGTCGCCAAGAACTTCCTTCTGACCAACGAGGTCTCCTTCGCCCGCAAGATCAAGGAAGCCTTGCTCGCGATGCGGATCGAGAAGACCTACTCGAAGGACAAGATCCTCGAGCTGTATCTGAATGAAATCTATCTGGGCCTCGGCGCCTACGGCATCGCGGCCGCGTCGCTGGTTTATTTCGACAAGTCGGTGAACGAGCTGACGGTGGCGGAAGCGTCCTATCTCGCGGCGCTGCCGAAGATGCCCGCGACGCTGCATCCCGTCCGCAACCGCGACCGCGCCATCGAGCGCCGCAACTACGTGATCGATCGTCTGGTTGAGAACGGCTGGGTCAAGCAGGCCGACGCCGACAAGGCGCGCAAGGAGCCGCTGGCCGTTACCAGCCGTTCCAACGGCGCCCACACCTTCGCCGGCGAATATTTCGCCGAGGAAGTGCGCCGCGACATCTTCGAGCGCTATGGCGAGAAGAAGCTGTACGAGGGCGGCCTCTCGGTCCGCACCACGCTCGATCCCAAGATTCAGGTCATGGCGCGCAAGACCATGGTCGCCGGTCTCGTGAACTATGACGAGCAGCAGGGCTATCGCGGTGCCATCAGCAAGCTCGACATTTCGGGCGACTGGGGCGTGAAGCTCGCCGAGATCAAGTCTCTGTCCGATATCTCGCCGTGGCGCATGGCCGTGGTGCTGGAGACCAGCGACCAGTCGGCGCGCATCGGCTTCCAGCCGAGCCGCGAGCTCGGCGGCGCCGTGAGCAAGCAGCGCGAGACCGGCCTCATCACGCTCGACGGCATCAAATGGGCAAGAGCAGCCTCGGGAGCTGCGAAGGGCAGGGCGGCGAGCGCGGTGTCGCAGGTGCTCCAGCCCGGCGACGTGATCTACGCCGATCCGCTGTACAAGGACGCCCAACCTGTCGAAGGTCAGTACCGGCTGCGCCAGATCCCCGAAGTGTCCGGCGCGATGGTGGTGATGGACCCCTGGACCGGCCGCGTGCTGGCGATGGTCGGCGGCTTCTCGTTCGACCAGAGCCAGTTCAACCGCGCCACGCAGGCCTATCGGCAGCCCGGTTCGTCGTTCAAGCCGATCGTCTATTCGGCCGCGCTCGACAACGGCTATACGCCCTCGACGGTCGTGCTCGACGCGCCCATCGAGATCGACCAGGGCCAGGGCGCGGGCGTGTGGCGGCCTGAAAACTTCTCCTCGGGCAAATTCCAGGGGCCGGTGACGCTGCGCAACGCGCTGCGGCAGTCGCTCAACACGGTGACGGTGCGCCTCGCCCAGGACATCGGCATGCCCTTGATCGGCGAGTATGCCCGCCGCTTCGGCGTCTATGACGAACTGCCGAACTATCTGTCCTACGCGCTCGGCGCCGGCGAGACCACGGCGATGCGCATGGTCACGGCCTATTCGATGCTCGCCAATGGCGGCCGCCGGGTGAAGCCGACCTTGATCGACCGCATCCAGGATCGCTACGGCCACACCATCTTCAAGCACGACCAGCGCGAATGCCGCGGCTGCGACGCACCGGGCGGCTGGAAGAACCAGAACGAGCCACAGCTGATCGATCGCCGCGAGCAGGTGCTGGATTCCATGACCGCCTATCAGATCACGGAGCTGATGGAGGGCGTGGTCCAGGCCGGTACCGCGACCGTTGTCAAGCAGGTCGGCAAGCCGATCGCCGGCAAGACCGGCACCACCAACGAGGCCAAGGACGCCTGGTTCGTCGGCTTCTCGCCCGACGTCGCCGTCGCCATCTATATGGGCTACGACAAGCCGCGTCCGCTCGGCAAGGGTAACGCCGCGACCGGCGGCCATCTCGCAGCTCCCATCGCGCGCGACTTCCTCCAGCTCGCGCTCGCCGACAAGCCGGCAGTCCCCTTCAAGGTGCCGGCAGGCATCAAGCTGGTGCGGGTCGTCGCCAAGTCCGGCATGCGCGCCGGTCCGGGCGAGACCGGCGGAACCATCCTCGAAGCCTTCAAGCCGGGCACGGCGCCGCCGGATAATTATTCGGTCATCGGCGTTGCCGATGCCGACGGCCGCATGCCGGCGTCGCAGCAGCAGCAGCCGGATTCCGGTTTCTTCATGCGGCCGGGCACGGGCGGGCTGTACTAAGGCTTAGGACAAGACAGACGTTCGTCGCCGCGGTGGTTGCGCTTTGCAGCCGCCGCCGCTACATCCCGTTGTCATTAGACGCGGAACAATCCCGCGAGACCAGAGAATCCCATGCGCGCCGAAATCGAACGGTTGGTAGAAGAGATCAAGCAGTCTGTCGGGCTGCTGAGGAGGCATCTTTGACGTCGAGAAATCGACGGCGCGCCTCGCTGAGCTGAACAAGCTCGCAGAAGATCCCAACCTCTGGAACGATCCCCAGAAAGCCCAGAAATTGATGCAGGAGCGCACCTCGCTCGAGGATGCGCTCTCCGGCATCGGCAAGGTCGAGCAGGAGCTCGAAGACGACATCGGCATGATCGAGCTCGGCGAAGCCGAGGGCGATGAGGGCGTCGTCAAGGAAGCCGAAGCCGCGCTGAAGACCCTCAAGAAGGAAGTTGCCCGGCGCGAGCTCGAGGCGCTGCTCTCGGGCGAGGCCGATAGTTTCGATTCTTATCTCGAAGTGCATGCCGGCGCCGGTGGCACCGAGAGCCAGGACTGGGCGCAGATGCTGCTCCGCATGTACTCGCGCTGGGCCGAAACCCACGGCTTCAAGGTCGAGATGCTGGAAGAGTCCGAGGGCGAAGAGGCCGGCATCAAGTCCGCGACCATCCAGGTCTCCGGTCACAATGCCTATGGCTGGCTCAAGACCGAGGCGGGCGTGCACCGCCTGGTGCGGATCTCGCCGTTCGATTCCAACGCGCGGCGGCACACCTCGTTCTCGTCCGTCGCTGTGTTTCCGGTGATCGACGACACCATCAAGATCGACATCAAGGAATCCGACGTTCGCGTCGACACCATGCGCTCCGGCGGTGCCGGCGGCCAGCACGTCAATAAGACCGAGTCCGCGGTACGACTGACGCATATCCCGACCGGCGTCGCCGTGGTCTGCCAGGCCGGTCGCTCGCAGCACAAGAACAAGGCGCAGGCCTGGGACATGCTGCGCGCGCGGCTTTACCAGATCGAGCTGAAGCGGCGGGAAGAGAAAGCCGCCGCCGACCAGGCCGCCAAGACCGACATCGGCTGGGGCCACCAGATCCGCTCCTACGTGCTCCAGCCCTACCAGATGGTGAAGGACCTGCGCACGGGTGTGCAGACCTCCGACACATCAGGCGTGCTCGGCGGCGATCTCGACGACTTCATGGCCGCGACCCTGGCGCAGCGCGCCTTCGGCACTCCCGGCGCCGACATCGAGGACGTCGACTGATGCCCCGGATCGCCTTCATCGGGCTTGGACGGATGGGCCACGGCATGGCCGGCCGCTATCTCGATGCCGGTTTTACGGTGACGCTGTGGAATCGCAGCAAGGCCAAGGCGGAAGACCTGATCGCGCGCGGCGCGCTGTGGGCGACCTCGCCTGAGGACGCGGCGATCGACGCCGATGCCGTCGTGACCATGGTCGCCGATGACGAGGCCTCGCGTGCGGTCTGGCTCGGGCCCGAGGGCGCGGCCAAGACGGCCAAGGCTGGCACCATCGCGATCGAATGCTCCACCGTCTCCTATGACCATGCGCGCGAGATGGGCCGCGAAATGAACGCGCGCGGGCTGATCTATATCGATTGCCCCGTGACGGGATTGCCGGATGCGGCAGCGAGCGGAAAGCTGACGCTGCTCGTCGGTGCCGATGCGGCCGATCTCGAACGCGCGCGGCCCTATCTGACACCGATCGGCTCGACCATCCGCCATTTCGGCGCGGTCGGCGCTGGCACGGTCTACAAGCTGATCAACAATCTGATGGGCGCGATCCAGATCGCCGGTCTCGCTGAGGGCCTTGCGATCGCCGAGCAGGCCGGGCTCGACATGAACCTCGTGCTGGACTCGATCCAGGCTGGCGTCGCCGCAAGCCCGCAGGTGCAGCGTCACTCCAAGCGCATGGTCGCCCGCGATTTTTCCGGCGCGACGTTCACGGCGGCGCTGCGGCATAAGGATGCCGCCTACGCGGTGAAGCTCGCCGAGAGCCTGCTGGCCGACAAGCCGCTGGTCGCGCGCGCCGCGGTCGAGGCCTACGCGCAGGCCAAGGCCGCGATGCCTGACGACGATGAAGGCAAGATGATCGAGCTGGTGTCGCGGCCGAAGAAGCCGTCGTAGCGGATCATATCCGCATACGCAGCCTCGTTCGAGCATCGGTTGTGTAAACCGACGCGTCATCGGAAATCGGGTGGCGCTTTTCGCCGCGTTGTCCTAGGGCGGCTGTCTCGCCTACCGACACGAGACGCCATGCCCCCGAATGACAACCGGATCGACGCGCGAGACTGGTCGCTGCTCGCTGTGCTCTCGGTGCTCTGGGGCGGCTCGTTCTTTTTCAACGGCGCGGCGCTGCGGGAATTGCCGCCGCTGACGTTGGTGCTTTTGCGTGTCGCGCTTGGCGCGGCCATTCTGCTGCCGCTGCTCCGTATCCAGGCCATCCGATTTCCAAAGGGCGTGAGGGGCTGGAAACCGTTCTTTGCGATTGGACTCCTTAACAACGTGATCCCGTTCTCGCTGATCGTGATCGGTCAGACTTTCATTCCAAGCGGGTTGGCGTCGATCCTGAATGCCACCACGCCGCTGTTCACGGTGATCGTGATGGCGGCGGCAGGCGAAGAGGCCTTGCAGCTGCGCCGCGTCGGCGGCGTGGCACTGGGTCTCGCCGGCGTGATCATCCTGCGTGGATGGGGTGTCGAGACACGAGCAGGGCAGGGGCTCGGCATCCTGCTCTGCCTCGGCGGCGCCTTCAGCTATGGCTTTGCGGCGTTGGCCGCGCGGCGGTTGTTGAAGGATGCCGCCCCGCTGGGGACGGCAGCATTTCAACTGATGGCTTCCACGGGGATGATGGCGATCGTTGTCGGCGCGATGGAGCAGCCGTGGCGTCTCCCGATGCCGGGCGTGACGACATGGCTCGCGGTGCTTGGCCTTGCCGGCCTGTCGACGGCGCTCGCCTATATCGTCTTCTTCCAGATACTGCGGCGGTCGGGCGCGACCAATGTGATGCTGGTGACGCTGCTCATTCCCGTCACCGCCATCCTTCTGGGATGGCTGGTGCTGGGCGAGCCGATCTCGATGCGTGAGATCGCGGGCGCGATCGTGATCGGCAGTGCATTGCTGGTGATCGATGGGCGCGTTCTGAACCTGCTGCGGCGCGGCACATAGTTCTGGAGCGGCCGTTTCACCTCACGGAAAATCGTGGCGCTTGCCAGCCGCAGGCGGCCTTGCGACACTCTCGGCAAAACAAGACTACAAAACACAGGGGAGAGAACGATGCCGGGTCGTCGCGAAAGCCTTGCTGCCCTCGCCATTCTTGCTGCCGGCGTGCTCGTCACGACACCGGCCCTGGCGCAGAAAAAATACGATCCCGGCGCCACCGACACCGAAATCAAGCTCGGCAACATCATCCCCTATAGCGGGCCGGCATCGTCCTATGGCGTGATCGGCAAGACTGAGGCCGCGTTCTTCAAGATGATCAACGATCAGGGCGGCATCAACGGGCGCAAGATCAATTTCATCAGCTATGACGACGCTTATTCGCCGCCGAAGGCGATCGAGCAGGCGCGCAAGCTGGTCGAGAGCGACGAGGTGTTGCTGATCTTCCAGCCGCTCGGCACGCCTTCGAACTCAGCGATCATGAAATACATGAATTCCAAGAAGGTGCCGCAGCTCTTCGTCGCCTCCGGCGGCACCAAGTTCGGCGATCCCAAGAATTTCCCGTGGACCATGGGATTTCAGCCGAACTACCAGAGCGAGGGGCGGATCTACGCAAAATATATCCGTGACAAGTTTCCGAACAGCAAGATCGCGGTGTTCTGGCAGAACGACGACGCCGGCAAGGACCAGTTCAAGGGCCTGAAGGACGGCCTCGGCGACAAGGCCAATATGATCATCGCCGATAAATCCTATGAGGTCAGCGATCCCTCGATCGACTCGCAGATCGTCGCGCTTCACGATTCCGGCGCCGACATCTTCTTCTCATGGGCCGCGCCCAAGGGATCGGCGCAGGCGATCCGGAAGGTCGGCGAGCTCGGCTGGAAGCCAAAATTCTTTCTGGCCAACACTGCGACCTCGGTCGCCTCGGTGCTCAAGCCAGCCGGGCTCGACTATTCCAAGGACATCATCTCGACCGTCTATCTGAAGGACCCGACCGATCCGAACTGGGACAAGGATCCTGCGGTGATCAAATGGCGCGAGTTCATGGACAAATATTACCCTGACGGCGACAAGGCCAATTCCAACAATATCTACGGCTACGTTCAGGCAGAGGCGATGGCGCAGGTGCTGAAGCAGTGCGGCGACAACCTCACACGTGACAACGTGATGAAGCAGGCCACGAACCTAAAGGATTTCCACACCGACCTGATGCTGCCGGGCATCATGGTCAATACGTCGCCCGACGATTATTTCCCGATCGAGCAGATGCAGCTGATGCGCTTCAACGGGCAGGCCTGGGAGCTGTTCGGCGACGTCATCACCGGTGAGGTCGGCCACGAGCGCGGCCAATAGAATGCGAGAAGCGCAGGCCTAGCCCGCGCTGAGGCGCACGCCGGCGCGCAGGAATTTCTGCGGATCGACCGCTTCGCCGTCGATGCGGGTTTCATAGTGCAAATGCGGGCCGGTGGATCGGCCGGTCGAGCCGACGAGACCAACCACCTGGCCGATCTTCACGATCTCGCCCACCCTGACGTTGATCTCGGAGAGATGGCCATAACGGGTCGCAAGACCATTGCCGTGATCGACCTCGATCATGCGGCCGTAGCCGCCTGACCAGCCGGCCGAGACGACCTTGCCGTTGGCGGTGACACGAACGGGATCGCCGCTCGCGGCGCGGAAGTCGAGCCCGGTGTGCATCGCGGGCCGGCCGAGGAATGGATCGCTGCGCACGCCGAAGCCGGAGGTGAACTCGACCTCGCCGATGACGGGCTTGCGATAGGGCACGAGTGCGAGGGTGCGATTGAGCCGGTCCATCTCGGCGCGGGTGCTGTTGATGCGATGGAGCTGCTTCTCGAACGGCCCCGAACTGGCGGTGAGCTTCACGGGTACGAAAGGCCCACCCATTGCCGTGCGCGGCACGGCGGCTTCGAGATTTGCGAGGTTCAGGCCGAGATCGCTGACGACGCCGCGCATACGGCGCATGCGTGAATCCATGCCTTCCTCGACGGCGTTGAGCGCCGCCATCTGGCGACGCTCGACCTGGTCCAGCGAGGTCGTGAGCCGAACCACGACGTTGTCGAACCCTTGATTCTTGGCGAATTGATTGACGGGCGGAGCTGCGAGCGTCGGCGCGCGCGACTCGAGCCGCGCTTCGCGATCCGGCGGCGCCACGAAGATCACGGTGTCGCTGATCGGCGAGGGCTTTGGCGTGCCCTGCGTCGCCTGGCTGGCATCGCCACGCTGTGGGTTGGAACGGGGAATCGATCCGGTCACGTCCGGCATGGACCCGAGCGCCGTGGCACGGGACTCCAGCGCCGTCTGGCGCTTCATGATCTGGTCGAGCTTCTGGTCGAACTGCTCCTGGTCGAGCAGCTGCCGGCTGGTGGTGCGGTCGACCTTGGCGCGCAGCTCGGCGATGCGGTCCTCATAGGCGTATTGCATCTCGGCCTGCCGGGCGATCAGCCGGGTGAGGACGTCGTCGCGGAAGGCGAAATAGGTCGCGGTCGCGGCCGACCAGAGCCCGAGCAACACCACGGTGCCGACCACGATCCAGAACACCACGGGCCCCAGGCGAACCTGCTTGCCGTGATGCACGATGGTGTAGGCGTCGTCGGTGTCCGGAAGGGGAAGCGCGGTTGCCACCGCGGCAGCACGGCGATGAAAGGCTCGTCCGTGGTCGTGGGGGTGATGTTGGGGGTACTGCGAGAGCTGGGCAGAACTTTTCGACATCGGCACTCCCGCGCCGGTCGGATGAGTCCGTACGGCCTAATTGCCGCGGCAATCTGGGCCAGTCATGGTTAATTTTCCGGAAACGGAACCGCTTGAATTTAAATGATTGGTTAAAGGGTTCTTGCCGCTTCCAAGACCTCGTCGGCGTGGCCATCGACGCGGACATTGCGCCAGATCCGGGCGATCCTGCCGTCGGCGCCAAGCAGCATCGTGGTACGAAGAACTCCCAGGAAGCTCTTGCCATACATGGACTTTTCGCCCCAGGCGCCGTAGGCCTCCAGCATCGCGTGCGTCTCGTCCGAGATGAGGGGGACGCCGAGACCGTGCTTGTCGCGGAATTTGTCCTGAGTCTTGACCGGATCGGCGGAGATACCGAGCACGGCGGTGCCAGCCTTGGCGAAGGCGCCGGTCAGCCGGGTGAAATCGATGGCTTCCCTGGTGCAGCCCGGCGTATCGGCGCGAGGATAGAAGAACAGGACCAGCTTCTGGCCGGTATAATCCGACAGCGCGACGACACCGCCACCGTCGCGGGGCAGGCGGAAGGCGGGAGCATCCTGACCCTCGGCCAAGCCGGCCTTCGTCGCCTTTTCGGACGCGGGTGCCGATTTGGAAAAATTTAACCGTTTCGATGCGGCCTTATGCGATGCTGTCTTTGCTATGGTCCCAGTTGATTTGCTCGCCGGCGTCCGCTGTGTTTTCGCGGACTTGGTTTGAGTCGCAGCCCGCGCTTTCACGGGCGTCTTTTTAGCCGTCGGACTGCCGGAGGGCGTTTTGGACGATTTCTTTTGGGATTTCTTGGACATACGCCTTCCTTTCGTCGCTTTCGGCGGGTCAACCAAAGCGGTATTGCAGCCCTTTTCCGCTATGCCGGAATCGTGCCCTCGGCAGGGCGAGTCTGACGACGCCGGAGTCTGGTTACAAGGAATTCCACGCACCACCCCACTGCTCGTTGAACGCGCTCCCGGGGCGACATGACGAACAGAAGGAATATTCGAGGTATGGCGGCAATGCCGGCGCGGGAAGCTTCGCTTCCCGTCGACGGCTGCGGCCCCGGCGGCGCTCAATCCCACGACGGGCGCCTGTATCGAGAGGCAATGGCAAGGAATACGTCGCCCCAGGATTACAATCGGGATTTGGATCGGCGCGGCAGCCAAACAGAGTCGCAGCAATGGGACGACGCCGATTGGGATCCGGATCAGGAAGCGGCGGCGGGCTATCGGGCGCGCCGGCTGTTGTCGCGTTCCAATTCGGGCTTCCATCGCTTCGCTGACGGGTTTGGGCCGCTGCGCCGCTGGCTGGGCGGCGGTCGCTGGCTGAAGCGCGTGGCCGTGGTCGTCGGTGCCCTGATCGTCATCTTCGTCGGCTGTTTCGGCGCGCTGTGGTGGCGGCTCGGCGCCGGTCCCATCAATCTCGACATTGCGACGCCGTGGCTCGCCGCCGCGATCGAGGACAATATCGGTCACGGCAACACCGTGGAGGTCGGCGGCACGCAGATCGAACGGGCCGGGCGGATCCGCATTGCCGTGCGCATCCGCGATATCGTCGTGCGCGACCACGATCACGTCATTGTCGCCACCGCACCGAAGGCCGAGGTGAAGCTGTCGGGTGCGGGCCTGCTGATGGGGCATCTGCGCGCAGAAAGCCTCAACCTCGTCGATGCCGAGCTCGCGATCCGGATCGCGCCTGACGGCACCGTCACGGTGTCGGCTGGCGACACCGCAAAGCCGCTCGCAACCGGCGTCGCCTCCAAGAAGGACGCGGGGCTGCCGCCGACTTTCCCGCGCAACGGTGTGCCACCGCCGCCGTTCGCCACCGAGCCTGCGACCCCCGACGCATCGCAAGTCGCGCCCCAGGCCGCGGCCCCGACTGGCATTCTTCAGGGCCTCGACTGGCTCGACAGTCTGAGCATGACCGGCCTCGACGGCCAGAACCTCAACGAGATCGGCCTGAAGAACGGCAATCTGATCGTCGACGATCAGCAGCGCGGCAGCAAATGGACGTTTGAGAACATCACGCTCAGCCTGCGCCGACCGAGCCGTGGCGGCGTCGCGCTCAGCCTCGGCGAGGAGGGCGCGCGTCCGTGGTCGTTGCGTGCCACGATCGGCCCCGCCGAGAACGGCGTGCGCTCGGTCGATATCCGCGCCGACAAGGTCTCGACCGCCAACATCCTGCTGGCGCTGCGGGTGAAGGACCTCACCTACACCGCCGACCTGCCGCTGACCGGCGAGCTCAAGGGCGAGCTCGGCCGCGACGGCGTGCCGACCTTCTTTCGCGGCAAGATCGCGGTCGGCGCGGGCAACATCATCGACACCGATACGCCCGACTATCCGATGGCGATCGACTCGGCTGAGATCAATGTCGAGTGGGACGCCAATCGGCGGGTGCTGGTCGCTCCCTTCAAGGTCCTCTCGGGCGCGAACCGTCTGACGCTTCTGGCTCATGTCGAGCCGCCCAACGGTACCGTCAATGACTGGCAGCTGGGTTTCAGCGGCGGTTCGATCCTGCTCGGCGGCATCGACGAGCCGCCGCTGGTCTTCAACCGTATTGCGATCGGCTTCCGTTTCGACACCGACCACAAGAGGCTGCTGTTGACGCAGGCTGATATCTCCAACGGGGAGATCGGCGTCGCCGGCACCGGTGCCATCGACTATTCGGGCGAGCCGCGGCTGACACTGGGTTTTGCGGGTACGCCGATGTCGGCCTCCGCGCTCAAGCGGATGTGGCCGACGCTTGTCGTTCCCGAGTTGCGCGAATGGGTGATCGAGCGGATCGAGCGTGGAACGCTCCAGCGCATCGAGATCGGCGTTAATTCACCGACGAAGAATCTTCCGCGCAAGGGCCCGCCCATTCCCGACGACGGCCTGTCGGTCAATATCGTAGCGAGCGGTGTCACGGTTCGCCCTGTGGATGGCTTGCCGGTGGTGCACGATGCCGATTTGAAGGCACGCGTGACCGGTCGCACCGCGACGGTGAATATCGGGCAGGGCATTGCCGATACGCCAGCAGGCCGCAAGGTCACGATTTCCGACTTTGTCTTCGAGGTGCCCGATATGGCGCCCAAGCCTTCGCCGTCGCGGACCAGGTTCCGTGTCGAAGGCCCGGTGCCTGCGGCCGCCGAAATGCTTTCCAACGATCGCCTGAGCGATCTGTCGTCGACCGTCATCGATCCCAATACGAGCAAGGGGACGTTCTCGGCGAACGTCCAGCTTGGGTTGCCGGTCAAGGGCGAGCTGACCAAAGCCGACACCACCTACAGCGTTACCGCCGATCTCAACGGTTTTGGTGCCGACAAGCTCGTTATGAACCAGAAGCTGGAGGCCAACAACCTCAAGATCGTCGCGAGCAACCAGGGCTACCAGGTCAAGGGCGACGTCAAGATCAACGGGCAGGCGGCCTCGCTCGACTACCGCAAACCGGCCGAGGGCGACGCGGACGTCAAATTGCAGACCACGC
This sequence comes from Bradyrhizobium sp. Ken51, assembly GCF_055807435.1. Classification (NCBI taxonomy): domain Bacteria; kingdom Pseudomonadati; phylum Pseudomonadota; class Alphaproteobacteria; order Hyphomicrobiales; family Nitrobacteraceae; genus Bradyrhizobium; species Bradyrhizobium sp. Ken51. Next base: position 159,870 of record NZ_JBVVPB010000002.1, on the reverse strand, counting down.
TCGACGATGCGAGCCGCGCGCGCCTCGGATTTGACTTGGGTCCCGCCGTCAGCGGATCGGTGCCGATCAAGCTGTCGGGCAAGATCGCCGGGGGGCCCGACCAGACGACGAAGCTCGGCATCGAGGCCGACCTGACCTCCGTCAAGCTCGACAACATCCTGCCCGGCTGGGTCAAGCTGCCGGGCAGAGCGGGCAAGGCCAGCTTCAAGGTGGTGCCGACGGCGCAATCGACGCGTCTGGAGGAGATCGTGATCGAAGGCGGCGGCGCCTCGATCAAGGGGTCGCTCGAGGTCGATGCCAACGGCGATCTCATGAACGCGAACTTCCCGACCTACGCGCCGTCCGACGGCGACAAGGCGTCGCTGAAGGTGGAGCGTAGCCAGGAGGGCGTGGTCAAGGGCACGATGCGCGGCGACGTATTCGACGGCCGCGGCTTCCTGAAATCGGCGATCTCAGGCAATTCCAAGGACGATGCCAAGAGCAAGACGAAGAACGTCGATTTCGACATGGACGTGAAGCTCGGCGCCGTCATGGGTTTCAACGGCGAGGCGATGCGCAGCGTCGAGGCCAAGATGTCGCGGCGCAACGGTGCGGTTAAAGCCTTCACGCTGAGCGGCAGGATCGGAAAAGACACGCCCGTGGCAGCCGACCTGCGCGGTGGCCGCGCCCAGGGCAACCGCGAGGTGATCTATCTCCAGACCAGCGATGCCGGCAACTTCCTGCGCTTCACAGACACCACCAACAAGGTCTACGGCGGCCAGATGGTGGTGGCCATGGAGCCGCCGACGTCAGAGCCTACGACACGGGAAGGCCTGATCAATGTGCGCGACTTCTCGGTCAAGGGAATGGATCAACTCGATCGCGTCGCGGCGGGCGCTCCCAACGGTGCGCAGAGCGGCGTGGCCTTCACGGCGTTGCGTGCGGAGTTCACGCGGCAGAACGGCGCGCTCACGATCCGCGACGGCGTGGTCAAGGGGCCGATGATCGGCGCCACCATCGAGGGGTCAATCGACTTTCCCGGCAATCAGGTCTGCATGAGCGGCACCTTCGTGCCGATGTATGGCGTCAACAACATCTTCGGCCAGATTCCGCTGTTCGGTATCTTCCTCGGTGGCGGCAACAATGAAGGATTGATCGGCGTGACCTACGAGGTCGTCGGCACGCCGGCCGCGCCCGTGATGCGCGTCAATCCGATTTCGGCGATGGCGCCCGGTCTATTCCGCAAGATCTTCGAATTCAACACCGGCAAACAGAACTCGCCGTTCGAGGAATTCCCGTCGCAATCGAACGATGGCTCGAGCGGATCGACGCGCCAGCTATCGAGCGGCTGCACCCTGGCGCGGCGATAGCGGCGAGGCCGCGAGCTCCTTCCATAAGCGCGCAGAACGTGGATGGCCGGGACAAGCCCGGCCATGACGACGTGCTGGGTTTGATGCCGGCCGTTTACGCCGCGCGCACGCCGGCCAGGAAGGTCCCGACTTCGCCGGAGAGCTGCTCGGCCTGCTTGGAGAGGTTCGAGGCCGCGGCGAGCACCATGCCCGCGGCATTGCCGGTCTCGTTCGCTGCCGTGCTGACGCCACCGATATTGGTGGTGACTTCCTGGGTCGCCTCCGCTGTCTGCGAGACACTGCGGGCGATCTCGGCGGTGGCGGCGCCTTGCTCCTCGATCGCAGCGCCGATCGAGGTGGCGATCCGGCTGACCTCCTCGATGGTGGCGGTGATGCCGCCGATGGCGTCCACCGCTTCCTTGGTCGCGCCCTGGATCTGGGCGATCTTTTCGCCGATCTCGCGGGTGGCTTCCGCGGTCTGGCTCGCCAGCGACTTCACCTCGGAGGCGACAACGGCGAAGCCGCGGCCGGCTTCGCCGGCGCGTGCGGCCTCGATGGTGGCGTTGAGCGCGAGCAGATTGGTCTGCGCCGCGATGCTGGAGATCAGCTCGGCGACATGCTCGATCTGCTGGGCGCCATCGGAGAGCGCGCGCACGATGGTGTCGGTGCGGCGTGCGCTGTCCACGGCGCGGCCGGTGACCACGGCGGACTGCGCGACTTGACGGCTGATCTCGGTGATGGAGGAGGAGAGCTCCTCGGCGGCGGCGGCGACCGTCTGGACGCGCTGGCTGGCTTCGGTGGCAGCCGAGCCGACGACGGCGGCGCGGCGGTTGGTGCCTTCCGCGGTCGACGACATCGACTTGGCGGTGACCTCCAGCTCCCCGGAGCCCGAGGCCATCAGGCCGACGAGCTGGCCGACAGAGGCATCGAACCGATCGGCGAGCGAGATCAGCGCGTCGCGCTTCTCCTGTTCGCTGCGGGTTTTGGTGGCGACTTGCTCGGCCTCCAGCTTGCGCGCCGTCAGCGCGGTCTGCCTGAGCACTTCGAGGGTCTCGGCCATGCGACCGATCTCGTCGCCGCGACCGGTCTCCTCGACCGCCGCGTCGATGGCGCCTTCGGAAATGGCCTGCATGCGGTTCTTCTGGCGGTCGAGCGCACCGAGCACGTCGCGGGCAATCAGCCAGGACAGTGTCGCCATCAGCAGCATCAGGCCGATGCCGATCGCACCCAATTCCAGCGTCAAGGCTCGCACGTCGGCGTCGATGTCGTCGACATAGAGGCCGTAGCTGATCGTCGCGTTCCAGGGCGCGAATTTGCGCGCGAACACGGTCTTGCGGACGGGCTCCGTCTGGCCGGGGCGGGGATAGAGATAGGAGGTTACGCCGCCCTGTGCGGTCTCAGCGCCGGCCTTTATAATAGCGTCGGCGATCAGGACGCCATTGGAGTCCTTCGCGCCGGTAATCTTGCCTTCGAGCTGCTGGTTGGCGCCGTTGACGATGAGAGACGTATCGGCGTTATAGACCACCGGATAGCCTTGCCCGCCATTGAAGCTCATGCGGCGGCCGCGCAGATGGAACTGGACCTTCGCCTCGGCCTGCGTCAGCTTGCCGGCGCCGACCTCCTCTTCAAGTGATTGGGCGAAGTTGTGGAGCATATCGACCGCGGTCCGCATCTGCTGGACGCGGTCCTCCAGCATGCGGCTCTTGCTGAGCACGGACGACACCCCGATGATGGCCGTGACCGTGAGCGCCGAAAGACAGACCATGCTGGCGAGCTTGGTGCGGATCTTGAGATGACTCAGCAGCTTCATCACGGCCTCGACGGAATGGTTATTGTTGCTCGCGTCGGTAGCATGAAATTCTTACCAATCATGAATGGACGCGTGCGACGGGCTGCCGCGCAGCGGCGTCCGCGAGCTGCATGCGCAGATATCCATGCGGAAATGCGTCGCGTGGGCGCATGGCGCGTCAAGTCGGAGAAAATTGTGTGGGTCTTTAGTCGCGATCGAATGCGGTGGGAGCGGACATGAACCGATTCGTTCATCGCCTCATCATGTCGATGCTGCTCGTCGCGGTCCTCGTCCTGGTCTGGAACGTGCTGGGCTCGCGCTGAGATGGCACCCGTAAATATACTGGTGCCATCCCTTTATTCACGAATCAATTGCTGACGCCTCAGCGCCGCGCGAGCGCGCCGCCGGTTGTGCCGCTAGTCCTTGCCCATCGCCGCATCGGCGCTGACCGAGCCGCCGCCGGCTGCCGAGAGATAGAGGCAGGCGAAGCAGAACAGGATCGCCGCGGTGCCACCATTGAGCAGCGGCAGGAACACCGGCGTCTCGCCCTTGAACATGTGGCCCATGAAATAGGCGAAGGCCATCTCACCCGAGAGGATGAACGCCGCGAGGCGGGTGAACAGGCCGATCATCAGCAGCGCGCCAAGCACGAGCTCAAGCGTACCGGCTGCGTAGATGATCGGCGGGATGTTTGCGAAGTAGGGAAGCACCGGAAACTTGAACAGCTTGGCGATGCCGTACTGGAGCAACAGGAGTCCAGTCATAAAGCGAAACAGGCTCAAGAGAACGGGTTGAAAGCGAACGAGATAGGGAAAGTTCATTGGTTTGTGCCCTCCATCCAATGCGCGACTTGGACCGTATTCGGTTCCGAGCCGCAAGCCACCCCAGCTCAATTTGAGCTGACATTTTTGTCATGTCGGACAAAACACCGCAGCCGAGACTTTCAGCCGCGTGCGATCCGCATTTTTTGCATCTATTCGCGCCGCGCCCATCCGTAATTTCCCGGTGACGCGAATGCGCCCAAGTTACCTGCGGGAGACCTATCGCCGCAAGGCGGGCACGACCAGGAACGGGATCATCCCGAGCACCACGCTCCCAAGCGCGAAGGCGAGCAGCGCGTTGTAGCCATGCGTCGCGTCATGGATCAGGCCGCCGCTCCAGGAGCCGAACGCCGAGCCGAGCCCGCTGCCGATCGAGATGGTGCCGTAGATGGTGCCGACGCGCTTGCCCCCGAAGATCTTCATTGCGGTCGCCGTGATCAGCGGTCCACGTGAGCCCATCATGCTGCCGAAGCAGACCACGAATCCGGTGAGCAGGAGGATGTTCGGATCGTACTGCAACAGCCACAGCAGGAAGATGCCGAGAATCGAGATCGCGTAGCTGAGCAGCACGGATGGCCGGCGTCCGATCAGGCCGTCGAGCGCTGATACCCCTAGCATGCCGAACACCAGCACGACGCCGGAGAAGCCCCAGGCGGTGGCGGCCTGCAGCGGTGGAAAGCCGGCATCGATCAGATAGGCCACGATCTGTGCGGCGATCGCATACATGCCGACGGCGGTGAAGAAGAATGTCGAGAACAGCGCCCAAAAGGCGTGATGGCGCATCGCGCTCGGAAGGGTCCAGCCGTGATCGACGAAATGCGGATCGGTCTTCTTGGCGATACGCGGCGACCCCGAGGCGAACAGCCGCCATGGCAGCAGCATGAGCGGCACCAGGAGGCCGAGCGCAGCGAAGCCGAACAGCTGGTAGGTCTCGCGCCAGCCGAGATGATCGATCAAAAGCTGCGAGGCCGGCAGCAGCGCCAGCACGCCGCCACCCATGGCCGAGTAGACCACCGCCATCGCGGTCGGCAGCTTCGGGCCGAACCAGCGGCCCAGCAGGATCGAGTTCGGCACATTGCCGATGAAGGCGACGCCGATGCCGACGCAGAGTCCGATCGAGAGCTGGAACTGCCAGAGTGACTGCGCGTGGCTTGCGATCAGGAAGGCCGAGCCGAGCAGCAAGAGGCCGAGGGCATAGACGATGCGTGGGCCGGAATGATCGAACAGGCGTCCGACCAGCGGCGCCATCAGTCCGCTAACGAGCCAGGTCAGCGAATAGATCGAGACCACCTGGGCGCGATCCCAGCCAAAGTTTTCCGAGATCGGCTTCAGGAAGACGGTGAAGCTTTCGCTGAGGCCGCGGCCGAGCACGGCGAGTGTGAAACAGAGCGCGAGCACCACGAGCGCGGTGCGCACGACACCCTGCGGCGTCGCCGTGACGCGTTCCCTGGTCGCTTGCTTGGACTGTTCCCCGAGCGTGTTCTGGTCCATTGCCGATCAGGGAGCGCGCTTCGGCGCGCCCTGACAAGCAGCGAAAAGCTCATACGCCTATGCAGGCCTGAGCAGGATGTGCTTCTTCTTGCCGAACGACAGCTTGACGACGCCTTCCGGCGTCAGGTCGGCCGCCGACAACGCCATCTTCTCGTCGGTGACCGGCTCGTCGTTGACGCGCAGGCCGCCGCCCTTGATCTGGCGCCGTGCTTCGCCGTTGGAGGCAACGAGGCCCGCTTTAACGAAGGCATTGAGCACGCCGAGGCCGGCGTCGAACTCGCCGCGCGGAATTTCCACGGTCGGCAGGCTCTCGGCCAACGCGCCTTCCTCGAAGGTGCGGCGCGCGGTCTCGGCCGCCTCGTTCGCTGCGTCGCGACCATGCAAGAGCGCAGTCGCCTCGGTGGCGAGCACCTTCTTGGCCTCGTTGATCTCGGAGCCTCCGAGCGCCTCGAGCTTCCTGATCTCGCTCATCGGCAGCGTCGTGAACAGCTTCAGGAATTTGCCGACGTCGGCGTCTTCGGTGTTGCGCCAGTACTGCCAGAAATCATACGGCGAGAACTGGTCGGCGTTGAGCCAGACCGCGCCTTGCGCGGTCTTGCCCATCTTGGCGCCCGACGCCGTCGTCAGCAGCGGCGTCGTCAGCGCATACAGTTGATGGGTGCCCATGCGGCGGCCGAGATCGACGCCCATGATGATGTTGCCCCACTGATCGGAGCCGCCCATTTGCAAGTTGCAGCCGGTCCGCCTGGCGAGTTCGACATAGTCATAGGCCTGGCAGATCATGTAGTTGAACTCGATGAAGCTCATCTCCTGCTCGCGCTCGAGGCGGAGCCGCACGGAGTCCATGGTCAGCATGCGGTTGACCGAGAAGTGCCGGCCGACGTCGCGCAGCATTTCGATGTAGTTGAGCTTTGTCAGCCACTCGGCATTGTCGAGCATGATGGCGTCACTCTTGCCGTCGCCATAGCGCAGCACTTTTGCGAACACGCCTCGGATCGATTCCTTGTTGGCCTCGATCTCGGCGACGGAGCGGATTGCGCGCGTCTCGTCCTTGCCGGAGGGATCGCCGACCATGGTGGTGCCGCCGCCCATCAGGGTGATCGGCTTGTTGCCGGACTCCTGCAGCCAGTGCAGCATCATCATGGTCAGGTAATTGCCGATGTGCAGCGAGCGAGCGGTGCAATCGTAACCGACATAGCCGGTCACCTCGCCCTTGGCGGCGAGTGCGTCCAGCCCCTCGAAATCGGAGCACTGATGGACGAATCCACGTTCCTGCAGCGTATTGAGGAAATCCGATTTGAATGCAGTCATTTGTCGGCGCGCCTGACAATTCTTGGTTTACTGTTTTGGGAGCAATTTAAGGGTCTTCCGTGGGAACTCGGTTGCCGCCCGCCACTTTGGCCTGTGGCATTATAAGATGTGTCCCTCTGGCACAAGATCGGCATGCCGGAGGGGGCTCTTGAGGACGCTGATCCATGATGTTGACGGCACTCGGCTTGATGAGCGGCACCTCGCTGGACGGGGTGGATGTCGCGCTGATCGAAACCGACGGAAAGCAGGTGAAGGCGTTCGGGCCGTCCGGCTATCGGCCCTATAGCCCGGCGGAGCGCAACCTGCTGCGCCAGGCGCTGAGCGAGGCCGTGCAGCTGTCGCAACGCGATGCCCGGCCGGGAGTTCTGGCCGAGGCCGAACGCGCGGTGACGCTCGCGCATGCCGAGGCGGTGGCCGCTTTCGTTGCCCAGAACCGGATGAAACCGGAAGACATCGACATCGTCGGCTTCCACGGCCAAACCGTGCTGCATCGCCCCGAGAAGCGGCTGACGGTGCAGATCGGCGATGCGCCGGCGCTGGCCAGGGCAATCCATATCCCCGTGATGCATGATTTCCGCGCCGCCGACGTCGAGGCCGGCGGGCAGGGCGCGCCATTCGTGCCGGTTTACCACCGGGCGCTCGTCCATTCGCTGGAGCGCGAAGGGCCGATCGTTGTCGTCAATATCGGCGGCGTCTCCAACATCACCTATATCGACGGCAACGACACGCTGATTGCCTGCGATACCGGGCCCGGCAACGCGCTGCTCGACGATTTCATGTACCGCACCATGAATCAGGCGTTCGACGCGGACGGAAAGTTCGCAGCCCTTGGCAAGGCGGACGAAGCCTGGATCGCGCGAGCGCTGGAGCTGCCGTTCTTCGCAAGCCCGCCGCCGAAATCGCTCGATCGCAACGATTTTGCCGCCCTGAAGCTCGGCGAGGTGCAGCCGGCCGACGGCGCCGCGACTCTCACCGCCTTCACCGCGGCGGCGATCGCCCGCATCATCCCGCTGCTGCCTCGCAGGCCGCGGAGCTGGATCGTCTGCGGCGGCGGCGCGCGCAACCGGACCATGCTCCAGATGCTGCGGGAGCGCGTCGGGTCCGCCACGGTCGAGGCCGCCGAGACAGTCGGCTGGGCCTCCGACGCCATCGAGGCGCAGGCCTTCGGCTTCCTCGCCGCGCGCGGCCTGAAGGGACTGCCGCTGTCGTATCCCACTACCACGGGCGTGCCGATGCCGATGACGGGCGGGGTGATCGCGCGGCCTTGAGGCCTTAATAGATCGGCGCCGATCCATGCAAATGCATTGAACTTGACGAGTGTATGCAAATGCATTTATGTTGGATGCAGTTGCATCCAACCGCCGGGATCGTTGCCATGACCGCTTCCCTCAAACTGATCAGCCACAAGCTTTGTCCATACGTGCAGCGCGCAGTGATCGCGCTCAAGGAGAAGGGCGTTCCGTTCGAGCGGGTCGACATCGATCTCGCCAACAAGCCCGACTGGTTTCTCAAACTGTCACCGCTTGGCAAGGTGCCGGTGCTGGTCGTGACGAGCGAGAAGGGCGAGGTCGCTTTGTTCGAGAGCAACGTGATCTGCGAATACATCGAGGAGACGCAAGGCGGGGTGAGGCTGCATCCGGCGGATGCCTTGAAGCGTGCCGAGCACCGGGCTTGGATGGAGTTCGGTTCAGCAGTGCTCGGCGACCTCTGGGGCCTGGAGACCACGACCGATCCGGCGACGTTCGAGAGCAAGCGCCAGGCGCTCGTGGCGAAATTTGCGCGGGTCGAAGCGGCGCTCGGTGCCGGTCCTTATTTTGCTGGCGAAGCGTTCAGTCTGGTCGACGCCGTGTTCGCTCCCGTCTTCCGCTATTTCGATCTGTTCGACGAGCTGACTGAGCACGGCATTTTCCGCGATGTGCCGAAGGTCCGGGCGTGGCGCGCCGAGCTGGCGAAGCGTCCGAGCGTCCGCACTGCCGTGGGCGCGGACTATTCGCAATTGCTGCGCGCCTTCCTCGTGCGCCACGACGCACATCTGCTCAAGCTTGCGGCCTGAGCCCACGCCGATGTCGCAATCCATGGCCTGGCTGATGCTGGTGATCGCCGGCCTCCTCGACGTCGGCTGGGCGATCTCGATGAAATATGCGGAGGGCTACACGCGCTCTGGCTGGAGCGTCGTTTCGCTCGTGCTGCTCGTAGCCTTCGTTGTCCTGCTCGGGCGCGCCTTGAAGGTGCTCGAGGTCGGCGTCGCCTATTCGGTCTGGACCGGCATCGGCGCCGCCGGCACCTTCGTCATGGGCGTCGCGCTGTTCGGCGAGGCCCTGAGCGCGATGAAACTTGCGGGCATCGCGCTCGTCTTGATGGGAATCGTCGCGCTCAAGCTGGCTTGAGCGGTGCCGCCCCTTAGCGCACGTTGGCGAGGCGCATGTCGAGATAGGCGGTGATGGTTTCCATCAGCGGCTCGAGCTTGGCGTCGAAGAAATGGTTCGCGCCGGGGATGACCTGCTGGTCGATCACGATGCCCTTCTGGGTCTTCAGCTTCTCGACCAGTGTGTTGACGTCCTTGGGCGGCACCACCGCGTCCTTCTCGCCATGCACGATCAGGCCCGAGGACGGGCAGGGCGCGAGGAACGAGAAGTCGTAGAGGTTGGCGGGTGGCGCGATCGAGATGAAGCCCTCGACTTCGGGGCGGCGCATCAGCAACTGCATGCCGATCCAGGCGCCGAAGGAGAAGCCGGCAACCCAGCAGGCGCGCGCTTCGGGATTGATGGTCTGCGCCCAGTCGAGTGCCGCGGCCGCGTCCGACAATTCGCCGGTGCCGTGGTCGAACGAACCCTGGCTGCGGCCGACGCCGCGGAAATTGAATCGCAGCACCGAGAAACCGCGATGCGCGAACGCATAGTAGCACTGGTAGATGATCTGATGATTCATCGTGCCGTGGAACTGCGGATGCGGATGGAGAACCATCGCGATCGGCGCGTTCTTCTGCTTGGCCGGGTGGTAGCGGCCTTCGAGACGGCCGGCGGGGCCGGTGAAAATAACTTCAGGCATGATGATCTCTTGATTGATCCCTTGAAGACGCTCTTCAACAATCAACCGATTGTGCGGATTTCATCGGCTGCTGGGCCGATCAAGCCGCGAATGGAAGGGTGGAGCGGCGCCCTCGGATGATGCGCGAGCGGCGCGCGGCGAACTGACGCGCGCGTTCTAACATGAGGCGAGGGTCAAAAAGCAAGCATCTTGAACATCCCGCAATCGGCTCAAGACGTTAGCCTGTCATGGCCGTCATCGCGCGATGGCGATTGGGAATCGAGATTGCCAAGTGCTCCCTGCGGGCCCATGTCGGGTACCAGCGGGCGAAGCAGCCTGACTCAATGGTAATATAATACGTCATGCCGAGCCGTGTTTATCTCGACTGGAACGCGACGACGCCGCTTCGCCCCGAGGCGCGAAGCGCAATGCTCGCAGCCTACGAGCTGATCGGCAATCCGTCCTCGGTTCATGCCGAGGGGCGGGAGGCACGGCGGCTCGTCGAGGGGGCCCGGTCCACGCTTGCCGAAGCCGTAGGGGCGCTGCCGCGGAATGTCGTGTTCACCTCGGCGGGAACAGAGGCCAACGCGCTGGCGCTGTCGCCGGGCCTTCGGGGCCCGTCGGGCGGGCCTGTCGAGCGGCTTCTGGTCTCGGCCGTCGAGCATGCTTCGGTGCTGGCAGGCGGCCGGTTCCCGGGCGATAAGATCCGTCAGATCCGGGTCACGCGATCCGGCGTGATCGACCTCGACCATTTGAAGGCGCTGCTTGGCGATGGCCCGCCGGCGCTGGTCTCCGTCATGGCCGCCAACAACGAGACGGGCGCGCAGCAGCCTATCGCCGAGGCCGCGGGAATCGTTCACGGGGCTGGCGGCCTCCTGCACGTCGATGCAATCCAGGCGCTTGGAAAAATCCCTTTCGATATCAAAGCTATCGGCGCAGACCTTGCGACCTTTTCTGCGCACAAGATCGGCGGCCCCAAGGGGATCGGCGCGCTGGTTGTGGGCGAGGGCGTGGCCGGACTTGAGCCGTTGCTGCGGGGTGGCGGGCAGGAGATGAACCGGCGCGCGGGAACCGAGAATGTCGCCGGCATCGCCGGCTTCGGGGCTGCGGTGCGGGTCGCGCTTCAGGCTTTGCCGGAGGATACGGAGAGGATGGCAAGTCTAAGAGATCGCTTGGAAAACGGCATTCGCTCCATGGCCGGCGCAACGGTCTTCTCAGACAACGTTGAGCGGTTGCCTAATACCGTTCTTTTCACGGCCCCTGGCTTGAAGGCCGAGACCGCCGTGATCGGTTTCGACCTCGAAGGTGTCGCAGTGTCCTCGGGCTCTGCCTGTTCCTCGGGCAAAGTCCAGCCGTCCCACGTGTTGTCGGCAATGGGGTATGATCCCACCGTCGCCCAGGGAGCGGTGCGTCTCAGTCTGGGCTGGTCCACGGAGCCGGATGACATCAACAGGGCGTTAGAGGCTTGGCGAAAGCTCGGTAATACCCTACTTAAGGGATAAGCGATGAAACACGGCTTGAACGGTTCTAAGCGCGTGCGTCCCGCCAAGAAACATCGTAATAGTCGTCCGAGTTTGATGATCCACCGCGGTCCTTGAAACCGCGAGCGGAGGATAGAATGCCAGCCGTGCAAGAGACGGTCGAGCGCGTGAAGCGCATCGACGTCGATCAGTATCGTTATGGGTTTGAGACCCTGATCGAGTCCGACAAGGCCCCCAAGGGGCTGTCGGAAGAGACCGTCAAGTTCATCTCCGAGAAGAAGAACGAACCCGCCTGGATGCTCCAGTGGCGGCTCGAAGCCTATCGGCGCTGGCTGACCATGACCGAGCCGACTTGGGCGCGCGTCGATTATCCCAAGATCGACTTCCAGGACCTCTATTACTATTCGGCGCCAAAGCCGAAGAAGACGATCACCTCGCTCGACGAGATCGATCCCGAGATCCTCAAGACCTACGAGAAGCTCGGCATCCCCTTGCGGGAAGTCGCGATGCTCGAAGGCGTCGAGCCGAAGCCCGGCGAGGAAGACCCTAACAGGCGCAAGATCGCGGTCGATGCGGTGTTCGATTCGGTCTCGGTTGCGACCACCTTCAAGGCCGAGCTGAAGAAGGCTGGCGTGATCTTCATGCCGATCTCGGAAGCGATCCGCGAGCATCCCGAGCTGGTTCAGAAATATCTGGGCTCGGTGGTGCCGACGTCGGACAATTTCTATGCGACGCTGAACTCGGCGGTCTTTTCGGACGGCTCGTTCGTCTACGTGCCGCCGGGCGTGCGCTGCCCGATGGAACTGTCCACCTACTTCCGCATCAACGAGCGCAACACCGGCCAGTTCGAGCGCACGCTGATCATCGCCGACAAGGGCTCCTACGTCTCCTATCTCGAGGGCTGCACCGCGCCGCAGCGCGACGAGAACCAGCTGCACGCGGCCGTGGTCGAGCTTGTCACGCACGACGACGCCGAGATCAAATATTCGACGGTGCAGAACTGGTACCCGGGCAATTCGGAAGGCAAGGGCGGCATCTACAATTTCGTCACCAAGCGTGGCGATTGCCGCGGCAACAATTCCAAGATCTCCTGGACCCAGGTCGAGACCGGTTCGGCGATCACCTGGAAGTATCCCAGCTGCATTCTGCGGGGCGACAATTCGCGTGGCGAGTTTTATTCGATCGCGATCTCGAACGGCTATCAGCAGGTCGACAGCGGCACCAAGATGATCCATCTCGGCAAGAACACGTCGAGCCGCATCATCTCCAAGGGCATCGCCGCCGGCAGGTCGCAGAACACCTATCGCGGGCTCGTCACGGCGCATCGCAAGGCGACCGGCGCGCGCAACTTCACCGCCTGCGATTCGCTGTTGATCGGCGACAAATGCGGCGCGCACACCGTGCCGTACATCGAAGCCAAGAACTCGTCGGCGACGTTCGAGCACGAGGCCACCACGTCGAAGATCTCCGAGGACGTGCTGTTCTACTGCATCCAGCGCGGCCTCACGCAGGAGGAGGCGGTTGGCCTCGTCGTCAACGGCTTCGTCAAGGACGTGCTTCAGCAACTGCCGATGGAGTTCGCGGTGGAAGCGCAGAAGCTGATCTCGATCTCGCTCGAAGGATCGGTCGGCTAGCGCCGATCCTCGCGGCGCGCATCGCGCGCCCCATGCATCATTTGAATAAACTGGACACCAAGATGGCTTTGCTCGAAGTGAAAGACCTCAAGGTTCGTGTCGAGGAACGTGAGATCCTCCACGGGCTGACACTGACCGTGAACGAGGGCGAGATCCACGCGATCATGGGGCCGAACGGCTCCGGCAAGTCGACCCTGTCCCACGTCATTGCCGGCAAGCCGGGCTACGAGGTTACCGACGGCCAGATTCTGTTCAAGGGCGAAGACCTGCTCGAGATGGCCCCGAACGAGCGCGCCGCCAAGGGCGTGTTCCTGGCGTTCCAGTATCCGGTCGAGATTCCCGGCGTCGCCACCATGAATTTCCTGCGCACCGCGCTGAACGCGCAGCGCAAGGCGCGCGGTGAGAGCGAGTATTCGACGCCCGACTTCCTGAAGAAGGTTCGTGAAGTCTCGAAGGCGCTGAATATCCCGCAGGACATGCTCAAGCGTGGCGTCAATGTCGGCTTTTCCGGCGGCGAGAAGAAGCGCAACGAGGTGCTGCAGATGGCGCTGTTCGAGCCGAGCCTGTGCATCCTCGACGAGATGGATTCCGGCCTCGACATCGACGCGCTGCGCATCGCAGCCGACGGCGTCAACGCGCTGCATTCGCCCAAGCGCGCGATGGTCGTGATCACCCACTATCAGCGGCTGCTCAACTACATCGTGCCCGACATCGTGCACGTGATGTCGAAGGGCCGTGTCGTGAAGAGCGGCGGCAAGGAACTGGCGCTGGAGCTGGAAGCGTCGGGCTACGCCCAGTTCGAGGACGCCGCGTAAGGATTGTTTGAGATGAACGTTGCTGTGGCAAAGACCGGAAACGGCCGCGCGGTGAGCGATCTCTTCGCCAGCGCCGAAGGCCGCCTGCCGGGTTCGCCTTCCGTGATCGCGGCGCGCCGCGAGGCGTTCGAGACCTATGAGCGTCTCGGCCTGCCGCACCGCCGGATCGAGGAATGGAAGTACACCGATCTGCGCGCGCTGGTCGGCGAGGTGCTGCCGCTGGCGGCGGCGCCCGATGCGGCTGGGTTGAAGCGCGCCGCGGACGCGGTGAAAGCGCACGCGATCGCGGGCGCCCGCAAGCTGGTGCTGGTCGACGGCGTGTTCGCTCCCGATCTCTCGGACATCAAGGCGCTGGCCTCCGAGGCGGGCTTTAAGACATTGCGGGAGACGCTGGAGAAGGATTCCGGGCTGCTGAAGACCGCAGCTACCGATGCTGTGATCTCGCTGAACGCGGCAATGGCGACCGACGGTGTTGTGCTTGATATCGCCGACGGCGCGCAGCTGTCCGCGCCGATCCAGATCATCCACATTGCGACCGCGCCTTCCGCGTCGACTTTCACCCGCTCGCAGGTCGCGGTCGGGAAGGGCGCTCGTGCCACCATCATCGAGAGCTTTGTCGCGGCCGGCGCCAAGGCCTACCAGGTCAACGATGCCGTCATCCTCTCGGTCGGCGACAACGCCGACGTCGCGCATATCCGCCTGATGGACGATTCGCCGGATGCGGTGAACATCACCTCGCAATTCGTCACCGTCGGCGCGAATACAAAGCTCAATTTCTTCAACATGACCACCGGTGCTGCGGTCAGCCGCCTCCAGGGCTTCATCACGCTCGCAGGCGAGGGCAGTGAACTCTCGGTCAACGGCGTGAACCTGTTGCAGAAGACCGAACATGGCGACACCACGCTGGTGGTCGACCATGCCGTGCCGAATTGTGTGAGCCGCGAAGTCTTCCGGGCCGTGATCGACGATCGTGCGCACTCGGTGTTCCAGGGCCGCATCATCGTTCGTCCAGATGCGCTGAAGACCGACGGCAAGATGATGATCCGCGCGCTGCTGCTGTCGGACGAGGCGGAAGCCGACAACAAGCCCGAGCTCGAGATCTTTGCTGACGACGTCTCCTGCGGTCACGGCGCGACCGCCGGCGCGCTCGATGACAGCCTGCTGTTCTATCTGAAAGCGCGCGGCCTGCCGGAGAAGCAGGCCCAGGCGCTGCTGATCCAGGCTTTCGTGGGCGAGGCGATCGAGCAGATCGCCGATGATGATCTGCGCGAGCACGTGATCGGCATTGCCGAGCGCTGGCTGGAGCGGCGCCAATGAGCACGCATCCGGCAGTCAAGAACGGCGCCTATGACGTTGCGCGCGTGCGCGAGGATTTCCCGGCGCTGGCCATGCAGATCTACGGCAAGCCGCTGGTCTATCTCGATAACGCGGCTTCTGCGCAGAAGCCGAGTGCCGTGCTCGATCGCATGACGCAGGCCTACACCTCCGAATACGCCAACGTACATCGCGGCCTGCATTATCTCGCCAACGCCGCGACCGAGGCCTATGAGGGCGGCCGCACCAAGGTGGCGCAGTTCATCAACGCGCCGCGGACCGAGGAAGTGATCTTCACTCGCAACGCGACCGAGGCGATCAACCTCGTCGCCTCGTCCTGGGCTGAACCGAACATCAAAGAAGGCGACGAGATCGTCATCTCGATCATGGAGCACCACTCCAACATCGTGCCCTGGCATTTCCTCCGGGAACGCCATGGTGCCGTGATCAAATGGGCGCCGGTCGACGACGAGGGCAATTTCCTTATCGACGAATTCGAGAAGCTGCTGACCTCGAAGACCAAGCTTGTCGCGATCACGCAGATGTCGAACGCGCTCGGCACCATCGTTCCGGTCAAGGACATCGTGAAGATCGCCCACGCCCGCGGCATCCCCGTGCTGGTCGACGGCAGCCAGGGCGCCGTGCATCTGCCCGTCGACGTCCAGGACCTCGGCTGCGACTTCTACGTTTTCACCGGCCACAAGGTCTACGGTCCGACCGGCATCGGCGTGCTCTGGGCGAAGTACGACCACCTCGTCGCGATGCGCCCGTTTAACGGCGGCGGCGAGATGATCCGCGAGGTCTCGCGCGACATCGTCACCTATGGCGATCCCCCGCACAAATTCGAGGCCGGGACGCCGGCGATCGTCGAGGCGGTCGGGCTTGGCGCCGCCATCGACTACGTCAATTCGATCGGCAAGGAGCGTATCGCCGCGCACGAGCACGATCTCGTCACCTATGCGCAGGACAAGCTGCGCGAGATCAACTCGCTGCGGCTGATCGGCACGGCGCGGGGCAAGGGCCCGGTGATCTCCTTCGAGCTCAAGGGCGCGCACGCCCATGACGTCGCCACCGTGATCGACCGCCAGGGCATCGCGGTGCGCGCCGGCACCCATTGCGTGATGCCGCTTTTAGAGCGGTTCAACGTCACAGCCACATGCCGGGCGTCGTTCGGCATGTATAATACGCGGGAAGAAGTCGATCATCTGGCACAGGCGCTTCTGAAGGCGCGGGATTTGTTCGCATGAGTGACACGGCCGAAATCAAAGCCAATCCGATGGAAACCCAGTCGGCGCTGCCGCCGGAGGAGACCGAGCGTCTCACCACCGAGATCATCGCAGGGCTCAAGACCGTGTTCGACCCGGAAATCCCGGCTGATATCTACGAGCTCGGCCTGATCTACAAGGTCGAGATCAAGGACGATCGTTCCGTCGACGTGCAAATGACTCTGACGACGCCGAACTGCCCGGCCGCCGGCGAGCTGCCGACGATGGTCGAGAACGCGGTCGCCAGCGTCCCCGGCGTCGGCGTAGTCGACGTCAAGGTGGTCTGGGAACCGGCCTGGACGCCGGAGCGCATGAGCGACGAGGCGCGCCTCGTGCTCAACATGTGGTGACGCGTAACCTTCGCTTTAGATACTTAGAAGATCCTTGTTGGATCCTTGGCATTGAATTCGCTCGGCAACGGACCACATCACTGACATGACACAGATTTCGTCAGGCTCGACACCAGCATCCACTCCGAAGCCGCGGCGGCCCCGCCCGCAGGTGATGCGGCTGACGGACGCTGCTGCCCAGCGCATCAACGAGCTGACCCAGCGGGCCGATTCCGAGATCGTGGGCTTGCGTGTCGGCGTCAAGAACGGCGGCTGTGCCGGTCAGTCCTACACTGTCGAATACGCCCATGACGTCCGCCCGACCGACGAGGTCGTCGAGGACAAGGGCGTCAAGATCCTGGTCGATCCGAAGGCCGTGCTGTTCCTGCTCGGCACCGAGATGGACTACAAGGCCGATAAGATGCAGGCCCAGTTCGTCTTCAACAACCCCAACCAGATCTCCGCCTGCGGCTGCGGCGAGTCGGTCGAGCTGCGTCCCGCGCAGATCGACGGGTAAGGCCCGCGGCCGTCCTGGCGAAAGCGAGGACCCATACAGCGTGATCTCTCGTCGGTAAGAGATGTCGGTACCGGCGTGGCGCGACGGGCAGTCTTCGCTAAACTACTCCCTGGGGTAATGGGTCCTGGCTTTCGCCAGGACGACCGTGCGGAGATAGGTCAGCCATGGACCGCGAATTCCTGATCGACCTGTTCGCCGATTTCGGCCCCGTCGCGATTCGAAAAATGTTTTCCGGCTACGGCATCTCCGCCGACGGCATCAACTTCGCGCTCGCGTTGCGCGCCGGCCTGTTTTTCCGCGCCGACGAGATGACGATCCCGGATTTTGAGGCGGAAGGCTCGAAGCCGTTCCAATACTCGACCCGCGCCAAGACCGTGGTGGTGAACTCCTACTGGGAGCTGCCGGCCCGCCTGTTCGACGATTCCGCGGAACTCGCGCAATGGGCGAGGGCCGCGCTCGCCGCCGCCCAGCGCGCCAAGGTGAAGAAGCGGCCCAAAGCCAAGAAGACACCGAAGAAAGCGGCGAACAAGCCGGCGAAGAAGGTCGCCAAGCCTGCGAAAGCGCCGAAGAAGGCGAGCAAAAAGAGCTCGCTTGGGAAGCGCGCCAAGCGACTGGGGTAAGCTCAGTCCACGGCCTTGGTCAGACCAACCCGCATGTCCTTGGCGGTGAAGACGCAGATGCCGTCGGCAAGCACGCGACCGTCAGCAATTCCGAGCACCAGCTTGCCGCGCCGGACCATCCGCATGGCGACCTCGTAGCGCACGCGTTGCGCGTTCGGTGTGACCTCGCCCGTGCACGCGACTTCGCCGACGCCGATGGCGCGGCCCTTGCCCGGCGAGCCCGACCAACCAAGCCAGTAGCCGACCATCTGCCACATGGCATCCAGCCCCAGAGAGGCCGGCATGGTCGCATCGCCGCGATAGTGGCAATCGAAGAACCAATGGGCCGGCGCGATGTCGAGTTCGCCGACGATATGGCCCTTGCCGAACTCGCCGCCGTCCAGGCTGATCTCCGTGATGCGGTCCATCATCAGCATCGGCGGCGCCGGCAATTGCGCATTGCCCGGGCCGAAATAGCCGCCCTCGCTCGATTTCAACAAGTCGTCCCTCGTGTAGGACGGTTGCGGCGTGTGAAAATCATGCGGGTTGGGCAAGACGATAAGTCCTCCGGATGCTCGCAGTCGGGCGCCTCGAGACGGCGAGGGAGATGTCGTTCGTCAGGTCAGAATGTCAAGCGCGGGCGGCGGTGCGCGGCTTCGGCGTCACGCCACGCGGTTGTGCGTCTCTACCGCGAATTCCGGATCGGCCTCGCAGATCACGCGGTTGCGGCCGTTGCGTTTGGCGGCGTACAGGCAAGCATCCGCGCGTTCGATCAGCGCATCGGTGTCGTCGCCCTGCTTGAGCATGGAGACGCCGACGGAGATGGTGACGCGGCCGAGGATTTCGCCGGTGGACTTCTTCTTCAATTCCTTCGCCATCACCGCGCGCCGGATGTGATCGGCCACCGTGAGGGCCTGGCGCAGCGCGGTGTTGGGTAGCACGACCGCGAATTCCTCGCCGCCATAGCGCGCGGTGATGTCCTGGCCCTTGATGGTCTGCTTCAGCGACAGGCCGACCAGCCGCAGCACCTGGTCGCCGGTGAGATGGCCGTAGGAATCGTTGAACGACTTGAAATGATCGATGTCGACCAGCAGCAGCGACAGCGGTTCGCCCGAGGCGAGCGCGCCTTGCACGGCCATGTCGATCATGCGATCGAAATATTTGCGGTTGCCGAGCCCCGTCAGCGGATCGGTCAGGCTCTCGGCGCGGATTGCCTCCAGGCTCTGCTGGAGATTGCTGATCTCGCTCTTCGAGAGCGTCAGCCGATCTTCCAGCGCCTTGTTGGTCTCGCGCATCTCGCTGGTGGAATGCAGCAGCGTCTCGACGATCGACTTGATCTGCTCGCGGCTCTCGGGCGCCGTAGACAGCTTTTCGGTCGCGCCCCACAGGCTGGCATCGTAGGAGCCGGTCATCTCGAGTGCGTCGCCGAGTACCTTCATGACGTCGTCGATCTCGCCGATGACGCGCGCGCCGACCTTGTCGATGCGGTCGGTGGTCTTGATGTGGGAGAGGTAGGTCTCGTAGATCTGATCGAGATCGGCTTCGGTCAGCTTGCCGCTCCGCGCCAGCGTCTCGTTGATGATCTTGTTGAGGGGGGCGTTGTAGCCGGTGGCGTAGACGAACCAGATCTCGTAATTGCGGGGAATTGCCGTCTGTCGTAGCGATCGGATTTGACCGAGCGCAACCTCAGCGAACGCCATCGTGCGTTCGTGTTCGTCGAGCACCTTGACCACGGAACATACCCCACAGCGATCGGCGCGCCGTCGACCGCAGCAATACTTAAATTATGTTCGTAGGCTAACGGACGATCGTGAACGCCCCGTAAATATACGCCCACGAATGCGTCCAAAAAAGTGCGCGCCAGCTTTACTTCAACCAAAGGCGCGCATCGCGCTTCAGGCGCCGGCGGGGGTGCGAACCGGACGCAGCAGAAATGCCGGCAGATGCGAGTGGTCGCCCGGCTCACTGTCGGCCTCACGTTGGCGGCGCGGCTCGGGGCGACCGATCGACGGCACATGCGACGGATTGGCCTGCTGGCGCGCACCGTCACGCGGCTCGGATGATGGCTTGCCTTCACGCGGAGGTCTGGCTTCACGCGGAGGCCTTGATTCACGCGGAGGCCTGGCCTCGCGTGCGGGCCTTGCTTCGGCAGCGGGCCTCGCCTCGGGAGCGGTCCGTGCTTCGGCTGAAGGCTGTGCCTCGCCACGCGCTTCGCGCGGCTCGTGGCTGCGCTCACGATCGCGACCGCGTTGCGGCTTGCCGCGTCCGCCGCGTGAACGTTCACGGCCGCGCTGCTCGCGCGGACGCTCGCTCGCATCGGAAGCATCGGTGCGGACTTCGAAATCGCCTTCGGCGCGCGGAATGCTCTGGCCGATCAGCTTCTCGATCGCCACCATCGACTTCTGGTCGAGCGGCGTGACGAGCGAGATCGCCATGCCGGACCGGCCTGCGCGACCGGTGCGGCCGACGCGGTGGACATAGTCGTCGGGATGGTGGGGAACATCGAAATTGAAGACGTGGCTGACCTCGGGGATGTCGAGGCCGCGGGCGGCGACGTCGGATGCGACCAGCAGGGGCAGCTCGCCCTTGCGGAACTGTTCGAGTGCCGCCGTGCGGGCCGACTGATCCATGTCGCCGTGCAGCGCACCGACGCTGAAGCCGTGCTTCTGCAGCGATTTGTGAACGACGGCGACCTCGCGCTTGCGATTGCAGAAGATGATCGCGTTCTGGAGATCCTTGGCCTCGCGCAGCAATCGGCGAAGCAGCTCGCGCTTCTCGTGCGCCTCACGCCCGGCCGGGACCTGACACTGCGTAACGGTGACAGCGGTGGTGGCGGGCTTCGATACCTCGACCTTCTGCGGATTGTGCAGGAAGGTTTCGGTGATGCGCCGGATCTCCGGCGGCATGGTCGCGGTGAAGAACAGGGTCTGCCGGGTGAACGGGACGAGCTTGCAGACGCGCTCGATGTCGGGAATGAAGCCCATGTCCAGCATCCGGTCGGCTTCGTCGATGACGAGCAACTCGACGCCGGTGAGCAGCAGGCCGCCGCGCTCCGTGTGGTCGAGCAGGCGACCGGGAGTGGCGATCAGCACGTCGACGCCGCGCGTCAGCTTGGCATCCTGGTCGCCGAAGGAAACGCCGCCGATCAGGAGGGCGACGTTGAGTTTCTGACCCGCGCCGTAGCGGTCGAAGTTTTCCTTCACCTGCGCCGCGAGTTCGCGGGTCGGTTCAAGGATCAGGGTGCGCGGCATGCGCGCCCGCGCGCGACCCTTTTCGAGAATGGTGAGCATCGGCAGCACGAAGGCCGCGGTCTTGCCGGTGCCGGTCTGGGCGATGCCGAGCACATCCTTGCGAGCGAGGACGTGAGGGATCGCCTGTTCCTGAATGGGGGTGGGGGTGGTGTAACCGGTGGCCGCCACTGCGGCGAGGACTTTTTCGGATAGTCCGAGATGGGTAAAAGACATTGAGCCTCTGGTCGAAACCGCCGTTCGGAATCGAGGGTAATAAGGCTGTCGCGTTCCACCCCAAAACGGCGCGCTCTCAAAGAAGCTGGGGGTGCTGACTCACGCGAACAAAGCGCCAAGCTCAGGAATCGCTCTTCGATCTGAGCCGCGTCGCCACGGAACATAGGCGGGAATCGGCCAAAGTCAATGGAGCAGGCGCGGGAAGGCCCTAAAAAACCTGAGGTTTTCGCCCAAATAGCGGGCGCGGCTGCGGTTTTCCGCCCAATCCGGCGATCGGCCGGAGCTGCCCAAACGTCGGCTAACGCCCCTGCGGCCCCTGCGCGCGGAAGTCGCCGGGGGCCATCCCGTAGGCGGCGTTGAAGGCCCGGTAATAGGTCGCCAGGCTGTCGAAGCCACAGGAGGTCGCGATGTCGGCGATCAGCCGGTCCGAGGCTTCGCGCATCAAGTGGCGGCTCTGGTTCAGGCGTTCCTCCGTCACGGTTTGCGAGAAGCTCTTGGCCGTGCTTTCGAACAGAATATGAAGGTGACGCACGGAGATGCCGAGCAGATCGGCCACCACTGTCGGCGCCAGATTCGGGTCTTGCAGGTGACGCGCGATCAGGCGCCGTGCCTGCGAGAGCCGGGCGGTCCGCAGCGCGGCCTGCCCGAGGCGGCTGCCGGGCCGCAGGATGCCGCGCTCGATCAGCGCCAGATGGGCTAAAGCCTGGACGAGGGAAGCGGCATCGGCGGGGCCGTCATCACCCGCGGCAACCTCACCGAGATCGGCGAAGCAGGCGCCGAGCAGAGGCGCCAGGGTGGAATCGTCGAACGTCCGGGGCGCAAGCTCGCGCATGCGGTTATCCTGCGTGGAGAGGCTGCTCACGGGGACCTTCAGGATCCGCAGATGGAAGCCTCCTGCGCCCAGCGGCGTCGTGCGATAGGGCTGGTCGGTATGGCTGGTGGCGAAGCTGCCATTGGCGATCGTGAAGTCGCTGCTGCGCATGCCGCCGAACCAGCCGCCGCTGCCGAGCTGCTGATAGACGCAGATGCTGTCGCTCGGCGCGTGAGCGATGTCGGTCATGCTGCGCTCGACACTGTAGTGCGACGCCTTCAGTTCGACGAGGCCGGCGCCGCCAAGCTGGCGCAGCGAGAATTCGCCGAAGAAGTCCGCGCGGCGTTCTCGCTCGAGTTCGGCGGTGACGCCGAACAGGCCCTTGGCGCGCACCTCGCGCCAAAAGTCGAAGCGGTCGTGCGGCTCGACCTCGTCGGTGCACCAGCGATACACGGCAGCCCCTCGCTTCCAGCGGAATCGCCCACAAGAATTGACTGAGAAAAAGCAGATTCCAGCGGGATCTGCCATAGGCTAGACGACAGAACCTGAGTCCTCGGGGCTGTTGAACCAGCGCTATGGCTGGGCCGACTATCACATCAACGGCGCGGTTCCCATGAACCGATGTTCGAGGGAACCGGCGTGGGCCGTTCGTGAGGGATTTTCGATGACGCGTCGGCTTTTCAGAGTTCTGGCGGCGCTTGGCCTCGCGGCCGGCCTCAGCGGTTTCGCGCTTCCCGCCTGTGCAGAGAAGCGCGTTGCGCTCGTCGTCGGCAACAACGACTACAGGAACGTTCCGAAGCTGCTCAAGGCGGTCAACGACGCCCGCACCATGGGCGATACGCTGAAGCAGCTCGGCTTCTCGGTGATGGTCGCCGAAAACCAGAGCCGGCAGCAATTTTCGGAAACGCTGCTCGCGTTCGATCGGACGATCGAGGCCGGCGACACCGCGTTCTTCTTCTATGCCGGCCACGGCTTCGAGATCGCCGGCCAGAACTATCTGCTGCCGACCGACGTGCCGGCGGCGACGGAAGGGCAGGAAGAGCTGGTGCGTGACGCCTCCATCCTGGCCGATCGCATCGTCGAGCGTCTCCAGAACAAGAAGGCGCGAACCTCGATCCTGGTGTTCGACGCGTGCCGCAACAACCCGTTCGAGCGCAAGGGCACCCGCGCCGTCTCAGGTGGTGGCGGACTTGCCCCGATGGTGCAGCTGCCTGAAGGCGTGTTCTCGGTCTTCTCCGCGGGCCCGCGCCAGACCGCGCTCGACCGCCTCTCCAACGACGACGCCAATCCCAATTCGGTGTTCACGCGCACCTTCGCCAAGGAGCTGCTCCAGCCCGGCGAGAACCTGGTGCAGGTGGCGCAGCGTACGCGCCGTCTCGTCGCCGAGATGGCCGACACCGTCAAGCACAGGCAGGTGCCGGTCTATTTCGATCAGATGGTCGACGACGTCTTCCTCAGCGGCATCGCCAAGGACGTCGCCGCGCGCCCGGCCGATCCGCCGGCGCAGAAGCTTGCGGCGCTGCCGCCGGTGTCGGTGCCGCGCGTGCCGAAGGAGGAGACCACCAATGCGCCGATCGCGAGCTTCTCGCGCCACAATGGCGGGTGGAGCGTGGTGTTCTCCTTTGCCGACCCGACCCTCGGCGTATCCTGGCGCATGGCCGGCAATGGCGATTTCCGCGAAACCGGCTTCATCGATACGCTCGACCCGCGCACGCGCAAGAGAATGCCGAACCCATCGATTGAATTGCCGCCGGACGCGCAGGCCGGCACCATCGAGGTCCGCTATGTCGACCAGTCCGGTGACATGCAGGGGCCGTTCCCGATCAGGTTCGATCCCGAAGCCGCGCTGATCCGCGACCAGCGCAAGATCCTCGACATGACCGCGACGAGCTGGCTGTCATTCCGCGAGTTCAACGGGCTGCTGGTCTACTACACGCACCTCGTGTCCTACCGCTGCGCAATCCGCGAGGTGCGCATCGGCATCGACACCGCCGTTCCGAACCAGGTGTTGAAGATGCCGGGCTGCGACATGCGCGATCCCAGCGCGATCAGCGCTGGCATGCCGCTCTACATGAAGCTCGCGCCGGCAACGCAGTTCATCTCGGTGGAGCTGACCTATCGCGACGGCAGCGTGTCGGAGATCAAGAGCTTCCGCAGCGCGAACCGCAGCAACAACTGAGGTGTCGAGCAGGCCGCGTCCGCCGCAACTATTCGCGGCGCATCCTTATCAAAGGCTTGATCGAGTCGAGCGCCTCGATCAAGGGCGCAGTCAGCGAGAAGAACGCGCCCATCGCGATCGAAATGATGACGCGGCGCAGCAGGAGCTTCTCCTACTCCTCGTACGGATAGCCGTTCTGTTCGATGCGCACCGGCGCCAGCCCGGGCCTCCGCGGCGTGATCATGATCACGACGAAAAGCACGTTGATCAGGATCCAGACGCCGAGCAGTATGAAGATTGTCTGCACTGCAATTTCCTGAATGAGTCGGAATTGGCAGCAAGGCTAACGGCCATTCACAACTGCGGCAAATGAATCTTGCTTGCTGCACTGCACAGAAAGCTCAACTGGTGGATGAGGACCCGGCCGTGAAATCCGATACGTCGCAGCATCCCCAGGGCTCCTCGGTGAAAGTGCGGTGTTGCATCGTCGGCGGCGGACCGGCGGGCATGATGCTCGGCTATCTCCTGGGACGCGCCGGCATCGATGTCGTGGTGCTGGAGAAGCATGCGGATTTCTTCCGCGACTTCCGCGGCGACACCGTGCATCCCTCGACACTCCAGGTGATGGACGAGCTCGGCTTGATCGACGGATTCCTGAAGCTGCCGCATCAGCGCTTGCAGAAGATGGACGGCCTGTTCGGCGGTACCCCCGTTCGCATCGCCGATCTCAGCCGCCTCCGCACCAAGTACCCCTTCATCGCCTTCATGCCGCAATGGGATTTCCTGAATTTCCTGCGCGAGGCCGGCCAGCGCTTCGCCTCGCTGAAGGTGATGATGAACACGGAGGCCGTCGATCTGATCCGCCGCGGCGAGACCGTCGTCGGCGTGCGGGCGAAGACGCCGGACGGCATCGTGGACATCGAAGCCGATCTCACCATCGCCTGTGACGGCCGGCATTCGACAGTGCGTCAGCGTTCCGGCCTCGAGGTCGAGGAGATCGGCGCGCCAATGGACGTGCTGTGGTTCCGCGTCGGCCGCAAGGCGAACGAGACCGAGAACGTGTTCGCGCGCGTCGAGCCCGGCAAGATGATGATCACCTTCGACCGCGGCGACTATTGGCAGTGCGCCTATGTCATCGCCAAGGGACAATACGACGCGGTGAAGGCGAGGGGATTACAGGCGTTGCTCGATGACGTCGTTCGCATGGCGCCGATCCTGAAGATCGGCATTGCCGATGTGAAGAGCTTCGACGATTTCAAGCTGCTCACCGTCGCGATCAACCGTCTGCCGCGCTGGACGCGGCCGGGCCTGCTTCTCATCGGCGATGCCGCGCATGCGATGTCGCCGGTCGGCGGCGTCGGCGTCAATCTCGCCGTGCAGGATGCGGTTGCGACCGCAAATCTGCTGGCGGACAAGCTGCAAAACAGCTGTCCGTCGGAGGACGAACTCGATGCCGTGCGCCGTCGCCGCGAATTCCCGGTGAAAATGACGCAGCGAATGCAGATGATCGTGCAGAACAACATCATCAGCGGCGCCTTGCAGGGCGGCGACCGGCCGCTGAAAGTGCCGCTGGTCGTGCGCCTCATCACCGCGCTGCCGTGGCTCCAGGGCATTCCGGCGCGCCTGCTCGCGCTCGGCGTCCGGCCCGAGCACGTGCGGTCGAAGGCTGCGCCGGCACGGTAGCGCAAGAACCCGGTAGGGATAACGCTGCGTTAAATCGCGCTCGGCGCGTTGCCTGCGTGCAACAGCGCAAACGGATTGAAGGCGCGCTGCTTGCCAATCCCACGTCTTAACTGTCTTGATTCAAATTTGAGTAAGAACTGCATGTGAGCGTGCACCCATCAAAGGACACGGGGTGTACCATGCGTAACAAATTGATTGCCGCCTTCGCCTGCACGACCGCTCTGATTTCGACCGGCGCCGCTTCCGCTGCCGATCTCGGTGCACGGCCCTACACAAAGGCGCCGGCCTATATGGAGTCGATGTTCAACTGGACCGGCTTCTATGTCGGCGGTCACATCGGTGGCGCATGGACCAACGAGCGCTGGAACAACACCGCGAACACAACGCCCTTTGGTGACCTCGCTCCGGGCGAGGGCTTTCGTCAGCGCGGCGCCGGCATCATGGGCGGCGCCCAGATTGGCTACAACTGGCAGGCCAACAACTACGTGTTCGGCATGGAAGGTACGATCTCCGGCCTCGACAACCACGGCTCGGGCAGGAACAATACGTTCGGCGTCGGCCTAGACGATGTGTTCTCCTGGCGCGCCAACGTGCTCGCGACCGTCGTCGGTCGTGCGGGCTTCGCCGTGCAGAACAATCTGTTCTACATCAAGGGCGGCTATGCGGGCGTGAACAACCGCCTGTCGGTGAGCGATACCGTTCCGAACCCGTCGACGGGCTCTGGCGGTCAGACCCATTGGGCCAACGGCTGGACCGTCGGCGCCGGCTGGGAATACGGCGTCACCCGCAACTGGATCGTCGGCCTCGAGTACAACTACGCAGCCTTCGCCAGCCAGACCTATCAACTTGGCGGCACCTCGGGCAATTACAGCTTCGATGCCAAGCCGCGCGACATCCAGTGGGCCGTCGTGCGCGCCAGCTACAAGTTCGACGCGCCGGTCATCGCCCGCTACTGAGTGCGTCAACGAACGACCAAGCAGCCACAAAAGACGATCACTGCCCAAATTTAAAAGCCCCGGCATTGTCCGGGGCTTCTTTTTTGTGTGCAGGGCTTTCGCGTACGGCCTACGCCATCACCGAGAACCCGCCATCGACGGGGATCGCGGTGCCGGTGACGAAGTTGGAGGCGGACGAGGCAAGGAACACGGTGATGCCGGCGAAGTCGTCGATGTCGCCCCACCGCCCCGCAGGCGTGCGTGCCAGCACCCGCTCGTGCAATCCTGATACCTGCTGCCGCGCTCCGCGGGTCAGGTCGGTGTCGATCCAGCCCGGCAGGATGGCATTGACCTGGATGTTGTCGGGCGCCCATGCATTGGCGCAGGCGCGCGTGTACTGAACGATGCCGCCCTTGCTCGCCGCATAGGCCGTTGCGAAGCTCGCGCCGAAGATCGACATCATCGAGCCGATGTTGATCACCTTGCCGTTGCCGGACGCCTTCAGCGCCGGATAGGCCAGCTTCGAGCACAGGAAGGCGCTGGTGAGGTTGGTGTTGATCACCGTATTCCACTCGTCGAGCTCGAGCTCGTGCGGCGGCTTGCGGATGCTCATGCCGGCGTTGTTGATGAGGATGTCGATGCGGCCGAGATCCCCGATGACACGCTCGACCATCGCGGCGATGGCCGCCTTGTCGGTGACGTCGGTGGCAACACTGATCGCCTTCACGCCGCGTTGGCTGAGATCGGCGACGGCGGCGGCGGATTTGGTTTCGTTGCGACCGACCACGGCGATGTTGGCGCCGGCATCGGCGAGGCCACGGGCCATGCCGAGCCCGATGCCACCATTGCCGCCCGTGACGATCGCGACCTTGCCGCGGAGATCGAACCGACTGGATGTCATGCTGCTATTCCCTGGTTTCTTCTATTGGTTGCTCTGCCAGATCAGCACCAGCCCAAAGCCGGCCATGGCTGCGCCATAGCCGGCCCATTGCAACTGGTTGACCATGAAGCTCGATCGCGGCCACGCGACGGTGCCCGTGCCCTGTCCGATCCAGAGCAGCCCGACGGCGAGGGCAAACAGGCCTGCTACAAGCAGAAATCTGCGCATGCATTCCTCCCCATTGGTCCGCTTCTGTCGGGACGCGACAAGCCGATTGCCGCGGCCCGAAAACTTGGCGGGAGACTAGCCGTAGCCGTGGTTGGGATACAATGGCTGCTGATGCAGGCCGCAGGGCGGATGCATGTCCATACGCAAGATCGCCGGAAAGCCAGCTTTCGAGACGCCTACCCAAAGCTGAAAGCGGGCATCAGCCGCTGAAGCACCGCACAACGAAAAAGCCCCGGACGATGCCGGGGCTTTGACGTCTGAACTTGCGTTCGGATCAGTACTTCGCGACGACCGGACCGGTCCAGTTGAAGCGGTAGACCAGCGAGGTCGAGATCGTCTGGTTCCAGCTGTTGGCACGGATGCTGTTACCGATCGGAAGATTGCCCACGTCGGTCACGATGTCCGAGGTCTTGGCGTTGTAGAAGGCCGAACGATACTCGGTCTTCATGAACCAGCCGGGCGACTGGATGCCGAAGATGTTCAGGTTGTTCTCGACGCCACCGCCAACAAACCAACCGTTGCGGTTGTAGCTGCCCAGGTGGACACCAGCGGGAACGCCACCCAGCGTCATGAAGTTGGTCTGGCCGAAATGGGCGCCAGAGTAACCGCCGTTGACGTAGGAGAGAACGTTCGGGGCGACCAGCCAGCCGAGGCGGACACCAGCGGCCCAGGAGTCTTCCAGCTTCTGGTTGCCGGTGAGGCCAAGGGTCGGATCCTGAATGGTGGCACGGATGCTGCCGAACTGACCGTCAGCGAACACGCCGGCGACCCAGGTGCCGCTGAACTGCCAGTCGTAGCCGAGGCCGACCGTGCCGAACCAGCCCGAGCCACCCTGGCGCTGATCGATCGTCAGGGGAACTGCGCCGACCGTGGTCTGCACGCGCTGGTCAGAGGCCGAGAGGCCGCCGCCAGCGCCGCCGAAGATGTAGAAACCGGTCCAGCTGGCGACGGGAGCCGCCATCGGCGCCTTCACGTAGGGACGGGCGCCAAGGTCAGCGGCCGAGGCCGAACCGGTCATCGCGGCAACCGCAGTCAGTGCGAGCAAAATCTTCTTCATTTTAAAATCCCCAAGCTTTGGTCTGTCTGGCAGGCGCGAGCGCACTGAAGTCCGTGTGATCTGATGTCCCGGACTATAGCTGCTTCTCTCCGAAATGCTGTTGCAGAGCAGGCACAGTCGCCGGGAAACGCTGCACCGCAGGGATTCTGAGTGCCATTGCCGAAATATACAATAGAGCTGCATTATCAACGTGTTATTCAGAATTTCGCGATCTGTGTTTTGGTAACTTCTCGTTAGCAAATCCGGCTTTGTCCGAAATGGAGGCAATCCTGCATCAGCTTGGCTGGGTGAGTCGTTGGCCGACTCGCGATGCGACGAGGCCGGGAATCAGCGAGTCGAGGTGGGGTAGGACGATTGTCGGCCCCAAAAACAAAAGAGCCCCGGGGCTTCATGCCGGGGCTCTGGATGGGATACGACCGGGCAGCGCCTGCGGATCAGACGTCCAGCAGGTCGTCATTGGCGAATTCGGCCTTGTCCGAGATGAACGCGAAGCGCGCTTCGGCCTTGGTGCCCATCAGGCGCTCAACCGAATCCGCCGTGGTGTCGCGGTCGTCGGCGAGCAGAACCACTTTCAGCATGGTCCGCTTGGCCGGATCCATGGTGGTTTCCTTGAGCTGCGCCGGCATCATTTCGCCGAGGCCTTTGAAGCGATTGACCTCGACCTTGGCGTTGGCGTTGAACTCGCTCTTGATCAGTGCTGCCTTGTGCGCGTCATCGCGGGCGTAGACCGACTTCGTGCCGTTGGTCAGCTTGTAGAGCGGCGGCACGGCGAGGAAGAGGTGGCCTTCGTCGATCAGCCGCGGCATCTGCCGGTAGAAGAAGGTGATCAGCAGCGAAGCGATGTGGGCACCGTCGACATCGGCGTCGGTCATGATGATGATGCGCTGATAGCGCAGATCCTCTTCACGATACTGCGCGAGCATCCCGCAGCCGATCGCCTGCACGAGGTCGGCGAGCTGCGTATTCGCTGTCAGCTTGTCCTTGCCGGCGGACGCGACGTTGAGGATCTTGCCGCGCAGCGGCAGCACGGCCTGAGTCTTGCGGTCGCGCGCCTGCTTGGCGCTGCCGCCGGCCGAGTCTCCCTCGACGATGAAGAGTTCCGAGCCGTCCAGACCGGCATCGCTGCAATCGGCGAGCTTCCCCGGCAGGCGCAGCTTCTTGCCGGCGGTCTTGCGCGCGGTCTCTTTCTCTTGCCGGCGGCGCAGCCGCTCCTCGGCGCGGTCGACCACGAAGTCGAGCAGCCTGTTGGCCTGGTTCGGATTGCCCGACAGCCAATGGTCGAAGGGATCCTTCATCGCCTGTTCGACGATGCGCTGCGCTTCGGCGGTGGCGAGACGGTCCTTGGTCTGGCCCTGGAATTCGGGCTCGCGCACGAACACCGAGAGCATCACGGCTGCACCCACCATCACGTCTTCAGACGTAATGGACGACGCGCGCTTGCCCTGGCCGACGCGTTCGGCGTGGTCCTTGAGGCCGCGCAGCAGCGCGCTGCGCAGACCGGATTCGTGCGTGCCGCCGTCGGGCGTCGGCACGGTGTTGGTGTAGGAAGACAGAAAACCGTCGGCATCCGCGGTCCAGGCGACGGCCCATTCGCAGGCGCCATGGGCGCCGTTGCGGCCCGATTTGCCGGAGAAGATGTCGGGATGCACCAGCGTGTCGGCATGGATCGCGGCCGCCAGATAATCCTTGAGGCCACCGGGGAAGTGGAACGTCGCTTCCGCCGGCACGTCGTCGACGCCCTTGAGCAGTTCGGGCGCGCAATTCCAGCGGATCTCGACGCCGCCGAACAGATACGCCTTCGAACGCGTCATCTTGAACAGGCGCTGCGGCTTGAACGCGGCCTTCGCACCAAAGATGTCGGTGTCCGGCTTGAACCGCACGCGGGTTCCGCGGCGGTTGTTGATCTTGCCGAGATCCTCGAGCTTGCCCTTCGGGTGCCCGCGCTCGAACGTCATGCGATAGAGTTTCTGGCTGCGCGCGACCTCGACCTCGAGCAGCGAGGAGAGGGCGTTCACCACGGAAATGCCGACGCCGTGCAGGCCGCCCGAGGTCTCGTAGACCTTGGAGTCGAACTTGCCGCCCGAGTGCAGCGTGCACATGATGACTTCGAGCGCCGACTTCTTCGGGAATTTTGGATGCGGATCGATCGGGATGCCGCGGCCGTTGTCCGTGACGGTCAAGAACCCGTCCGCGCTCAACTCGACTCCGATGAAGGTCGCATGCCCCGCCAGCGCCTCGTCCATGGAGTTGTCGATGACTTCGGCGAAGAGGTGATGCAGCGCCTTCTCGTCGGTGCCTCCGATATACATGCCGGGCCGGCGGCGCACCGGTTCCAGACCTTCGAGCACCTCGATGTCGGCCGCGGTGTAGTCGGCCTCGGCGCCGCTCGCGCGCGGGGCCGCCTTGGCGGGTCGAGGCTTCGGCTCATCACCACCGAAAAAGTCGTCTTTTGCTTTTGGTTTCAACTGCTTGGACATATATCTTTATGCGTTTTGAGGGCCGCATGAGCGGCGAATCGGTTGGGCCGACTATGCCACTTCTGACTTGGAAAGGTTATCGCAGGGCGGGCCGGGCGGTGTGGTTGGGAGCCAATCCCGGCGATTTTACGCCGCAGCCCCATCAATTCCCGGCAATTTGACGGTCCGGTCCGGTCTGGACGGGACTTTGTGACTTGATGTCACACAAGTCCTTGGCTTACCAGTCCTTTTCATCGAGCAGCACCTTCGGGCAGGCGGAAAGGCAATTTTGAATGGAGCAGTTTGCGCACGCGCTTGCCGATTTCGTGCGCGCGCATCAGACGTGGGCAGCTCCCATCGTGTTCGTGCTCGCCTTCGGGGAGTCGCTCGCCTTCATCTCGCTGCTGATTCCGGCCTGGGGCGCGTTGGTCGCTATCGGCGCGCTGATCGGCGCGAGTGGCATCAGCTTCTATCCGGTCTGGATCGCCGGCGGCATCGGCGCGGCGCTGGGCGACTGGGTCTCCTACTGGTTCGGCTATCGCTACAAGGAGAAGGTTGCCCAGATGTGGCCGCTCTCGCGCTATCCGGAACTCCTGCCCAGGGGCGAGGCCTTCGTGCGCAGCTGGGGCGTGCCGAGCATCTTCATCGGCCGCTTCTTCGGCCCCTTGCGCGCCTCCGTGCCGCTTGCGGCCGGCATTTTCGAGATGCCCTATTGGAGCTTCCAGGCCGCCAATTTCGTCTCGGCGCTGATCTGGTCGGCGGCGCTCCTGCTGTTCGGCGACGTGATCGCGAAGTTCATGGAATGGATCTGGCGCGTGGTGTGACGTGCGAACCTTGACGCCAACCGCAACTGGCCCTATAGCCCCGCGCCATGATCAACGCCGCGACCATTTTGTTCGCCCGTCGCCGCCGCCGCTCTTTAGCGGTTTGGGCGGTCGATCGCGTTTGAGATCATCGTCTTTGCCGCTGGATCCGATCCGCGGCATTCTCTCTCCTGTCAGCGCGATCTGATCCGGCGGCCCCCCCGAAAGAGGCCAGCAGGAGACCAGGATGTACACGCCACCCTTTTTCAAGCAGGACCGCGCCGCGAGCCTGAAATTCGCCGACACGCGCGGCTTCGGCACCATCTGCGCCTTCGACGGCCACAAGCCGGTCGCCTCGCCGCTGCCGTTCTATTTGACCTATGCCGCCGATGGCACGCCGCAGGCCGCCTTCCACGTCGCCCGTCACAATCCGCTGCTAAAGCTGGCGGGCGGCGCGGCGTCCTGGCTGCTCGCGGTCAACGGCCCCGATGCCTACGTGTCGCCGGACTGGTACGTCTCGCCGGATCAGGTGCCGACCTGGCTTTACCAGTCGGTGCATCTGAGCGGGCCGGTGAGGCTCCTGTCGGATGACGAGCTGGCGGTGCAGATCGACACGCTCAGCGACAAGTTCGAGAACTGGCTGTTGCCGAAGAAGCCGTGGACCTCAGGCAAAATGACGGCGGGGCGGCTCGAGGGGCTGAAGAAGGGGATCGTGGGTCTGGTCATGACGATTGAGGAGGTCGAAGGCAGCTTCAAGCTCAACCAGCACAAGTCCGATGCCGACTATACGGCGATCGCCAACGCGCTTGGCGCGCAAGCCCACGCCGACGCCAGGGAGATCGCGCAACTGATGCAGGACGTAAGGCCGGAGGCCTTCGCATCCGAAACCAACATGCTCGAAAGGAGCGCGCCATGAGTCTCGTTGACACCAAAAATGCCCCCAAGACCGGCGCTGCAACAAAGCCCGCGACCGTCTTCGTCGACGGTGGCTCAGGCACCACCGGCCTCGGGATCAACGAGCGGCTGAAGCTGCAGAGCGACGTTGTCGTGAAGACGATTGCCGACGACAAGCGCAAGGATCCCGCGGCCAAGAAGGCGCTGATGGAGGAGGTTGATCTCGTCATCCTCTGTCTGCCGGACGATGCTGCCAGGGAAACGGTTGCGCTCATCGACAGCATGGGGCCGTCGGGCCCGAAGGTGCTGGACGCCTCGACCGCGTACCGGGTCGCGCCCGACTGGGCCTATGGCTTTCCGGAACTGACGCCGGATCAGGCTGGCAAGATCAGGGCTGCGAAGAAGGTCTCCAATCCCGGCTGCTATCCGACCGGCGCGATCGCGCTGCTGCGACCGATCGTCGATGCCGGCCTGCTGCCTGCGGACTATCCCGTCACCGTCAATGCGGTGAGCGGCTACTCCGGCGGCGGCAAGTCGATGATCGCGAGCTTCGAGGACGGCAGTGCGCCGTCCTTCGAGCTCTACGGCCTCGGATTCGAGCACAAGCATCTGCCGGAGATGCAGCTCTACTCGAACTTGACGCGGCGGCCGATCTTCATCCCGTCGGTCGGCAACTACCGGCAGGGCATGCTGGTGTCGGTGCCGCTCCAGCTCGACACGCTGCCCGGCAAGCCCAGCGGCGCCGATCTCCAGGCCGCACTGGCAAAGCGTTACGCCGGCTCGAAATACGTCTCGGCGATGCCGCTGCAGAACGAGGCGACCAAGGGCGGCAAGCTCGAGCCGGAAGCGCTCAACGAGACCAACACGCTCGAGCTCTACGTCTTCGCCAGTGACAAATACCACCAGGCGGTGCTGGTCGCGCGGCTCGACAATCTCGGCAAGGGCGCGTCCGGCGCGGCCGTGCAGAACATGCGGCTGATGCTGGGCCTTGCCGACGAGTAACCGATCGAGCGTTGCCGCGAGACCAGTCCGGTGGGCGAAGCGACCCGGCAACCTTCTACCCCGCCAAGACGATCCAGCGACGCCTGAAAGGAACGTGTGATGAGTTCGAAGAGGATCGGCATTTTGGGCGCATCCGGCTACACCGGGGCCGATGCGGTGCGCCTGCTGGCGCGGCATCCGAATGCGGAAATCACGGCACTCACCGCCAACACCCATGCCGGCAAGGCGATGAGCGAGGTGTTTCCGCATTTCTTCATGTTGGATTTGCCCAAACTTGTGGAATGGGAAAAGGTCGACTGGACCAAACTCGACGCGGTGTTCTGCGGGCTGCCGCACGGCACCACGCAGCAGATCATCGCGGCCGTGCTGAAGGCCAACCCGAAGATCAAGGTCCTCGACATGTCCGCCGATTTCCGGCTGCGCGACAAGGAAACCTACGCGCAGTGGTACGGCCACGAACATCAGGCGCTCGAGCTGCAGGGCGAAGCCGTCTACGGCCTGACCGAATTCTATCGGGAGAAGATTACCGCGGCGCGGCTGGTCGCCTGTCCCGGCTGCTATCCGACGGCAGCGCTGTTGGCGCTGGTGCCGCTGGCGAAAGCAAAACTGATCGACGTCGATGATATCGTGATCGACGCCAAGTCAGGCGTCACCGGCGCCGGACGCGGCCTGAAGCAGAACACGCTGTTCAGCGAGGCGGGCGAGGGGATTTCGCCGTATTCGGTCGGCACGCACCGGCATGCGCCGGAGATCGAACAGGAGATCGGCGTCGCCGCCGGTTCCGCGGTGACGATCAATTTCACGCCGCATCTCATACCGATGTCGCGGGGCGAACTCTGCACGTCCTACGTCAAGCTCAATGGCGCGACGCCGGACGATTTGCGGGCCGCCCTCGAGAAAGCCTACGCGAGCGAGCCGTTCGTGCATGTCGTCAAGAAGGGTGTGCTGCCGCAGACCCAGAACGTACGCGGCTCGAACTATGTGCAGATCGGCGTCATCGCCGACCGGATCAAGAACCGCGCCATTGTGATTTCGGTACTCGATAATCTGGTGAAGGGCTCGGCCGGTCAGGCGGTCCAGAACATGAACCTGATGTTCGGATTCCCCGAGACCGCTGGACTGGAGCAAATCGCGCTGTTTCCCTGATCGGAGTGGCCACCGTGGACGAAGCGACTCTGCAGTTCTATCGGAGCAACGCCCGGTCCTATGCGGACTGGGCGAAGGCGCCCTCGACGCGGCTGCGAGGCTTTCTCGCTCTGCTGCCGTCCGGCGGCTCGATCCTCGAGCTCGGCTGTGGCGCCGGCAATCATTCGGCGGTGATGCTGGCCGAAGGTTTTTCGGTGCGCGCCAACGACGGCTCGCCTGAAATGGCCGAGATCGCCTCGCAGCGGCTCGGTCATGCCGTCGAGGCGATGCGGTTCGAGGCCTATGACGGTGTCTGGGCCAGTGCCTGTCTCCTGCACGTGCCGCGCGACGAACTCGCCGGCATCCTGGCGCGGATTCATCGCGCACTCAGGCCGTCAGGCGTGTTCTACGCAAGCTACAAGATGGGCGAGGGCGACGGCCGGGACAGTCTCGGGCGCTATTACAATTATGCGTCGCCAGAATGGCTCGAGGCGACCTACGCCAGCGCAGGTTCATGGATCACGCTGTCCTCGGACAGGAACGTGATCCAGAGTTTTGACAAGACGCCGGCGCACATGCTGCATCTCGTCGTTCGCAAAGCCTGATTTCGGGCTACAAGGCCTGATCTCAAACCACCTCGAAGATCGCGATGGCCAGCACGGTCTGCGCGATGAAGCCGACGGTGAAGGCGTAGGAGCAACATTCGCTGCTCGTCATGGCCGGGCTTGTCCCGGCCATCCACGTCGCCGCAGTCGAGGAAGACTGTGGATGCCCGGGCCTTCGCCTGGCCGATGCGGTCGGTGCGTGAGAACGTGCCGACCGGCGCCAGCGCGCCGTTGGAGGTGAGCGTGACGTCGTGGCGGCCCATGAACAGATGGTCGTATTCGAGGCCGACCGACCAGTTCGGGGCGAAGCCGTATTCGATGCCGACGCCGACCGTGCCGCCCCAGCGGGTATCGTCGGCACCGTCGAACTCGGCTCCGGCCAGACCGCCCGTTCCGATGCCGCGGTAGCGATTGCGGGTGACGGCGGCGCCGCCCTTCACGTAAAGCAGTGCGCTATTCCAGGCATAGCCAACCTGGCCGGTGAACAGACCGAAAGCATCGACACGGGTGCGGTTCGCGACGCCGGCCACGGTGCTGGCGCTCCGGCCGGAGAGATCCGCCCAATCGCCCTGCGCTTCGAGGCCGAACACGAAGGCGCTGCTCTGCCAGCGATAGCCGATCTGGCCGCCGGCGACGGCGCCCGTCGCGTCATGGCAGCCTTCCGCAACGCCGGCCGCGAAACCAACAGTCTGGTCCCAGCAATTGCGTGACGAGCCATAGCCGCCGTTGGCGCCAATGTAGAAGCCGCTCCAATCATAGATCGCCGCGATCATCGGCGGCGCCTTGGTGTAGGGACGTGCGGCGAGATCGGCGGCACTGGCCTGGGTCGTGACGGCTGCGAGCGAGAGGCCGGCGAGCGCGGATGCAATCTTCCAATTCATGTCTGCCCCGAATCATCAATGAGATGACCAAATATACCTGTGGATTGGCGATCCTTCGTCTCTCCCACGGATGGCATCCCTGTTTTTGTCGCACTGTCATCCTTTGGCAACACCGGCAGCCGGGCAGGTTTCGAGGATTTCACTCCTTTGTTGCAGGCGCTAAGCCATCGGAGACGCGATCAAACCACCTTGAAGATCGCGACGGCCAGCACGGCCTGCGCGATGAAGCCGACGGTGAACGCCAGCGTGCGGAATACCGGGATTCCGAGCGCATAGACGATCAGATGCGCGACGCGCGACCAGAAATAGACGGCGCAGGCAAGCACCGTCCATGTCGAGGAATAGTCGATCGCGTTCAGGATCAGCACCAGCGGCGCGAACAGCACGAGGTTCTCGACGGCGTTGTCATGCGCGAACATCAGGCGGTTTGCCCATTCCGACTGCGGCTTGTCGGCGCGCGAGGGATTGGCCATCGCGCCACCGAGACCGCGAATCTGGCAGCGGTTGATGGTGTAGGGAATCCAGAGGATTCCGGTCAGGACCACCGTCAGTGTCAGCCAGAACAATTCACGCGTCATAACCCGGTCCCCTCATCAATTTCTGCCGCAGGCGTGGAGCTTATACGAAAGCGCGGAAGATTCTGCTATGCGCGAACCCTGACATAGCTGCCGGGCGCGTCCTCGATTGCGGGAAACGCCTCGCTGCCGACCGTGCGGGCCGGGACTTCCTCGGGATCGAGTGTGCCCAGCCATTGCCGCCAGTCCGGCCACCACGAGCCCTTGTGCTCGACCGCGCCCTTCATCCACTCGGTGACGTTGCCGGACTTCACGTTGTCGTTGGTCCAGTACTGGTATTTGTTCGAGGCGGGCGGATTGACCACGCCGGCGATGTGGCCCGAGCCGGACAGCACGTATTTCACCGGGCCGCCGAAGAACTGGGAGCCGTACAGCACCGATTCCGCCGGCGCGATATGGTCCTCGCGGGTTGCGAGATTGTAGATCGGCACCATGACCTTGGAGAGATCGAGCAAGGTGTTGTCCAGCACCAACGTGCCGGTCGAGAGCCGGTTCTCAAGATAGCAATTGCGCAGATAGTACGAATGGTTCGACGCCGTCATGCGCGTCGCGTCCGAATTCCAGTGCAGCAGGTCGAACGCGCTCGGCTGCTGGCCCTTGAGGTAATTGCTGACGACATAGGACCAGATCAAATCGTTGGAGCGCAGCATGTTGAAGGCCATCGCCATCTTGGAGCCTTCGAGCACGCCCGCCGCCTTCATGTCCTGCTCGAGGGATGCGATCTGCTCCTCGTCGACGAACACGAGCAAATCACCGGCATGGGTGAAGTCGACCTGTGCTGCGAAGAACGTCGCGGACGCCACGCGCTGGCGGCGCTTCTCGGCGAGCCAGGCCAGCGTG
Source organism: Bradyrhizobium sp. Ken51 (assembly GCF_055807435.1). NCBI lineage: Bacteria > Pseudomonadati > Pseudomonadota > Alphaproteobacteria > Hyphomicrobiales > Nitrobacteraceae > Bradyrhizobium > Bradyrhizobium sp. Ken51. The sequence goes on along the minus strand of NZ_JBVVPB010000002.1, from coordinate 121,752 downwards.
GTCGCGAGCATGGTGCCGCCGACGCAATAGCCGGCGGTGTGCACCTTCATCTCGCCGGTGACCTTCTCGATCACGTCCATCGCCGTGAGCGGGCCTTCCTTCATGTAGTCTTCCCAGCTCTTGGCACCGAGCCGCTTGTCGGGATTGACCCATGAGATCACGAACACGGTGATGCCCTGGTCGACGCACCACTTGATGTAGGATTTCTCCGGCTTGAGATCGAGGATGTAGAATTTGTTGATCCAGGGCGGGATGATCAGGAGCGGCGTGCGCAGCACGTTCTCCGTCGTCGGCGCATACTGGATCAGCTGCATCATCTCGTTTTGGTAGATCACCTTGCCCGGCGTCGTCGCCATGTTCACGCCGACGACGAGATTATCCGGATCGGACTGACGGATCTTCAGCGTGCCCTTGCCGGCGGCGATGTCCTCGGCCAGCATCTTCAGCCCGCGAGCGAGATTTTCGCCGCTGCTGGCCACCGTCGCGCGCAGCACTTCCGGATTGGTCAGCACGAAGTTCGAGGGCGACATCGCGTTGGTGACCTGCTGGACGTAGAACTCGGCCTTGCGGCGGGTCAGCGGATCGAGCCCCTCGGCGTCGCGCACAAGCTCCTGCGCAAATTTGGTCGTGAGCAGATAGAGCTGCATCAGGAAATCGAAGAATTGGTTCGACTTCCATTCCGGATCGGCAAAGCGCTTGTCGCGCGGCGAGGGCGCGATCGCGGGCGGGGCGTCCTGACCGGCCATGCGGCGCGCCGCCGAACCCCAGAGATCGAGATAGTCCTTGGCGAGCTTCGTCTGGAGCGCGGAGGACCGCGACGTATCCGACAGCCAGTATTCGGCGACGGCGGTGAAGGTCTTGACGACCTCGGCAAGCTCCGCCGGCGGACGATCCTGCACCTCGCCGCTCTCCCGCGGCTTCAGGTACGCCGCGAGCGCCTTGCCGCCGCTTTCCATCGCCCGCGCGACATTCATCGCGAAGGCTTCCGCATCGAACTTCGTCTCGGGTTTGGGCGTATCGGTCGTGGCCATACTCATGAGCAGAACAGTAACGATTCATTCCGTATTCGTCACCGCGAAGCTCGCATGGTTGGCGTTAAACACTCTCGAAGATGTGTTGCAGTGCGACAAATTTTCTTGGTTCCGTCACAATCGAGCCGCACCGCTCGGCTTGGTGGACCCGGGGTTGTTTTCTCGCTCGCACCATCTGGGCAGCAATGGTTTGAGCTTGGGCGCGGACTTGGGTAAGGTTGCCCGGGGCCGTGCTTTGGGACGGGTAGGGGATTTCCCTGGTGTTGGCGTTGAGGGACCTGCAAAAGTCGCGGTGGATCTGTGGTGTGCTGCTGATGGCGGTGCTCGCCTTGGGGGGCTGCTCGAGCCAGCTTGCGGATATGACGCCTGCCGATGCGCAAGCGCATCCCAGGGAGGCCGGTAGCTATCTGCCGGTGCACGATCTGCCGCCGGATCGCGATCAGGCGGTCATGCCGCCGGATCAACGCGCCAAGATCGAGGCCGAGCTTGCTGCCGCGCGCGACCGCCAGGCGGTTGCCACCAAGGACGCGAAATAGGGCGCTGCAAGGTAATCGCTGGCGCCTCCGCCTCGCCGTGCTAAAAGACCTTAGTTCAGCCGAGAGTCAGGGCGAACGACTTCAGTCGCCGTCGTCGATGATTGCTCTAAGTATTTGATCTTGAGTAATTTTCGCGAGGGAAGCGGGCGCCTTTCCGCATGGCCGTTATGGTCTGTCGATTCTGTCCTGACCGGTTGCCTGGAGCCGAGAGAGCCATGGAAGAGTTTTACCGCATCCGCCGCCTTCCGCCTTACGTGTTCGAGCAGGTCAACCGGGCCAAGGCAGCCGCGCGGAACGCCGGCGCCGACATCATCGACCTCGGCATGGGCAATCCGGACCTGCCGGCGCCAGCGCACGTGCTGGAGAAGCTGAAGGAGACGCTGGGCAAGCCGCGCACCGATCGCTACTCGGCCTCCCGCGGCATCCCCGGGCTGCGCCGGGCCCAGGCCGGCTACTACGCCCGCCGTTTCGGCGTGAAACTCAATCCCGACACCCAGGTGGTGGGCACGCTCGGCTCCAAAGAGGGGTTTGCCAACGTGGCGCAGGCGATCACCGCGCCCGGCGACGTCATCCTTTGTCCCAATCCGAGCTACCCGATTCACGCCTTCGGCTTCTTGATGGCGGGGGGCGTGATCCGCTCGGTGCCGTCGGAGCCGACGCCGCAATTCTTCGAGGCGGCCGAGCGGGCGATCGTGCATTCGATCCCGAAGCCGCTGGCGCTCGTCGTCTGCTATCCTTCGAACCCGACCGCCTATGTCGCGAGCCTCGACTTCTACAAGGACCTGGTCGCGTTCGCGAAGAAGCACGAGATCCTGATCCTGTCCGATCTCGCTTATGCCGAGGTTTATTTCGACGAAAGCAACCCGCCGCCCTCGGTGCTCCAGGTGCCGGGCGCGATGGACGTCGCCGTCGAGTTCACCTCGATGTCGAAGACCTATTCGATGGCTGGCTGGCGCATGGGCTTCGCGGTCGGCAACGAGCGCGTGATTGCGGCACTCGGCCGCGTCAAATCCTATCTCGACTACGGTGCGTTCACGCCGATCCAGGTCGCAGCGACCGCCGCGCTGAACGGACCGGACGATTGCATCAAGGAGATGCGCGACACCTACCGCAAGCGGCGCGACGCGCTGGTGGAATCGTTCGGCCGCGCCGGCTGGGAGATCCCGCCGCCGGAAGCGTCGATGTTCGCCTGGGTGCCGCTGCCGGAAGCCTTCCGCAGCGTCGGCAGCATGCAGTTCGCGACCCTGATGGTGGAGAAATCCGGCGTCGCGGTCTCGCCCGGCGTCGGCTTCGGCGAACATGGCGAAGGATATGTCCGCATCGCCATGGTGGAAAACGAGCAACGGATCAGGCAGGCCGCGCGCGGCGTGCGCCGCTTCCTTGAAAGCGGCATCGAAACGTTGCACAACGTCGTTCCGCTCGCCACTCGGCGTTAAGTTCTCTTCCGCAGGTTTTCCAAGGCATCATGGTTGCACCCCTGAAAGTGGGCATAGCGGGGCTCGGCACCGTGGGCGCCGAAGTTGTCCGTCTGATCGAAACGCAGGCGCGCGTGCTTGCCGGCCGCAGCGGCCGCGGCATCCGCGTCGTCGCCGTCACCGCCCGCTCGAAGGCCAAGAAGCGCGCCGTCGATCTGCGCGGCATCGAATGGGTCAAGGATCCGCTTACCCTCGCCACGCATCCCGGCATCGACTGCTTCGTCGAGCTGATGGGCGGCTCCGGCGATCCCGCGCTGGCGGCAGTCGAGGCCGCGCTTGGTGCCGGCAAATCCGTCGTCACCGCCAACAAGGCGTTGCTGGCAAAGCACGGCCTCAAGCTGGCCAAGGCCGCCGAAAAGCACGGCGGCGCGCTGAATTTCGAGGCAGCCGTCGGCGCTGCGATCCCTGTCATCAAGACGTTACGCGAAGGTCTCGCCGGAACCGGCATCAACCGGGTCTACGGCATCCTCAACGGCACCTGCAATTACATCCTGACCCGGATGGAGCAGGAGGGCCTGTCCTTCGCCGAGTGCCTGAAGGACGCGCAACGGCTCGGCTATGCCGAGGCCAATCCGTCATTCGACGTCGACGGCCACGATACCGCGCAAAAGCTCGCCATTCTCGCCAGCCTCGCTTTCGGCACGAAAGTTGCTCAAAGCGCGGTGTATGTCGAAGGTATCTCCTCCATCGCGCCGGAAGATCTCCGTGCCGCTGACGATCTCGGTTACCGGCTCAAGCTCCTCGGCGTCGCCGTTCGTACCGCCAAGGGCATCGAGCAGCGCGTGCATCCGACCATGGTTCCGAAATCCTCATCGATCGCACAGGTGATGGGTGTCACCAATGCGGTCACGATCGATGGCGAGGGCATCCCGCCGATCACGCTGGTGGGCCCCGGTGCCGGCGGCGCTGCGACCGCATCCGCCGTCGTCGCCGACATCGCCGATGTCGCGCGCGGCATTCGCGCCAATCCGTTCGGCCGGCCGATTTCGCAGCTGCGCGATACCAAGAAGGCGCCGATGGAGCGCCACGAGGGCGGCTACTACATCCGCCTTCTGGCACGCGATTTCCCGGGCACCGCGGCTGCGATCGCGACGCGGCTTGCGGAGCAGAAGATTTCGATCGAGTCGATCGTGCAGCGCCATCCCAATGGCGGCGCTGCGCCGGCAGACGGCAAGGCGGTACCGGTGCCCGTCATCCTCATCACCTATGCCACGCACGAGGACGCCGTGCGCCGCGCGCTCGCGGCCGTGCAGAAGGACAAGGTGATCAGCGGACGGCCGCAGGTCATCAGGATCGAGAAGAACTGAGCATGTCCCGGAAAAGTGTGAAGCGGTTTTCCGGAAAGGTCATGCTCCAAGAATAAGACACGGTTCGAACGAACTGTGGGTGTTACGAGTTGATGCGGCGGAGATGTCCGTCCAAAACTGTTTCGAAGGAGTGAGCCGATGTCGACCCATATTTCAGTCCCGCCGCATGCATTGCTCGAGCGCATTCTCACGCTGGAGATCGTGCGTGTGACGGAGCGGGCGGCGGTGTCTTCGGCGCGTCTGCGCGGGCACGGCAACGAGAAGGCGGCCGACCAGGCCGCGGTGGACGCGATGCGGCGCGAGCTCAACAAGCTCCCGATCGAGGGCACCATCGTCATCGGCGAGGGCGAGCGCGACGAGGCGCCGATGCTCTTCATCGGCGAGAAGGTCGGCATGAACGCCGGCCCGCAGGTCGACATCGCGGTCGATCCGCTCGAAGGCACCACGCTGTGCGCCAAGAACATGCCGGGCTCGATCGCCACCATGGCGATGGCCGACGGCGGCACGCTGTTGCACGCCCCCGACGTCTACATGCAGAAGCTCGCAATCGGTCCCGGCTATGACAAGGGCGTCGTCGAGCTCGATGCGACACCGGCCGAAAACGTCCGCCGCCTCGCCAAGGCCAAGGGGGTCAAGCCGGACGGCATCACCGTTCTCGTGCTCGACCGTCCGCGCCATGCCAGCATTATCGAGAGCGTGCGCTCGACCGGTGCCGCCGTGCGCCTCATCACCGACGGCGACGTCGCCGGCGTGATCCACTGCGCCGACCCTGACAACACCGGCGTCGACATGTATCTCGGCACCGGCGGCGCACCCGAAGGCGTGCTCGCAGCCGTTGCGCTGCGCTGCATCGGCGGCCAGATGCAGTGCCGTCTCATCCTGGACTCCGACGAGAAGCGCGAACGCGCGGCCAAGATGGGCGTCAACGATCCCAAGATGATCTACGGCATCGAGGACATGGCGCGCGGCGACTGCCTGTTCGCGGCCACCGGCGTCACCACGGGCTCGCTGCTGTCAGGCGTTAAATTCCGCAAGGACGGCGTGATCGAGACCGAGACGGTGGTGATGCGTTCCGTCACCGGCACCGTGCGCTACATCAAGGCCGAGCACCGCGAGCTGGCGAAATTCCACCTGGATTGATGTTCTCCGTCATTCCGGGGGCTCGCAAAGCGAGAGCCCGGAATTTATCGGACGGCAGTATCCGCGGTGAAATGGATTCCGGGCTTGATGCTGCGCCGTCGCCCCGGAATGACAACAAGAATAATCAAGGGAAGCGCCAGTGTCAGACCTCACCGCCGTCAAAGCCCTGGTGTTCGACGTGTTCGGCACCGTCGTCGACTGGCGCACCAGCCTGATCACGGACTTCATGTGGTGGGCGAAGGGCCGCGGGATCTCCGCCGACTGGACCGCCTTGGTCGACGGCTGGCGCGGCATGTACATGGCCTCGATGGATGACGTGCGCAAACATCCCGAGCGCGGCTATGTCATGTTGGATGATCTGCATCGCCGCTCGCTGGAAAAGCTGGTCGCGCAATTTTCGATTTCAGGCCTGACCGAAGCCGATCTCGATCACCTCACCAAGGGTTGGCACCGCCTGAACCCTTGGCCCGACAGCGTCGCGGGCCTGACGCGGCTGAAGACGAAATTCGTGATCTCGCCGCTGTCGAACGGCAATGTCGCGCTGCTCACCAACATGGCGAAGTTCGCAGGGCTTCCCTGGGACCTCATCATGTCGGCCGAGCTGTTCGAGCACTACAAGCCCGATCCCGAAACCTATCTCGGCGCCGCGCGCCTGCTGTGCCTCAAGCCGGAAGAGGTGATGATGGTCGCAGCCCATAACGGCGACCTTGCCGCCGCGCAGAAGAACGGGCTGAAGACGGCCTTCGTGGCGCGGCCGACCGAATACGGTCCGCTCCAGAAAGTCGATTTCGAGGCCACCGGCAATTGGGACATCGTCGCCAAGGATTTTGGCGGAATCGCCGACAAGCTCAAGTGCTAGGCCGGCCGCGACGTTGTCACTCCACCTTGCGGCGGCGTTCCCGTCGCGCTGTGCTTCTTGTTGGTCCTTGCCGCCTGCCAGACCTCGATGAGCAACGCGGGGACAATGCTGTGCGCGGGGCAACGATTCCACGCATCGGCAAAGAATGCGAATCCCGGGTCGGAGGCACGTTGCTGGCGGGCGTCTTCGACTGCTAGCAGCACCAACGTCCGTGACCGCAGCCGGATCAAACCAACGCAGTCTCCATCGCGCACTTCGCGGATCACGCGTGCGGGCGCGCGCAGCGTGCGAAGCAGTGCATCCTGCGGTTCGATCTTCGCCAGATTGTCGCCGCGAAGCACCAGCTCGCGCATCAGATCGATCGACTTTACGATGTTGTCCATCGCAAGCGCAGTTGCATGCGCGCAAGCCATGTCGCCGCGCGAGGCTGCCTCAATTCGATCGAGCGCAGCCTTCAACGCGCCGCTGCGCCTGATCCAGTATGCACGCAGCGGCCAGGCCGACAGCCAGGCCTGCAACGTGCGCGCGGCGGCGTAGGACTCCTCGCTAGCAACATAGTCGGCGAAGAAGAGCCGGCCTATCGCTTGCTGAACAGCGACGCCCATGCTGCGATGTGCGTGCCCGTCGCGGATGTAATTGCCGAGTTCGGTGATCTCCGGCGCGATCCGCTGCAACAGCGGCTCGACATCCGAAAGTGCGGATTCGAGCGCCGCCTGATGCGCCGCGCGGAATGCATCGCGCCGGTCGCGAAACGCCGGCCAGATGTCACCATCACGTGTGCGGAAAACCGCGAGCTTTGCCGCGATCGAGCGATTGAACAGACCGCCGCGGCCGGACAGCGAGCGCGCGACCACGCCCGCATCGTTGACGCGGAGCAGTTCGTCCGGATCGCGCACGAGGGCAAGACGAACGAGGCCCGGAATGGTGATGATGAGGGCCATGACTAGCCTCGCAGCACATTCCAGGGGGCAAAAGCGTTGTTGACGCCCTCGAGCGCCGCCCCGAGCTGCGGCACATGCCGCAGCAGGACCGATTTCATTCCGTTGTGGTTGATCCAGTCCAGACCGAAGTCGGTGTAAACTTCCGGCCGGTAGTCGTCGGTGAAAAAGCGGTCGCTCTTGAGACGCCGCGATGCCATCAGGATGAAGATGCGGAAAGCGGTATCGCTGAAGCCAAAGCCGTCCGGCAGGTCCTCGGCTAACAGCCCCACCATCAGATCAACGCGGTCGACGTCGCCCTTGTAGATCGTGCGCATCTTCTTGGCGGCACCGGGGATGCTGGTGATTTCCTCGAATGTCTTGACGCGCTTCTTGCCGACCAGCTCGCGGAAACGATTGTAGCGCGGCACGCCGCGCTCGCGATCACGCATGATATCGATCGCGGCCACGTCCAGCAGCGGCTGGCCGTCTTTCGTGAACTGGCGCAGGAAGTTGGGATAATTGTGGAGGCGAATGGCGCCGGGATGAGCGGTGCCGAAGGAGTACATCAGGTTGGCGAAGCCGTGAGACTGCATGAACTCGCGGGAGACGCGTCCCTGCATGTTGACCAAGTCGCAAGATTTTGGCTCTGTGGTATCGAGCCGCCGCACATCCATCTTGTCCGGGAGCAACGGGTGCAGGCGGTAGACAGCGGTGAATTCCTCGGTCATCGCGTAGGGCGCGCTGTGCTGGTCCGTCGGAGAGCCGATGATGCCATAGGCGGCCTCGCTGTTCTTGCCGAGCACTGCGCGCAGCACCCGGTATGGTATCCCCGACCAGTTGGCGTGCATGCTGAAATCCAGCGCAGGATGGCCGAGGATGCCTGGCGTCCATTCGACGGTGTGGATCTTGGCGATCAGGGCCGCGTTGATCAGGCGCGCACGCTGGAATAGTTCTTCGTCATTCCAGGCCGGATACCGGGTCTTCAAGCCATCGCAGATGTAATTGTGCTCACGCGCGAAGAGATTGTGGAGCAGGCTGAGCCCGACCCACCAATTGTCATTGAAGCCGGTGAGATCGGCACCCGGATGGATTGGATCGGCTGGGAGCATCCCATCATCGCCGACCCTGATCTTCCCATCGACCCCGGATCGGATCTTCATCTGCCTCGCGCGATCGCTGCCGTAGATCTGCCCGGCGTCCCACCAGTGCGAGTTGAAATTGCGAAATGTCGGTGTGGCGCCGAGCCATGACTCACGCGATGTCTCGTCGCAAACCGTGCGACGGATCTTCATGCAGTCGTCGAGCCGCTCCTTCTTGGGCCATTGGTCGCCCGCTTTCAGCGGGATTTTGAACTCGTTTCCCGGCTCGGGCACCCCATGGCTGAACCAATTATGCGTTTCGAACTGGATCCAGGCGGCGGCCAGCAGATTGAGGCTGGTCGCGGGAATAAATTGGTCCCGCGCCAGCAATTCCGTCGAAATTTCGCGCGGACTGGGTTCGAGCAGATCGTCTACGCCGTCCGGCACGCATTCCGGCAGCGGGAAATTGCGTCCGAACCGGGCGCCCGCCATGCCCATGCGCGGATGGTCGAGGCTGTTGAACGAGCCGTCAGCGGAACGCCACCGGTCATTGCCGGTGCTCCAGCCAGGCGACGTCGCGCCATAGCCGGTATGGTGGAGGTTGTGCTCGCGCAGCCGGTCGCGGAACACCGAAAGATTGGCAGCTCCGAGCAGGGTCGGCAGGTGGTCCCATCTGACAAGGAAGTTGATGGCCCGATAGACAACATCCAGGACCGCCTGGAGCAGGTCACGATGGAAGGCAAAACCATCGTTCTCGCGGGACATTGACGCTCCCAAACTCGATGGCGTGAAATAAACTCAATTTGCAACTAGTAAATGCAGTTCAATAGCACCAAAATGGCCGTTTGCCAACGCGGCTTTCCGGCGGTTGCGGTCGCCCGGGCATGCAATTTTCCCTGTCGACCAAATGTTTGGTCGGATAGGATAGCGTACAGCACGTGGGTGCATCGGGCGACCCGGCTGAATTTGCGTGAGCGCGGCGAAGCTGCGCGACAAAGCGCTTCAATCTCGTGAGAACCAGGCCGGCACCGGCGCCGGCAAGACCGAAAAGCCATCCTAAGTTGCGTGTTTCGCCGTCAAGGGGGTGACGCAGATGGGCAATATGGTTCGCAATTACGACGGCGGGATCACAAGCTCGCCCGCGCAATTGGGGTCACCGCGCTCCGTCGACGAGATTCAATCAATCCTCAGGGATGCCGACCGCTACCCAAGCCCTGTTCGGGCGATGGGCAGCTATCATTCCTTGACGCCTTGCGCGTCCTCGGACGGGACGATCATCGACATGTCCGGGATGAGCCGCATCCACAAGATCGATCCACACAGCATGACGTTCACGGCCGAGGCCGGTCTCCAGTTCATTGCTGCATCGCGGCTATTGCGGGCGATGAACCTCCAGTTTCTGACCAATATCGAGATCGGGAACATGACGCTCGGTGCGGCGGCCTGCTGCCACACCAAGGACGGCCTGGACGGCGGCGAGTTCGGACAGGTCGGCTCGTACATCACAGCGATGAAATGGGTGACGCCCAGCGGCGGGCTGGCGGAAGCATCGGAGGAGAAGGACCCGCATCTGATGTACCTGATGCGCTCCAGTTACGGCCTGTGCGGCGTCATCTACGAGGTGACGTTTCGCATCAAGCCGCTGGAAGCGATCCACTTCAGATATTTGCCGCGCCGGATCGGCGAACTGACCGAGAAGGAAGTGGACGGGATCATCGATGCGTCGCGAGGCCTGATCTGTTGGACGGTCGGACGAAAGGCGTACTTCCAGACGCGACGTCCCATCGACAGGATCGGACCGTTGGGATCGCTGTTCGCCGCCAGCCGCCGTAACCTCTGGAATTTTGCGGAAGCCCGCGTCGGCAGATTCATCGACAGCAGCATCCCGACCAAGCCTCTCAGGGATGCGTTGCTCGACACGTGGTTCATTGGCAACCGGCTGTTGATGTCGTTCTTGCACCTGATCGGCGGAGCGACCTTATACAATCCCGATAAGACGATCGACTACAGCAATACGCGGCCGTCGGCGCGATATGCGTTTACGTTCTGGGCATTTCCGCGCTCTGAATGGCTGCATGTGCTGCGCGATTACGTGGACTTCAGCGAAAAATATTTCAAGGACCATGACTTCCGCTGCAACATGGCGCTCGGCTCCTATTTCATCCGGAAGGATGAGCACTCGTTGCTGTCCTACTCGCATGACGGAGACGTGTTTTCGGTCGACCCCATCCACGCTTATACGGACCGGCCGGCTTGGGACGGGTTTTTGAAGGCGTTCAATGAATTTGCGAGCAAGAGGGGCGGCATTCCCCTGTTGAACCAGAGTCCATTCATCACCAGGGACCACGTCGAGGCAGCGTACGGGACAAGATGGATCGACTTCTCGGCGCATGTGAGAAGGGAAGATCCGCGAGGACGAATGCTGAATCCGTTCTTTGCCGATCTGCTGAGTCCGTGAGGATCGAGTCCAGCGGTTTGACCGAGGCTGACAAGCCGGCAGTAGCTGCGGGCTCGCACGATTGAGGCAGTGGGATTGACCAATTACTCGCGTAACGTGTCGTGGACTTCTGCCGAGGCAATGGCCAATCTGCGTCACACTTTCGAAAGAGGAGCGGAGCCAAGTCGAGCCGTGACGTCGAACCGGGCAACATGCTTCAGAATTTCGGGATGAGTGATGGACGACCCTCACGACAGAGCAACCGAACGCCGCCAGCTGACAGTCCTGTTCTGCGACGTGGTCGACTCAACAGGCCTGTCCGAGCGCTGTGACATGGAGGATTTGCGAGAGATCCTGCTGGAGTTCCAGGCGATAAGCTCGCGATGCATCAGCAATGCCGGGGGCAGCGTCGTCAACTATATCGGCGACGGCATTCGTGCGGAATTCGGCTATCCGCTCGCATCTGAGAACGAAGCCGAGAGCGCGGTCCGTGCCGGCCTGGTGTTGTTGCGGGCACTCCACGAACTGAGTGAGCGCGCGATCGCGGAGATCCGGGAACCGCTGCGCGTTCGGATCGGGGTCCATACGGGCGTAGCGGTGATCGGCAAGGCAAGGCCGGGCCATGTGCACGATGCAACCGAGATCGTCGGCGATACGCCCAACATCGCATTCCGGTTGCTGGAGATGGGCGAGCCCAATTCGCTGGTGATCAGCGGTGAGACCAGGCGTCTCCTCCGCGGCAAATTCGCCATGCAACCGCTCGGTATGCGTTCGCTCAAGGGACTGTCGCGAAAAGTCGAGGTCTTTCTCGTCATGGGCGAGGCGTTGGAAGATGGCGCTGGCCATCGTGCACGCCGTCGCAATGCCTCGCGCCTGGTGGGCAGGGTCGCTGAAATGGGCCAGCTGCTGCAAGCGTGGGAGCTGGCGCGGACCGGGCAGGGGCGTACGGTGGAGATCACTGGGGAGTCCGGGATCGGAAAATCGCGCCTGGCATTGGAGCTGATCGAAAGGGCCGCGCTGCCGGACGACCTGATTCTGGCGATCCAAGCCTCCGCCCCGCATCAGAGCACGCCGCTTTACCCGATCATCAGGGCACTCGAGCAGCGCATCGGCATCGGCAGGGATGGAGACGCCGACGCGAATTCGGCGCGTCTGCATGATTTCGTGGCCGCGACGTCCGGCGGCGACGAGGAGCAGTTGACGCTGATCGGCCAGATGCTCGGCTTGGCGGTGCCGGCGGCGTCAGGCGCGATCATTCCCGACGCGCAGGAGCAGCGTCGAAAGACGCGTGATGCGGCGGTGCGGCTGTTGATCTCGCAAACGCGCGGCGAAGCCAGCTTGATCCTGATTGAGGATTTTCACTGGGCCGATCCATCAACAATCGAGATCGTCGAGCGAATTGCCGGCCAGATCGCCGGTACGCGGAATCTCCTAGTGGTCACCAGCCGGGCATCCGTGCTTGGTGACGTGTCGCCGACGATCCTGCGTATAGCGCTTCAGCGTCTCGACGATGAGCACTGCCGCCATCTTGCCGGATCGGTCGTGCGCGACAAACAGCTATCAAGTCAGCTGATACAGCAGATTGTGGCGCGATCGGACGGTGTGCCGCTGTTCGTGGAGGAGCTGGCGGCGGCGGCCCTCGAAACGGGCCAGGTCGATCCGGGCGTCCGAACGGCTGGCGCCAGCGGACCTTCAGAAGTGCCGTCGGCGCTCTACGACTCCCTGATGCTGCGTCTCGAGCGCCTCGGCAATGCCAAGGCCGTCGCGCAGCTCGCGTCGGTGATTGGCCGAAGCTTTCCGCATCGGCTTCTTGCTGCCGTCGCCGGCGAGCTTCAAGATAGCCTCGAACCGGCTCTCGAGCGGCTGCGAGCGTCTGGGCTGATAGGATTTGAGCGCAACGACGACGAAAAGGTCTACTCCTTCAAGCATGCGCTGGTCCGGGACGTTGCCTATTATTCGCTTCTCAAACGGCAGAGACGAGAGCTTCACGACCGCGTGGCTGCGGAGATCGAGCTCCATCTGCCGGAGGTTGCCATCACCGAACCCGGCTATCTTGCGCAGCACCTGTCCGAGGCCGGGCGCACCTCCCGCGCGGCACAGATGCGGCTCAAGGCGGCCCAGCAGGCAGCACAACGTTCGGCTAATCTGGAAGCGGTCGCCGAGCTCAACATGGCGCTGGAGGAGATCAGGAAGCTTCCGGCGGGACTTGAACGGGACAATCTGGAGCTGAACGCCCAGATCGCGCTGATCGGGCCCACGATCGCGCTGCAGGGATTCGGCGCCGATGCGGTCGCTGACGTCAGCAGCCGCGCCATCGAGCTCTGCCGTGCCCTCGACAACGATCCGCGCATCTTTCCGGCGCTGTACGCAAGATGGTCTTATTTGCGTGTTGCAAGCAACGTGCGGGAGGCCGGCACGCTGGCGCGGGATTTTCTGACGCTCGCCGAGCAAAAGGGAACGAGGGCCGATCGGATGGTGGGCCACCGGCTGCTCGGCACGTCGCTGCTCGACGGGGAGACCGAGCAGGCGTGCGTCCATCTCGATCGGGCCGCCAAACTCTACGATGCTGCCGCCGACCGAGCGACGGCCGTGACATACGGCACCGACGTGCAGATCACGAGCCTGTCCAACCTGTGCATCTGCTACTGGCTGGTGGGCCGAGTTGCCGACGCGGTCACGCACGGCCGAGAGGCACTTCGACACGCGCACCAATTGTCGCATGCCCATACCCTCGGTTACGCCTATGCCCACGCCTGCATGCTCTACACGCTGGAGCGGGACGTGCCGACGGTGCGGGAGCTCGCCCAGCGGACGCTCGATGGGGCGATCAGACGGGAGCTGCCGCTCTGGGTCTCGGTGGCACGGACATTTCTCGGTTGGGCCGACGTTGAAAGCGGCCGCCTCACGGAAGGCATCGATCTGCTTGAGAAGCAGCGCGATTTCCTGCAGACGGCGCACCTCGTCTATTGGCTGCCCACTTATCTCTGCTGGTTGGCAGAGGCCTATGTCCGCGCCGACCGTCTGGCAGACGCACGGCGTTGTCTCGATCAGGTGCGCAACGTCTTCGGGCGGGGCGGCAACTACTGGTACGAGGCCGAGTGCCTGCGTATCGAAGGGCGATTTGCCGCACATGCGCAGATCAACGACACTTCGCTGGCCGAGCGGAACTTCGAGCTGGCGCTCGCGCTTGCCAAGCGTCGTGGCCAGCACGGATTTGGCCTGCGTGCCGCGGAGGGTCTTGCGCGCCTGCTCGCCGCCAAAGGAGAGACCGAGCGCGCCCGGACGCTCCTGCATCACGAACTGCAATTTTTTGTCGGTCAGCCTGACGGTGGTGATCGTCCGGAGGCCAGCAGGCTGTTGCGCTCCCTCCAGGAGCGGTCGCGCTGATAGCTCAGACCCGGGGTCGATCAGGACATCGGCCGGCGAGACGGTCGGCATCGGCGATATCGCCGCCGCGCAGAAGATCGGGTTGACCGCCTTCGTGGCGCGGCCGACCGAATACGGTCCGCTCAAGAAGGTCGATTTCGAGGCCACGGGCAATTGGGACATCGTCGCCAAGGATTTTGGCGGAATCGCCGACAAGCTCGGGTGCTAGGCAGCCTTTCTACGGTTTGACATCCCTCAAGAGAGCGCCTTTCATATCGACGATGTCGATGTGAGGCCGCCCTTGGATACCGAGCTTGCGCGTACATTCCTGACGGTGGTCGCGACGGGCAATTTCATTACGGCCGCCGAGCGGCTTCACGTCAGCCAGTCCACCGTCAGCACGCGGATCCAGAGCCTCGAAGAACTGCTCGGCTGCACGCTGTTCGTGCGCAACAAGGCCGGCGCAGCATTGACGGCAGCCGGGCGCCAATTCCAGCGCCACGCCTCGACCCTGGTGCGCACCGTCGAGCAGGCCCGGCATGACGTCGGCGTTCCCAAGGGCTTTAGCGGGGCGTTGGTGGTTGGCGGCCGCATCGGGCTGTGGGAGGAGTTTCTGCTGCTCTGGCTGCCGCGCATGCAGGAGGCCAATCCGCAAATCTCCATCCGCGCCGAGAGCGCGCTCGAGCCCGAGTTGATGCAGGGGCTGGTCGAAGGCCGCATCGACATCGGCGTGATGTACACGCCGCAAAGTCGGCCCGGCCTGAAAGTCGAGCTGCTGATCGAGGAGCAGCTGGTGCTGGTCTCGACCAATCCCAAAAGCGCCCCCGAGCCGCAGGAAGGTTACGTCTATGTCGACTGGGGACCGGAGTTCTATGCCCGCCACAGCGCTGTCTTCCCCAATTTTGCGGGGCCCGCGCTGACCGCCAATATCGGCTGGCTCGGACTTCAGCATGTTCTGGCAAACGGCGGCTCCGGCTACTTCGCGCACCGGATCGTCGAACCGCTGCTGAAGGCGCGGCACCTGCACCTGGTGGCCGGCGCGCCGAAGTTCTCCATGCCGGCCTATGTCGTCTATTCGGTCGACCAGTCGGACGACCATGTACAGAGCGCGATCGCGATCATGCGCGAGCTCGCCGCCGAGCAAGCGCGGCGCGTGATGGAAACGCCGGCGCGGAGCGCGCGCAAAGGCCGCTGACATCAGGTTCGCAGCGGCGGGACGGTCCTAGCGCCGGCGGTGCAAGCGGGTTTCGGCAACGGCCGTCACCGCGCCGATCGCAAGCATGGCGACGACGGTGTCCGGGGTCGCATCGAAGCCGAATGCAAGAACCGCAGCGGCGATCACCGCGGCAAGCATGCAGAAGGTAAAGCCCTCATCGGCGATCAATTGCCGCGCGCCGCCGACGCGCGTTGCGGGCCTGTCCGTCGAGCGCATGGGGTCGTGCCTACTGGAACAGCTTCATCGCGTTGAGCAGGGTCTGGATGACACCGGCAAGCAAGGGGATGCCTGCGAAGCTCCAGGCCAGTGCCAATTGCAGCGGCGTGGTTTTTACGGTCTGGGCATGATGCATGATAATGTCACGCTCCCGAGGGGTTGTTGCTCGCCGCGGCGGCGGCAGCGATCTCGCTGGCGCGATGGGACGGCTTGATCGCCGCCATCTGGGACACCCGATAGGTGATCCAGCTCAGCAGCAACTGGGAGAATGACGCTTCGCTTCGCGATGTCGTTGTCATGGTCGCTCCTTCTGTTCCGCCGCGGCTCAAGCGCGCGCGGGCTCGAGACCTGCGTTGTCGTCTTTCATGTGATGGCGCTTGTCGACGGCACGGACGCAGAGGTTGGCGAGGAAGCCGACCACGAGCAGTCCGGCCATGATGTACATGGTGGTGTTGTAGGCCTGCGCCTTCGGCACGCCGTGGGTGACGTTGTATTCGCGGATGTAGTTGATCAGCACCGGCCCGGCGATGCCGGCCATCGACCAGGCCGTGAGCAGGATGCCGTGGATGGCTCCGACGTAGCGGGTGCCGAACATGTCGCGCAGATAGGCTGGCACCGTGGAAAATCCGCCGCCATACATGCTGACGATGATCAGGAAGCACAGCACGAACAGCACGACATTGCCGCTCGCGCCGGCATAGGGCACCGTGACGTAAAGCGCGAAGCCGAGCACCATGTAGACGAAATAGGTGTTCTTGCGTCCGATGAAGTCGGACAACGAAGCCCAGCTGAAGCGTCCGCCCATGTTGAACAGGCTCATCAGGCCGACGAGACCCGCGGCCGCGACCGCGGTGATTTGTCCCGGGAACATCTCCTGGCTCATCGCCGAGGCCTGGCCGAGCACGCCGATGCCGGCCGTGGTGTTGCAGAACAGCACGATCCAGATCAGCCAGAACTGCGGCGTCTTGATCGCCTGGTAGACGAACACGTCGTTCTTGGTCATCAGCTTGGTCGCGGTTGTAGGCGGCACGTAACCTTCCGGCTTCCAGCCCGGCGCAGGCACGCGCACGATTGCGGAGCCGACCATCATGAAGACGAAATAGACGCAGCCGAGCGTGATGAAGGCGCCGAGCACGCCGACGTCGGTCGCGCTGGCGAACTTGCTCATCAGCCAGACCGAGAAGGGGGAGGCGATCAGTGCGCCGCCGCCAAAGCCCATGATCGCCATGCCCGTCGCCATGCCTGGCCGGTCAGGGAACCACTTCATCAGCGTCGAAACCGGCGAGATGTAGCCGATGCCAAGTGCACAGCCGCCGACGACGCCGTAGCCGAGATAGATGATCCAGAGATTGTGGAGATAGACGCCGAGTGCCGAGATCAGGAACGCGCTCGCCCAGGCGACGCCGGCGGTGAACATCGCGCGCCGCGGGCCGCCTTCCTCGACCCAGCGTCCGAACACCGCGGCCGACAGTCCGAGGAACACCATCGCAATGGAAAAGATCCAGCCGAGCTCGGTCAGTTTCCAGTCGCCGGGCGCCGATTGCGTGACGCCGATCAGCTTGGTCATCGGCAGGTTGAAGACGCTGAAGGCGTAGGCCTGCCCGATACAGAGGTGCACGCAAAGCGCCGCGGGCGGCACCATCCATCGGCTATAGCCCGGCCTTGCGATCGTATGCTCTCGATCGAGGAACCGCAGTAGCGAGCGTGCAGGCAGTCCCGATGCGTCGAGCGTCGTCGTCATCTTCATCCTCCTCGCGCTTCGCCATTCTTGGTGGCGGCCGTTCGGGCTGCGGGCGATAGCCGCGTTGCCTAAGCTACGCAGGAGGGCGATTTTGACAAACGAATAATATCGGCTGATTAAATCGGAATCTTAGATACCAAAAGGCGAAGTGGGCGCATTGGGACGGGAAGCAAAAAGTCCGGGCGGCAGGCGCTGCCCGGACTTTGACGACCTACAAAGTCATCTGCATCGGTTCGGGATAATAATGGAAGCCTTCGCCGGCCTTGGCGACATGGCCATAGCCCGGCCAGGCGAAGTGATACGACATCACCGGCACCTTGTTTGCGGCGAGCATGGTCAGCAGCTTGACGCGTGACTCGGCCGCCTGCTTCGGATCGGTGTCGTAGGAGAATTCCATTCGCGGCCGCTCCAGCAGCAGCACCGAATGGTGCGAGAGGTCGCCCATGAAGGCGAAGGACTTGCCGGCGGACGAGACCATGAAGATGGTATGGCCGACGGTATGGCCGGGCGCCGCGATCGCCTGCACGCCTGGCAGGAATTCCTGGCCGTCCTTGAAGAACACGATGCGGTCGCGCACCGGCAGCAGGTTCTTGCGGGCGTGAACGACGAAATCCTTGGCGTCGCTGCCGAGCTTGCCTTCGTCGGTCCAGAAGTCGAAATCGGTCTGCGAGATGTAGATCTGCGCGTTCGGAAACAGCGGCTTGCCGCCGTCGTCCACGATGCCCCCGATGTGGTCGATATGGGCATGCGAACAGACCACCGCATCGATGTCCCCGGGCTTGATGCCGGCCTCGGTCATGCTCTTCTGTTGCCGCCCAGTGGTAGCGCCGAACATCTTCGAGCTGCCCATGCCCGTATCGAACAGGATCAGCTTGTCGCCGGTGTTGACGATCGGCGAGTTCTGTTCGAGCACGACATTGTCCGGCGACAGGAAATTGTCTGCCAGCATCTTCTTCACCTCTTCCTTGGGAACGCCGGTGAAGGTGCCGGAGGGATCGCCGAGCGGAAGCGGTCCGTCGGAGACGATGGTGACTTCGGCATCGCCGAGAACGAAGCGGTGCCAGTAGGGCGTCTGGGTGCCGAGCTTGGGAGCGCGCGCCATCGCGCTGCTGCCGAGCATTGCGCTGGCTCCAAGGCCGGCCCCAAGGGCCAACAAGGACCGACGTGAGACATCGATTGTCATGCGTTTCCTCCGCTTTTGTCTTTTGTTTTGCGCAATTGTTTGCGCGTTACATTCGGCCTGCGCCGATCGCCTCGCGTCAGCACGATCGGATCGTACGGCCGAATGCAGTCAATGATTGTGTCGCGATTGTGTCTCTTGACTGCGCGTTGTAGCGGGACCGCAAGTTTCTTCGTCGCGAATGCCGTCTCACGCAATCCTCGGCACCAAGTCAGTGCGCTCCGTTTCGGCAAAGCCTGCCTGCAAAACCTCTTCGCGCTTATGGCGCAGATGCGCGCGCAGGATATGGGCGAGGCCGACGCCGTCCCGCCTCTGCAGTGCGTTCAGGATGGCATCGTGCTCCTGCACGGCGACCGCCCATCGCTCGGGCGTCATCGGCGTGACATAACGCGCGCGGCGGATGCGCGCAGTCACGGACGTATACAGCCCCGCCAGCACCGGGTTTCCGGCCGCAGCGACGATGGCTTCGTGAATGGCGCGGTTGCCGCGATAGTACTGGATCAGATCGCGCTCGCGATAGTGCCGCACCATGTTCGCGTGCACCGCGGCGATCGCGTCGATCTCGGCATCGGTGATGCGTTCGCAGGCGAGCTCGCCGGCGAGCGCCTCGAGGCCCTGGCAGACCTCGAACAGGTCGCGCATGTCCTTGTCGGTCAGTTTCGCCGCGCGCGAGCCGCGGTGGGGCAGGAGCTGCACGAGCCCTTCGGCGGCGAGCACCTTGAGCGCCTCGCGTAGCGGCGTGCGCGATATCTGAAGCCGCTCGCACAGCTCGCGCTCGGGAATCCGCGCGCCCGGCGGGATTTCGCCGTCGAGCAGGATGGCCCGGATGCGGCCGACGACTTCCTCATGGAGCATGGGTCTGAAGTCCATTTGAATGCAAAAATGGAGCTATACGTGAAAGATTGCAAGTTCCATCTTGTAAACCGGTAATTTTGCATTCAAAAATGTAAAAAACAGAAGGACATGAGGAAATGGACCAGCAGGTGGGGGCGGAAGACCTCGTTTTCGAGCGCCAGGACGGTATCGGGCGGATCACCTTCAACCGCCCGCAGGCCCGCAACGCCTTCACCTTCGCGATGTACGAGCGGCTCGCTGCGATCTGCGAGGAGATCAACCACGATCACGCGATCAAGGTGCTGGTGCTGCGCGGGGCCGGCGACAAGGCGTTTGCCGCGGGCACCGACATCAACCAGTTCCGCGATTTCAAGTCGCCGCAGGACGCGATCGACTACGAGAGCCGCATCGATCGGGTCCTGACCACGCTCGAGCAGTGCCGCGTGCCGACGATCGCGGCGATCAACGGGTTCTGCACCGGCGGCGGCGCGGGCATCGCCGCGGCCTGCGACCTCCGCATTGGTACCCAAAGCGCGAAAATCGGCTTTCCCATTGCCCGCACGCTCGGCAATTGCCTGTCGATGTCCAATGTCAGTCGTCTCACCGCGCTGATCGGCGCCGCCCGCGTCAAGGATCTGATCTTCACCGCGCGCCTCGTCGACGCGACGGAGGCTGCCAGTGTCGGGCTGCTCGGCGAGGTCGTCGAGGATCTCGCCGCGCTCGACAGGCGCGCGGACGAGGTTGCCCGATTGCTCGCCAGCCACGCGCCGCTGACGCTGAATGCGACCAAGCAGGCAGTGGCGCGCCTGCAAAGGCCGCTGACGGCGGACGAGGGCGAAGACCTCATCCTGATGTGCTACACGAGCCAGGATTTTCGCGAAGGGCTCGATGCTTTCCTCACCAAGCGCGCGCCGCAATGGCGCGGCCAATAGGACGCCCGATGCAAAGCGATCGCTCGCAATCAACCTCGCGCCATTCGGGGCCGCTCGCCGGCCTCAAGGTCATCGATCTCACCCATGTCATGGCGGGGCCGACCTGCACCTTGATGCTGGCCGACATGGGCGCCGACGTGATCAAGATCGAGAAATCGCCGAACGGTGACGACACCCGCCATTCGGTGCCGCCGAAGATTGGCGACGAGGCGGCCTCGTTCCTGATGATGAACCGCAACAAGCGCGGCATCGTGCTCGATCTGAAGACCGATGGCGGCAAGCAAGTGTTGCGGCGGCTGATCGCGGGCGCGGATGTGCTGGTCGAGAACTTTGCGCCGGGCGCCATGGAGCGCCTCGGCTTCGGCTACGAAGACCTGCACAAGCAGCATCCAACGCTGATCTATTGCTCGCTGTCGGGCTTCGGCCGCACCGGACCCTACAAGCACCGCCGCGGCTTCGATCTGGTCGCCCAGGCCATGAGCGGCATCATGAGCTTTACCGGCGAACGTCCCGATGGTCCGCCCGTGAAATGCGGCCCGCCGCTGTCCGACATCACCGCCGGCCTGCTGGCGAGCATGGGCATCCTCGCGGCCTACACGCACCGTCTCAAGACCGGCGAAGGGCAGTGGGTCGAGACCTCGCTCTATGAGGCCGCGCTAGTGCAGACCTACTGGCAGTCGACCATCGCGCTGGCTGCGGGTACCGCACCGCGCGCCATGGGCTCGGCCCATCCGCTCAACGCACCCTATCAGGCCTTCGAGGCCTCGGACGGCTGGCTGGTGGTCGGCGGCGCCAACAAGAAGCACTGGCTGTTGATGCTGGAGGCCCTGGGCGCGAGCGAGCTCGCTGCCGATCCGCGTTTCATCAACGGCGCCGACCGCATGGCCAATCTGAAGGAGCTCGAAGCCGTCCTGAGCGCGCGCTTCCGCACCCGCACGCGGGCGCACTGGCTGGCGGCACTAGACGAGAAGGGCGTGCCGTGCGGACCCGTGCACGACATGCTGGAGGCGCTTCGCGATCCGCAGACGCTGGCGCGCGAGATGGTCGTCGAGGTCGAGCATTCCACGCTCGGTCCCGTGAAGACGATCGGCTTGCCGGTCAAGTTTTCGGAGACCCCAGGCAAAGTCCGCACGGGCGCCCCGGTCTACGGTGAGCATACAAGCGAGGTGCTGGTCGAGCACGGGTTCGACCAGAAGCAGATCGAAGCGCTCGAACAAGAAGGCGCAATCGTCCTGGCATCAGGAAGACGCGAGGAACGCGTCGCCTGACCGGACGTCGAAAACAACAAGAGACAAAAAATCAGCTGGAGGAAATCATGGGTCGGACGTCAACACTTCTGCTCTCCGCCGCCGCAACCGTGCTCGCCGGTACGATGCCGGCGCTCAGCGCCTGGCAGCCGCAAAAGCCGATCGAGTTCGTGGCGACCGCCGGGCCCGGCGGCGGCACCGACAATCTCGCGCGCGCCGTGCAGAACATCATCATCAAGCACAAGCTGGTGGAGCAACCGATCGTCGTCGTCAACAAGGGCGGCGGCAGCGGCGCGGAAGGCTATGTCTACGGCAAGGCATCCGCCGGCGATCCCTACAAGGTGATCTTCGGCACGTCGAATGCCTGGCAGCAGCCGCTCGTCTCCAAGGTTGCCTTCAACTACACCGATCTCACTGCGATCGCGGCGATGGCGCAGGACGAGTTCCTGCTCTGGGTCAAGCAGGACGCGCCCTACAAGACGGCGGGCGACTACCTGAAGGCCGCAGCATCAGGCGAATTCAAGATGGGCGGCGCGCAGTCAAAGGACACCGACGAGGTGCTGACCCGCATGATCGAGAAGGCCGGCCACATCAAGCTGACCTACATCCCTTTCAAGAGCGGCGCTGAGACCGCCGTGCAGCTGGCCGGCGGACACCTCGACTCCCACGTCAACAATCCCAGCGAGAGTCTCGGGCAATGGCGCGGTGGAACGCAACGGCCGCTTTGCGTTTTCAGCCCGAAGCGGCTGCCGCAGGGCGCCAAAGTCACCGCGACCGAAGGCTGGGGCGACGTTCCGACCTGCGTCGAGCAGGGCCTCGACATCAAGCAGTATGAGCAGCCGCGGACAGTGTGGCTCCCCGGCAAGGTCACGCCGGACCAGGCCGCGTTCTATGTCGACCTGATGAAGAAGGTGCAGGCGACCCCGGACTGGAAGGACTACATCGAGAAGACCTCCCAGGTCGACACCTTCCTGACCGGCGCCGAGTTCGACAAGTTCATCAAGGAGGACCTCGAGCACGTCAAGCAGGTCGCGGGCGAGCAGGGCTGGTTGGTCAAGTGAGGCGAGGTCCTCAAGGCAGGGCAAGCGCATATGACGAAAAACGCGGCGGCCAAGGGATTTGCGGCCATCCTTCGAGACGCCCGCCTGCGGCGGGTCCTCAGGATGACGTCCCGTGTTGCGGCGAGAAATCAGATCCTCATGGTGAGGAGCCCGCCAAAGCGGGCGTCTCAAACCATGCAGGCCGAGCGCGTGCGGCAGCTTCTCCGCTGTCACATGCGATAGCCCTGCCTTCAAAGGTGTCCCGCCATGATATCGCGCCGCGCTCTCGAATTTGCGACCGCCGTCCTCACCGGCAGCTTCGGTGTGACCGTCGTCGTCTCCAGCCTCGATAACGGTATCGGCTGGTCGAGCGCGGGTGTGGAGGCCGGGACGTTTCCGTTCCTGACCGGGATCATCATCGTACTCGGGAGCCTCTACAACCTGGTTCGAGGTGTCGTGCCGGCCGCGACGCTCGCCAGCGTCCCAATTGCCATCACGCCGATCGAGCTGCGCTGGCTTGCCGGCCTGTTCGTGCCGGCCGCGATTTTCGTGGCTGCGATCCCGCTGGCCGGGATGTACGTCGCCTCAGCCTTGTACATCTTCGCGGTGCTGGCGATCCCCAGACGACAATCCGTGCCGCGCGCGCTTGGCATGGCGGCGGCGACAGCGCTCGCGCTCTATGTCGTGTTCGAGCGCATGTTCCAGGTGAGCTTGCCGCACGGCGCGCTCGCCGCGGCATTCGGCTTCTGACGGAGAGGCCGATGGACAATCTTGGGGAACTCCTTCACGGCTTCAGCATCGCGATCACGCTGCCGCATCTGGCGCTGATGGTGATCGGCGTGCTGCTCGGCATTCTCGTCGGCGTGCTGCCTGGGCTGGGTGCTCCGAACGGGGTGTCGCTGCTGCTGCCGCTGACCTTCGGCATGCAGCCGGTCTCTGCCATCATCCTGCTCTCCAGCATGTATTGGGGCGCGTTGTTCGGGGGGTCCGTGACCTCGATCCTGTTCAACATTCCGGGCGAGCCGTCGTCTGTCGCCACCACCTTCGACGGCTATCCGATGGCCCGCGACGGACGGCCGACGACGGCGCTCGCCACCGCCTTCGGCTCGGCGGCGTTCGGCGCGCTGATCGGCGTCATCCTGATCACCTTCCTCGCATCATGGGTGGCGCAGGTCGCACTCGCCTTCGGGCCGGCGGAATATTTTGCGGTCTATTTCCTGGCCTTCGCCAGCTTCGTCGGCATGGGCGGGTCGGCGCCGATCAAGACCATCGTCGCGCTGGCGATCGGCTTTGCGATCGCGGCTATCGGCATCGACACCGTCTCCGGCAGCGTGCGCCTCACGATGGGTGTCGACGAGCTGGTCAAGGGCGTCAACTTCGTCGTCGCGGTGATGGGCCTGTTCGGCATCGGCGAGCTGCTCGTGGCCGTCGAAGAGGAGTTTCATGCCCGCGCGGTCTCGTCGAAGATCGAGTGGCGCGAGGTGTTTCGCGCGATCGGCCGCCTGCCGCGGCACAGTGTTGCGCTGCTGCGCAGCGCTGCCATCGGATGCTGGATGGGCATCACGCCGGGCGGCCCGACAGCGGCGTCCTTTATGAGCTACGGCATCGCCCGACGCTTCTCGCGCCGTGGCCGATACTTCGGCACCGGAGAGGTCGAAGGCATCATCTCGCCGGAGACGGCCGATCATGCCGCAGGCACCAGCGCGCTTCTGCCCATGCTCTCGCTCGGCATTCCCGGTTCGGCCACCGCGGCCGTCATGATGGGCGGGCTGATGATCTGGGGTCTCAATCCCGGACCGATGCTGTTCGTCGACCAGAAGGACTTTGTCTGGGGCCTGATCGCCTCGATGTATGTCGGCAACATCGTCGCCGTCGTGCTGGTGCTGTTGACCGTCCCGGTGTTCGCGGCACTGATGCGGATTCCCTTCGTGATCATCGCACCCCTGATCGTGATCATCTGCGTCGTCGGCGCCTATTCGGTGTCGAACTCCTATCTCGACGTCGTCATGATGCTCGGCTTCGGCATCGTCGGCTATCTCTTCAAGAAGCTGTTCTATCCGCTGGCGCCGCTCGTGCTCGCGATCGTCATCGGCGACAAGGCCGAGGACGCGTTCCGGCAGTCGATGCTAATGTCCAAGGGATCGCTCGGAATCTTCTTCGCCAACAAGCTGGTGACGTGCCTGATCCTGGCCGGCATCGCGCTGTTGCTGCTTCCGCTCGTGCTGCAGCTGCCGCGTCTCTGGCGCAAACCCGCATCTGCCGCGACCGAGACAACGGCCCAAGAGACCGCTCGAGAGAAGGTGACCATATGACCGCAAAGCCCCTCATTGCATTGGCAATGGGAGATCCTGCCGGCGTCAGTCCGGAGCTGACCGCAAAGCTGGTCGTGCAGGACGACATCCGCGCCCGCAGCCGGATCGTCGTGATCGGCGACCGCCGCATCTTCGACGAAGGCGCGCGCATTGCCGGCGTCAAGCCGGAGCTGACAATGGTGGAGCAGGGGGCCGATCTGCGCGAGGCGGTGGGCGAGACGCTGTTCGTCGATCTCGGCCACCTCGATCCCGGCGACATCAGGCAGGGCATTGCGAGCCTAGCCGGCGGCAGGTTCGCGCTTGCCAACTACAAGCACGCGCTCGAACTCGGCCGTGACAGCCGGGTCGATGCCGTCTGCTTTACGCCGTTCAACAAGCAGGCGATGCGGCTGGCTCGCGCCGAGTATGACGACGAGATCGCGTTCTCGGCGGAAGTGGTCGGACTCAAAACTCCCGCAAGCGAATTCAATGTGCTGGACCGGCTCTGGAACGCCCGCGTGACGTCCCACATCCCGCTCAAGGACGTCGCCGCGCTGTTGTCCGGCGAACGTATTCATCGCGCGCTCAAGCTGACTGATGCCTGCATGCGCAATGCCGGCTTCGCCCGGCCGCGCATCGCGGTCGCCGGTCTCAACCCGCATGCCGGCGACGGCGGAAATTTCGGCCGCGAGGAGATCGATGTTATTGCGCCGGTAGTCGCAGCCGGCCAGCGCGATGGCATCGTCGTGGAGGGACCGTTTCCCGCCGACACCGTGTTCCTGCGCGCCAAGGGTGGGACCTTCGATGCGGTGCTGACCATGTATCACGACCAAGGCCAGATCGCGATGAAGCTGATGGGTTTTGATCGCGGCGTAACGTTGCTCGGCGGCTTTCCGTTCCCGATCTGCACGCCCGCCCACGGCACTGCCTACGACATCGCCGGCCAAGGCATTGCATCAGTCGGTGCCAGCCGCGCCGCGGTGTTGCTCGCCGCGGAGATGGCCGTGCGTCGCGTCGCCTGATTTCTCCGACGGGGAGGTGGGCGCCTGCTTGTGTCTGCGGTGGCCGCGCAGTTTCGGACTTTCCGGGAAAAAGTGGAAACTTCCGTCCTCGTAACGAGTTGCCGTCGCATGAACGTCTCCATCTCGGAGTTGGAACATGGTCGACGACGACCCGCTACGAACGGCGGTGGATATTGCTTGGTCCGTTTACCGCGCCCGGCATCGCCACGTCGATGCCGCGGATAGTCGTCGCTGTCTGCTTGAGCGTCATCTGCAAGGGAGATGGAAAGCGCGCGGGAGCGATGCCGAAGAACTCACGCAATTCGGGATTGCCTACCTCGATCGGCTTCCTGACGACGAATGTTGAGGCTCATGGAAGGGGTCGTCTGCCGGGTCGCGGCTGCAAGTGCCAGGCCGAATTGGACGCTGCTCGCGATTTCGAACCTTCTGTCCGCCGCGATCATTCTGATCGTGCGTGCGGCGGTTTAACGGGTAGCCTCTCATGCGCATCGCTCAGCTTGCTCCCCTCGCCGAAAGCGTCCCTCCGAAGCTTTACGGCGGCACTGAGCGGGTAGTGGCCTGGCTGGTGGATGGACTGGTCGAGCTCGGCCACGAGGTCACGCTGTTTGCGAGCGGCGATTCCAGGACGAATGGTGCGCTTCATCCGGTTTGGCCACGCGCGCTGCGTCTCGGGCGGACGGGGGCGGACCCGACGGCCGCGAGCGCGATGCTGATGGAGGCGATTGCAAGGCGTGCGAAGGAGTTCGACGTGATCCACGCGCATGTCGACTGGCTGTCGTTGCCGTTGCTCAGTCGTCTCGGCGTGCCGTTCCTTACGACCATGCACGGGCGCCTCGACTTGCCTGGGCTACCGGACGTAGCCAGGCAATTTCCTGAAGCATGCTTCGTGTCGATTTCCGATCATCAGCGCCTGCCGCTTCCGGATGCGAAATGGATCGGAACAATCCAGCACGGGCTGCCGTCCGACCTGTTTCGGCCGTCCTACGAACAGGGGTCCTATTTGGCGTTTCTCGGACGTCTCACCGCAGACAAGGGTCCGGAGGACGCCATTCGCATCGCACGCGCGGTCCAGATGCCCCTCCGCATCGCCGCGAAGGTCCCTCGCGCCGAGACAGCCTACTTCAGGAAGCACATCGAGCCCAACATCGACGGCAAGAACATCCAGCTTGTTGGTGAAGTCGATGACGCGAAGAAACAGCCCTTCCTTGCCGAAGCCGCTGCGCTGTTGTTCCCGATCGACTGGCCGGAGCCGTTTGGGCTGGTCATGATCGAAGCCATGGCATGCGGAACCCCGGTAATCGCCTATCGCTCCGGCTCCGTCCCTGAAGTCGTCGAGCACGGATTGACAGGCTTCATCGTCGAGAACGAGGAGCAGGCCGTCAGGGCAGTCGGCGAATTGGGCAAGCTGGATCGAAGGAAGGTGCGCTCCCGGTTCGAGGAGCGCTTTTCCGCGAGCCGAATGGCGAGGCAGTACGAAGATCAGTACCGCAAATTGTCTGCCGCCGTGGCTCGGGAATTCATCACTGAACCGTCGGAAACGTGAAAGGACCCGGCGATGTCGCTCGGAAAAGCGGGGCAGATTTGCATCTTTCTGGTCTTCGCTCTGACGGCGCCGCCAGCGTTCGCCGCGGCGATGGACGCCGCCGCCATCAATTCCGCCCAGCCAACCAACAAGATTCTCTCGAACGAGAAGCCGACGCCGGCCGGCGTCCGGCTGCAGGTCCTCCTGGACAGGGCGCGTTTCTCGCCCGGCGAGATCGACGGCAAGTTCGGAGAGAACGCCAGGAAGGCGCTGCGCGCCTATGCGGAAGCGCAGCAATTGCCGAGTTCGGAGGCTCTCTCGGAAGACATCTGGAAGGCGTTGCTGGCGGACGACCGGCCGGCAACGGCGACCTACACGATTGCCCAGCAGGACGTGGCGGGCCCTTTCCTGAGCAGGCTTCCGTCGAGCATGGAGGAGATGAAAGGAATTCCGAAGCTTGGATTCACGAGTCCGCGCGAAGGATTGGCCGAGAAATTTCACATGAGCGAGGAGCTCTTGGCAGCGCTCAACCCCGGGCGCCGCTTCGATCGTGCCGGCGACACCATCGTCATCGTGGATACCGCGAGTGGAGGCGCTGCGCCTGCCAAAGCCGACAGGGTCGAGATCGACAAGAGCCGACAGACGTTGAAGCTGTTCGACAAGTCGAATGCGCTGATCGGCTTTTATCCTGCGACGGTAGGAAGCGAAGAGAAGCCATCGCCCTCGGGCACCCTGAAGGTCACGGAAATCAGCCGCAATCCGCACTATCGCTACAACCCCGATTACCACTTCAGGGACGTCCGTTCGCGCAAGCCCTTCACCATCCAGCCCGGTCCGAACAATCCGGTCGGCACGATGTGGATCAACCTGTCCGCCGAGGGCTACGGCATTCACGGCACGCCTTCGCCGAAGAAGATCTCCAAAGCGGAATCCCACGGCTGCGTGCGTCTCACCAACTGGGACGCTGAACGGGTGGCAGCCAGTGTCTCGAAAGGTACGCCGGTCGCGTTCGTGGCGAGCGCGGGTTGACGCCAGCGTCCCGTTCCAGCATCGCCGTCTGCTGACCTGGCGCTACTTCGCGAGAGGCGTCGTCAGTTCCTTGTCGGCTGTATCCACCACGAACACGGCAAGCAGCTTCGCGGGCTGGGTGTCGCTGGCATTGGCGCTGACGGCATGACGGTCGCCAGGTCGTTCGGAAAAATTCTCTCCCTCATGAAAGACCTTGGCGGGGCCGTCATTCACTTGGCTGCGGATCGCTCCTTCCAGGACGGTGGCGTAGATGAAAGCCGAGGGCGCGTGGATGTGGGCCGGAGAGGAGCCTCCTGGGCCGTACTCGACCAGCACGCCCTTCATGCTCTTGCCTGGGACGTTGGGCAGCGCCTGGTCGAACACGACCGTCACCTTGGCTGTGGGTGCCGCCGTCTCGGCGGCATGGACCGTCAGGAATGATGCGGCATAAACAGCGGTTGCGATCAGCAATCTGCGCATGGAAGTCTCCTCAAAGTCTCGCGAGCCATGTAGCGAGCGGCGTTTTGCCAAGCCGCGCCTCGCCGAGAGGCCTCAGCGATGTGTCGTCGATGGGAGCGCCGTAGTACGGCGCCTTTGGGTCTCCCACCACCGGTCGGGCGTCGCCGGATGCCTTGAGGCGCCGTTCGATGAATTCATTGAAGGGCGCCTTCTCAGGCCCTGCGATATCGATCGTGCCATTGAGCGGCTGGCCCATCGCAACCTCTGCGAGGCGATCAGCCACGTCCTCGGCTGCGATCGGCTGAAACAATGCCGTGGGAACGACGATCCGGTCGTCGGCCGCGCCCATATCGCCGATGGCGCTGAGGAATTCGAAGAACTGGGTGGCGCGGACGATCGAGTAAGGGACCGGAGATGCCTTGACGATGGTCTCCTGTGCCAGCTTGGCGCGAAAATAGGAGTTATCGGGCGAGCGCTCGGTTCCGACGATCGAGAGGACCACATGATGCTTCACGGCTGCAGCCGCCTCAGTCGCAGCGAGGTTCTTGCTCGAACGCTCGAAGAATTCGAGCACGGCGGCAGGCTCCCAGGACGGCGCGTTGGCAACGTCGACGACGACATCCGCACCCGCCAGCACAGCGGCGAGGCCTTCCCCGGTCACGGCGTTCACGCCTGATTTCGGCGAAGCCGCGACGGCGTCGTGGCCTTGCTGCTTGAGTCTCGCTACGAGCTTGGATCCGATCAATCCCGTCCCGCCGATCACGACGATCTTCATGGCATGTCTCCTCGGCACGTTGCGAGCGCGAGCGTTTCAGGAGCGACGGCGCGCGCGTCGCGAAAGCGATGAGGCGACTCTTACCGGGGAAATGGGGCGGGCTCTTGCCTGTAACCGGCCTGCCTTGTCGAAAAATGCTGAAGACGTCTATCCGATCGCCGATAGATAAAGTTGGGTATCGAAATAGTCCGAAGCGCGGCGCGCAGTGCTGTCGCCGGCGTCCGCCGGCGGCACTCGCTAGATTGCAGCACGTCCTTCTTGTTGGCGTTCGGTTACTGACGGCATCCGCGCCACACACCGGAATCCGACATGACTGGTCGAGGTATCGACCGGCTCGGCGTGCCGCGCGGCCGGACGATATCGGCGGCAATAGTTCGGCGCGCAGAGGTGCGAGCCGCCCTTGAGGACCTTGCGCGGAATCTGGATGCCGGGGAGGCGAGGGTCGTAACTCGTGTGCTCACCGCCGCCGCGGGGATTCTTGGGAATGCAGCAGGGTTTTGCAGCCTCGGCGGCGTGCTTTGACGACCACCAGTCGGAGGTCCACTCCCAGACATTGCCGATCATGTCGTAGAGACCGTAGCCGTTCGGCGGGAAGGCCATGACCGGCGAGGTACGTTCGTACCCATCCTCGCCGAGATTCTGGACGGGGAAGTTGCCCTGCCAGACATTGGCCATGTGCTTGCCGCCCGGCATCAGCGCATCGCCCCAGGCGTATTCCTCCGCCTCGAGGCCGCCACGCGCCGCGAACTCCCATTCCGCCTCCGTCGGCAAGTCCTTGCCGGCCCAGCGGGCATACGCTGCCGCATCGCTAAAGGAGACGTGAACGACGGGATGGTCGTCGAGGTCCTTGATGTTGCTGCCGGGGCCATAGGGATGGCGCCAGTTGGCGCCGCGCAGGAAAGTCCACCACTGGCTCCAGTCGGTCAGATCGGTGATGCGCGGCAGCGGTGAGAACACCAGCGATCCCGCGTAGAGCAACTCTGCCAGCGCGCTTGGATAGTCCTTCGGATTGGGAACGATCTGCGCCTCGGTGACATGGCCGGTTGCGTTGACGAACTGCTTGAACTGCCGGTTGGTCACGGGCGTGCGGTCAATCCAGAAGCCGTCGACAGCGACGCGATGGCTCGGCGTTTCCTCGGGATAATGATGGTCGGATCCCATGCGAAAGGTTCCGCCGGGAATGAAGACCATCTCGCCGGTCTTCAAATCATCCGGCAACCACTCGCAGTGATCCAGATCCGCTCGCAACATGGTGGAAGCTCCGATACTCGCATTCCACTCGATGCTACTGCGCCAACTCTGGCAGACTTCGACGATAGCTCTTTGCCCGGCCCACTGGACGCATTGAGTCCCCCTCTTTTTTTGGTGCTCGGGGGAGAGGAAGACGCTGCATTGCGTCAACATCTCTTTCCTTCGCACGCACGTTTTCGAGTACGCGGCAAATCATGCCGCGTGCGCTCTGCCATCCGCAGAGCGCTTCCCCTTGATATCGCTAAGGTTGCAAACGGTACTCGAAGATTGGACGGCTGTGATGTGCAGTTTGTGCCAGTCTGCAGGCATTTGGTGAGACCTAGGGCGCGGACTCATAACGCGCGGCCAGCCATAGCCGGATAGATGCAAGTTGGACGACGGCAAGGTAGTTTCCTGCAAGCCTGTCGTAGCGCGTCGCCACCCGACGGCAGTGCTTGATCCTGTTGAAGAACAGTCCGACGAGGTTGCGAGCGCGATAGAGGTACGGGCTAAAGCAGATCAAGCCGACTCATTTTTGCGCCGTCGCTGATCAAAAACGCTCATTCAACACGGCACTTTGGTGAGCTACGTTTCGCACAACGTAGAGGGATGGCGGATGAGCGACGCTAAAGACAAAGTTGTTCTTATTCTTGGTGGCGCTGGCGGCATCGGATCAGCAACGGCAAAGGATCTCGCATCAAAAGGGGCGAAGATCGCGGTCGCCGACATCAGCGAGGCGAAGGCCGAGGATGTTGCAAGGGCGATACGTAACACGGGTGGCGAAAGCCGCGCCTATCCCGTCGACGTGACACAGAAAGAGCAGGTAAAGGCAACAGTCGCGAAGGTCGCTCAGGATTTTGGTTCGCTGGATACGCTGATCAACTGCGCCGGGATCATGTTTGTCCGCCCGCTGATGGAGATCAACACCGTGGAATGGGAGACCACTGTCGACTTAAATATTAAGGGGGCGTTGTGGGCAATCGCGGCTGTTCTGCCGGTTTTCATGCGCCAGCAGCGCGCGCATATCATCAGTCTCAGTTCCATCCACGGCCTCAAAGTGTTTTCGCCAGGCGGCGCGGTGCATTCGGCTTCTAAATTTGCGCTCCGGGCGCTATCCGAGGGTCTTCGAGCCGAACTTGCAACGACGCCAATACGGTCGACTTTAATCACGCCAGGTGCCGTCGACACCGGCATCCAACATAAGACCACAGGCTCCGAAAGTGCGCGCATGCTTGAGATCTACAAAAATGCGATTCCGCCCGAAGCGGTAGCTCGTGCAATCGCGTTTGCAATGGAGCAACCCGCCAATGTCGATATAAATGAGATCGTGGTTCGCCCGACGGCTCAAGCAATTTGACCGTGGATCGATCTTACTGAAACAATTTGGACTCGTCGTCGAAAGTAAAAGAAATATGGTCCGCGACGGTTTTGATAGGCAGGCTTTCTCGACTTTGACGCCTCATGATCAGCCACAGCTCGCGGATCAGCGGTTCACGCTCAAGATTGCATGTGAAGAGGCCGTCTTCCGATTTGCCAACGAAATGCGGTAGAAGTGCAATGCCTGCGCCCGCACGAGCGGCGACCGCCTGGGCGGACTGACTGTCGGTTCGAAAAGATAATCGACAACGTGGAAAGTGCTTAGACAGCCAGCGTGCTTCCGGCAAATGCGCGTTCACTTCATCGAACCCGACAAAGACCGGCTCGGCTCCGGCTTGAACCCGGCGCCGCCATTCGGCATTAGCGTAAAAGCCGAACCCGATTGGCAGCAGCCGCTTGGCAACAACGTCACCATCCTGCGGGCGTCCGAAACGGAGGGCAATATCCGCTTCATGTCGTTCTAAACTCACCGACCGAAAGTCGGTCGCCAAGTCGACATCGAGCCCTGGATGTTGCCTGCACAGTTTGGCGAGCCGTGAAACGAGAAAGTGTTGCGAGAGACTTGGCGGCGCGTTTACTCGAACAAGCCCAATAGGCTTGTCCTCGCCTCCGCCACGGCCGAGGTTTGCCGCCGCTGTTTCCATTTCAGTGGCTGGACCGAGAAGACGGGTGCCCGCAGGTGTCAGCAAATAACCGTCGAGACGCCGCTCGACCAGCTGCTCACCAAGAGATTGCTCTAACGACTTCACGCGGCGGGCGACCGTCGCGTGATTTACGGAGAGGGCACGCGCGGCAGCCGACAAACTACCGTGGCGAGCGAGCGCGAGAAAGACCCGAACATTCTCCCAATCAAGCGCTGTGCGATTTTTAACAGCCATTGGGAGAAGATAGTGGATTTTTATCCGATGGCCAGTGGATTATCTAAGGTTGGACAACATTGAAGAGAGCTCTATGTCCGGTTCAATCACCCTCACCTTGATCGGTGGTCCAACAGTGCTCATTGAGCACAATGGCTTTCGCCTACTGACTGATCCTACCTTTGATCCACCTGGGCAATATCAGGGGCCGCACAGCCCCGTGAAACACGTCAAGACCGAAGGGCCGAGTATCTCGGTGGAGAATGTCGGAAGGGTGGATGCAGTCCTGTTGAGCCACGACCACCATTTTGACAATCTCGATAATTTGGGCCGGGCTTTGTTACCGAAGGTCGGCGCGGTCTATACGACCATGTCGGGAGCTCAACGTTTAGGTGGAAATGCCGTCGGCATTGACCCATTTGAGGCTCGTTTTCTCGAAGGAAAGGATGGTCAGCGGTTAATCGTGACCGCCACGCCGGCTCGCCATGGCCCTGTTGGCGTCGAGGCTGGTGACGTGGTCGGCTTTGCGCTTGGAGCAGAGCAGGCCGGCGACCTGATCTATATCACGGGCGATACGCTTTGGTTCGATGGCACGTCTGAGGTGGCGCGGAAGTTTTCGCCCAGGATTGTCATCCTACACACTGGCGCGGCCGAGCCCCGCGGGCGGTTTCACATGACGATGGGTAGCGAGGACGCGCTGGAGGCTGCGCACGCCTTCCCGGATGCAGCTCTAGTCGCTGTGCATAATGAGGGATGGGGGCATCTGAGAGAGAGCCAAGATCAACTTGCCGAAGTCTTTGCCTCGTTTAACTTGTCAAAACGTCTGACAAGGTTTGAGAAGGGCGAAGCGTTGACGATCTCTTGGTAGCGGATGGTTGGCGCGACGGCACGTGTCGGCGATCAGCCCTTCTTGGAAGTCCGACAACGTCCGCTTTCGCGCCGCTGTTGGAGGACAAGCGGACATTGCGCGCCTACTCTTAGCAGCAGATTTTATGGGTACGCACCCTGGCGCCCCATGTCGCAAATCCCTCAATGCAGAGGCAATTCAGTGGCATATCTCGCGACAAATTCGGCGATGATTTGCCTCAAAACGCGAAGTCGGCTTGTCGCGCCCACCTCGCGTTGTGGTGGTATTTCGCTGCTGCCTGCCGCAGAATTGTCGCGCTTCAGTAACACGGTACAGCCATGGGGCAATTCCTTCTGGTTGATTCGCGCAAGCTGGACGGTTTCGAAGGTCTTCAGCAGGCCGTCCACGGCTCGCATGTCGATGTGATGCAACTCGGCCGCGGTCGGTTGCGCGGAACTTTATCCCATGTCGGCATCGGCGACTTCTCGCTCAGCATTGGTGCTTTCAACGTCGGCATGCGCACGCAGCGGGTTTCCAGCGACGACAGACTGATCATCGGGATGCTGCTCGCAGCCGAAGAACGCGTCGCCCACTGGTCGTTCGACATGCAGCTTAATGATGTGCTCGTCATTCCGCCGCGGCTCGAACATGACGGTGTTTTTCACGGCGGCTCCGCCTACGCCGCCATGCGCTTCGACCTCAACGAAGTCGCAACGCTGTTCGGTGGTGAGGCACGGCTGAGCGACCCCGACACCTGGCGCAGCCGCGGTCATTTCCGCGCGCACATCGAGACCGGCGCGATCGCCTCGCGCCGCCTGGTCCGGGTCATGTCGCACCTGCGCGACAACAAATATGGGCTGACGCCATCAACTGCCGATTTCTGGAAACGATCGATCGCCGAATGCATGGCTGCCAACGTCGCGTCGTCGCTGCCACCTGATGGCAATGGCTGGCTGCCTTCCGCGCGACGGCTGATCCGCAAGGTCGAGGAGTTTCTCGACGACGCCGGCACGCGTCCGGTGCATGTGTCGGAAATTTGCGCGGTGCTCGGCGTATCGCGGCGCACCCTCCACCGCGCCTTTCAGGAGGTATTCGGTCTCGGCCCGGTCAGCTTCCTCAGGCACAAGCGTCTCTGCGCTGTTCATTCGATCCTGCACCAGAGCGCACCCGGCTCGACCACCGTGACAGCCGTCGCCATGCAACAGGGCTTTTACGAGCTCGGCCGGTTTTCGCAATATTACCTGGCAATGTTCGGAGAGCGTCCGTCGCAAACGCTTGGAATTGCGACGGTGCAGGCTTTCGAAGACGATATCACCAGAGCCTAGCGCTCTGAGCCTGGACCGCGAAAGACGCCATGATGGCATGCGTGCCGGTTTTTGCCGGCGTCAAATCGCGAAAAAAACCGTCATGAAAACAACCAGATGGCTACTGTGCATGGGGTTGTTTTCACGGTTTTGAGTTGGATGGGCAGACCGCCTCCAGCTTCACGCCCCGCAGACGATCACGCCATACCAGCCCAGGCCGCGATATGTCTCGTAGCCCGGCGTGGCGTGGAACGCCACCAGCGTGCCCGAGCGGTCCTGATAGAAGCCGGAGCGCTGGCC
This sequence comes from Bradyrhizobium sp. Ken51, assembly GCF_055807435.1. NCBI lineage: Bacteria > Pseudomonadati > Pseudomonadota > Alphaproteobacteria > Hyphomicrobiales > Nitrobacteraceae > Bradyrhizobium > Bradyrhizobium sp. Ken51. The sequence continues at coordinate 86,204 of NZ_JBVVPB010000002.1, read as the reverse complement.
GTCCAGCGAGAGTGAGATGCGCTCGCTGAGGATGCCCTGGCCGTCCGAGGCGGCGATGATGCGAAGATTGGAGTCGACCAGCAGCACGCGTGCCTTGTCGCTGTCGCCGACGCGCACACCCTGCACGATGGCGCGGGCCTGTGCCTCCCAGTCGAAATGGATGGCGAGCACCCCGATCGGCGCGCCGTTGGCCTGGCCCCCGGCGCGGACGCTGGCGCAATAGGTCGCGACCTGGGCGTTGCCGAGCAGCGGCTGGTTCTCGACGTCGCCGGCGACATAGTCGTCGCCGGAGCGCAGGGTGTTGGCCTCGCGAAACCATTTGGTGTGGGCGACGTTCTGGCCGACGGTGCGAAAGCGGTCGGCGCGGCCGTTGGCGATGACGTTGCCGTCGAGGTCGCAGAGCCAAAGGTCGAGGTAGACGGTGTAGGCCCCCAGGATCACACCGAGACGCTGCGAGGCATGGGACACGGCCGCGCCGTCGGGCGAGGCCGCGCAATCGACCAACGCTGAATCGGTTGCCCACCAGCGCACGTCGCAGGTCCGCTCATAGAGATTGCGGTCGATCAGCTCGATGGCGTTGAGCGACAAATCGACCATGCGCTCGCCGCGCGAGCGCTGGCTCATCCGGTCAATCGAGGAGACGAGATCGCCGGTCCGTTTCGTCAGTTGGCTTTCGAGCTCGCGGGCGATGGTCTCGACCTGCTGGCCGACGCCGCGGACCTCCTGCGCCACCACGGCGAAGCCCGCGCCCTGCGCGCCGGCGCGCGAGCTTTCGATCAGCGCGTTCAGCGCCAGCATCTTCATCTGGTTGGTGATCTGCTGGATCGCCTTGGTCTTGTCGACCGCGATCTGGTTGACCTCCGCCGTGAGGCGGTTGATCAGCGCGGAGATGTCGGAATCATCATCAGCGGGTTCATTTGCGATCGGCTTGGCTTTGAGACCCGGCGCAGCAGACATCGGGGGCTTCCCTTGGCAATGAGGTCTGATCTGCAACGAACCCGGAACAATCACTGACAGATCGAATACAATTCTTTTTCGAAGATTCCGCCTAACGCCTGCTTAATTTGCTGTTTTGCGGAATGCTCAAATGATAGTCAGTCCGCGTAGCAAAGCGGCAATCCACCGCTTTGTGCGGCGCAGACATTGCAAATCCCGCAGGATTCCGGGCCAATCGTCCCGTCGGCCGGACGATGCAACAACCTCCGGCTCCCAGGTTCCTCAAACCGACCGCAGCTCATGACGCCGCCCGCCACCGCCTTGCCCGTCGAAGCGCCCCAGGCGTTCCTGGGGGTGGCGCGCTCGCTCACCGACAAGCTCTGGCGCGACCGGCTGGATGCGCGCGGGGCGGCGAAGGCGCTTGCCATCGTGCAGCGCCACCAACTGCCCGAACTGCTGGCGCGGGTCCTGGCAGGCCGCGGTGTCGACAGCGACGCCGTCGCAGATTTCCTCGATCCCACCATCCGCAAGCTTCTGCCGGACCCGTTCACGGTGACGGAGATGGAAGCCGCCGCAAAGCGGATCGCGGATGCCGCGGCGAACGGCGAGAAGGTCGCGATCTTCGGCGATTACGATGTCGACGGCGCGACCTCGGCGGCGCTGCTGACCTGGCATCTGCGCCATTGCGGGCTTGATCCGCTGATTCACATTCCCGACCGCATCTTCGAGGGCTACGGGCCCAACACGGAAGCCGTGCGTGCGCTGGCCGAAAAGGGCGCCACGCTGCTCGTCACCGTCGATTGCGGCACCACCAGCATCGAGCCGCTCGCCGAGGCAAAACGTCTCGGCATGTCCGTCGTCGTGATCGACCATCATCAGGCCGGCACGGAGCTGCCAGAGGTCGACGCGCTGGTCAATCCGAACCGGCTCGACGATCTCTCCGGCCTCGGCCATCTCGCCGCTGTCGGCCTCGTGCTGGTGACGCTGGTCGCGGTCAATCGTGAATTACGCCAGCGCGGCTTCTGGAAAGCGGAGATGCCCGAGCCTGATCTGCTCGGCATGCTGCATCACGTCGCGCTCGGCACGGTTGCCGATGTCGCGCCGCTGATTGGTCTCAACCGCGCCTTCGTCGCCAAGGGCCTGATCGCGATGCGGCGGCGCGACCATGTCGGCCACACCGCGCTGATGGACGTGGCGCGGCTCAACGGCCCGCCGGAGGCCTGGCATCTCGGCTTCATGCTGGGGCCGCGCATCAATGCCGGCGGCCGCATCGGCCGCGCCGATCTCGGCGTGCGGCTACTTCTGGAGGGTGACAGCGTCGAGGCCGCGCGGATCGCCGCCGAGCTCGACCGCCTCAACAGTGAGCGTCGTATCATCGAGCAGGCGGCCGAAGCGCAGGCCGAAGCCGAGGCGCTCGCCTCGATCGGGCTCGAGGACAAGATCGGCGTGATCGTGACGGCCTCCGAAGGCTGGCATCCCGGCGTGGTCGGTCTCGTTGCGTCCCGGCTGAAGGAGAAGTTCTCGCGGCCCGCCTTTGCGATCGCGCTGGAGCCCGGCGGCATCGGCACCGGCTCCGGCCGCTCGATTGCCGGCGTCGATCTCGGCAAGGCGGTGCGGCAGGCGGTCGCCGACGGCATTCTTCTCAAGGGCGGCGGTCACGCGATGGCTGCGGGCGTCACGCTGCGGAAGGAAAAGCTCGCCGAATTTCGCGCCTACCTCGAGCATGCGTTGGCACGCGACGTCGCCGAGGCGCGCCACGTCAACGAGCTCTACATCGACGGCGCGGTCTCCGCGCGCGCGGTGACGACCGAGCTTGCAACGACGCTCAACCGCGCAGGTCCCTTCGGCAGCGGCAATCCGGAAGTCGTGTTGGCGCTGCCGGCGCACCAGCTCGTCTATGCCGACGAGGTGGGACAGGCACATTTGAGGCTACGCTTCAAATCGGGCGACGGCGCCATCGTCAACGGCATCGCGTTCCGTTCGATCGGACAGAAGCTCGGCAACGCGCTCGTTGCCAATCGCGGCCAGCAACTGCATGTCGCGGGATCATTGTCGGTCGATCGCTACCAGGGCGCCGAGCGTGTGCAATTCCGCGTCATCGACGTCGCGCTACCCGACCAGGGACCATCCATGATTAGATAGGCCCGGCAAACAACAAAAAAGCTTACAGCAAAAAAGGGAGTGAACATGGCAGGGCAGGTTGAGGGCAAGGTCGCGCTGGTGACCGGCGGCGCATCCGGAATTGGCGAGGCCATCGTCGAGATGTTCGCGCGCGAGGGCGCCACCGTCATCGCCACCGACATCGACGAGCTGCGCGGCCCCGAGCTCGCCAAACGCATCACCAAGGCCGGCGGCAAGGCAATTTTCCTGGAGCAGGATGTCACCAGCGAAGAGCGCTGGATCGAGATCACAGCCGAGATCGCGAAGCGCTTTGGCCGGCTCGATATTCTCGTCTCCAATGCCGGCATCGGCATCGCCGTGCCCTCGATCGTCGACATGACGCTCAGCGACTGGCGCAAGCAGAACGCGATCAACCTCGACGGCGTGTTCCTCTCGGTGAAGTATTGCCTGCCCTTGATGCGCAAGACCGGCGGCGGCTCGATTGTCATGATGTCCTCGCTCGCGGGCCTGCGCGGCGCGCCCGGGCTGTCGGCCTATTCGGCGACCAAGGGCGGCGTGCGGCTGTTCGCAAAATCGATCGCGATGGAGTGCGCGGCGGCCTGTGACGGCATCCGCGTCAACTCGGTCCATCCCGGCATCATCGCCACGCCGATCTGGGGCAAGATCCCGACTGGCGCGACCGGCAACCAGGCCAACGCGCCGATCGATCCGGAGGAGCGTGCGCGCGTCGTCACGCCGCTCGGCCGCGCCGGCCAGGCTGCGGAAATCGCCTCCGGCGTGCTGTATCTGGCCTCCGATGCCTCGCGCTACGTCACCGGCACCGAGCTCGTCATCGACGGCGGCATGAATGCCGGCGGTGTGCCGCGGCGGCAATAAGCCGCCGCGCGGGCTGCGAAGGGCAGGGTGGCGCCCGCGGGGGCTGACGCGCAGGCGTCGGACCTGTACAACGCGGGCGTCTTCCGATCGACAGAGGTGTCCTTCCGCCATGGCGCACAGCCTTCACTCTTCGTCATCCATGCCAGCAACGTTCCGCTCGAACCGTCCGGACCTCGTCACCGACGCGATCCGCAGCGCGCGCGAGGATCTTGCCGCTTGCTTTCGCATGGCTGCGCGCAACGGCTTTGAGGAGGGCATCTGCAACCACTTCTCGGCCGTGGTGCCGGGCCATGACGATCTCTTCCTGGTCAACCCTTACGGCTACGCGTTCCGCGAGCTGACCGCGTCAAAACTGCTGATCTGCGACTTCCACGGCAACGTGCTCGACGGCGAGGGCGTGCCCGAGGCGACCGCGTTCTACATCCATGCCGAGATGCACAAGCGGCTGCCGCGCGCCAAGGTCGCCTTCCACACCCACATGCCCTACGCCACGGCCTTGTCGATGACCGAGGGCGATCCGCTGATCTGGGCCGGCCAGACCGCGCTGAAATTCTACGGTCGCACGGCCGTGGACCGCGACTACAACGGCCTTGCGCTCGACAACCGCGAAGGCGGGCGCATCGCAGCGGCCGTGGGGGACGCCGACATCGTCTTCATGAAGCATCACGGCGTGATGGTGCTGGCACCGACCATCGCGGAAGCCTGGGACGATCTCTATTATCTCGAACGTGCTGCCGAGGTGCAGGTGCTGGCGATGTCGACGGGGCGTCAGGTACTGCCGGTCGATCCCGCCATTGCGGCCGAGACGTACAGGCAGATGCGCGAGGGCGATTCCGAATCCGCCCGGCTGCATCTCGCCGCAATCCGTCGCCAGCTCGATGCGGAGGAGCCGCAGTACAGGCACTGAGCCTGCCTACGACCCCCGCCTACGACCCCTGGCGCAGCTTCGCCAGCACCTTCAGCCCGCCATAGCCGTCCGCGGGCGTGATGCCCGCGCGCTGCTGAAAATCCTTGATTGCCTTCATGGTGTCATTGCCGACACGGCCATCGGTGCCGCCGGTGTCAAAGCCCGCCTTGGTCAACCGCGTCTGCATCTCCTGCACCTCGGCGAGCGTCAGCGCGCGCTCGGAGCCGGGGAATGGCTGGATGAAAGGCGGCGCGCCGAGGCAGCGGTCACCGAGATGGCAGATCGCCAGCGCATAGTTCATCGAGGGATTGTAGCTCTTCACCGCGTTGAAATTCGGTCCCAGCAGAAACGTCGGCCCGCCCGCAACCGGGGTCCACATTTGCGCGGATGCGGAGGCTTGCGGGAATGGCTGGCCGTCGGCGCGGGTGACGCCGGCTGCCTGCCAAGCCGCATAGGTCCGGGTGCCGCTCATCTCGCCGGGCGCGCGCACCTCGTAGCCCCAATGCTCGCCGCGGTGCCATTTGCCCCGGTTGACGAGATATTTTGCGGTCGAGCCCAGCGCGTCGTCGGGCTTGCCGAACGGCGACACCTTGCCGTCGCCATCGTAGTCGATGCCGACATTGAGCCAGACCTCCGGCATCCATTGTGAATGCCCCATCGCGCCGGCCCATGAGCCCTGCATCTGCTCCGGCGTGCTCCAGCCCTTGTCGACGATGCGCAGTGCGTTGATCAGCTCGGTTTCCCAATAGGCTTTGCGGCGCGGCTCGTTCCAGGCGAGGGCGGCGAGCGAGGGAAACACCGGCGTCATGTGGTTCTGCTGCACCAGCGGATCGCCATAGGCGGACTCGACGCCCCACAGCGCCAGCAGCGTGCCGCGCTCGACGCCGAAATCGCGCTCGACGCGCGCGAGCAGCGCCTCGTTGTTCTTCAGCGCAATCTTGCCGTTGATGATGCGCCAGTCGGAGACGCGGCGGTTGATGTATTGCCAGACCTGCTCATGGAATTCGGGCTGGTTGCGCATCTGCTTGAACACGCTCATGTCGGGCTCGACCCGCGCCATCGCGCGCTGCCAGGTCGCAGCGGAGATGCCCTTGGCCATTGCACGTGCGCGAAAGCCCTCGCGCCATTCCTCGAAGCCTGGAGGCGCGGCCAGGATGCGCGTTGGGATTGCGACGAGTGCGGCCGCGCCGAGCGTGGATCGAAGCAGAGCGCGGCGGCTGCGGGAGGCAATGGAATCAGCGTGTTTCATGGGCCCATTCTAGCGGGAAACATGGCGGCTGTGACCCGGTTCCTGGAACCAGAGGAAGAGACGCAGGCACGCGTTCCCCGGAACAAACTGTCGCACTCCCGCATTCCCCCAGCACCAAATTAGAGGAGGAGAAGATGAGGAAATATCTGTTTGCCGCCGCCATGGTCACGGCCATCGCCGCGCCTGCGTTTGCCGACGAAGTCGGCGTTCACGTCGGTCCGGTCGGTGCCGGCGTGACGGTCGGACAGTCTCACGAATATCGTGAGCGGGACCGTGATCGCGACCGCACCACCGTCATCAAGGAGCGCGAACCCGCCGACCGCACCACGGTGATCAAGAAGGAAGACGAATTCGGCAATCGCAGCAAGACCGTGATTCATCACGACAACGACTGATGGGTTGGGGCCCGGCCGATCGTCGGGGCCCGCCGTCCGTTCATCGAGGATTCGGGGTGGAATGAAGATACGCGCGCATGCGGAAAGCCATGTCGTCGAGCTCGACGACGGATCGCTATGGCAGATCTTTCCCGGCGATCTCGCGACCACGCTGAGCTGGAAGCCCGAAACCGATCTGCATCTGGAGCGAAGCGGCGATCGGGTGAGTTCGCATGAGCTGGTGAATGATGCCGATCAAAGCCGCGTGCGGGTGATTGCAGCGGGCGAGACCTGGCCTGATGGCGAGGTTAAGAAAGTGTTGAAGGGCGGGTAGGGCGCGCCTGCAATGGGTCGGGTATCCCCAATTTTGAGCCTGTCGCTTTACGGTCGATTCGCTTCCGTCTGCGCACAATGCGTGAATGCAGGAGCTGTTCGACATCATCCGCGCCAATCCCTGGCCGTTCGGCGCCGGGTTGTTCGTCGTCATCCTGATGATCCTTGCGGAGAACTTTGGGCGCGGTATTCGAGGCAACGGCGCCGCAAGTGACTTCCCGGATTCGGACGGTGGCGGCTGCGGCGATGGAGGAGGCGGCGACTAGGACCCGTCAGCGGCGAACGCGCTTCGCCTAATCCTCCTGCAAATCGGCCGCGATGCCTGCGAGCCAGCGGCGAATGCTTGCCTCGGCCCTGGCATCGAGCCCGACCGCAAGGCGCTTCTCCAACGCAATCACCCGTTCCCGGCACGCTTTCAAAAGCGTCGCGCCGCGCGGCGTCGGCGTCCATTGCTGGATGCGGCCGTGGACGGGATGGGGCGTCATCACAATCGCACCGTCACGTTCGAGATTGCGGATGATGACGCCGACGGTCTGGGGCGTCAGAAACGTGAGGCGGGCGACGTCGGCCCCTGACAGTCCCGGATAGGCATTGAGCATGGTCAGCACCGCGAATTGCGGTGAGGTGACACCGAGATCGGCCAGCGACCGCTCCATCGTCAGACGGACTGCGGCGTGGGCCTGGCGCAGCAGATAGCCGAGATAGCCTTGTTCGCCGCGCTTGCCTTCCCCTGGCGCTGGCACCCGAACCGCCGGGGCGGCAGTGGCTGCCTGCCGCCGCGGTTGCGATCTCGTGATATCAGGCGGCTTGCGCGTCATATAAGTGCTCTTATAATGTATCAGCACTCTTACAATACCACGAGGTGAACGGCAATGTCACACGCCCGCAGCGAATACGAGGATTTCAAGAAGATCGCGCCCGACGCGTATGAGCTGGTGCTGGCGCTCGGCCGGGTCGCGGCCAAGGCCGGCCTCGACAAGCAGCTTCTCGAACTGGTCAAGCTGCGCGCATCGCAGATCAACGGCTGCGCCTTCTGCCTGCAGCATCACATCCTGCTTTCGGAGCGGATCGGCGTCCCAGTGGACAAGCTCAATTTGGTCGTGGTCTGGCGCGAGGCGCCGATCTTTTCCGCGCGGGAACGTGCCGCGCTGGCCTGGACCGAGGCGCTGACCTGCCTGCCCGACGGCGTCGGCGAAGACGTGTACGCCGAGGCGAGCCGTGAATTCTCGGAGACCGAGCTGACATACCTGACCTCGGCGGTCGCCTCCATCAACGTCTGGAACCGTTTTGGTGCGGCGTTTCGCTGGACGCCGGCGAAGCGGCCGGTCGCAGCGAATGCAGCGGCATCCTGATTGCAACGAAGGGAGATCATGATGACAGCGATGAGTCTGCCCACCACACCACGCCCGTTGCCATCGCGCTCGATGGCGATCGCCGTCGTCGGAGGGCTCGCCTGCGCGCTTGCGATTGGCAAGGCGCTGCCGGTGACGATGGACACCATATCCGGCGCACTCTCGCCGCTCTGCGCCACAGCCGCCGAAAGCTCGCCGCTCGACAAGATCGAACCGATCGGCTCCTACGCGCTGCCGAACGTACCGGGCAAGCGCGTCACCATCGTGCGCGTGTTCTACGGTCCCGGCGGGTTCTCGCGGCCGCATCGTCACGCAGGATCCGTCACCGCCTACATCACCAAGGGCGAGATCCGCTCCCAGCTCGGCGGCGGCCCGGTCGAGACGTTCGGCGTCGGCCAGTCCTTCTTCGAGCCGCCCGGCTCGACCCATCTGGTTTCGGCCAATGCCAGCACCACGGAGCCGGCGGAATTGATCGCGGTGTTCGTGGCCGACGAGGGCGCGCAACTCACGACGTTGCTGGAGTAGCCGGCACTCGCAATCCGAAGCGGCTCTTGTTCAGGTGGGCTGCGATCGCTTCACACGTTTCCATAGCGGTGAAAGACCGTATGTGACGGCCGGTATCGCAACTGCGCCGACAAGGAGCCCAATGACGCCTGAGATGGCTGCTTCGACCGACCATTCGACGATGCCGGCAATGGACGGAAGGAGGTGCGCGGCAGCCTCGGTCGCGGCATGGACCGTTTGGCCGATCGCCGGTGGGCCGTATTGTTCGATGCCGTGCAGGATGATGCCGCCGCCGACCCAGATCATGGCCGCAGTGCCGATGGTGCTCAGCACCGCCAGGAAGGCAGGCATGCCGCGGACGAGCGCACGTCCAAGCAAGCGGATTGCGCTGCCAATGACCGAAGCGCCGTCATACCGCGCAAGGGCCAGGCCGACATCGTCCGCCTTCACGATCAGGGCGACCACGCCGTAGACACCAACTGTGATGAAAATGGCGACGAGCGCCAGCACGAGCGCCTGCGTCCAGATGCTGCCCGCCGGCACGGCTGCCAGCGTGATCGCCATGATCTCCGCCGACAGGATGAAATCCGTCTTGATCGCGCTCGCAACCTTCTCGTCCTCGACCGACCGCGCATTCAATGCAATCGGCTGGGACTGAGCTTCGTGGTGGTGCGCATCATGCGGCATTGCGGCCTCGAGCACCTTCTCGGCACCCTCGTAGCAGAGAAAGGCGCCGCCCAGCATGAGCAGCGGCGTGACGGCGGCGGGAAGGAAATAACCAAGCAACAGGGCGATCGGCAGCAGGATCAGCAATTTGTTGCGCAGCGACCCGACCGCAATCTTGCCCACGATCGGCAGTTCGCGTTTCGAGGCAAAGCCGATCACGTAGTTCGGCGTGACGGCTGCATCATCGATGACCACGCCAGCCGCCTTTGCTCCCGCCTTGGCCGTCTGGCCCGCTACATCGTCGAGCGAGGCTGCCGCAACCTTCGCAATCGCCGCGATATCGTCGAGAAGACCAATCAGTCCGACACTCATCAACCCAGTTCCTTCGGCCTTCCAGCGGGCGGTGTGTGCGACAAACACGCTGTTGCACTGCCTGGCAATGGAAGGAGCAAGCCGTCAGTTCTCGTCGCCGCCCGATCCCTCGCGCAGGTCCGGCTTGAGCACGTCCTCCGGTAGCGCATGCGCCACGGGCTGCGGCGTGCCGGCGATCTCCGGGCCGACCTCGCGGCCGCGGGCGCGGATCAGGCGCTCGTACGCCGAGACGAGCGTGACGTAAGGACTGACCCAGATCCAGCCGTCGCGAGTGAACACCTGCACGTCGAAATGCAGGTGCATCGAGGTGCCGGCGGGATGGTCGAGATAGTTCGAGACCACGCCGATCTTCTCGCCCTCCGATACGATGCGGCCATTGAGCAGGCCATCTGCGTTCAGCGCCTGCGGGTTCATATGCATGTAGCGGAAACGGATGTGCTCGGTCCGGCTGTTGATTTGCAGCGTCACGGCCTGGTCCTTGGAGGCGCGTATGACCCTCGCATCCCGCACGGCGACGACGGCGCGCTGCTTGGGATCACAGGCTTGGCGGCCTTCACCGGGCGGCGGGCACTCGGCCGCGCGGATGTCCTCGCCCTGATGGCCATAACCGCCGCCGCATTGCCAGACCTCGAAACTGCGGGACTCGCAAAAATTGTCCCGCCAGGGATAGGCGGTCGTGCTCTCCATCTTGTCGCGCTTGGCATAGGATTGCGAGTGTACGAACGCGGGCGCCTTATCGAGAGGAAAGCGGATCTGTGCGTAGGCCATCAAGTCGGGATGGCCGCCCTGCTTGCGATAGCCGGTGTTCGGGATGATGTCGCCGCTCGGCCGGTAGGTGAAGTCCGGGGAACGTGCCCCGGGACGATCGAGAATGTTGGAAGCGATGTCCGTCAGCGGCCGCATGCGCTGGCCGCCGGCCACGCGCAGCGCCTTCAGGAAGCGTTCGGCGACCGGATAGGCCTCCTTGCAGGCAAGTCGCCGCGGCTTGGCGACGCTATCGAGGCATTGGATCGACACTACATAGGCGACGCCGAAACGGGTGAAAGCGTAGCGCACATAGCCTTCCCTGATGAACTTGCGCAGGTCCGGGTAGAGCGCCGCGAGCGGTTTGACCGGGTCGCCCTTGCCGCCCGAGGGATCGGCAATGTCATAGACGAGCGCAGAACCCGTGATCTGCACCTCGACCGGCCTTGCGAACACCCGGCTCGGCATGCCGTCTCCGGCGCCAGGCTCGAACGAAAAGGTCGCGCTGTAGCCGGCGGGGCCGGCATCGAACATGTCGACGGAACTGAAGTCGGCCTGGTAGCGCGACAGCGCGAGGGTCGTCGGCGCGCCATTGCGCCGTGCTTCGAAATAAGCGGCTGTGTCGAACGGCAGCAGCACGGGCACGGAGCTGCGGGCGATGCCGGTGAAAAATTGCGAAGAGATCGCGTTGAGCTGCACCAGCGCCGGCATTGCACGTGGATCGTAGCGCGGCACCGAACGACGGGGGGCGAAGATGAAATCGTCCGCGGCCCGTGGATGGGTGTTGATTTCGGTGCGGAGCTGGTCGAGCGCCGCGCGCCAATCGACGCGCAGCGCCGTGAGCGAGGGGCTGCGGAACTCATCCGCAGCGAGCGGAGAGGCAATGAGGAGCGAAAGCGACGCCAGAAGTTGCGAGACGAAGCGGAAACTTTTCCCAACCACTGTCTCGCCCCCCGGCGGCACCTGTTGCGCTCGCTTTGGCCCCGTCAGTCCTTGGCGCGTTCGGAGTAGGAGCCGTCTTCGGTCATCACGACGATTCGGGTGCCGACGGCGATGTGCGGCGGCACCGTGGTGCGCACGCCGTTCGACAAAATCGCGGGCTTGTAGGACGAGGAAGCGGTCTGGCCCTTTGTCACGGGCTCGGTCTCGACCACTTCCAGCGTCACGCGCTGCGGCAACGCGATCGATACCACGTTGACGTCATGGGTCGACAATTTGACGGTCATGCTCTCCTGAAGATAGGCCGCGGCGTCGCCGATGACGTCCTTGGACACCTGGACCTGGTCATAGGTTTCCGGGTTCATGAAGTGGAAACCGTCACCGTCTTCATAGAGATAGGTGAAGTTGCGCTCTTCGATCGTGGCCTTCTCGACCTGGTCGGTGGTCTTGTAGCGCTCGGAGATCTTTACCCCGTCCGAGATTCGGCGCATTTCGATCTGGCTGACCGGGGTGCCCTTGCCGGGATGGATGTTCTCGGCGGTCACGACGACATATAGCTTGCCGTCTTGCTCGATCACGTTGCCCTTGCGAATAGAACTGGCGATGACTCTCAAAGCTGTATTTCCTGCTTGCTTGGCCCGGCTCGGGCCAGGACGTGGTCAAATTGATGGGGGACCTGGGGCCCCAAATCAGACCGCGGCACCTGTTTCGGGCCGCAACATACTGGTTTTGCCGTTGGATGCCAGCATTTTGCTGGCCTGCGGGGCGGCCGGCTAATGGCTGGGGACAAGCCGATGTCGCCGTACTGGTCGCCTTCGCGGCATCTCGACCGCCGGCCATTCCTGCAGGCCAAGGGGGCCATCACCGGGGCTCTACGGGGATTTTTCGCGGAGGAGGGCTTCGTCGAGGTCGAAACCTCCGTTCTCCAAGTCTCCCCCGGCAATGAGACCCACCTGCACGCCCCCCGGACGGAGATCATGCGACCCGACGGCAGCCGTGTGAGCCGATATCTGCGGACTTCGCCGGAATTCGCCTGCAAGAAGCTGCTGGCGGCCGGAGAGACCCGGATTTTCGAGTTCGCCCGGGTGTTCCGGGACCGCGAGCGCGGCGACCTGCATTTGCCCGAATTCACCATGCTGGAATGGTACCGGGCAGACGCCCCCTACGACGCCATCATGGCCGACTGCGTCGTCCTCATCGCCCGCGCGGCCCAGGCGACCGGTATCGGCACCTTCGCCTTCCGCGGCAGGACCGCCGATCCCTTCGCCGAGCCGGAGCTTGTGACGGTTGCCGGCGCCTTCGAGCAGTTTGCGGGAATCGACCTGCTTGCGACCATTTCCGGCGGCGAGGGCGACCGCGCCGCGCTCGCCCGGGCAGCTGCCCGCAAGGTCCGGGTGGCCGAGGACGACACCTGGTCCGACATCTTCAGCAAGATTCTGGTCGAGCATGTCGAGCCGCATCTGGGGCAGGGCCGTTTGACCATTCTGTTCGAATACCCATCTCCAGAGGCGGCACTGGCGCGCGTGAAGGCGGGCGATCCCCGCGTTGCCGAGCGGTTCGAGGTCTATGCCTGCGGTGTCGAGCTCGCCAACGGTTTTGGCGAACTGACCGACGCCGACGAGCAGCGCAAGCGCTTCACGCAATCCATGGCGGAGAAGCAGCGCCGCTACGGCGAAGCCTATCCGCTGGACGAGGACTTTCTGGCCGCGGTCGCGGCGATGCCGGAGGCAAGCGGCGTCGCGCTCGGCTTCGACCGGCTGGTGATGCTGGCAAGCGGCGCGTCGCGAATTGATCAGGTCGTCTGGACGCCGCCTGCAAATGAAACGTTAAGCGAGACATGACGAAGAGCAATCTTGCACGCACATTGCGCGAGCCGGCCGAACTTGTGGTCGAGCAGCTGGCGCCGGCCACGGCTCTGCCGGCGCTCGGTCGCGTTGCCGCACGCTATGCGGTTGCGATCACCCCCGCACTGGTTGACCTGATCGACAGGTCCGATCCCGACGATCCCATCGCGCGGCAATTCGTTCCGACTGCCGCGGAGCTGGAGATGCAGCCGGGCGAGAACGCAGATCCGATCGGCGATCATTCGCACTCGCCGGTTCCCGGGATCGTGCATCGCTATCCTGACCGCGTGCTGTTCAAGCTCGTTCACGTCTGCGCGGTCTATTGCCGCTTCTGCTTCCGCCGCGAGATGGTCGGACCCGGCAAGGAGAACGCGCTCTCGGACGGCGCCTATCGCGCGGCGATCGACTACATCCGATCGCACAGCGAGATCTGGGAGGTGATCCTGACCGGGGGCGATCCCCTGATGTTGTCGCCGCGGCGGATGAGCGAGATCATGGCGGATCTTGCCGGCATCGATCACGTCAAGATCATCCGCCTTCACACCCGCGTGCCGGTGGCCGAGCCCGCGCGCATCAGCGAGGAGATGGTGGCTGCGCTCAAGGTCGAAGGCGCCACCACCTGGGTGGCGCTGCATGCCAACCATGCGCGCGAACTGACGGGGCCGGCGCGTGCCGCCTGCGCGCGGCTGGTCGATGCCGGGATTCCCATGGTGAGCCAGTCCGTGCTTTTGCGCGGCGTCAATGACAATTTGACCGCTCTGTCGGATTTGATGCGAGCTTTCGTCGAATGCCGGATCAAGCCCTATTATCTGCATCACGGCGATCTCGCGCCCGGCACGTCGCATCTGCGAACGACGCTCGCCGAGGGCCAGAATTTGATGCGGCAGCTGCGCGGACGGGTGTCCGGACTGTGTCAGCCCGACTATGTCATCGACATTCCCGGCGGCGCCGGCAAGTCGCCGGTGGGGCCGAATTACGTGTTGCCGATGCAAAATACCGCACCTGATGCGCGTGATGCAGATCAAGAAACGCGCTATCGTATCGTGGATTATTGCGGCGACGTTCACCTCTATCCGCCCGAGACCTGATTGGTCGTGATGGAGATGCTGGCTCGAGGAATGGAGAAGCAAAATGAAAAGCATCATCCTGGCACTGTCCCTTCTGACGGTGTTCGGCAGCGCCGGCTTCGCGCAGACGGGAAGCAAGGGATCGACGACCTCGGGACAATCGGCGGGTACTTTGCCGCCTGCGCCCGTCGGTCATCGGCAGCCGCGCGCCGGCGACGTGCCAAATGAGAAGAACCTGAGCGACCCGAACGATCCCCTCAGCAAGGAAAATCAGGCGCTCGACAAGAAGATCAAGAGCATCTGCCGCGGCTGCTAGGCGCCACAACGGCGGGCAGGGTGCGACAGCCTCACCCCGCCCGCAATCGTTCGGTCAGGCGGAGCGCTCGTGCAGTCCTGCGCGCTTGGTGTTGCGCCGGATCTCGACCGCGTCAGCGAGCTGCTTGAGCACGGTTGCCGTGGTCGCCCAGTCGATGCAGCCATCCGTGATGCTCTGGCCATAGGCGAGCGGCTTGCCCGGCACCACATCCTGGCGTCCGGCGACGAGATTGCTCTCGATCATCACCCCCATGATGCGGTTCTCGCCGCCGGAAATCTGCTTGGCGATGTCGGCCGTCACAAGCGGCTGGTTTTCCGGCTTCTTGCTCGAATTGGCGTGGCTCGCATCGACCATCACGAGCGGTGCGACGCTCGCTTTCGCCAGATCGTTGCAGGCCGCCGCGACGCTTGCCGCATCGTAGTTCGGCGTGCTGCCGCCGCGCAGGATAATGTGACAATCCTCGTTGCCCGCGGTTGAGGCGATCGCCGAGCGGCCGAGCTTGGTCACCGCCATGAAATGATGCGGATTCGAGGCCGACTTAACCGCGTCCGCCGCGATCCGCACATTGCCGTCGGTGCCGTTCTTGAATCCGACCGGGCAGGACAGCCCGGAGGCCAGCTCGCGATGGATCTGGCTTTCGGTCGTGCGCGCGCCGATCGCGGCCCAGGACACGAGGTCCGCAATGTATTGCGGCGTCGTCATATCGAGGAATTCGGTGCCGGCGGGCAGGCCGAGATTATTCACCGCCGAGAGCACGTTGCGCGCCAGCCGCAGGCCCTTGTTGATGTCGAAGCTGCCGTCCAGATCAGGATCGTTGATCAGGCCCTTCCAGCCAACCGTGGTGCGTGGCTTCTCGAAATAGACCCGCATCACGATTTCGAGCTGATCGGCAAGCTCTTCGCGCAAGCTCGCGAGGCGCTCGGCATATTCGAGCGCGGCCCTGGGATCGTGCACCGAGCAGGGGCCGACCACGACCAGAAGCCGGTCGTCCTGGCCATTGAGGATCGCATGGATGGCGTTGCGTGCCGCCATCACCACGCGCGTCGCCGTGAGCGTGCGCGGGACTTCCCGCATCACCTCTTCGGGCGTGCTCAGCTCTTTCAGTTCGCGGATACGAAGATCGTCGGTCGTGCTCAGCACGGCGGGCTCCTATTATTTTGAGACCCTGCCGGCCAATAAAAAAGCCGCCAGGTCTGGCGGCTTGTTCGGACGTTTGCTGCAATGTTTCAGATTGAGCGCGATCCTCCTGCCGCCAGCGAGCTGTCGTAGCTAAAGTACCAAAAATAGCTGGTGACGAGGGTGATCATGGCTCGTCATATAGCGCGCGATCGGCGGGTTGTCACCCCCCAATGGACGGGATGGCCACGGGGCGCCTTAACTGTTGCTTTTGCGTGCCGCCAGCGCCATGCCGATCAAAGAGGCGCCGCCGAACAGCAAGTTGATGCCGACGAGGATGCCGATCGCCCATTCGGCCGAGCTCGGCAATCCCGTGATCACCATGAACGAGATCGCGATGTCGAGGAGGCCCGAGATCAGGAGCCACGACCAGCGGCCGCCCGGCTCGCGGCGGTGCTCCAGTGCGTACATTATGGTGGCGACGCCCTCGGCGAGGAAATAGGCGCCGAGCACGATGGTCAGCGTCAGGATGGCCTGCATCGGCCGCGCCAGCAGGAGCATGCCTGCGAGCACGGCGAGCGCGGCCGAGATCAGCGACCACCAGAAGCCCGGCGTGCTGCGCGCCCAATAGGTGGCGATCAATCCGCCGATGCCGCTGATCAGGAACATCCAGCCGAGGAAGATCGCGATCGCAAGGCTTGCGAGCGGCGGCAGGATCAGCGCGGCAACGCCGAGCACTGCAAGCAGGATGCCTTCGAACAGGAAGGCCTTCCAATGTGCCTTGACCGTCCGGCTCATGGCGGATTGCAGCCGGGAAAAATCCTCAGGCGATGTCATTGGCAAGCTCCGGATCGAGAAGTGTGTGTTCAATCTAGTCTAGTACGCGCACACCGCGCTTGCCACCCGCGGCTCAGCCGCCGCCGTGCGCCGACGAAAAACCTTCGCCGCTGGTGCGGATGCGGTTGCGGCCGAGAACATAGATCGCGGTCGTGACGATCAGAAGTGCGAGGCCGAGCAGGATCGAAACCAAGCCGATCGGGATCAGGGCCAGCGTCAGATTGCGCTCGGGGTTGATGAGCCAGTGATGGATCGAGGTCAGCACGAAGGCGAGACCGAGAAAGCCGACGCCGCCGCCCGCGAGCAGCAACGCCCACATCCGGCGGAGCTGGCTGAGGCGCTCGCGCGCAACGTCAGTCCGGGGCGCGTGATGGCGCGCGACGCGCCGCACCAGGCGGATGGCGAAGGCGATCGAGCTGAAGCCGATCAGCAGGCTCGCGCCGCCCAGCCACATCCGCAGCGTCGGATCGAGATCCGGCATGCGCTGGAGTGTGAGCAGGGGGAAGTCGAACGCCGAATGCAGGGCGAGCGGGCCTGCGAAGATCAGCAGGCGGCTGGAGAGACGGGCCCAGTCGCGATGATGGCGGTTCGCACCCAGCGCCGTGCCGGCGCGCGCGATGGTCAGATAGGCGCCGGCGATGATGCCGAGCGCGCCGTGGAACGGTACGGTCAGCACGCTGCGCAACGCGGCCAGCGAGCGCCACATCTCGGCGTGCTGGACGAGATAGGCGAGGTTCTCGTAGGCGGCGAAGCCCAGGCCCACCGCGGCGCCATAGACGACGGTGTCCATCGGATTGGCGAAGGTCCGCCGCTTGGTCGAGGCGACCAGCACGATGGCGATCACCTTGACCGCTTCCTCCGGCAGCGCGACCCCGAAGATCGAATGCATGGCCAGCGCCGCCCACGGGTCATCCGGGGCCGCGACCATCCTGGCGAAAGGGGCGCGGGCTAGGCCCAGCAGCGAAATGCTGGCCGCACCGAGCAGGAACGCTGTCCAGACCTGGGCCGGCGGTCCCGGGCGTTCCTCGGCGGCAATGACAAGCCACAGCATCAGCAGCGCCGGGGCGATGGCGGCCGTTCCGATGACGGTGGGTAACGCTTCAATCAGGTACATCGGCGCCGAAAATAGGTTCCCTTGATCCGCTTATCTACATTCACCGATGCGACCTTGTGTCATGCGCTAGCTGTCGCGTCTCTTAACAAGCGCGACAGCCTGCGTTCATCAGGACAGTCGCCGAGGTGAAGAATACAGAGGGCAATCAATTGCATGACAGAACCACCTCGTCATCCATGACAACGGTCGCGCGCCCGTCATCGGATCGCGATTGGTAAGTCAGATCAAGGCAATGTGCAGGTTTCTTCGATTCACGATGCACGTGTCGCCGCGCCAAGTCCAGAGACGGGATCGTCCCGTCCGGCCGACGCGCGGCCGGTCGGGCCGGTCTAGTCACGCTTCGTCGCGCGGGAGGATGATGCGATCCGGCGTGTCCGGACCTGCTCCAGCTCCCAGAACGCGCGTATGAGGCACGTGCCAAGGCAGAACACGATGAGCAACAGCAGGAAGGCCTGATCGACAGCGGGGATGTGAGTCATGGCCATGGTAAAGCAACGCCCATGCCACGCGTTCCCGTCGCGGCCTGAGTTCCAGCCGATCCCCAGCCCCGGTTTGACTGTCTCAATGCGTGGTGAACGGCGGCGGTGTGTCGGGCGCGACGTCGAAGGCGCCGAGATGGAATTCCTCGCCGATGGATGCGTTCGGCTCGAAATGCTGCGCCATCAGCGTGAACGCGGCCTGCGGATATTGCTTCCAGATATCGAGATCGCCGGCGGTGATGGTGAGCCAGCCGAAGGTGTACATGTAGCGTCCGGGCTCGGTGACCCGGCCGACCTTGTCCCAGGTGATCTTTTCGACTCTGATCTTTTCGACCGTAATTTTCTCGACTGCCATTCGGTCCCCCGATCGCAAGTCTGCAGATGGTCCACGGCACGAGACGCGGACCTTCAAAAGCTTATCTCGAAATAGGGCTGCGATAGGGCGGCGCAGCCGGAGGATCAGGCCGATTGCAGCATGGGCGAGCGGACGATCAGCCGGACGACGTCGTCCCGCGACTGCTTTTCGGCGAATTTGACCGCAAAGCCGTTTTCGAATTTGCGGATCACGCGCCCGACGCAAGCGCCGACCGCAAGCGGAGTTCCCACTGGAGGGTCGTATTCGCAGGATATCGCGACACCGGCCGTGGAGACGTCGATGATGAAGCAGGCATGGGTGCTGCCGTCGGCGAGCGTCAGGAAGGTGTGCGCGACCTGCGGAACGAAGCGGGCGTCACGCCGCAGCTCCTGGACGCTGGCGTCCTTCTGCTTCTTCTCGAGCCAGGTCAGCTTTTCCGACATCCAGGCGCGCCGGGCCCGCGTCATCTCGAGCTCCATCAGGAAGCCCAATTTCAGCGTCGCGCTGATGGTGCATTGGAATTCGCCGAAATCCTGGAAGTAAGATGTCACGCGCTCGCCGACCTTTCCGACCACGGGAACGTCGACCATCATGCGGAACGGTGACACGCGGCTGGTGCGGCAGGCGAAGGTACGCAGCTTGCCCTCGCAATCGTACCAGCGCGGCAGCGAGTAGCTGCCACTCACGGTGACTTGCACGGCACGCTGTCTGAGGAACTCTGCGACGGACATGGGCGCCAATCGTGTTTCGGAGGCTTTCCGTAATTCCACGGTACCAGCCAAATTCTAAGCAAATGATACCGGCGCTCACGAGCAGGGGTAAATTTCTGGTAAATGCGCGGATCGGGACGGGCGGCATAGCGCCGCGATTATGAGGCCCGTGACCTCACGATCGCGTCATCCGAGCAGCACCAGCAGAGCCAGCACGCCAATGGCCATGACGAACTTGATCGTCGCGCAAGCCAGGCTGTCCGGTCGGCTCTCAAGTCCGAACCACGGCAATGCATGCCGCATCGCGCGCGTTGCGAACGCTTCGACGATGGCGAGCAGAAGCGCGATGCCGGCGAGCAAGGACCACGATGCGTCCGGAAGCATCCATGCCGCGAGCCAATCGGGGACGGACGCTTTCAGCGAGGCCAGCAGCGCGAACCATCCGAACAGGGATACGAAGCCCTTGATGATGTCGGCCCCGATCGTGCCGGGCTCGAGACGAATGCCGATCTTTCCAAGAGCGAGTTCGATGCGCTCGCCATCGGTGAAGAAGAGGAAGGCGCCGAGGTAGAGCGGAACGCGCGACTGAAACAGGAGCGCGATGATGCCGAACAGGACGGCGTAGCCGCAGGCGTCAGCGAGTATGTTCGCACCGGCCGTAGGCGACGGCTCCGGCGCAGCCGTGGCCCGAGGCCGCGATCTGGCGCGCGCCATGTGCTCCAGCATTCTGGCGCGGCGCTCCGGGGCGTAAGCTGCCGTACGGTGGATCCATGGCGGCGGCGCCGGCGAGGCAATCCCGGCCTGATCGTCCGAGGGAGATTTATGCTGCGCCATGGGCCTGCATCCGGTTCCGTCTGGACATTGGTCGGAGGCGAGGGGCAGCGAGGTTCATGCGGGGTGGCAGATTTCGCCGTGTCATCCAGACGCCCGGATAATGGCGCTCCCTAGCGGAATCGAACCGCTCTCTCCACCGTGAAAGGGTGGCGTCCTAACCGATAGACGAAGGGAGCAAACCCAGGGCCCCGCCGTTTTTCGGGGCAGGGCCGCTGGCCGCCCGAGTCATGCCCGGCGGCTGCAGCGGGCGAACCTATAATGGCCTTTGGCGCCCTGGGCAAGCCGTTCGGGAACGGTCTTTTGGCACCGATGATAGCCTCCCGCCCAGGATCAGTCGGGGCGAATTCAACGGTTTCTTAGGTTCCCTGAGCTAGCGCTGGACTGGGAGAATTTGAGCCGATGCCACCGCCCAAGAAGCGCGCAGCCCGCAAGTCGCTGTCGCAGCACGCCTGGATCACGCTCGAAGGCGGGTTCGCGGCGCGGCAATGCCTGGTCCAGGACATCTCCGCCACGGGCGCCAAGATCACGCTGGACGAGGATACGAGCCAGCTCCCGGGCGTGATCCGGATGGCGTTCGCGCGGGATGCGCGGACCGGGCGGAGCTGCCAGGTGGTCTGGCGCCGCGGCAAATCGGCCGGCATCAAGTTCATCTGAAGCGCCCTGATGGCGCGCGGCGCCGGTCCGGGCTAGAACGGCCCGCATGCGTGCGCCGCTCCTCATCCTGATCTCGTTGCTGACCATGTCCGCGGCCGCGGCTGAAGCCTTGCGTCTTCCGCCTGCGGAGCGCCCACAGGCCGGCAAGGCCTTGCCGCTGAAGGGTGCCGGCGGAAGCGCGAAAGCGGGCTCCTGCGCCGCCTATGGCCGCGGCTTCCACATGGTCGAGAGCACCGGCACCTGCGTCAAGATCGGCGGCTCGATCAGCGTCGAGACCACGATCAGGCGCTGAAGCCCCATGCCACCGGACATCATGCGGCCCGAGATCATCGTTCCATTCGTGATGTATTGCGCGCTGCTGTGGTGGAGCGGCCGCGGTCTGAGCTGGACCGCGCGGCTCGCCACCGCGGCCGTCACCCTTGTGCTGATCGTCTGCGTGCTTCTGTTCGAGCGCGGCTGGCCTTAAACAAAAAAACGCGAAAACAACCCCATGCACAGTAGCCGCTAGCTCCCGGCGGCGGGCGCGAGAACGCCGATTCATCGTGCTCTCAACGAACTTTAAGCCGCGTCACCGCTCACGACATCGGCGGTGCCACAAATTGTGCAAAACCGGGCCGTTTGCCGAGCTCGGCGAGCCAGCGCGTCAGATGCGGCTGCGCGGGCCGGGTGATGCCCTCGACGCCGAGCCAGCGCCGCGCATAGGCGCCGATCGCGATGTCGGCGAGGGTGAACGCATCGCCGTCCATGAACGGGCGCGTGGAGAGCAGGCGGTCGGCGATGGCCCAGACCTCGGCGGCGGCATCGGCATCCTTCTGCACCTGGATCATGTCGCGCTCGGCGGGCGCCGTGCGCACGATGCCCCAGAACACCGGGCGGTCGACCGGCTGCACCATCGACAGCGTCCAGTCGAGCCAGCGGTCGACGCTGGCACGCAGCTTCGGCGCCTCGGGATAGATCGGCGTGCCGCGCCCGTGCGCGAGGCAGAGATAGCGCATGATCGAATTGGATTCCCACAGCGTGAAATCGCCCTCGACCAGCGTCGGGATCCGCGCATTCGGGTTCATCGCGAGATAGTCGGCCTCGCGAGTCTTGCCAAAGGCCATGCCGGCGTCGATGCGCTCATAAGCCAGGCCGAGCTCGGTGAGGCACCACAGAACTTTCTGCACGTTGACCGAATTGGCACGGCCCCAGATCGTCAGCTTTTGCTCCGGCACATCATCCTCCCCAGGAGTTTCTTGGTGTCGCGGGTGATAGCGGAATCCGCCGCCGCGAGCGATGCGCGATTGCGCCGATCCTCTCATGCAGAAAGGTCCACATGCAAAAAGGTCGGCATGCAAAAAGCTCCGCCCGAGGCGGAGCTTTCATTGCAGGGCAAAGCTGGTCAGGCGATCAGCGGCCGAAGAACAGCCACAGCAAGATGATCACCGGGATCGGCACACCCAACATCCATAACAAAATTCCGCGTCCCATCGCGTCCTCCTCCAATTGCATTGTCGAAGAGAGAACGTTTAGGGCCAAGGCTGGTTCCCGCGGAAAGGCTCTACCAATGGCCGATGTTGGGCATCGACGACCACGGCTCCTGCGGAGGCTTCGGGTCGCCCTTCTGCAAGATCTCGATCGAGTGCAAATCGGGCGAGCGCACGAAGGCCATGTTGCCGTCGCGCGGCGGACGGTTGATGGTGACGCCCGCCTTCATCAGCTTCTCGCAGGTCGCATAGATGTCGTCGACCTCATAGGCGAGATGGCCGAAGAA
This sequence comes from Bradyrhizobium sp. Ken51, assembly GCF_055807435.1. NCBI lineage: Bacteria > Pseudomonadati > Pseudomonadota > Alphaproteobacteria > Hyphomicrobiales > Nitrobacteraceae > Bradyrhizobium > Bradyrhizobium sp. Ken51. Next base: position 63,752 of record NZ_JBVVPB010000002.1, on the reverse strand, counting down.
GCGATCCTCGCCATATTTCTCCTCGTCCCAATTCCAGGTGAGCTCGACCAGCGGCGCGCCGCGCGACCGTGGCTGCTTCTTCAGCGCCTCGAGATCGTCCGACGAGCACAGGAACACCAGCGTGAAACGCCCCTTGTCGTTCTCGATCCGCCGCACCTCCTTCAGCCCCAGCGCATCCTGATAGAACTTCAGCGCAACATCGAGATTGCGCACGCGCAGCATGGTGTGGAGGTATCGCATGGTTGTTGCTCCCTTGAACGGATGGAGGATTTTTGGTTTGGGCCGGGACGGCGGGGGTAGGAGATAGCAGGAAAGTGGGGCGAGGGGCAGGGGGCGGGCGCACGTGTGCGTGAGGGCGAAGCCGGCCGATGAAGTAAATCAGCCGGCGAATTTCAATGCACCTTCACCGCAAATCCAGTGCTGCACACACGCCACTGGCAACATTATGAGGGCAGATCTGCCGCCACCGCCCCTATTGCGCCGCGAGGGGCTTTCCGGCCTCCTCGGTCGGCGGCATGAAGAGCGATACTGCGGTGCCTTCGGGGTCACGAAACTGGAACGTCCTGTTGCCCCATGGCATCGTTTTCAGCTCATGCACCAGCGTGATCTTGTCTTTCAGGCGCTCATAATCCGCATCGATGTCTTCAACCTGAAACTCGATCACGGCGGTGCGGTTTGCGCCGGGCTCGGCACTGTTTTCTTTCCAGAGCGCGACCGTCTCGGCTGCGCCGATTGCCAGGTTGGCGCCCGGCGTCACGATCTTGGCGAACACCGGCGCGAGCCATTCGGCGGAAGCTCCGGTTACCATTTCGTAGAACGAAACCATGATTTTGATGTCGGTGGCGATCAGGCGAGTGGAGGCGAACTTCATGGCATGTCCTTTGGTTGACCGCAGATTTGAGCGGCATCGCGGGGCTCGTCGCACACCGCTGCTGCCACCCTGATGGCAGCAGTCACGATGCCGCGCCGAGCGCGCCAACGACGGGCATGAATTGCGATGGCAGTGCTCAAGCGCTAGAAAACTAGCCCCTTCACGAAGCGCCCCAGCGCTAACTGGGCCGTCAGAACGGTGACGCCAACCGCAGAGTCTGGGCACCTCACTCACGGGTGGACAGGGTTGTTTAGCCGTTCGCAGATGAACTGCTCGCGGCGATGGCGCGACTAACCGCTATGGCCAGTATTCTAGGCGAGCTTCTGTTTTCACTTATCCGCTCGATTGTTGCTGGATGGGCGTATGCGCTCTGGGTCAAAGTGGCGACGTGGCTCGAGCCGAAAATCCAACGGCGTTGGGTGAAGGTTGCCGTAGGAGGCCTCCTCGGTCTGGCAGCCTTTTTTATGATTCCGATACTGATGGGTCTGTTGGGGCTTTGAAGACAATGAAATCGGTTCTCATCACCGCACTGGCAATCGGGGCGCTCGTCTCGGCGGTGCTGCTCGTGATGGAGCAGCTCACCGACTACTCCATCGCTGTGATGGCATGGGAGATGCCGGGCATATCTGCAGCTTACCTTTTCTGGGGAGCTGTCGGCAGTTCGGTTTTCTTGGGCGTCGCCATCACTTGGGCCGTGAATGCCATCGTTTACGGGGCGGTTGCCTTCGTCGTTGTTACGGTCGCCAAGTTGGCAATTCGTGGTCTGCCGAAGTGATCCGGCAATGACCGTGATGCCGGATATTCGCCCATCCGAGGCGAATTGCGAATTACGGTGACGCGCAGTTGACTGCGTGATCGCGGTGCTCTTCGCCAGCATCGATGCCTCCAATGGCCCATGACGGCCTCTGGTTGGCGTTTCGCTGCCGCAAATTGGCGCTTCGCGAAAATCGGCGGCGGCCTTCCTGTCAGCCGCCGCCCATCTCCCGTGGTTCGAAATGCTGAAGCCGTCTATTTCTCGAGCCCGGCCTTCTGGCGCATCGTGTCGATCAGCTCTGACGCCTCTGCCTTGGTCAGATCCTCCTTGGGGAGCTCCCTGTGGGCCTGCTCGGCGAGGGTCTTGAGATAGGATTCCTGGGCACCGGTCATCGGGTCGTCGCCGGAGACCCAATCCTTCGGATCCTTTTGTGTGTTGTCAGCGATCCTGTCAGCCATGGCGATCTCTCCTTTTCAGGTTCAATGCCGGCTCGCGCTTTTTGTTCCTTGTTTGTTCGTGGCCGGCGACCGGAATCGAGCGTCGGGAAATGATCAGGAAACGGCCGGCATCGTTCGGCGTCTGCGCATCAGACTTATCTTGCGACTTGCCTTGCGCCCCCAATCGAGGATCGGTGCCTCGACGGCGACGTGCAAGGCGGCGGCGAGACCGATGGAGAGCAGGATGCCGGCGATGACTGTGCCGACGGTCGACAGAAGCCACAGTCCGTCAAAGCTGGCGATCCATTTCACCACCAGATAATGGACGATATAGAGCGAGTACGAAACCTTGCCGAGCCATTGCAGGACCCGTGAGAAGGATCGTCCTTCGATCTCGACGGCGACCACAGCATGGATCAGCAATCCCGCGCCGAGGCCATAGGTCAGGACGCGCGCGAACTGCGCGTCGATCGCACCGTGCACGAAAATCCAGTACCAGCCGGCCACGAACAGGCCCGCGGAAACGGCTGGGACGCGGCGCGAAAAGCGCAATCGTCCGCTTCTCTGGAGATAGGCGATGACAACGCCGGCACCGAATTCCAGCACCAGCGGATGGAAGTAGATCCCGAGCTCAAGGCCGAAGACGAGAGCAAGAATGACCAGGCCGAATCCCGCGAACAAGATCTCGAACAGCCGGTCCGGCTTGATCGCCAGGACGACGGCGACGGCAACATAGAAGTGCAGTTCGAAAGCCAGCGACCATGCCGGCGCAAGGTACCAGTTCGGATAGGTCCATGCGAAGATGGTTCCGAGGTCGAGGGCGGGGCGGTCGCCCGGTGCCAGCGCGATCCAGGAGGAGCTGACAAACGCCGCCAGCAACACCAGCCAATAGAGCGGAAAAACTCGGAGGGCTCGTCTGAAAGCGAAATCCAGCGGGTTGTGTTGTGCCGCCGCCGTGGTCGCGATGATGAAGCCGGAGATCACGAAGAAGATGTCGACGCCGCTCGCAAGGATCGTCAGCGCGCCCTCGGCAAGGTCCGGCCCGACCATATCGGGTCGCGCACTGATTGCGTGTCCGCAGACCACCGACAGCGCAGCGACCCCGCGCATCGCCTGTACACCCGCGAAGATCCGCACCAAGCCCCGCCACGTTCATTTCAGGATAGCGCAATCTAGGCGGGAAACCCATTAAGGAACAATTGCGCGGATGCGATAGATGGCTGTTGGATGCGCTGGGAATGAGACATGTCTCAGGCGGATAGACTGCTGTGCAATTCATCAAAGGCACGACCACAGGAGCGCTCGCTAGCGCTTTGCTTCCTGCTTGGCACGCCTGATTTCCTCGGCTTCGTCCACGAGCTTCAAGGCGGCGCCGTCGTAGCTCAGCTTCAGCCCACGGCCGACGGTCCATATCCATTCCTCCCGGGCGTCCCGGGCGTCCCGGGTTGGCTGGGCGTTGAACTGGTCGGATATCGATTTGACGGCAGCGTCTTTGGAAGCAGCGTCTTGGGGCCCCGGATTGCTCAACTCCGCATTGACGCGCCAGATGGGATGTTTGGGGTCCGGATTCTTGGGGTCGATGTCGTCGGCAAAGATCGTGACCTTGGCGCCGTCGACTGCGCATTCAAGGACGTAGGAATCGCGAAGCTGACGGCAGCGGTAGCGACGTTGCGTGATCAGCTTGTTGGTCTCGTCGAATGTCATTCCGGGCGAAAAGCCGAGAATGTCGGACTTCTTCACGAGTGCCAGAGACGCAGGCTTCAGGAAGCCGGGCTGTACCGAGACGAGAACGGCAGCAGCAACAACGATCAAGCCGGCGATAACAATGGCAATCTTCATCGGCCCCTCACAAGAAACGTTCGACCATACAACAGCCGAAGCGTTCTACCAGCCATCGCGCTGGATGGTTCGAGCCGCCCTCTATCTTTGTAGGCCGCACCTTCGGAAGATCGGAGCTTCGGAAGATCGCGTGGGCACGTGTCGGCTGGTCATGAACGTGAAAGCCGCCCCTGACATGACCAGGGGCGGCTTTCACCAAATGGGGTTTCGAAACGCGATCTAGTGACCGGTGCCGGGCTTCGTCGTCTTTGGCGGCTTGCCGTCTTCGATCCGGCCTTCGTTGCGCAAGTCGCGACCTTCCTGAGCCTTCTTCTGGCTCTCGGGGGATTTGCCGTGTTCGTTCATCTCTTCTTTGATGAACCCGGCGCCTTCCTTCACTTTACCTTCAACGCTCATGACGATCTCCTTGCTGGAGATGGGGCAACTCGCGGCGAGACCTGACCGTTCCGGCGCGCGCGGGATTGTGAGGAGTGCATTCGCGACAGGTTCAAAAAAACCGCGTCATGAAATGGCCGCGCCGCCTTGTGGAAAGCGACGCGGCCGGGAACAAGCCGTACAGGAAACCGGCTTACTTCATGTTGCTGCGGGTCTTGGTACCGCCCTGATCGCTGCCGGGGCCGGAGCCACCTTGGCCGGAGGCGTCGGGCCTCACCGTTCCGCCCTTGCTCATGCCGTCATGGCTCATGCCGGTCGTGCCGCTCCTCATCGTGCCCTTGTCCGTGTTGGTCATGCCGGGCTTCTGCATGTTGTCGGTCTGCGCGGCGGGGCCGGTCTGGTTCTGCGCAAAGGCGGAGCCGCACATGAGGCCGAGGGCGGCGGTCGCAATGATGAGCTTCTTCATCTCAAACTCCTGGTTGGTTGCGTGGGCCAACGGGAGCGCAGGAGCCGTGTTCCTAAAACAGGGTGTTCCGGAGTGCAAAAATTCTCGTCTGCGGGCGAACCGCCATCGACTTCGCTAGAAAACGCTCTACGCCGCAATGCGCTGGTCGGCCGGTCCCGTCAGGTGCTTGAGCACTTCCGCATGCTCCAGGTCGGGAACCGCAATGGCCGTGTGGCTGTAGCTCGCATGGGTTCGCGATTTTGCAATATGGTCCAGGATCTCGCCGCCCTTGATGACGTGGAGGCCCATGCCCTCTCCGGCCGGGAAGATCGCGAGCACCACGTCATAGGCCGTGATAACGGCGCGAAGCGCTTCGGCCTTGTCTTCGGCAATGTCGACGAACACGCGAACATCGGCTGCGAGTTCACGCAGCTCGTTAAAATCCAGCACTGTGGGTACTCCAACGCAACGATACTGAGAGGAGCTTGGAGGCGTTAGGTTACTGAAGTCTCAACGGCACATGCCCGGCCACAGGTTTCTCGACCAGGTAAGCGATAGACGCGCGGGCGTCGCCGCCTGCTCGACAACGCGCCGGCACGGGAAGAACATCTGGAGCGGGGAGGGACTAAGCGCGCATGCCCATACGGGCGTCACACGATGCGCGCGTAACTTAGGCGCGTGTTACTTGCACGCGCTATTGGCGTATCCGCTATTTGGCGTATCCCTGAGAGCGGAGCCACGCGATCTTGCGGTCGCCGTTGATCCAGTCGTCGGCATCTGCCTTGCTGGTGAAGCCCTTGATTTCGCGCTGTTCGCTGTCCGGGTAATCCGCCAGGATTTTCCAGTCGTTGTCTGCAATGCGGACGGTTTTGAAGGTCACTTTTGTTTTTGCCATGCCGCATTATGCAGGAGATGGCCGGAAAAGAGAACCTGCCTTGTGACGGTCACCCGCGCGGCCCAGGCGCAGACCTCGGGGCCCAGCCTGATCGGCATTGCGCGGCCGGGTCCCTGGAAAAAGTCGAAAGCCCCGCCTGGGGGAAGCGGGGCTCTCTGATGGGGGTGAAGCTTGGGGACTTCAAAGAGTTAGACGCCTCAGGGAGAAAATGGTTCAAGGCGAAAACGGCGCAGGCTGCGGCATCTTTCCCCACGGCGTCCGGGCTCCCGCAGAACCCCCTGCTTGCGTTTTGGGCGTCGATGGGTTCTAAGCCCCGTCACTTCATGAAAGTTAGCATGAATCAGAAGCGCGTTGCGCGGTTGGACCGCGTCCTGAGCAAAGCCTGCTCGCGCGCACAGAAGGAAATTCAGACATGGCGAAGATGACCAAGACTCAGTTGATTGATGCAATTGCCGAGGGCACGCAGCTGTCGAAGAACGACGTGAAGTCGGTCATCGAGTACATGGCGACGGTCGGCTACAAGGAGCTCAACGAGTCCGGCGAGTTCGTCATTCCAGGCTTCGTGAAGATGTCGGTGGTGAACAAGCCGGCGACCGAAGCCCGCATGGGCGTCAATCCCTTCACCAAGGAGCCGATGCAGTTCGCGGCGAAGCCGGCGAGCAAGTCGGTGAAGGCCTCGCCGCTGAAGGTGGCCAAGGACTCCGTCTAAGAGTTCGCTAAGGGTTCGCGGTTTCGTTGCGGAGCCTCCTTTTCGCGGAGTGCTGCCGCGACGTACTGCAATGACTGCTTGCTTGTGCCGAACCAATAAGGAACTCTCTTAGGGAACTCTAGGGCGTCGTCAGGCTTTGCTTCCGAAAGGGAGAAATCACATGACTGGTCTCAGCGAAGAAGAGATTCGAAACCGGGCCTATCACCTCTGGAAGGAGGCCGGCGAGCCCGCGGGCACGATGGACACCTTCTGGTACGAGGCCGAAAAGGAGCTTCTCGCCGAACGGACCAAGCAAGGCGAAGTGCCGCCCGGGATGACCGACAATTTGCCGGTCTGACTTGCTGGTCTAAGAGGCGAACAGAGGCGAGCGTTGACAGTTCTCAAAGCAGCCACCCGGCGTAACACCCGGGTGGCTGCTTTGCTGTTCGGGCCACCGTTCCGAATGGAGTCGCCCGCAAAGAAAAACCCCGGGCTTAGGGACCGGGGTTCTTCAAGCTGGCCGGCCGCGTCGCGACATGCCGCCAGCACCACTGAATTCGAATTGACAACGCGGGCCGGAAAAATTCGTTCCGAGCGCTAGTCTGGCGACACGGACACGTCGATGATCGCCGGCGTATCGACCTGACGCTCGCGCCAGACGACGAGATCGCATTTGGGATTGAGCCACCGATATTCGGAGCCGCGCGCCTTCAGGTGCGCAAGCGCTGCATCATGTGCGGCGGTCTGGTCCGGCGCTTCGACCATGATCTCCACGGTCTCCTCGATCTGACGCACCACTTCGACGGCGTAGAATTTTCTGGTCACGGTCCCTCGCTCCGGAATGACTAACGGGAAGGGCGATGGCGCGTTCCCCAAAAGAAAAACCCCGCGCTTTCGCACGGGGCCTTCTTGGCTGGCGGCGATGGGATTTCAGCGCCTGGCCGCCGGCCGTGGCTCGAACTTAAGGTTGAAAACCCAAAAAGCAACCGCGCCGGCGCGCGGAAGACTCAAGTCGATGTGCCCAGCGAATTCCGCGGGCAAGGGGCTAGACTTTTTGTTCCTATTTTGTTCTAGTGAGGCATCGGTTTTGGAAGTGAGCATTCTTTTGGAGGTGCCCATGACTGTCGAGAAACAACGCGAAGTGATCAGGCTCTGGAATCAGCTCAGGAAGCTCGAGGGCCCGGCCGCGGAAGAACTCCGCATCCAGATCCTCGAATGCTTTTCGGAGAAGGACCTGTCGGGGAAGGACACTGTGAAGCGAGCCGCGTAATTAGCGTCGCATTGCGCCGATGATAACGGGCAGTCGCGCCTGCCTTCACAGATCGTTAGGAATCGTTTTGCGCCGACTTCTCGACTCCGATTCGTTCTTTGCGAACGAAATGGAGTCGGATGCAGAACAAGCCGTGCCTTCTGTGTCGATGCGGGACACGCGCTTCCTAACCAATCCAGCGTGATGCTTCGCACGGTCCCGTCCGCGTGTCCTCGCTACGAGATCAGGCGAGGGAGACGCGACATGGATGCGTGCTGGTTTCTCGAGATGTTCGCCGAGATCGCAAAAGTGTTTTGGTACGATCGGCACCCGCGCTTGCGCAAAGGCAGGCCATCGGTGCCGCAAGTGCCACCGCGCTCGAAATCCGAAGACGCGATGTGAGCGCGCGATGGCTGGCGACGGCGCTCGTTTGCGTGCAAACGAATTCTTTAGGCTTGCTTCGCGCCGGTTTCCGCGATTCCGATTCGTTCTTCGAGAACGAAAGGAAGGCGAAGCTGGAACAAAGCCGGACAGCGGATTAGCACAAGGCCTCGGCTTTCGCGCGAGCCTGAAGCGGCTCGCCGAGTTCTGAAGACGCTTGTTCTGAAGACGCTTGTTCTGAAGACGCTTGGCGAACTCCTAACGGAAGCTTGCCGCGAAGCCGATAACCCTATTCGGTTAGGTTAAAAGCGCAATCGCGTTGCGCTTGCCGCCACTTGCGATAGGTGTCTGGCGAAGACACCATCCGACTTTGCGATAAGCGACTTTACCAACAAGCAATTTTGCCAAGAACGAATTCATGACACCTTTTTCAGAACCGAGCTTCTATCAGGGCGACCGCCACACCTACCGGCGGGTCGCCATCGCCGGCACGCTCTTTTGTCTGGCATTCGTGGTGATCAGCTTCTCGCTGCGGCCGCAACTCGAGGACACGCGTGTCGCGGTCAAGGCCGACAGGCTGATGCGGACTGCGGGCCAGGCGCCGCACGCGAACTAGCGGTCGTCGCCGGAGATCTGATGGTCGGCGGAATTGCCCGGGCACGCGGTGCCGTGTGAGGCGAGCGCCACGAAGCCGGCATAGCCGGACAGGTTGAGCAAGACTTCGAGCCAAACGGGCATGGGGGCCTCTTTTCTCCTTGAAGGCTACGCCAACGTGCGCGCGAAGCGCATGTTCCCGGACCAGAAGAACGGCACCTCAAAGCGGGGTGGTGGGGTCGAGCCGCCGGCCGAGGGCGCCTACGGACTCGCTCGACGGCTGTTCCCTAAGGAACTCGGCAATGGCCCGCGCCAGTTCGCCGTCGCTCATCGGCGTCGGCGGCGGGCGCAGCGTGCCGACACCGAAATTGCGGACGATCTCGTCGTAATGCTGATCGCCTGATCTGGGAACGAGCCTGCGGATACGGGCCAGCAATTTGGATATCGGCACTTTATCCTCCTCGGCGCTCCCCTTTGGCAGCAATTGTGGCGCATTGCCAATGTTGTGCATGAAACTGAAAACCCCGCCAGCATCGGTGATGCTGACGGGGTCTTTCGTGCTGTTGCCTCAACCGGATGGCGGAGGCTTCCGCACTCGAAGATGCAATTCCCGGAATGCGTCCCCGTTCCATGCACGATCGCATTTATTCCGAGCTCGGTTCCACAGGCTTACGCGCAACCATCGCAACGCGCGGGCGTTGTCTGTGCGAGATACGAAGGAGGACATTTATGATCAGGAAGACACTGGCAGTTCTGGCTACCGTTGCGGCCGTCGGCGTGACCACGATCGCGGCGCCTGCGCCCGCCGAGGCGCGCGGCCGCGGCATCGGTCCGGGCCTCGCATTCGGCCTCGCCGCCGGCGCCATCACCGCGGGCGCTGTCGCCGCGTCCCATCCTTATGGCTACGGCTATGGCCCGGGGTATGGCTACTATGGCCGCCCCGCCTACGCTTACGGCCCTGGTCCGTACGCCTATTACGGCGATGGACCGTACTACCGCCGCCACCATTATTACCGTCACTGGTAAAGGCTGAACAAACGAAAGAGCCCGGAGCAACGCTCCGGGCTCTTTTCATGTTTGGTGATCTGGTGTGTTTACGGCCAGAGCGAGGGCCGCTCTACCTTGCGAGCGTTGTCGAGCGTCGAGACGAAATACTCGTCACGCTCGCGTTTGAATTTTTCCTGGGTGGCACGGAAGGCGGCGACACGGGCGGCGATCTCTTCGCGTTCGCGGATTTTGCGTTGTTCGTCCTCGGTCATGTCAAATCCCCTCTGCACGTGAGTATGTGTCCTACTGAGCTCAAGCACTGCCGCCGCAATCACGTTGAGTCGCGTCAACACATGCATTGGCGCTTCTGATTGGGGCGTCAATGGGGAGGAGGCATTGCAGGATTGTGATAAGCGAGGGTCGGAAAAAATTGCCGACCAGTCCTTGCACGGCGGTGGATAACAGCGTCAACAATCTTGTCGCTTGCGCACGTTGCAGCTAGCGCAAAAACAAATCAGAAAAACCAATCGACTAGGCAAAAACGGCAAAGCAAAACGGGAGGCCGCGTTGATTGCATCGGATCTTCGCAGCGGCGTCGAGCGCCTCGGCGACATGATCGCCGAAGCCAAACGGATCGTGCCGTTCACCGGCGCCGGCATCTCGACCGAATGCGGCATCCCCGACTTCCGCTCGCCGGGCGGAATTTGGACGCGCAACCGCCCGATCCCGTTCGACGAGTTCGTCGCCAACCAGGACGCGCGCGACGAATCCTGGCGCCGGCGCTTCGCGATGGAGGAGGTTTTTGCAGCGGCCAAGCCCGGCCGCGGTCATCGCGCGCTCGCCTCGCTCTACCGCGCCGGCAAGGTTCCCGCGATCATCACTCAGAACATCGACAATCTGCACCAGGCCTCCGGCGTCGCGAGCGATCACGTGATCGAACTTCACGGCAACACCACGTATGCGCGCTGCATCGGATGCGGGCAGGCCTATCCGCTTGATTGGGTGAAGCGCCGCTTCGAGGAGGAGGGCGCCGCGCCCAACTGTACCGTATGCGACGAGCCGGTGAAGACCGCCACGATCTCCTTCGGCCAGATGATGCCCGAGGACGAAATGCAGCGCGCGACCGCGCTGTCGCAAGCCTGCGACCTCTTCATCGCGATCGGTTCCTCGCTGGTGGTATGGCCGGCCGCGGGCTTTCCGATGATGGCGAAGGAATCAGGTGCGCGCCTGGTGATCGTCAATCGCGAGCCGACGGAGCAGGACGACATCGCCGACCTCGTGATCCGCCACGACATCGGCGAAACGCTCGGGCCCTTTGTCGCTAATTGAGGCAGCAATTTGATTCGCGGCTGTGCAAGCTGTTCATAGGTTCCGCCGAATCTCTTTTTTGTCTATGCGTCGCAACCGGGAGTGTTATCTTTTGAGTCGAAAGATTCGCGTCGCGTCGAGTTGAGAAGATTCTCTAAAGACGCGTGATTCGGCGCCGCCATTCAGGCGGGTTGCATGGCATGTGTGGGGTCCGGGGTTATGGGGTCGTCGGACGGATTTGAGTCCAAGAAGGTCGGAGTTCCCGCCGTGGGCGAACACGGCGGTGGCGGTCGCGACAGCGCTCTCAGTCCGTTCACCGGACTTGGTGAGAGCAGCGCCAACCTCGTCGAGGTTCATGGCGTCATCAAATGGTTCGATGCCTCTAAGGGCTACGGCTTCATCGTTCCCGACAATGGCTGGCCCGACGTGCTCCTGCACGTTACAGTGCTTAGGCGCGACGGCTTCCAGACCGCCTACGAAGGCGCCCGCATCGTCGTCGAGTGCATCCAGCGGGCCAAGGGCTACCAAGCGTTTCGGGTCGTCTCGATGGACGAATCGACTGCGATCCATCCGGCGCAGATGCTGCCGCCGCGCACCCATGTCACGGTGACGGCGACCAGCGGGCTGGAGCGGGCCCAGGTCAAATGGTTCAATCGGCTGCGCGGTTTCGGCTTCCTCACCTGCGGCGAGGGCACGCCCGACATCTTCGTGCACATGGAGACGCTGCGCCGCTTCGGCATGACCGAGTTGCGGCCCGGCCAGTATGTCCTGGTCCGCTTCGGGCCCGGCTCCAAGGGCATGATGGCGGCCGAGATCCATCCCGAGACGGGATCGCCGGTCTCGTCCCACTGATCCATTTCCCGCGATCGTGAGCAGGAGTGCGCTGGCTGGCCGGCGCGCCTCTGGCTTTTCCGGAGGCTGCCGCGTAAGGACTGGTCCAGTCCCACGCCTCGAGTGCCATTCATGAATTTCGATCGAAAGGCCGTCTTCGCGGTTGCGAAGGGCTGGCTTGCCGCCATCCTCGTCATCGCCAGTTCTGCCGTTGCGAGCGCGCCCGTCCGCGCCGCCAGCTTCCAGCCGCTCGAGATCGTCACCAGGAACGGCGTGCAGGTGTTCTCGGTCGAGATCGCGACGACCGAGGAGGAGAAGCAGACCGGCCTGATGTACCGTAAGGAACTGGCGGACGGAAAAGGCATGCTGTTCGACTTCAATCCCGAGCAGGAGGTGTCGATGTGGATGAAGAACACCTACGTCTCGCTCGACATGATCTTCATTCGCGCCGACGGCCGCATCCTGCGCATCGCCGAAAATACCGAGCCGATGTCGACAAAGATCATCTCATCCAGGGGGCCCGCGCGGGCCGTTCTGGAGGTGGTGGCGGGAACGGCGCAGAAATATGGAATCCGCGCCGGCGACCGCGTCGGCCACCCGCTGTTCGGCAGCAAGTAGGCGGGAAGGGAGCTATTGCTCCCGTCCTGGCGGTCTCTTGGGAAGCTTGCTGGCGCCTTTGGAAGGCTTGCTGGCGCTTTGGGAAGCGTGTATCGACGGGGCTCGCCGGACATTCGGGGTATAGCGCAGCCTGGTAGCGCGGCAGTTTTGGGTACTGCAGGTCGTTGGTTCGAATCCAGCTGCCCCGACCAGTCCGGAGTTGGGTCAGAACCGCACCAGAGAACAACAGCCATTCGGCGAGGCGCGAGAAGATCCAGGCGAGAGCGCAAGCAGCCGAGCATGGCGCGCGTTCAGTGTCGATGCCCGGAGCTGCCAAAAGTCTTCCTAAACCCTCGGCCCTCATTCTCTGCGCAACGCGACTTCCGCGCGATTTTTCAAGGCATTGGGCGGGTCGGGCGGCGCGGAAATCGTAAAACTTTGTCGAACCTTTAGGCGTCGCCCTAGACATATAGGTGTTGGGGGATTTCAGCGCCCAATGCCTAACGGACGCCGCCAAGCGATGATATTCCGCTTGCGCGGCGTTGCGCTTTTCCAACCATCAGTTCGTCGCGTACCAGCCGAACGGAAACGGCAGGAATGGCCAGGCCAGCTGATTGTCGTTGGCGGCCTTCCGCGGCTCTTGCTCCGGCGTCTTCGCGAGCGGCGCAGGCGGCGTCGATCGCAGCGCCAAGCGCAGACATGCACATTGCAAATTCATCGTGGTGGCCCCGCCCATCAATAGTTTTCAAAAATTCGCGTCAGCCCGGAAATAACCGCGCGCCCTCAAAAAAATGACGCGCTCATTCTCAAATCGTACACAGTCTAGGAAAATCGGCGACCGCTTTCAACCGGTCTTGCCGCGCGCTCACAGGAAGTAAGGTTGATCGGTTAGGTTAAGGGCGAGCGGTTGTTGCGGCCGCCTTAGTGGCTGTTATCAGATCGGTCCGGCTCGCGATGGGCTGCCTGAAACTCGTGCTCACACGACATCACAGTTCGTCGCAGCGCTCGTATCCTGTGAGTTCTGCATCATGTCTTTCGATCGCGACGTCCGAACCATCGGTCCGCAGGCGAGCTGGACCGAGATCTGGCACCTCTGGACGGTGCTCGTGCCGCGCCGCTCGATCAACGGGCAGCTCGTTTACGGCAAGGTCTGGCGCCGCCACGATGGCCGCGACTGGATCTACAAGAAGTTCACCGAGTACGACAGCGAAGCGGCAGCCTGAAGCGGCGTCGCTGTCGTCCGGCGTGGTATCGCTGCTGCCCCTTCAAGCGGCCTTTGCGGCCGCAGGCTTGGGCGGCGGCGGCTTCAGCGGCTTGTCCTGCCTCTTCGACCAGGAGATGTAATAGGCCACCGTCGTCATGATCGCGATGCCGGCGACGCTGACGAAGATCTGCGCGAGCAGCGAGCCCGAGCTCATCGACAGCTCGAAATGACCGACGAAGGACAGGAACACGCCGACGCAGAACACGGCGAGCGACTGCTGGCCGCACACGATGATGGGGTCGAACCCTTTCCATTCCAGGCCCGGCCAGTCCTTCGGCACGAAGCGGATCACCAGGATCACGATCACGACGAAGTGGATGAAGCGGTAGGGCGCGAGGTTGGTCTTGTCGTTCGGGTTGAACGCCGAGAACAGCCATTCCGGGAACATGCCGCCGAGGGTCGGGAAGCGGCCAGCCATGGTCATGACCAGCGCGAACAGCATGTAACCGAGGCAGAGCCACAGCGTGGCCGGCGCGTTGATCAACGTCATCGAGCGCCGCGCGCCGCCCAGGGCGCACCAGGCTCCGAACACGAACAGCACCTGCCAGGCATACGGGTTGAAGTACCACTGTCCGGCCGGATAGGCGTTCAGGTTCAAACCGAAATGGCGCGCCGTCAGCCACAGCACGATGGACAGTGCCATCGTCAGGTCCGGCTTGCGCAGCATGAACCAGAGCACCGGCGGAAACAGCCCCATCAGCACGATGTAGAGTGGCAGCACGTCGAGATTGAGCGGCTTGAAGCGCAGGAACAGGCCCTGGCGCAGCGTCTCGGTGGCGTTGTCGACCAGGCCGGCGACGTTGAACTCGTTGATCATCTCGGAATCGCCGAAGCGCAGCGCCAGATAACTGATCGAGGCGATGTAGATCACGAACAGAATGATGTGGGCGACGTAGAGCTGCCAGACCCGCTTGGTCAGCCTCGTGGCGCCGACCAGGAAGCCGCGCTCAAGCATCATCCGTGCATAGACGAAGGAGGCGGTGTAGCCGGAGATGAAGACGAACAGATCGGCGGCGTCGGAAAAGCCGTAATTGCGGGTGGTGATCCAGTTCACCACGTTGTCGGGGATATGGTCGAGGAAGATCGCCCAGTTCGCAATGCCGCGAAACAGGTCGAGCCTGAGGTCACGGCCCTTCTCGGGGAGCGTGGCGTTGATATTCAGGAAGGACATGCGACGGGAGCTTTCGGAGGGGACGGACAGGGAGAGGTCAACGAAGCAGGGCCGCCAGGCGAGATCCCGGCGCGGAAGGCGGGTACGCAATTGTCACGATGCAGCATAATGATTATACCCATCGGCGAGGCATCCCGGGGGCCGGAATCACCGATCAGTTCCCAAAAGGTGTCTCTATACTATGCCCGCGGTTTCCACCAACTGCTACCGTGACGCATCGAAATCGAACGAAAAGACGAACAAGAGGCCCGGACCATCCATGACCGCACGCATTTTCAAGCCCGCCAAGAACGCGATGCAATCCGGCCGGTCGAAGACCAAGGAATGGCAGCTCGACTACGAGCCCGAGCAGCCGCGCGCGGTCGAGCCGCTGATGGGCTGGACCTCGTCCGGCGACATGAAGCAGCAGATCACGTTACGCTTCCACAGCAAGGAAGAGGCTGTCGCCTATTGCGAGCGCAAGGGTATCGCCTACCAGGTAATCGAGCCGAAGGAATCGGTGCGCCGGCCTGTCGCCTATTCCGACAATTTCTCGTTCCGCCGCGGCGAGCCCTGGACGCATTGAGGGCGGGCCGCGCGTCGAGACTCTCGTTATGCCTGGGCTTGCCGTCTTCGCTGAAGCTTCGCCGGCCCAACACCGAATGCCCGGCGAAGCCTTGGCGGAGCCGGGTCCCGGGCATCTACGTTTTTAGCCTCGGCGTGAAAGCCCGCGGCTGGCCGGGACAAGCTCAGGCAACCACGCGGGTTCTTCCCATCGTCCTGCCCTTGGCAGCCATTCCGCTCCGTGCTTCGCTGCCGCGCATAAGACGAGCATGACGAGGTGGGCTATGGCGGGGCGTGACCAGCTCGACGGCGTCGATCTGAAAATACTCTCCGAGTTGCAGCAGGACGGGCGGGTTCGCAACAACGAGCTAGCGCTCCGCGTCGGGGTGTCCGGGCCCAACTGCGTGAGGCGGCTGAAATCGCTGTTCAGCCGCGGCGTGATCCGGGCGGTGCGCGCCGTCATAGACGAGCGGCTGCTCGGCTACGAGGTGGTGTCGTTCGTCTCGATCCAGCTCGGCAGCCAGGCCCAGCCGGTGCTGGCCGCGTTCGAGAGCTCCATCGCCGCGATCCCGCGCATCCAGCAGTGCTGGCGGATTTCGGGAGACACCGACTATCTTCTCAAATGCGTGGCGCCGAGCGTCGAGAGCATGCGCCAGCAGCTCCTACATTTCGCCGCGATGCCGAACGTGAAGAACGTCCGCAGCTTCCCGGTGCTGGGCGTGGCGAAGGACGTACCGCTGCCGTTGCAGGAGATCGCGGCGGCAGGATAGTTCGGCGGCGACGGATCCCAAACGTGGCTCGCACAACGAGATCCGGAAATCGAAGGCGCGGGATGATTCCGTTATCGGGAAACAGGTTCGGATAAGACGGATAAAAAGATTAGTAACTCACCTAACTGTGACATGTGATTTGGGAAGTCCTGCAATGCGCCGAGACGTGATTGCCGGTTCCCGGCGCCGGCCTACATGCGAAGTGTGAACCTCAGCCTGCGTCGCATGCCGAGGCCTCTTTGTGGGACCCTGAAGCAGGAAAGACAACATGATCTCGACCTCGAAGACGTTCGTCGCATCCGCTGCGACGCTGTTTGCCTCTGCGTTTCTCATGATGACCGCGCCGGCTGCCCAGGCGGAAGACTACTGCATCACCAATGGCGCCCAGGCCGCGCACGGTTGCGGCTATCCGACGATGGAGGCCTGCCGGGCGGCGGCCGGCGGCATCGGCGGCTCGTGCTCGCAGAGCGGCGGCGCGAAGACTTCGACCGACGCGCTGGCCTTCCAGCCGAAGCAGACGCAGTCGCGCACCAAGCTCCGCCCGGGCGGGCAGACCAACTCGAACTGATCGGGACCGGTTTCGAAATGTTGCGGCCTCCGAGTTGGATCTCGGAGGCCGCAACAGCATGACAGGCCGCGCGTCAGCGATACCTGCCGCGAAACTCGCGAGGTGAGGCGCCGGCCCAGGTGCGGAAGGCGCGGGAAAAGCTTTTCTCGTTGCGGAAGCCGGCGATCTCCGCGATCCGCTTGATCGGGCTACGACCGCGCATCAGCTCCTGCTTGGCGAGCTCGAATTTTGCTTCTTCCTTGAGATCGCGCAGCGAGGTCGATTCCTCGCGCAGGCGCCGGTGCATGGTGCGGGTGGAGAGTGCCAGCTCGCTCGCGACATCCTCGGCTCCGAGACTGCGTCCGCGCGCATTGCGGAGCACGCGGCGAACGCGCTCGACCAGCAGCCGGTCGCGCCGATAGGGGAGCACGGTCAGCCGCAGCGCGCCCTTGAGCATGTTGTCGAGGTCCGCCGCGCTACGGGTGAGCGGCAACGACAGATAATGCTTGTCGAAGGTGATGGAAGCGCGGTCCGCATCGAAGCGGATGTTTCGGCAAAAGATGGTCGGATAGACCGAGACATGGCCGGGCTCGGGGTGCGGAAATTCCGCGGTGCGGAGCGCGATCCTGGAATCCACAGCCCAGCAGGAAAAGCCGAGGACATAGCGGAGCAGGGTGACCAGGCAGAATTCGCGCAAATGCCCGAGGTCACGCAGCTCGCGGATGGACACGACCGCGGTCTCCTCGCTGACGGCGAGATCGAGCAGCACGTCCTCGGTGAGCAGACGATGGTGCCGGCACCAGCGCTTGAGTGCGACCTCCAGCGTTGGGGCGGTGATCGAGGCGCGGCACAGCATGCCGTAGGTGCCGAAGGGCAGCCGCCGCGAGAACCAGCCGAGCGCCTCGTCATCGAGTTCGCGCATGGCATGGCCCGCCAGCGCCTCGAACTGGCCGGCCGTGACCCGCCCATCCGGAGAATTGACAAGGTCTGGCGTTACCTGACCCCGGCTCAGCGCCTCGGTCGGATCGCGGCCGTAGCGTTCGTAAGCGGCAACGACCCCGCGGACGAAGGCGGCTGGGGTCACGGCGCGGCGCGGGATTGCGGTTGCGACCTGAAAAGGCATCGGAAATCCTCTGGGAAAATCCTCGCCAAGTTTGGCGGAAAATGCAACCTTTTCGACGGCAGAAGGGCCCCGATGCCGCTAGGTTCGGTCCCCAAAAGACGGAGGAATCGCCTTGAATATCCCGAGCATCGATTTCGATCTGGGCGAAGACATCAGCATGCTGCGCGACACGCTGCGCGCCTTCGTGGAGGCGGAGATCGCCCCGCGTGCCGCCGATATCGAGAAAGCCAATCTATTCCCGGCGGACCTGTGGAAGCGCCTCGGCGACCTCGGCCTGCTCGGCATGACCGCGCCGGAGCAATATGGCGGCTCCAACATGGGCTATCTCGCCCATATCGTCGCGATGGAGGAGATTTCGCGCGGCTCGGCCGCGGTCGGGCTCTCCTACGGCGCCCACTCCAATCTCTGCGTCAACCAGATCCGCCGCAACGGCAATGATGCGCAGCGCGAGCGCTATCTGCCAAAACTGATCTCCGGCGAATATGTCGGCGCGCTCGCGATGTCCGAGCCCGGCGCCGGCTCCGACGTCGTCTCGATGAAGCTGCGCGCCGACAAGCGCGGCGACCGCTACGTGCTCAACGGTTCGAAGATGTGGATCACCAATGGCGGCGATGCCGACGTGCTGGTGGTCTACGCCAAGACCGATCCGGAAGCGGGTCCGCGCGGCATGACCGCCTTCCTGGTCGAGAAGGGGGCCAAGGGCTTCAGCCATGGCCAGCATCTCGACAAGCTCGGCATGCGCGGCTCCAACACCTATCCGCTGTTCTTCGACGAATGCGAGGTGCCGGAGGAGAACGTGCTTGGCAAGGTCGGCGAGGGCGTCAAGGTGCTGATGTCCGGGCTCGACTATGAGCGTACGGTCCTCTCCGGCGGCCCGCTCGGGATCATGGCGGCCTGCATGGACGCGGTGGTGCCCTACATGCACGAGCGCAAGCAGTTCGGGCAGCCGATCGGCGACTTCCAGCTCATGCAGGGCAAGCTTGCCGACATGTACGCGACCTGGCAGGCCACGCGCGCCTATGTCTATGCAGTGGGCCGCGCCTGCGACCGCGCTGATCACGCGCGCAGCTTGCGCAAGGATGCCGCCGCTGCGATCCTCTATTCCGCCGAGAAGGCGACGTGGATGGCCGGCGAGGCGATCCAGGCGCTTGGCGGCGTCGGCTACACATCCGAATTTCCGGTCGGACGTCTGTGGCGCGATGCAAAGCTCTACGAGATCGGCGCCGGCACCTCCGAGGTCCGGCGCATGCTGATCGGGCGCGAATTGATGGCCGAGACGGCTTAAAACCTTCACGCAATTGGATCCAACATGCCGCTCCATTCCAGCATCGATATGTCTTCGTCGGACTTTGCGCGCAATTCCGAGGCCATGCGCACCCTCGTCGCGGATTTGCGCGAAAAGCTGAGCCAGGTCGCCGGCGGCGGCGGCGAGGTCTCGCGCAACCGACATACGTCGCGCGGCAAGATGCTGGCGCGCGAGCGGGTCGACCTGCTGGTCGATCCCGGCACCGCGTTCATGGAGCTGTCGCCGCTCGCGGCCTATGGCCTCCATGGAGGCGACGTGCATTCGGCCAGCGTCGTCACCGGGGTCGGGCGCATCGCGGGCCGCGAATGCGTGATCGTCGCCAACGACGCCACCATCAAGGGCGGTACCTATTATCCCATGACCGTGAAGAAGCATTTGCGCGCGCAGGACGTGGCGCGGCAGAACAATCTTCCCTGCGTCTACATGGTGGATTCCGGCGGCGCCTTCCTGCCGCTGCAGGACGAGATATTTCCGGACGAGCGTCACTTTGGCCGCATCTTCTACAACCAGGCCCAGATGTCCTCGCAAGGTATCCCGCAGATTGCCATCGTGATGGGGTCCTGCACGGCGGGCGGCGCCTATGTCCCCGCGATGTCGGACGAGAGCATCATCGTGCGCAATCAAGGCACCATTTTCCTCGGCGGGCCGCCGCTGGTGAAGGCGGCGACGGGCGAAGTGGTGACCGCCGAAGAACTCGGCGGCGCCGACGTGCATTCGCGGCAGTCGGGCGTGACCGATCATTACGCCCAGAACGATGCGCACGCGATCGGCATCGCCCGCCGCATCGTCGGCACGCTGAAGCCGTCCGTGCGACCGAACCTCAACATGCATCCGCCGCGTGATCCCTTGTTTGCGGCGGAGGAGATCTACGGCGTGGTGCCCGTCGATGGGCGCAAGCCGTTCGACGTGCGCGACATCATCGCGCGCGTGGTCGACGGCTCCGAATTCGACGAGTTCAAGAAGCTTTACGGCACGACGCTGGTCTGCGGCTTCGCCCACATCTGGGGTTTTCCGGTCGGCATCATCGCTAACAACGGCATCCTGTTCAGCGAGAGCTCGCTGAAGGGGGCGCATTTCATCGAGCTGTGCTGCCAGCGCGGCATTCCGCTGGTGTTCCTGCAGAACATCACGGGCTTCATGGTCGGCAAGAAATACGAAGCCGGCGGCATCGCGCGGGATGGCGCCAAGCTGGTGACGGCGGTCGCGACAGCGTCGGTGCCGAAATTCACCGTCGTGATCGGCGGCTCCTACGGCGCCGGCAATTACGGCATGTGCGGTCGCGCCTATTCACCGCGCTTCCTGTGGATGTGGCCGAACGCGCGCATCTCGGTGATGGGCGGCGAGCAGGCCTCGATGGTGCTGAGCCAGGTCCGCCGCGACAATATCGAAGCCAAGGGCGATAGCTGGTCGAAAGAAGACGAGGAGACATTCCGCAGCCCGATCCGCGCGCAATATGAGAGCCAGGGGCATCCATACTATGCGACCGCGCGGCTGTGGGATGACGGCGTGATCGACCCGGCCGATACAAGGCTGGTGCTCGGCCTCGGCCTCTCGGCGGCGTCGAATGCGCCGATCGAACCGACGAAATTCGGCCTGTTCAGGATGTGATGCGATGGACCGCTCAAAGCTCTACCGTCGTTTTCGCACGCTCCTGATCGCCAACCGCGGCGAGATCGCCTGCCGCGTGATCCGCACCGGGCGCGCCATGGGCCTGCGCACGGTCGCGGTCTATTCCGAGGCGGACCGCGGTGCGATGCATGTCGCGCTCGCCGACGAGGCCGTGCTGCTCGGGCCCGCACGCGCCCGCGACAGCTATCTCAATGCCGAGCGGCTGATCGAGGCCGCGCGCAAGACCGGCGCGGAGGCGATCCATCCCGGCTACGGCTTCCTGTCGGAGAATGCCGAATTCGCCCAGGCGTGCTTCGATGCGGGACTGGTCTTCGTCGGCCCGACCGCCGGGATGATGACGGCGATGGGCTCGAAGTCCGGCTCCAAGGCGCTGATGGAGAAGGCCGGCGTGCCGCTGGTGCCCGGCTATCACGGCGAGGCCCAGGACGAGGCGACCTTGGCGAAGGCGGCCGAGAAGGTCGGTTTTCCCATTCTCGTGAAGGCGTCCGCCGGCGGCGGCGGCCGTGGTATGCGCATCGTGCGCTCGGCGGAGGAGCTCGCGCCTGCGATCGTTAGCGCCAAGCGCGAGGCCAAGGCCGCGTTCGGCGACGACCGCATGCTGATCGAAAAATACGTCGACAATCCCCGGCATATCGAGGTGCAGATCATCGGCGACAGCCACGGCAATCTGCTGTCGCTGTTCGAGCGCGAATGCACGCTGCAGCGCCGCCACCAGAAGGTAATCGAGGAGGCGCCGTCGCCGACCCTCAATCCAGCCCAGCGTGAGACGGTCTGCGCCGCCGCGCGAAAAGCGGCGGGCGCGGTGAACTATGTCGGCGCCGGCACAATCGAGTTCGTCTCCGACGGCAAGGACGTGTTCTTCATCGAGATGAACACCCGCCTCCAGGTCGAGCATCCCGTGACCGAGCTGATCACCGGGATCGACCTCGTCGAGTGGCAGCTCCGGGTCGCCTTCGGCGAGGCGCTGCCGCTCAAACAAGATGAGATCAAGCTCAACGGCCATGCCGTCGAGGCTCGGGTCTACGCGGAGAACCCGACCAAGAACTTCATGCCGTCAGTTGGAAAGATTTCGACCTGGCGGTTGCCCGCGGAAACCGGCGGTCTGCGCATCGACGCGGGCTATCGCGAGGGCGATGCCGTCTCGCCGTACTACGATGCAATGCTGGCAAAGATGATCGCCTGGGCACCGACGCGGGATGTCGCGATCGAGCGGCTGAATCGCGGGCTTGAGGATTCAGACGTTCGCGGCATCGTCACCAACATCCCGTTCCTCTCCGCTCTGATCACGCATCCGAAGGTGCGGGCGAATGCGATCGACACCGGCTTCATCGAGCGCGAGCTGGCAGTCCTGACGCAGGCTCCGCCGGCGCCAGGCGAGCTCGAGCTGTGTGCCGCGGTGGCTGCGATCGTCAATGATGAGCGGCAGGCCGCGCAAGGCGAGGCGAGCTCGCCCTGGCAGACCTTTGGCTGGATGCAGGTCGGCCGCCGCCAGCGCAACTTTGCCTTTCGCGTTGGCCACGGGCCGGAGCAGAAGGTTGTGCTGAACTACGGCAGCGGCCCGTCCACACTGGTGATCGGCGAACGCGAGTTGGCGTTCACGATCGCGGCGAAGGGCGGCGGCTTCGACCTGACCCTCGACGGCGTCAAATCGTCGGTCGCGGCCGTGATCGATCGCCATGAGCTGTATTTGCGCACGCGCAACGGCCGCTTCGATCTGCACTGGGTCGATCCGTTCGGCGGCGAGATGGAGGAGCAGGCCGGCGCGGACAAGATCGCGGCGCCGTTGCCGGGCACCGTCGTCGCCGTGCTGGCGGAGGAGGGTGCCAACCTCGAGAAGGGCGCGCCGATCCTCACCCTGGAAGTGATGAAGATGGAGCAGACGCTGCGGGCGCCCTATGCCGGCGTGCTGAAGTCCATCAAGTGCAAGGTCGGCGACATCGTCCAGGAGGGCGTCGAGCTCGCCGTGGTCGAGCCTTCCGGAGAATGAGATGAGCGATCAGGTCCGCATCATCGAAATGGGGCCGCGCGACGGCTTGCAGAACGAGAAGACGGCGGTCAGCGTCGAGGCCCGCATCGCCTTCATCGAGGCGCTGGTTGCCGCCGGCCTCAATACAGTCGAGGTCGGCGCCTTCGTCTCGCCCAAGGCGATCCCGCAGATGGCGAGCTCGGAGGCTGTGCTGCGCGGCGTCAGCCACCTGACCGGCGCCGAATTCCACGTGCTGGTGCCGAACGAGAAGGGCTATGACGCCGCGCGCGCCGCGGGCGCGAAGGTGGTCTCCGTGTTCGCCGCGGCCTCCGAGGGCTTTTCGCGGGCCAACATCAATTGCACGGTCGCCGAATCCATCGAGCGGTTTAGGCCCGTGCTGGCGCGCGCCAAGGCCGATGGTGTCATGGTCCGCGGCTATGTCTCCTGCGTGCTGGGCTGTCCGTTCGACGGCGAGATCAAGCCGAAGGCGGTGGCCGATCTCGCCACCACGCTGTGGGAGCTCGGCTGCTACGAAATCTCGCTCGGCGACACCATCGGGGTAGGCACGCCGGCCAAAGCCAAAGAGATGCTGCGGGCGGTCAGCGCCAACATCCCTCCCGCCAACCTCGCGATGCATTTTCACGACACCTACGGCCAGGCGCTCGCCAATCTCTATGCCGGCCTGGAGGAGGGTGTCCGTGTCATCGATGCCGCCGCCGGCGGCCTCGGCGGCTGCCCCTACGCGCCGGGCGCGACCGGCAATGTCGCGACCGAGGACGTCGTCTACATGCTCGAGGGCATGGGAATCAGGACCGGTGTCGATATGGACCGACTGCTGGCCGCCACGAATGAGATGAGCGGCGTGCTGGGCAAGTCGCCCGTGAGCCGCGTGGCGTCCGCGCTGAACGCCAGGCTGATGCGCGCCGCGATCTAGCTTACGCTGCCTTCAGCCCCACATCGGGCAGGCGCGGCCGGCTCTTTAGCGCCTTGGCCATCATCGCCTCGACCTCGGCCTTCTCCTGCGGCAGCAGCGCGAGGCGGGGCGGGCGCGTCAGCGCGGTGCCGCGGCCCATGATGTGCTCGCACAGCTTGATGCACTGGACGAGGTCCGGGCGCGCATCGAGATGCAAGAGCGGCATGAACCATTCGTAGAGCGGCATCGCCTCGGCAAAGCGCCCCGCCTTGGCCAGACGAAACAGCGTCTCGCCCTCGCGCGGGAAGGCATTGGACATGCCGGAGACCCACCCCACGGCGCCCATCGCGATGCTCTCGACGATGACGTCGTCGAGGCCGGCGAACAGCACGAAGCGATCGCCGACCATGTTCCTGGTGTCGATAAAGCGCCGAGTATCTCCGGAGGAATCCTTGAAGCAGACGACGGTCTCGACGTCGGCGAGCGTGGCCAGGATGTCGGGAGTGACGTCGTTCTTGTAGATCGGCGGGTTGTTGTAGAGCATCACCGGCAGGTCCGTCGCGGTGGCGACGGCACGGAAATGCGCGGCGGTCTCGTGCGGCTTGGACGAATAGACCAGGGCCGGCATCACCATCACGCCGTCGATGCCGACGCGCGCGGCCTCCTTCGCGGTTTCGACCGCGAAGGCCGTGGTGAATTCGGCGATGCCGCACAATACGGGGACGCGGCCGGCCGTGACGGACTTCGCGGTCTCCATGATCGCGACCTTCTCCTTGCGCTCCAGCGAGGTGTTCTCGCCGACCGAGCCGCAGACGATCAGGCCGGAGACGCCGTCACGGATCAGCCCGTCCATCACCTTCGCGGTCGCGGCGATGTCGAGCGAGAGATCGTCGTGGAATTGCGTGGTGACGGCCGGGAAGACGCCTTCCCAGGAAACGCGGCGGCTCATGGTTTGACTCCGAGTGGATTTTGCCGGCGGGAGGCTGGATCCGCCGGGTGTTTTGAAGGGGATGGCGGGTGGGATCAGAGCGTGGCGCCGACCTTGCGCAGCTCGGCGAGGACAGGTGCCTTGGGCAGCCAGATCTTGTCGAACTCGGCAATGACAGCTTCGGTATCGCCGGCTGGCACCTGGCGGATCGGGATCGGGGCGTTGCGGAAATTCTCGATCAGGGTGGGCTCGTTGGAGGCCAACTCGTCGATCTGCGCATCCAGCGTCGACTTGACGGTCTTGGCGATCAGCTCGCGGTCGGCGGCGGGGAGCGACTGCCAGACCCGGCCCGACACCACTGCGGCCATCGGCATGAAGACGGCGTTCATCTGCAGGATCACCTTCGATACCTTGTCGAAGCGCTGGTTCCAGGAGAATTCGAGGTCGGCTTCGAGGCCGTCGACCTGGCCGTTGGCCATCGCGTCGAACACCTGCGGCGTCGGAATCGGCGTCGGGGCTGCACCCAGCGATGAGTAGAAATCGCGATAGACCGGCGTCGGATTGATCCGCAGCTTCATGCCCTTGATGTCGGCGAGCGAAGTCAGATCCTTGGAGGAGAATACCGCCCGCATCCCGGTGATGCCCCAGCCTAGCCCGATCGTCCCGGTCTCCTGCGGCAGCACCTCGAACAGCTTGACCGCCGCCGGATGCCGCACGAATTTCGCGACCGCAGGGGTCGAGCGGACGATGTAAGGCGCGTTGATCGCAGCGATGTGCGGCACGCGCGAGCCGAGCTCGGCGGCCTGGATGAAGCCCATGTCAAGCGCGCCGGACTGCAATTGCTGCATCATCGCGGGCTCGTTGCCGAGTTGGCCGGAGTGGAACACGGTCAGGGTCAGGCGGCCGTTGGTAGCGGCTTTGAGGTCTTCGCCGAATTTGAGCGCAGCCTTGTTCCAGGAATGGCCGTTCGGCGTGATCAGGCCGAGGCGGAATTCCTTGGCCTGCGCGAGCGCCAGCGACGGCGCAAACACCGATGCGGCGGCGCTGGCTGCGAGAAAGCGGCGGCGTGATAGCGGCATGGTCGGGCTTCCTTTTTGACGGGCCTATTTGATGAGGATCAGCGAGAGCGACGGATAGAGCGAGAGCAGCACCAGCAGGACGCAGGAGATGACGAAGAAGGGCAGCGTCACCATGAACATCTTGCCGGGCTTGGCGCCGGTGACGGCGGCCGCGACGAAGAAGCAGAGCCCGACCGGCGGGGACAACAGGCCGAGAACCAGGTTGATCACCACCACGACGCCGAAATGCCGGGGATCGATGTGATAGACGTCGGTTGCGACCGGCAGCAGGATCGGCACCGTCATGATCAGGCCGGGAATGCCGTCGATCACTGTGCCGATCACCAGCAGGATGACGTTGCAGATCAGCATGAAGCTGATCGGGTCCTTGGCGGCCGTCTGGATCCAGGCGGCGGTTTCCTGCGGCACCTTGCCGAAGATCAGCACCCAGGAGAACACCGCCGCGGCGGCCACCAGGAACAGCACGATCGCCGCATAGATCGCGCTGCGCAGCATCATCTGCGGCAGCTGCGAGAATTCGAACTCCCTGGTCCAGAACTTTCCGACCAGGGCGGCGGCAACGGCGCCGACGGCGGCGGATTCCGTCGCGTTGGCGAGACCGCCGAGGATGGTGCCGACGATGACGATCGGGATCAGCAGGGTGGGCGAGGTCCGCAGGATCGTCGCCACGCGCTGCCGCGGCGTCTGATAGTCGGCGCGCGGATAGTTGTAGATGTAGCCCATCAGGGCGATGACGACGCAGAACATCACCGTGAGGATGACGCCCGGCACGATGCCGGCGATCAGCATGTCGCTGACCGAGACCTGCGCGAGCACGCTGTAGACCACGAACATCACCGACGGCGGGATGATCGGGCCGAGCATGCCGCCATAGGCGGTCAGTCCCGCCGCAAACGTCTTGTCGTAGCCCTTCTTCTCCATCTCCGGCACCATGATCTGGGCCATGATCGCGACCTGTGCGGTCGCCGATCCCAGGATCGAGGAGATGAACATGTTGGCGAGGATGTTGACGTAGGCGAGCCCGCCCTTGAGCGAGCCGACGAAGGCCATCGCCATGTCGACGATGCGCCGCGTGATGCCGCCGCCGTTCATGATCTCGCCGATCAGGATGAAGAGCGGAATGGCGATCAGGCCATAGCTGTCGACGCCTCCGAACAGCTGGAGCGGATAGGACTGGAACAGCACCGGATTGCCGGACGCCGCGATGTAAACCAGGCCGGCAAGGCACAGGCAGAGCCCGATCGGCACGCCGACCAGCATGATCGCGAGAAAGGCTGCCGACGTGATCATCAGTTGACCCCGTCGAGTTCGGAGAGCGCAAAGCCCTTCGGTTGCGTGCGCGGGACCAGCTCGAGGTCTTCCAGCAAATTGGCGAGGCCATGCACGGTCATCGACACCGCGAACATCGGCAGCGTCAGATAGAGCACCCAGGTCGGCCAGTTCAGCGTCTGGGTATGCTCCGTGTAGAGGAAATTGAAGGTCTGGGCCGCCAGCTTGCGCCCGTCGAAACCGGCGCGGGCAAGGCCAATCGGGTCCATCCAGAGCACGCAGGTGACGATCAGGGCGAGGCCGAACACGACGACGAGGCCGATCGAGATCACCTTCGCGATCTTCTGGGCGCGGCGCGAAAGACGTTCCGTCAGCATCGTCACCGCGAAATCGAGCCGCAGCCGCGTCATCGCGGACGCCCCGATGAAGGTCAGCCAGACCACGCAATAGACCGCGGATTCGTCGATCCAGTAGATCGGAAAATGCGAGTAGCGGGTGACGACGTTGACCAGGATCAGGCCGGTGAGCAGGTACATCAGGCCCATCAATGCGATGCGCTCGACAGCGAGCAGGGCGCTGGAAGCGCGGACGATCATGCGTCGAACGCTGAACGCGCGCGTGGCCGGCATCGTCTGCTCGATCATGAAGAGGCCCCATTGCCCGCAAGATTTGTCGTGCGATGGCCGAATGTATAATTTATACATTTTGGCTGTCAAATGGAATTGCGGGCTGCCTCGAAGGCGTGCACGACCTTTTCGCGGGGGACGGGATGACATCAACATGCAAGACAGGGACCGTTCCGGCCGGCCGAGTCGGGAACGGACGGAATATCGGATGAAAGCGCCTCTGAAGCATCGCACCCTGTCGGCTGCGATCGTCGACCAACTCCGACAGGCAATCCTCGACGGGACCTATCCGGCCGGATCGCAACTGCGCCAGGATGCGCTTGGCGAGGCCTATGGCGTCAGCCGTATCCCCGTGCGCGAGGCGCTGTTTCAGCTCGAAGCGGAGGGCCTGGTGCGGATCGTTCCGCAGAAGGGCGCCATCGTCTCCGAGCTGTCACTGGACGAGATCAACGACGTCTTCGACCTGCGCCGGATCCTGGAGCCGCGGCTGCTAGCGCACTCGGCCCCCCGATTCACCGTGGAGGATTTCGCGGGGCTCGACGACATCCACAAGAGCTTCGAGAAGGCGATCAAGGCCCGCAACGTCAGCGAATGGGGGCAGCTCAACGCCGACTTCCACATGGCGTTGTATGTCCATGCCCCGCAGCCCCGCACCCGGGCGATCGTGCTGTCACTGCTCCAGACCAGCGACCGCTATACGCGTCTCCAGCTCTCCAACACCAAGGCGATGGGGACCGCCGAGAAGGAGCACGCTCATCTGATCGCGCTCTGCCGCACGCAAAAGATCGAGGAGGCCTGCCGGTTTTTGGAGCGGCACATCGAAGCCGTGCGCAAGGATCTGTTGCAGGTGGTGGCGATCGCACCGCGGTCGCGGCGGAAAGAGAAATCGTAGGGTGGGTTAGCGAAGCGTAACCCACCTCTTTCTGACCGCATTGACGAGAAGAGGTGGATTACGCCTTCGGCTAATCCACCCTACGGGAGTTTTACCTGCTCCCGTCCGGGCCCATCACCAGATCCGGCAGCGCGGTCGAGATCTCCGGCACGAAGCACAGCAGCAGCACCGCGACCATCATCAGCAGCACGAACGGCAGCGTGCCCCAGATCACCTCGCGCAAGGGAATGTCGGGCGCGACGTTGCGGATGACGAAGATGTTGAGGCCGACGGGTGGATGGATCAGCCCCATCTCCATCACGATAGTCATGACGACGCCGAACCAGATGATGTCGAAGTTCGCCGCGCGAAGCGGCGGCAGGATGATCGGCGCGGTCATGAGAATAATCGAGACCGGCGGCAGGAAGAAGCCGAGCACGACGACCATGACGAGGATCGCGAACAAGAGGCCCCAGCGCGGCAGATGCATCGCGACGACGGATTCGGCCGCCGATTGCGAGATGTGCAGATAGCTCATCACGTAGGAGTAGAGCAGCGACATGCCGATGATCATCATCAGCATCGTCGATTCCCGGATCGTCGATTTCAGGATCGGGGCGAGGTCGCTCGGCCGCCACACGCTGTAGATCGCCGCAATCAATGCCAGCGCCAAGAGGCCGCCGAGGCCGGCGGTCTCCGACGGCGTGGCGTAGCCGCCATAGAGCGCGATCATGACGCCGGTGAGCAGCAGCACGAAGGGGATCACGCGCGGCAGCACGCTGAAGCGTTCCGCGAGCGTGTACTCGTCGCGGGCGAGGATCGCAGCTTCCGGGCCGCCGTTCTTGTAGATCGCTTCGGCCGCGGCATATTCCTGGCGGAAGCGGATCACGGCGTAGATGCCGAACAACGAGACCAGCAGCAGGCCGGGTCCAATGCCGGCGAGGAACAGCCGTCCCAGCGATTTTTCGGCGGCGACAGCAAACAGGATCATGGTGATCGACGGCGGCAGCAGGATGCCGAGCGTGCCGCCGGCGGCGATGATGCCGGCGGCAAAACCGCCGGAATAGCCGCGCTTGCGCATCTCGGGGATTCCGGCCGAGCCGATTGCCGAGCAGGTTGCGGGCGAGGAGCCCGCCATCGCCGCAAACAGCGCGCAGGCGAACACGTTGGCGACGCCGAGGCCGCCGGGGACGCGGTGCAGCCAGGCGTGCAGAGCCGAGTAGAGATCCTGGCCCGCGCGCGACTTGCCGATCGCGGCGCCCTTCAGGATGAAGAGCGGGATCGAAAGCAGCGTGATCGAGGCCATTTCCTCGTAGACGTTCTGCGTCACCGTATCGAGAGAGGCGGCGGGCATGTAGATGCCCATGAACACGACCGCGACCGCGCCGAGCGCGAACGCAATCGGCATGCCCGAAAACATCACGACCAGCGTCGCGATCCCGTACGCGAGGCCGATACCGAAAACGCTCATGAACGCCTGGCTCCAGCGAAAGGCAGCGCAAGCTGCACGAGGATCTGGACGCAGAGCAGGCTCATGCCGAACGCCATCAGCGAATAGGGGATCGCCAGCGGCGGCGACCACATCGAGTTCGAGACCTGGCCGTCGACATAGGCTTCATGCGCCAGCGTCCAGGACTTCCAGGCGAAGAAAGCGCAGAACAGAAGCGTCACGGCATCGACCAGCCAGAGCCTGATCCGGTTCGCCAGCGGCGAGAGCAGGCCGACGAAGGCCTCGATGCCGATGTGACCGCGGTTCTGCTGCACGTAGGCGGCAGTCATGAAGGTGGCGCCCACCAGCAGGAACACCGCCGCCTCGTCCTGCCAGTAATTGGCGGCCTTGAACAAAGCGCGGCTGAGCACGCTGTAGCTCAGGATGGCGCAGGCCGCGATCAGTGCGATCGCGGCGAACACGACGATGATGCTGTTGAGGATGGCGAGACCGCGATCGATCGCCGCCGCAAGGCCGGTCCTTGCGGCAGCGTTGGCCTGGTCGTCACGATCCGGAAGCGGACCGTGGCTCATGCGGCGACGTCGGTCGCGAGCTTGAGCAGGTTGGCCGAGGTCGCGGTCTTGGCGCCGTAGTCCTTCCATGCGGTGTCGCGGGCGATGTCACGCCACTTGCCGACGGTTGCGGCATCGAGCGCCGAGACCTTGGCGCCGGCCTTCTCGTAGACCTTGGCGACCTCGACGTCGTCGTCCTGCGCGCCCTTGCGGCCGAATGCTTCGAGCTCGGTGCCGACCGCGAGCAGGATGTCCTGCTGGTTCTTCGGCAGCTTGTCGAAGATCGCCTTCGACATCATCAGCGGCTCGAGCATGAACCAATAGGACGCGCCTGCGCCAGAGGTCAGCGATTTCGCGACTTCTTCAAGGCGGAACGAGATCAGGCTGGTCGAGGAGGTGATGCCGGCATCGCAGGCACCCGTCTGCATCGCTGCGTAGATTTCGTTTGAGGGCACCGACAGCACCGAGGCGCCGGCGGTCTGCAGCACCATGTCCATCTCGCGCGAGCCGCCGCGCACCTTGAGACCCTTGGCATCTTCGGGGGCCACGATCGGCTTGGAGCGGCTGGCGACGCCGCCGGCCTGCCACACCCAGCTGAGCAGGATGATGCCCTTGTCGGCGAGGAAGTCGGTCAACGCCTTGCCGACCGGCTCCTTCTTCCAGCGCATGCCCTGGTCGTAGGTGGTGACGAGGCCCGGCATCAGGCCGATATTGGTTTCCGGCAATTCGCCGCCGGCATAGGGCATCGGATAGAGGCTGATGTCGAGCGCGCCCTTACGCATCGCGGAGAACTGCGCGTTGGTCTTGATCAGCGAGGAGTTCGGATAGATCTCGGCGGCGATGTCGCCGTTGCTGCGCTTACTGACTTCGGCGGCGAACATGCGGCAGAGCCGGTCGCGGAAATCGCCCTTGTCGACGGTGCCGCCCGGGAACTGATGCGAGATCTTCAGCGTGGTCGCGGCATGCGCGGTGCCGGTGCCGAAACGGAGAATGGCGGGTGCGGCGACGGCAGTCGCGATCAGGTGGCGGCGCGTGAGCATGGTGTGATTCCCTTGGGCGGTTTTTTGAACGGTTCTTTGGAGGGTTCTTGTTTGCCGTGATTTTGGGTCGGTCTTCGAAACCGTGCTGAGGCCCATCCTAGCCGGTCTTTCAGACAATGTTCTCTAGTCTGATAGTTCGAGACCGAATGCCGCGGCAAGAGGCGGCTATGTTGCGTTGCACACACCCGATCTCCTGCATCCGCCGAACGAAGGACGGCGGCGGGCGCGCAGAAATTTATCAGCGGCCGCGTAACAACGCCCCGTGGCAATCCGTCGAGATCAGATAGCGGCGTCCGTCGCTGACAAACATCCATCTCGAAGGGAAGACCAGTCATGACCATTCGTACCCGCATCGCGCTCGGCGTTTCGGCGGCCGTTCTCTCGCTCGGCCTCGCGCTGTCGCCGGCCGCTTTTGCCCAGGACAAGATGGGCAAGGATGACGGCATGATGAAAAAGGACACGATGTCCAAGGACGGCATGAAGAAGGACACCATGTCCAAGGACGACGGCATGAAGAAGGACACGATGTCGAAGGACGGGATGAAGAAAGACGACGGGATGATGAAGAAGCACTGATCTTCCATCGTCGAGGAGGCGCTTGCGACAGACAGACGCGCGCCAAAAATCCGGGGGCGGTCACGTATGACCGCCCCCCAGAGTGTTGTTTCAGTCCAAATTCAATTGAACGTGACTTGCGAGCGTTAGACTTGCGAACGTTACTTGCGCTTCGCCTTGCGGGCGGCGTAGCGAGCGTCTCGCTTGGCCTTTTGCTCGGCCTCGGCTTCGGCCGCCTTCGCGACGGCTTCTTCGGCTTCGCGGGCGATCCGCGCGGACTCGAGCGCGGCAGCCTCTTCTTGAAGGCGCTTCTGCTCGGCCTTTTCCGTCTCTCGCGCAGCCTTTGCCTCGGCGCGCTTGGCCGCAAGGGCCTCGCGCTCCGCACGCTTCGCCACAACCGCCGGATCATCCGGCCCTGGCTGCGACTTGAATTTGTTCAAAAGGTTCTTGCGTGCTTCCTGTGCCGCCTTTTGTCGGTCGGAGAAGCCTGGTTCCCTAAATCCACTCATCGGCGAACCTTGTCATCCTCGCTTTCGATCCTACATCACTGCCTGTTGGTACGTCGGCTGGGCATAGCGGGCGCCGCGCGACGCAGATGCGTGTACATCGGCGCGCGCCGTGATGCCACCTATAATCGCAGCCGATCAGGTAGACGAAAATCGCCGCCCCCGACGATCTCTCGTAGCCCCGAAAAACTGCCGAATTGTGATGTCCCTCATATGGGGGCACCAGGGCGGTGCCTAGCGTCCCGCCCGGTATGAGACGCGGAGCACGGGTATGACGATCTCAAGACTGAGCGTGAAGGCGCTCGCAATCGCCGTCACGGTGGCAGCCCTGGCCGGTGCCACGCTGCTCCTCGCCCGGCCGCAGCCGATCGAAAGTGCCGTCCTGGGCGCAGATTGGGAATGCACCCAGACCGCGTTCGTGCTCACGACCTGCGCACCGCGGGTCCAGCAGGCGATCCCGGCGGTCGAAACCTCGCGCAAGGAAGCGATCCGGCCCACCCGAGGCTAACCGGGAGAAGCTTGGGCGAGATGTGACGCCACGCCGCAGAGGTGATAAAGCCCGCTCGCCCCCGTGATCGGCCAGCCATGTCCAAGTCCGAAGCAAAGTCCGAAGCAAAGTCCGAACGTAAGCCCGAACCGGGCGCGAAGCCCAAATCCCCTCCAAAACCTCAATCCGGTGACAACCGCCGCGGCGCCATTGCGGGCTTGATCATCGCGATCGTGATCCTCGGCGTCGGCTGGTGGCTCGCGCGCGATCTCACCTCGGCCAGCAAGATGCAGGACTGCCTGATGTCCGGGCGAAGCAACTGCAACGTGATCGAGCCGGCCCGCTAGAAGCACTCCAGCGCGGCCCGCGCGGACGAAAAAAATGTCGTGATCTTAATCATTTGTAACGGGACTTGGGCGACCAAAGCAGGTCAGTCATGTCAGCCGGCATCAGCTCAGCGCGAGCCGAATCGTCTATCGCGCCAGGCATCACGGCCATTGACCGCAATCGAGAGAATAGGGGGCAAGCACGCATGAGTGCGTCCAGTCGCATCAAGATCATCATTCCCTTGGTTTCGGCGATGTCGATGCTCGCCGTCCCGGCGCAGGCTCAGGAGGCCAGGCCGCCGAGAGACGCCGCCCAGCCATCGGCCGGACCGGGCGCCAGTGCTCCGCCTCAGAACATGCGCAAGGGTCCGCCGCCGCAGCAGGTTGCCCGGCCGGCGCCACAGCCCGGCGGCCAGCCTCACGCCGGCGGCCCCGGTCATGCAGGTCCGGGCCTTAGCGGTCCAGCTCCGGCGCCGCGCAATGCCGGCGGCCCGCCCCCCGGACGCAATTACGCCAGGGGTCCCGCACCGGCGCGCGATTGGGGCGGTCACAGCTATCGCGGCCATCTCGCCTGGGATGGCGGACGCTGGCGCCACGAAGTCCACAACGGCCGCTCCGGCTGGTGGTGGGATGTGGGCGGCGCGCGGTATTATTATCCGCAGCGGATGGCCGGCCCGCCGGCCTACATCTCGGAGGATTATTACGATGACGTGCCTGTGGCCTACGCCCCGCCGCCGGTCGCCTACGAACCGCCACCGCCACCCGCCGATCCCGGCGCGAGCGCGCTTGGCGGCGCCATCGTCGGCGGCTTGCTGGGCGGCCTGATCTCGGGCAACGCCTCAGGTGCGGCCGCAGGCGCCGTGATCGGCGGTGCCACCGGCGCGATCGCCGGCGCGACGGCTGCTTCGCGTCCTGGCTACTATCTGGCCCAGGGCAACTGCTACTACCGCTATCCGAGCGGCCAATATGTGCAGGCTGACCCCCGCGCGTGTTACTGAGCACTCCAGGCAAGACCTGATGCGAAGAGGCGGATGAAAAGTCCGCCTCTTTTCATTTGTGGCGTGGCCGCGCGCGTCAGGACACCAGCCAGCTGAAGAACGCGATCGCGGCCCAGACCAGGCCCGCGATCCAGGCCAGCATCACGATACCGATGGTCGCAAGATATGCGATGCCGAGCGGATCGGATCTTTCGCGTCGCGTCGGGACGGCAATTTCGGCTGCGGCTTCTTGTGTCATGACGGGACCACCTCCCATGCCTTCTCGCTCCTGAGAGCGCTGAGGACTGTTTAGCGGAGGCGTCGGGCGCCGGCTGTGACGCACTTCACAGATCGGTGCGCATCAAGGCCAGACAGATGCGTGAACTGGATCGAGTCGCAAATCCCCAAGTGCGGATTAACCCCGCAATCATACGGACGAAATTGCCACGCGCTTGTCCAGATCGTCCGGCTAGAATTGGCTTCATGTGTACTAAGTACGATCCACAGCACGAAGCCGAGGCGGCGATGAAGCGCGCCGTGGCGGCCGAAGGCCCCGACCGGCAACGTCTCATCGAGCTGGCCCTGGCCTGGCATCAACTCGCCCGCGACCGGCGCGAAGAGCGGACGGACTGAGCCCACGTTCTTGCGACAATACCCGTATTCACAGAAAAACCCCGTGCTCGGGGGACAAGCACGGGGTTCTCGAGAGCCGATCGGGGCTGGCAAATCGGCACCACTCGATAGCGAACGCGCCGACCGGAGGTTCGTTCCGCGCCTCCTCAATTCTTTTCGCGCGAGATCATGAAGGCCGGCCGGGGAGGCGCATCTTGCCGATGGAACGTCGGTTCCTCGCCGACGTTGAGCCGCTATGAACGATCCCGAGTTGCGCGCAGAGTCCTTCGAGATTGCCTGGAAATATCTCGACCAATCCGGCCTGCTTACTGGCGAGCGCAGGGACGCGGCCCGGTTCATCCTGAACAGGATCGACCGCATGATGCGGGGTGGCGAACGCCGACGGTTGCTGCTGTCCAACGCCGCGATCGACGCCTACCGCTTGTGGCCCGTACTCGTGACGCTCGACGCCTCACGAGAGTCGCAGAAACGCGACGTTAAGACTTGTTCGGACGACGATTTTCCGATCGCGATTCGTTTCGCGGAACGAAGCGGAGCAGGACCGTGAACAAACAAAAAGCCTCCGGGGAAATTTGCTGACTCAGGCCGCTTCCGACTTCGGCACCGCGTCGGCATTGACCGAAAGCTTGACGATATCGCCTTCGACGGCACCCACATATTTCGTGTCGATGTAATGATGATGGTCCTTGTGACCTTCCGGGCTGTCCTTCCGCGTCAGCTTGATGCGGTTTCCCTCGACGGGGTCGACGGTGCCGACAGGCGCGCCGTCCTTGCCGATGATCTTCATATGCTCTCTGATCTCGCTCATGATGTTCTCCTTGTGAAGTGTCAACGGCGAGGACCGGTCTTCGTTGCAAGGACGAGCGGGTCGACTGTCTGGAGCCAATGCGTTCGCCGAGCGTTGAAAGGCAACCGCAATTGCCAGGACCGTTATCAATATCCGCATGGAGACCTCCGAGGCCTATCTCGAACGAAAGCACAGGGAAATCGGGCTGCTGAACGATTGCCTGAGGAGCCCGCTGCATTTGGCTCGGCCGCAATCGGTCGACGAGGTCGTGGACTCCAAATTTCGGCTCGCCGCCGCGCTGCGCGCGGAGCATGCGCTGCAGGACTGGAAGGCGACGGAGACCGCCTGGTCGCACGCGGCGTCTCCCACCAGCGGTCCGTTCGTGTTCAGCTACGATTATCAGCGCGCGGACCTCAAGGTCCGCGGTCCCTCGTTCTATGAACTCGAGCGCGGCTGCCGGAGCGAGGCGATCTATACCGCATCCGGCATGGCCGCGATCTCCGCGCTGCTGCTCGCGTCCGCACGAATCACCGGCAAGGCGGACATCGTGGTGCTGCCGGGCACATACGGCGAGACACTGGAGCTGATCGAGAGCCTCGTCCCCCATTTGCGACTTGTCACCGCCAGACTGCCGCTGGCCGAAGCGTTCGCTGCGGCAGCCTCGCCACGGCTTCTCCTGCTGGATTCATGCGCTCCTGCCGGGGCGTTCGAAGCGGCTTTGCGTTGCGACGGTTCGGGGCTCGATCTGTTGATTTTCGACACCACATGTTTCGCCGGCAGATCGGGGCGCATCCGGCGCGTCCTGAGATGGGCCGCGCGATGGGACATTCCCGTAGTGTTGGTGCGAAGCCACAACAAGCTGGATTCGCTCGGGGTGGAATACGGCCGGCTCGGCTCTGCCGTGTTCGTGCATTGGAGCCGGAAGGACCTCAAGGCAGGCCAGCTGCTGTCCGAAAGCCTGGCGGCGGAAACCCGCAACGCCGTCCGGCTTCTCGGTGGCGCGGCGTTGCCGGCGCACTTCCCGCCATTCGTGGGCTCAGCGGGCTATTGGGCCCTGACGAAAAGGCGCGTCGCGGCGATCCTGCGCAACGGTCGCCACACGGCGCGATATTTCGCCTCCGAGCTCGCTTCGCTCTCGGCCGAGCTGCATTTCACCCACGGCCTCTATGTCACGCTTCGCGGCAGGCGCGCCCTCGACGAGGCGACCGCGCGGCAGGCCGCCGACGACATGAGCCGCGACCTCAGCGCCAAAGGCTTCCCCATTCGCCACGCCGGCAGTTTTGGTTTCGATTTCGCGGCGACCGAGTGGTTTCACGACGCGACCAAGGATCGGTACAGCGTCCGGGTCGCCGTGCCGGATTTGCCCACGGCGTTGTGGAAGGATCTCGCGGCGGCGATTGCCGGGTGGTGGGCGCGACATCAGGGCGAGACTGAAGGGTGAGTACGGTGCAAGGCCATGACAGAGCGATCGAACGCGTTTCCTTACAGGGAATGCACGTGGCATGTTTCAGACGAACAGTCCCAGCAATGGCTTGCGGTGCTTGAAAAGACGGGTGCAACCAACGTCCGAGCGCGGCTAGCCCAGACCGACGCGGCATCTGCAGGAGCGATTGCGATCGGAACCGCGCCCGTCATGACGATCGGGTTCGCCCAGGAATGGCTGAACTGGAAAGATAATCAAAAATCCGAGGCGGATATCGAACGGCACGAGCGGCAGATCTGGTGGACCCGGACCGCGGCAATCGCCGCATCGGTCGCCGCCTTGAGCGCACTGTTCGGCTGGATTTGGACGATCTTCATCCGGGGGAATAATGGCCTGTAACAAACATGATTGTTATGTTGCGCATACATCCGCGAAACGAAAGCGGCGACAAACTGCGCTGTTTCAATCGATCGCCAGGCATTCTTCCACGGCCGGCTTCTGGTGGCCGCGACGCGTCCATGCCTGAACGGCGAAGGCGAGTTGATGCTGGCTAGCCGCCGCGTCCGCGATGGAAGCCCGCGCCGTCGCGATGGGCTTCGTGATGGCGCCGGAGTTCACGACTCCCGCGTCAACTGCCAGGAACGATATTGCCACGATCGCGACCGCAGATGCGATAGCCATTCTCGTCAAGTCGGATAGTGGCATCGAAGTCCTTATCGGGCGCACGTCGCTCGGCGGATAGATAGGGCTCGTTTGCCTGGATCAAAGCCCGGAGCGAGGCGACCCACGCGTTCGTGAAGGACGGTGGATTCTGCAGGCGCGCATCGTAGACCGGGCTCACGATGAACGCTCGAGACTGAAATGGCGATCCCGGCAGGAATCGAACCTGCAACCCTCAGAGTAGAAATCTGATGCTCTATCCAGTTGAGCTACGGGACCGGCTTGAGCCGCCCTGGTTGGGGGCCGGCTGTTCATCTACCATGCCATTATGAAAAATATCGTCTTTCGCCAAGCCTGAACCGAACCGTTTTCCTCGAAGCCGCGACAAAGCGGAACGGTGGGGTGTCAGGGTGCCGGGTTGAGCGGCAGCGGACTGGACGATGGATCACATCGCCGGGAACGCTGGCCAGCTTCCGGGACACGGCCGCCGGACGACTGGTGGGGTATTGCTGCGCCATCAGGACGGCGTGCGCGGCGGTAGCTTGATCGGTCTCCTCTGGGCGTGCCTTGTCATGGCGAATGCGACGGTTTGCAGCTTTGGTTCCATCGCCTTGAGTCCGTCACCTTTCCGCGCATTTCATGCGACAAGCGGCGTTCGTCCGCGATTTCCGGGAGTCCATCCATGATCGGTCTTGTTCGCGCCGTCACACTCTGCGCCACGCTGGCGTTCGGCCTTAGCGTAGCGCAGGCCGCCGACAAAGCCTTCAAGCGGGACGACCTCGCCGATTCCGCGATCAAGCTGGAGGCGCAGATCAAGGGCGAGGCGGGGCCGGTCGCCAAGGCTGCCGCGAGCTTGCGCACCGACGCCGATGCTGCCTTCCGGCGCAACGACTACCGCACCGGCCTGTCGGTGCTCGGCCAGATCGCGGCGACCACGCCGGAGGACGCCGGCAACTGGCTGCGCCTGGCGAAAGTCATCTTCCAGATATCGCCGAAGAGCTCGAGCGAGCAGACGTTCCTGCTGGAGCGCGCCTCGACTGCCGCCTACATCGCTTACCAGCGCGCCGGTAATGCGGGCGAGGAGGCCGATGCGCTCGCGGTGCTCGGCAAGTCGCTATCCGAACGCAAGCTGTGGCGGCCGGCGCTGGATGCGCTGCGGCTGTCGCTCGACATGCGGGAGGTCGCCGACGTCCGCGGCCAATATGAGAAGATGCGCGACGAGCACGGTTTCCGGCTGCTCGACTACACTGTGGACTCGGACTCCGCCAGCCCGCGCGCCTGCTTCCAGTTCTCGGAGGAGCTGGCAAAACGCACCGATTTCGCGCCGTACCTCGCGTTGGCGGGCCAGGACAAGCCTGCCCTGTTGGCCGAGGGCAAGCAGCTCTGCGTCGACGGGCTGAAGCACGGCGAGCGCTACAACATCAATTTGCGCGCCGGCCTGCCGTCCACCGTGAAGGAAGGCCTGCCGAAGTCGGCCGAGTTCAACGTCTATGTGCGCGACCGCAAGCCCTTCGTGCGCTTCACCAGTCGCGCCTATGTGCTGCCGAGGACCGGCCAGCGCGGCATTCCCGTCGTCAGCGTCAACACGCCAGCCGTCAACATCAACGTATTCCGGATCGGCGACCGCAATTTGATCAACTCGGTGGTCGATAGCGATTTCCAGAAGACGCTG
Organism: Bradyrhizobium sp. Ken51; assembly: GCF_055807435.1. Classification (NCBI taxonomy): domain Bacteria; kingdom Pseudomonadati; phylum Pseudomonadota; class Alphaproteobacteria; order Hyphomicrobiales; family Nitrobacteraceae; genus Bradyrhizobium; species Bradyrhizobium sp. Ken51. Next base: position 24,429 of record NZ_JBVVPB010000002.1, on the reverse strand, counting down.
TCGAAATACCAGCTCAGCGATCTCGGCGGCGAGCGCGGCGTGAAAGTCTGGACCGGCGAGCTCGCGACCGCGATGACGCTGAACCAGGACGTCACTACCGCATTCCCGGTCGATCAGGCGCTCGGCGAGCTCCAGCCCGGCGTCTATGTCATGACGGCCGCGGCGAAGGGCCCGGGCTCGGACGACGACTACCAGCTCGCCACGCAATGGTTCATCGTCTCCGATCTCGGCGTCACGGCCTATTCCGGCAATGACGGCATCCATGTCTTCGTGAATTCGCTGGCCTCGACCGATCCGGTCGGCAAAGCCGAGGTGCGGCTGGTCGCGCGCAACAACGAGATCTTGGCCACCCGCAAGACCGATGAGAGCGGCCATTTGCTGTTCGAGGCGGGGCTTGCGCGCGGCGAGGGCGGCCTGTCGCCGGCGATGCTCACCGTGACCGGCGAGAAGGCCGACTATGCCTTCCTCAGCCTCAAATCTTCGGCCTTCGACCTGTCCGACCGTGGCGTTGCGGGTCGCGTGGTGCCTGCGGGCGCCGATGCCTTCGTCTATGCCGAGCGCGGCGTCTACCGCTCCAGCGAGACCGTCTATCTCACCGCCCTGTTGCGCGACGGGCAGGGCAATGCCGTCACCGGCGGGCCGATGACTCTGGTGATCGAGCGTCCCGACGGCGTCGAATACCGCCGCGCCGTGCTGTCCGACCAGGGCGCCGGCGGGCGCACCTTGTCCGTGCCGCTCAACCCGGCCGTCCCAACCGGGACCTGGCGGGTGCGCGCCTTCACCGATCCGAAGGGGTCTTCGGTCGGCGAGACCACTTTCATGGTTGAGGACTACGTCCCTGACCGGATCGAATTCGACTTATCTGCCAAGGACAAGCTGATCAAAGCTAACGCTCCAGTGGAGCTTAAGGCGGACGGTCATTTCCTCTATGGAGCGCCGGCCTCGGGTCTGGCGCTCGAAGGCGACATGCTGGTCGCGCCCGCGTCCGAGCGGCCGGGCTTCGCCGGTTACCAGTTCGGCGTCGCCGACGAGGAGACCTCCTCGAACGAGCGCACGCCGCTGGAGAACCTGCCGGAAGCTGACGCCAACGGCGTTGCGACCTTCCCGGTCACGCTCGACAAGCAGCCGGCCTCGACGCGGCCGCAGGAGGCGCAGATCTTCGTCCGCATGGTCGAGACCGGCGGCCGCGCCGTCGAACGCAAGATCGTGCTGCCGGTCGCGCCTGCTGCCGCCATGATCGGCATCAAGCCGCTCTTCGGCGACAAGAACGTCGCCGAGGGCGACAAGGCCGAGTTCGATGTCGTGTTCGTCTCGCCTGAGGGTGAGAGGCTTCGCCGCGACGGCCTGCGCTACGAGCTCCTGAAGATGGAGTCGCGCTACCAATGGTATCGCCAGAGCAATTACTGGGAGTACGAGCCGGTCAAATCGACCTCGCGCGTCTCTGACGGCGACGTGACCGTCGCCGCGGACAAGCCGTCGCGAATTTCGCTGACCCCAAAGCCCGGCCGCTACCGGTTGGACGTGAAGTCGAACGACGCCGACGGCCCCGTGACCTCGGTGCAGTTCGACGTCGGCTGGTATTCCGACGGCAGCGCCGACACGCCGGACCTCCTGGAGACCTCGATCGACAAGCCGCAATACGCCTCGGGCGACACGATGACCGTGTCGGTCAACGTCCGCAGCGCCGGCAAGCTGACCGTCAACGTGCTCGGCGATCGCCTGCTGACGACGCAGACCATCGACGTCAAGGAAGGCACCGCGCAGGTGAAGCTCCCGGTCGGCAAGGACTGGGGCACCGGCGCCTATGTGGTCGCGACGCTGCGCCGGCCGCTCGATGCGGCCGCGCAACGCATGCCGGGCCGTGCGATCGGACTGAAATGGTTCGGCATCGACAAGCAGACCCGCACATTGCAGGTGAAGCTGACGCCGCCGGCACTGATCCGGCCGAATGCAATGTTGAAGATCCCGGTCAAGCTTGACGGGCTCAATCCGGGCGAAGACGCCAAGATCGTGATCGCTGCGGTCGATGTCGGCATCCTCAACCTCACCAATTACAAGCCACCGGCACCGGACGACTACTATCTCGGCCAGCGCCGCCTGAGCGCGGAGATCCGCGACCTCTATGGGCAACTCATCGACGGCATGTCGGGCACGCGCGGGCAGATCAAGTCCGGGGGCGACGCCGGTGCCGCCGAGCTCCAGGGCTCGCCGCCCGCGCAAAAGCCGCTCGCGCTCTATTCGGGCATCGTCACCGTCGCTGCCGACGGCACGGCGGAAGTGAGCTTCGATATTCCGGAGTTCGCCGGCACCGCGCGCGTGATGGCGGTGGCGTGGACCGCGACCAAGCTCGGTCGCGCCAACACGGACGTAGTGATCCGCGATCCCGTGGTGCTGACCACGACCCTGCCGCGTTTCCTGCTCAACGGCGACCACGGCACGGCCAATCTCGAGATCGACAATGTCGAAGGGCTGGCCGGCGATTACGTCATCAACGTGAAGACCGGCGGCCCGGTAAAGATGACCGGCAATCCCGCAACCACGGTCAAGCTCGCCGCCAAGCAGCGCAACTCCTTCTCGCTCGCCATCGACGCGACGGCGGCGGGGCAGGCGACGCTCGACGTCGACATCAGGGGGCCGAATGGCCTGGCGCTGGCGCGCCACTATGCGCTCGACGTCAAGGCGGCGACGCAAGTCCTGGCGCGGCGCTCGATCCGGACGCTCGCGAAGGGTGAGAGCCTGACGTTGACCTCGGATATGTTCGCCGATCTCGTGCCGGGTACCGGCAGCGTCTCGGTCTCGGCCAGCCTGTCGACTGCGCTCGATGCGGCGACGATCCTTAAAGCGCTCGACCGCTATCCCTATGGCTGTTCGGAGCAGATCACCAGCCGCGCGATGCCGTTGCTCTATGTCAACGATCTCGCGGCCGGCGCGCATCTGGCCATGGACACTGAAGTCGACCAGCGCATCCGCGACGCCATCGAGCGGCTCCTGGCGCGCCAGGGCTCGAACGGCTCGTTCGGCCTGTGGTCGGCAGGCGGTGACGACGCCTGGCTCGACGCGTACGTGACGGACTTCCTGACCCGCGCCCGCGAAAAGGGCTTTGTGGTCCCGGATGTGCTGTTCAAGACCGCGCTGGATCGTATCCGCAACTCGGTCGTCAACGGCAACGAGCCGGAGAAGGACGGCGGCCGCGATCTCGCCTACGGCCTCTATGTGCTGGCGCGCAATGGCGCGGCGCCGATCGGTGACCTCCGCTATCTCGCCGACACCAAGCTGAGCAACCTCGCAACTCCCATTGCGAAATCGCAGCTCGCCGCGGCGCTCGCGTTGGTCGGTGACCGCAATCGCGCGGAGCGGGTCTATGGCGCCGCGCTCGACAGTCTCGCGCCAAAACCTGTTCTGGAGTTCGGACGCACCGACTACGGCTCGCAGCTCCGCGATGCCGCAGCGCTGGTGTCGCTTGCCAGTGAAGGCAATGCGCCGAAGGCAACGCTGACGCAGGCGGTGTCGCGGGTCGAGACCGCGCGCGGGCTGACGCCCTACACCTCCACGCAGGAGAATGCGTGGCTGGTGCTGGCGGCACGCGCGCTCGCCAAGGAGAACCTGTCGATGGAGGTGGACGGCCAGCCGGTCAAGACCGCGCTCTACCGCAGCTACAAGGCCGCGACACTGGAGGGCAAGCCGCTGAAGATCACCAACACCGGCGATGCGCCGGTGCAGGCGGTGGTCTCGGTGTCGGGTTCGCCGGTGACGCCGGAGCCTGCGGCATCGAACGGCTTCAAGATCGAGCGCAGTTTCTTCACGCTCGACGGCAAGCCTGCCGACATCAGCAAGGTCAAGCAGAACGACCGCTTCGCCGTGGTGCTGAAGATCACCGAGGCCAAGCCCGAGTACGGCCACATCATGGTGTCCGACTATCTGCCGGCCGGTCTGGAGATCGACAATCCAAAACTGGTATCGTCGGGCGACAGCGGCACGCTGGGCTGGATCGAGGATGGCGAAGAGCCCGAGGATACCGAGTTCCGCGACGACCGCTTCACGGCGGCCGTCGACCGCGCCTCGGATTCCAAGGCGGTCTTCACGGTGGCCTATGTCGTGCGTGTCGTCTCGCCCGGCAAATACGTGCTGCCGCAGGCCTATGTCGAGGACATGTACAATCCCTCGCGCTACGGCCGCACCGGGACCGGCACGGTCGAGGTGCGGGCGGCCAAGTGAGTGAGATGAAAGCCGAGCCACATACTCAGTCGTCATGCCCGGGCAAAAGCGCGAAGCGCGTCTTCGCGCAGATGTCCCGGGCATCCACGAACTGTGGTGCCGTCGGCAAGAACGTGGATGGCCGGGACAAGCCCGGCCATGACGGAGCAAAGGACAGGGGCCTGAATGTCCTCTCCGCGCTAGCTCTCGCCCTCATCCTCACCATCGTCGGCTTCGTCGCGTGGGTTTACTCCCTCGGTCCGCTGCCTTTCGACGAAGCCCGCCAGGTTTCCACCACCATCGTCGATCGCAACGGCAAGCTGCTGCGTGCCTATGCGATGGCGGACGGGCGCTGGCGGCTGCCGGTCGAGACAAAAACGAACGTCGATCCGACCTATCTGAAGCTGCTGCTCGCCTATGAGGACCAGCGCTTTTACGCACATGACGGCATCGACCCGCTGGCACTGGGGCGCGCTGCGTTTCAGCTTGGGACGCGCGGCCACATCGTCTCGGGCGGCTCGACCATCTCGATGCAGCTCGCGCGGCTGATGGAGCCGCGGCGGCAGCGCTCGCTCTATGCAAAGCTGCGGCAGATGGTGCGAGCGATCGAGATCGAGCGCAGCTTGAGCAAGGAGCAGATCCTCGACCTCTATCTGGCGCTCGCGCCCTACGGCGGCAACCTCGAAGGCATTCGGGCCGCTTCGATCGCCTATCTCGGCAAGGAGCCGAAGCGATTGTTGCTGGCTGAAGCGGCGTTGCTGGTCGCGCTGCCGCAATCGCCGGAGACCCGCAGGCTCGATCGCCATCCCGATGCAGCGCGCAAAGCGCGTGACCGCGTGCTCGACCGCATGGTCGAGGAGCATCAGATCAGCCTCGACGATGCCAAGCAGGCCAAAGCCGTTCCCGTGCCGAAACTGCGCAAGCCGATGCCGATCTTGGCGCCGCACGCCTCCGATGCGGCGCTCGCGACGGTCAAGGACGCGCTCGTCATCAGGCTGACGCTCGATGCCAACCTGCAAAAGGTGCTGGAGCCGCTGGCGCGAGATCGCGCCATTTCGTTGGGGCCGAACATCTCGGTCGGCATCATCGTCGTCGACAATGAGAGCGGCGACGTGCTCGCACGCGTCGGCTCGGCGGATTATTTTGACGAGCGCCGGGCAGGGCAGGTCGACATGACCCGCGCGGTCCGCTCGCCGGGCTCGACGCTGAAACCGTTCATCTATGGGCTCGCTTTCGAGGATGGCTTCGTTCACCCCGACAGTTTGATCGACGACCGTCCAGTCCGCTTCGGCTCCTACGCGCCGGAAAATTTCGACATGACGTTCCAGGGCACCGTGCCGGTGAAGAAGGCGCTGCAGCTGTCGCTGAACGTGCCCGCGATCGTGCTGCTCGACCGCGTCGGCGCGAGCCGGCTTGCCTCGAGGCTGCGCCAGGCCGGTGGCAATCTGGTTCTGCCCAAAGACGAGGCGCCGGGACTTGCCATGGGCCTTGGCGGCGTCGGCGTGACGCTGCAGGACCTCGCCCAGCTCTATGCTGGCTTCGCCCGGCTCGGCACCACCAGGCCACTGCGCGAGATCATGAGCGACCGGGACGACCGCGAGCCGCTGCGGCTGCTCGATCAGGTCGCGGCCTGGCAAGTGGGTAATGTGCTGCTCGGCACCCCGCCGCCGGAGAACGCGGCTCACAACCGCATCGCTTTCAAGACCGGCACCTCCTATGGCTACCGCGACGCATGGTCGATGGGCTTCGACGGGCGCATGACCATCGGCGTCTGGGTCGGTCGGCCCGACGGTGCGCCGGTTCCGGGCCTGATTGGGCGCGTCGCCGCCGCGCCCATTCTGTTCGACGCCTTCGCCCGGACCGGAAAGACGCTCCTCCCGTTGCCTAAGCCGCCGAAAGGAACTCTCGTTGCCAGTAACGCCAAGCTGCCGTTGCCGCTGAGGCGGTTCCGCCCGGTCGGAGACCTAGTGCGAACCGGGGGCGAACAGGCCCTGCACATCCAGTTTCCGCTGAACGGCTCGCGGATCGATGTCGATCGCTCAGGTGGCGAAGGTGGCGCAGCCATGCCGGTCAAGGTCGCCGGCGGCGTTCTGCCCATGACCGTCATGGTTAACGGAACGGCGCAGGGCGAGATCGACGGACGGCGCCAGCGGCTGATCGATCCGCCCGGTCCGGGCTTTGCGCGGCTGACGGTCATCGATGCCACGGGCGCCGCGGACACAGTTGTCATTCGAATTCAGTGATCCTGCCGCAAGCGGTTGTGGCGATGGCGGTTTCAGCGTAAGCGGAACCGATGGCCGAGACCTACCCAGCACCCCGTTTTGGAGCTCCTCGCGAGCCGAAATCCCCGGTGAATCCGGGCAGCCGGCTCGTGTCCATGTTCGACATCGCCACGGCCAGCCACGTCCGCGCGGTCGCCTTCCTGCTGCTGTGCGCGCTGCTGTTATTCCTGCCGGGCTTCTTCACAATTCCGCCGGTTGACCGCGACGAGGCCCGCTTTGCGCAGGCCACCAAGCAGATGGTCGAGAGTGGCGATTATGTCGATATCCGCTTCCAGGAGGACGTCCGCTACAAGAAGCCGGTCGGCATCTATTGGCTGCAATCGGCCGCGGTCGAGACGGCATCGGCGCTCGGTCTGCCGCGGGCCGAATTGCGGATCTGGGTTTACCGGCTGCCCTCGCTGATCGGCGCCATCGGTGCCGTGCTCATGACCTATTGGGCGGCGCTCGGCTTCGTCACGCGGCGCGCCGCGGTGCTTGCGGCACTTCTGATGTGTGCCTCCGTACTGCTCGGGGTCGAGGCGCGGCTCGCCAAGACCGACGCGATGCTGCTGTTCTGCGTGACCGCTGCGATGGGCGCGATGGCGCGGGCGTATCTGTCGTGGCAGCGCGCCGAGGACGAGACCCATCCGCCCTGGAGTTGGCCTGCGATCTTCTGGACGGCGCTCGCTGTCGGCATCCTGATCAAGGGCCCGCTGATCCTGATGTTCGCAGGTCTGACCATCGTCGCGCTCGCGATCCAGGACCGCGATGCCTCCTGGCTGTGGAAGCTGCGCCCGCTCTGGGGCCTGATGTGGATGCTGGTGCTGGTGCTGCCCTGGTTCGTCGCGATCTTCTGGCGCGCGGGCGATGCCTTCTTCGCCGATTCCGTCGGCGGCGACATGCTGAGCAAGTTGGGCGCGCAGGAATCCCACGGCGCGCCGCCCGGATTGTACCTGGCCCTGTTCTGGATCACGTTCTGGCCCGGCGCGCCGCTCGCGGCGATGGCGGCGCCCGCGGTCTGGCGCGCGCGGCGCGAGCCCGGCGCGCAGTTCCTGCTGGCCTGGCTGGTCCCGTCCTGGATCGTATTCGAGGTGGTGCTGACCAAGCTGCCGCACTACGTGCTGCCGCTGTACCCCGCGATCGCGATCCTCACCGCGGGCGCGCTCGAGCGGCGCGTGCTGTCGTGGTCCTGGTTGATGCGCGGCTCGGCCTGGTGGTTCGCGATCCCCGTTGGCGGCTCGATCATCGCGGTCGTCGGCGCGGTGATGCTGACGCGGCAGCCTGCTTTCGTCGCCTGGCCGTTCATCGCGGCCTCGCTGATCTTCGGCCTGTTCGCCTGGTGGCTTCACGACAACAACCACGCCGAGCGCTCGCTGCTCAACGCGCTGGTCGCAGCCCTGATGCTCGCGGTGACGGTCTACGGCATCGTGCTGCCGTCGCTGACGCCGTTGTTTCCGAGCATCGAGATCGCACGCGCGCTTCGCAACGTCACCTGCGTCGGGCCGAAGGCGGCCGCGGCCGGCTATCACGAGCCGAGCCTCGTCTTCCTGACGGGTACACAGACGTTGCTCACCGACGGTTCGGGCGCGGCGGATTTCCTGCGGCAGGGGAGCTGCCGTTTCGCGCTGATCGAGCAGCGCTCAGAGCGCGGCTTCGTGCAGCGCGCCGAGGCGATCGGACTGCGCTACAAGGTTGGCACGCGCATCGAGGGCTACAATTTCTCGCAAGGGCGCGCGATCTCGATCTCGATCTTCCGCTCGGAAGGTACCGAGTAGGATGTCGGCACCAACCGACATCGCGCCGCGCGCGAGCTATCCCGCGCAATTGCTCACGCTGTCGGGGCGCGCCCTGGCGCAGCTCGTGCGCTCGCCCTCGCATTCGCGCCGCGCCGAGGCCGCGCGAAAGCTGGCGCGGCATTCGCTGTGGCTCAGTGCGGCGGGTGCAGCCTTGGTCATCGCGCTGATGGTCGCGTTCGACCTGACCGAGATTCAGCTGATGCCGGCGCGTGGCACACCGGGCCTGTGGCCGATCCGCATCCTCACCGATTTCGGCAAGGACGAGTATGTGCTCTCGGTGCTCGGGGGCGTGCTGGTGGTGCTGGTGCTCGTTGCGGCGGGATTGCACGGCACAAGCCGCGCGTTGCTGCTCGGCCTCGGCACGCGGCTGCAGTTCATGTTTCTGTCTGTTGCCGTGCCCATATTCGTCGCTGAGATCCTGAAATATCTCATCGGTCGAGGACGTCCGTTCGTCGGCGGCAAGGCCAATCCGTTCAACTTCATCCCGTTCGAGGGGACGGGGGCCTATGCCAGCCTGCCGTCGGGTCATGCGGTGACGGCGTTCGCGCTCGCGTTTGCGGTCTCTGCGTTGTGGCCGCGCCTGCGCGTGTTCATGTTCACTTACGCGATCGTGATCCTGCTGACGCGACTGGTGCTGCTCGCGCATCACCCGAGTGACGTCGTGGCCGGCGCCCTGGTCGGCATGGTGGGAGCCTTGGCGGTGCGCTACTGGTTCGCGGCCCGTAGGCTCGGCTTTGCCATCCGTGCCGACGGCACCATTGTGCCTCTTGCGGGGGCGGTCTCGGCCCGCCTCAAAAGGGTTGCCCACGGGGCATCCGCCCCATAAAAGCGGCTGCCTGCCGGGACCCTCGGTTCCCGAGCCAAGCCAATTCCAACCACGAGCTTTCGATTTGTCGTCGCCCCAGCCTTCGGTTTTCCAGCCCTCGGTTTCCATCGTCGTTCCCGTGCGCAACGAAGCCGACAACATCGTGCCGCTGATCGAGGAGATCGGCGCGGCGCTCGACGGCCGCTGGGCCTATGAGATCATCTACGTCAATGACGGTTCGACGGACGCGACCGGCGAACGGCTCGGCGCGGTCATGAAGCAGCGGGACAATCTGCGCCAGTTGCGCCATGCCAAATCAGGCGGCCAATCCGCGGCCGTGCGCAGCGGCGTCCGTGCGGCACGCGGCGCGATCGTGGCGACGCTCGACGGCGACGGCCAGAACAATCCGGCTTTCCTGCCGGACCTGATCGCGGCGATCGAGAACGGAAGCAAGGTCGGACTTGCCGCCGGACAACGCGTCGGCCGCAAGGATACCGGCTTCAAGAAGTTCCAGTCGCGCGTCGCCAACGGCGTCCGCAACGCGATCCTGAAGGACGGTACGCGCGACACTGGCTGCGGGTTGAAGGCGTTCCGGCGCGAGGTGTTCCTGATGATGCCCTATTTCGACGGGCTGCATCGCTTCCTGCCGGCGCTGGTGCGCCGCGAGGGTTTTGAAATCGCCTATGTCGACGTGATCGACCGGCCGCGACATTCCGGCGTGTCCAATTACGGTTTCTTCGACCGGCTGTGGATCGGCATCATGGATCTCGTGGGCGTGTGGTGGCTGATCCGCCGCAAGAAGCCGACGCCGGATGTGACTGAGGTGAAGGCATGATCATCCAATACGGTCAGGCGCTGAGCAACTATTTCTACGACGTTTTCGTCGCCAAGTTCGATTTTTGGCTAGCGTTCGGCCTCGTCGCGCAGCTGTTCTTCACAGCGCGCTTTTTGGTGCAGTGGATCGCGAGCGAGCGCGCCGGCAATAGCGTGGTGCCGATGGCGTTCTGGTTCTGCTCCATGGGCGGCGGGCTGATGACGCTGGTCTATGGGGTCGTCAAGCGTGAGCCCGTCATCATCCTCGGTCAGTCGCTGGCGACCATCATCTATATCCGCAACATCATGCTGATCGTGAAGAACCGCGGCCGCGCCTCGAAGACGCTGGAGCGCTGATCCACGCTAGCGCGGCAGCGCCGACGCTGCGTCTGTCGCGGGCAGGGCGGCCGCATCCGCCTCGTGCCTGCGATGGGGCTCGCCGGCCGCGTCGAGCACGGGATAGGCGACCGAGCAGATATGCGAGTGGATGCGGCGCAGGTCCCGCAGCACGTCGAGATGCAGCGACGTGGTCTCGATGGTCTCGGGACGGCCCTCGCGGAGGCGATCGAGGTGGCGCTCGACGGCGGCAAGCTCGGTGTTGCGCAGCGCCGTCTTCTCCACCAGCAGCTTGCGTGCCTCGTTGGCGTCGCCCGACATGAAGACGCCAAAGGCGATGCGCAGCGAATCCATCGTGCGCTTGTGGAAGGCGGCGAGCTCCTCGGCGCCCTCGGGCGAGAACTGGAATCGGCGCTTGATCTTCTTGGTCGCGAGCTCGCTCAGGCTCTTGTCGATGATGTCGCCGATATGTTCCAGATTGATGGCGAAGGAGATGATCTCCATGGCGCGCCGGCCCTCGCTCTCGTCGAGGCTGCCCCGCATGAGTTTGGTCACGTAGAGCTTGATGGCTTCGTCGAGGCCGTCGACGATGTTGTCCATCTTCGAGACCTGGTCGACCAGCGCGCGGTCGCCGCTCATCATCGCCGCCATCACCTTGCGCAGCATGATCTCGACCAGATCGCCCATGCGCAGGGTTTCGCGGCCGGCATCGGCCAGCGCCAGCGACGGCGATTCCAGCGCGGTCTCGTCGAGATAGCGCGGCCGGGCCGGATCGGCCTCCTGAACACGATCGGGCAGGAGCCGGGTCAACAGGCGCGACATGGTGTCGAGCAGGCCGATGAAGATCACGGCCGTACCGACGTTGAAGGCGATATGAAACGCCGCCGTCATCCTGGCGAGATCCGGCTGCCAGGCGTGCATGTGCTCGGCGATCGGGCCCAGGAAAGGCAGCATCAGCGCGATCCCGATCACGCGGTTGACGAGATTGCCCACCGGCAGGCGATAGCTGGCGGGATCGTCACGCTTGGCGCCTTCGAATACGGGATTGATGGCGCTGCCGAGATTGGCGCCAAGCACCAGTGCGAGCGCGGCGTAAGGCGAGATGAACTGCGAATAGGCGAGTGACATGATCAGCAGCACGCTGGCGACGCTCGAATGCACCGCCCAGGTGACGAGCGCCGCAATCACGATGCACAGAACGGGATCGCCCGTGATGGAGGACATCACGAGGCGAACGCCCGGTGCGTTCTCGGCTGGCGCCAGCGTGTCGAGCAGGATGTGCAGCGACAGCAGCATCAGTCCGAGACCGATCAAGACACGGCCGACGTCCTTGATCCGCGAGCGCGGACCCGCGCGGAAGGCGACCAGTCCAAGCACGAACAGGACCGGCGCAACGGCGGCGATATTGAACGACAGCACCTGCACGATCAACGTCGTGCCGACATTGGCGCCGAGCATGATGGCAAGCGCGGTGACCAGGCTGAGCAGGCCCTCGGCTGCGAACGAGCTCGTGAGCAGCGCGGTCGCCGTGCTGCTCTGGAGCAGCGCCGTCAGCCCGAGGCCGGCGGCAAACGCGTTGAAGCGGTTGCCAAGCGCCTTGCCGAGCAGCCGTCGCAGGTCCGGGCCAAAGGCGCGCAGAATCCCGCTGTGGACCATGTGCAGGCCCCACAGCAACAGCGCCACGCCGCCCATCAGATCGAGCAGTACCAACGTTCCCATGCTCCGTGTCCGGATGAGAGTCGATTGGTGAGGCTAGCGCCAAATGCTTGAGGTTCAAACCATTTGTTGGCGCGTCGGCGTTAACGTTTGCGGCAGCTGCACGTTCCCGCGGCGCGCGTTGGCGCGTCCGCCGGCGCGCGATTGCCGCGTCCCGAGGCGCGATGCCTTGTGAGCAGGCTCACATTGCTGCCTTGAGGGCAGCGAAGCCGCGATCAAGATCCGCCTTGAGATCGTCGGTGCTCTCGAGACCGATGTGCAGACGCAAGGTAGGCCCGCCCGGTGCCCACTTGGTCGCGGTGCGATAGGCGTCGCAATCGAAGGGAATCACCAGGCTCTCGAAGCCGCCCCAGGAGAAGCCCATGCCGAACAGCTTTAGCGTATCGAGCATGGTGTCGACCGCCTTCTGCGGCGCCGGCTTCAAGACGATGCTGAACAGGCCCGACGCGCCCGTGAAGTCGCGCCTCCAGATCGCATGGCCTGGATCGGTCTCGAGCGCCGGATGCAGCACACGCGCGACCTCGGGACGGCTCGCAAGCCAGCGCGCCATGTCGAGGCCGGAGCGATGATGGTGCGCCAGCCGCACCGACAGCGTACGCAGGCCACGCAGCGCCAGGAAGACGTCATCGGGACCGGCGCAGACGCCGAGCAAGCGGATGCCTTCGGCGATCTGAGGCCAGGCCTTGGCATTGGCCGAGATGGTGCCGAACATGATGTCGGAATGGCCGCCGATATATTTGGTGGCGGCCTGCATGCTGATGTCGACGCCCTGTTCGAGCGAACGGTGATAGAGCGGCGTCGCCCAAGTGTTGTCGTCGATGACGAGCGCGCCGCGCGCATGCGCGACCTCGGCGATGGCGCGGATGTCGGGCATCTCGAACGACTGCGAGCCGGGCGCTTCGACCAGCACCGCGCCTGTGTTGGGCTTGAAAAGCTTGTCGATGCCGGCGCCGATCATCGGATCGAAGTAGGTGGTCTCGACGCCGTAGCGGGTGAGCATGCCGTTGCAGAAATTGCGCGAGGGCCGATAGACGTTGTCGCAGACCAGGATGTGGTCGCCGGCCTTAAGCACCGAGAGCAGGGTGGTCGAGATCGCCGACAGGCCCGACGGCACGATGCCGACGCCGGCGCATTGCGGCCCCTCCAGCGCCATCAGGGTGTCCTGGAACGCACGGGTCGTCGGCGTGCCGTGCCGGCCGTACTGGAACTCGCCGCGATGGGCGTGCAGGTCCTCGGCGGTCGGATAGAGCACGGTCGAGCCGTGGAAGACGGGCGGGTTGACGAACCCCTTCTGCGCCTTGGTGTCGCGGCCGGAGGTGACCAGCCGGGTTTCGGCGTGCTGCTCGGAGGGGTGTGAGGAATCCATGCGTCTGCTTTCAAAAGCGCGTTTCCAGTAGGCGCCCTGCGCCCGCGGGCTGGCCGAAAGGCCGCTGTCGTTAATAACAGAACACAGAAGAGTCCCGTCAACCCCTTGACCCGGCACGCCAGTCGTTCTGTTATCGCAGTGCTATTCAGTCGCTGCATGTTGAGGGGCCTGCCGCGACCTTCGATCCATCGCTTGACCGGACCATGCGCCACAGCCGTAACGGCGGGCGCTTTCGGCGGGGATTAAGGTAGGGCCTCCCGGGATCGGCGGGTGATCGGCAAGGTTTTCCAGCATGACTCTTGCAGGGCTAGTCTTGATATGGCTAGCCCTGGCAGAGACGATCGCAAAGACAACGCTCCTGACCTTGAGACGACTTTGAAAGGCCCAAAGCCCATGAAACGCGTAACCCTGGCTCTCACTCTCGCACTCGCCGCCGGCCTGACTGCCCAAGCCGCCGATGCGCAAACGCTCAAGACCGTCAAGGACCGGGGCATGCTGTCCTGCGGCGTCAGTCAGGGCCTGCCCGGCTTCTCCTCGCCGGACGACAAGGGCAACTGGACCGGGCTTGACGTCGACGTCTGCCGCGCGATCGCCGGGGCGATCTTCAACGATCCGACCAAGGTCAAATACGTGCCGCTGTCCGCCAAGGACCGCTTCACGGCGCTGCAATCCGGCGAAGTCGACGTGCTGTCGCGCAACACCACCTGGACCATCTCGCGCGATACGTCGCTTGGCGCCAACTTCACCGGCGTGACCTACTATGACGGGCAGGGCTTCATGGTGAAGAAGTCGCTCAAGGTGAACTCGGCGCTCGAGCTCAACAGCGCCTCGGTCTGTGTCCAGACCGGCACCACGACCGAGCAGAATCTCGCCGACTACTTCAAGGCCAACAACATGAAGTACGAGGTGATCGCGTTCGGCACCAACGACGAAACGGTCAAGGCCTACGAGGCCGGGCGCTGCGACGTCTTCACCACCGACCAGTCGGGGCTGTACGCCAACCGCCTGAAACTCGCCAATCCCGGCGATCACATGGTGCTCCCGGAAATCATCTCGAAGGAGCCGCTCGGACCAATGGTGCGCCACGGCGACGACCAGTGGTTCGACATCGTGAAATGGACGCTGTTTGCGCTGGTCACCACCGAAGAGCTGGGGGTGACCGCGAAGAACGTCGACGAGAAGACGAAACAGGAAAATCCGGAGCTGAAGCGCGTCCTCGGCACCGACGGCAATTTTGGTGAACAGCTCGGCCTGAGCAAGGACTGGGTGGTGCGCATCGTGAAGGCCGTCGGCAATTACGGCGAAGTGTTCGACCGCAACGTCGGCGCGGGCTCGCCGCTTGGTATCAGTCGGGGTCTCAACAATCTCTGGAACAAGGGCGGTCTCCAGTACGCGCCGCCGATCCGCTGACCCCGCCTGACCCGCGCTCGCGGCGATGAGCATCGAGGCTCGCAAACCCCCGCCCCAGATCGCGCTGAAGATCAGGCGCGTGCTGGGGGGCAAGACAGGCTGGAACGGCATCGCCGTCCAGTTTGCCTTCGCTGCGGTCCTGGGCTGGATTGCCTATGAAATCGTCTCCAACGCCCGCGCCAACCTCGAGAACCAGCACATTGCCGCCGGCTTCGGTTTCCTCGCGAACAACGCCGGTTTCGACGTCAATCAGACGCTGATCTCGTATACCGGCTCGGACACGTTCCTGCGCGTGTTCCTTGTCGGGCTCCTCAATACGCTCGTGGTCTCGGTGGTGGGCATCGTGTTTGCCACCGTGATCGGCTTTATCGTCGCACTGTGCCGGCTGTCTCCCAACTGGCTGCTCGCGCGCGTCGGCGAGATCTATGTCGAGATCATCCGCAACCTGCCGCTGCTGTTCCAGATCCTGTTCTGGTACCTGGCGGTGCTCGCGGCCTTGCCCAATCCACGACAGAGCATTTCGCTGCTCGGCATCGCCTTCGTCAGCAATCGCGGTCTCGTCATTCCCCGCCCGATCGGCGAGAGCGGCTTCGAGGCGTTTCTTGCCGTGCTGGCGCTCGGCATCGTGGCTTCGCTGGCGCTGCGCATCCATGCGCGCCAGGCGCTGTTCCAGCGGGGGCAGATGATCCGGATCTGGCCCTATGTGCTGGGCCTGCTGTTCGGACTGCCGCTCATCACCATGCTGGTAGCGGGTCTGCCCTTCAGCTTCGAGCTGCCACAGCTCAAGGGCTTCAATTTTGCCGGCGGCTCGCGGATCATCCCGGAGTTTGTGGCGCTCACGTTGGCCTTATCGACCTATACGGCTGCCTTCATCGCCGAGATCGTGCGCGCGGGCATCCTCTCCGTTCACAGCGGACAGATGGAGGCGGGATCGTCGCTGGGACTGAGCCGCGGCACTACGCTCCGCCTGGTCGTCGTGCCACAGGCGATGCGCGTGATCGTTCCGCCGCTGACCAACCAGTACCTCAATCTCACCAAGAATTCGTCGCTGGCCGTCGCGATCGGCTATCCTGACCTCGTCTCCGTGTTCGCCGGCACGTCGCTGAGCCAGACCGGGCAGGCCATCGAGATCATCGCCATGACGATGGGCGTCTATCTCCTGATCTCGCTGATCACCAGCGCCGTCATGAGCGTCTACGGTTGGCGCGTCAGCCGGAGTCTCGGCGCATGAGCGATATCACCTCGTCCAGCTTCGTTCGCCAGGATCTTCTCGGTGAGCGTCCCGCGCCGGTGAAGACCACGGGCTTCATCGGCCTGGTGCGGACGCGCCTGTTCAACTCGCCGACCAACATCCTGCTCACGATCGTCGGCGCCTTGCTGCTATGGTTCACCATCATCCCTTCCGTCAGATTCCTGATGATCGATGCAGTCTGGACCGGCAAGGATCGCACGGCCTGCCTCGCCGAGAACACCGGCTTTGCGGTTGGGGCCTGCTGGCCCTACATCCAGGCCAAGCTGCCGCAACTGATCTACGGCTTCTACCCCGAAGCCGAGCGCTGGCGGGTCAACCTCACGCTCGTGCTGTCGGTGGTCCTGCTGGTGCCGTTGCTCATTCCGCGGCTGCCGTCGAAAGGATTGAACGCGGGTCTGTTCTTCTTTGCGTTTCCGGTGGTCGCATTCTTTCTGCTGCATGGCGGCGGCATCAAGGGATTTGGCCTGAGCTGGACCGCTGACCTGCTGCAATTATTCGACGACAGCATCATCGGCGCCGGGCAGGCTCTGCTCAGTCTCGGCAAGACGTCGTCTGCCGCTCCGCTGTTGTGGGTCGTCGGCAATGTCATCGTGCTCGTGGGGACCGCGATCTACTGGCTGATCTTTCCGCTGACCTGGCTGCGAGACCAGCTGCAGGGGACAGGCCAGTCGGTCTGGACCGATTTCGCCATCACGGCCGCGATCGTCTCCCTGATCGCCTTCGTTCTCGGCGGCGGCATCCGCACCGGGGGACGGGCCCTGACATCCAGCATCGCCACCTTCGTCGCCATCGCGATCGTGATCAAGCTGATGGGGCTCGACCACGGCGGACTGCCGATCGTGCAGACGAACCTTTGGGGCGGACTTCTGGTGACGCTGGTGGTCTCCGTCACCGGCATCGTCACCTCGCTGCCGATCGGCATTGCGCTGGCGCTTGGCCGCCGCTCGACCATTCCGCTGATCCGGATCTTCTCGATCGCCTTCATCGAGTTCTGGCGCGGGGTGCCGCTGATCACCGTGCTGTTCTTCGCCACCTACATGCTGCCGCTGTTTCTGCCGGGCAATTTCACGGTCGACGGGTTGGTGCGTGCGCTGATTGGAATTTCGCTGTTTACGGGCGCCTATCAGGCCGAGAACGTCCGCGGCGGGCTGGCTGCGATCCCGCGCGGGCAGGGCGAGGCGGCCGCTGCATTGGGGCTGTCCTGGTGGAAGACGACATCGCTGATCGTGCTGCCGCAGGCGCTGCGCCACGTCATTCCGAATCTCGTCAACAGCTTCATCTCGCTGTTCAAGGACACTTCGCTGGTCTCGATCGTGGCGCTGTTCGATCTCTTGGGCTCGCTGCGGGCGTCGTTCTCGGATCCGAAATGGTCGTCGCCGTCGACCGCGTTCACCGGGTTCGCCTTCGCCGGGATCATCTACTTCATCTTCTGCTTTGGAATGTCGCGCTACTCGCTCTTCGTCGAGCATCGCCTCAACGCTCACCGGCGCAACTGATCGAGGTCACCATGTCCGACCCCATCGTCAAGATTTCCGGCCTGAACAAATGGTACGGCGAGTTTCACGTGCTGCGCGACATCGACCTTGCGGTTGAGAAGGGCGAGCGCATCGTGATCTGCGGCCCATCCGGCTCGGGCAAGTCGACGCTGATCCGCTGTATCAACGCGCTCGAGGAGTTTCAGGAAGGCGAGATCGTCGTTGACGGCATCGAGCTCGGGCCGAACCTGAAGCACGTCGATGCGGTGCGGCGCGAAGTCGGCATGGTGTTCCAGAGTTTCAACCTGTTTCCGCACCTGTCCGTGCTGGACAATTGCACGCTGGCGCCGATCTGGGTGCGCAACATCCCCAAGAAGGACGCCGAGGCCGCGGCGATGAAGTTTCTGGAGCGGGTCAAGATTCCGCACCAGGCCAACAAGTTTCCGGGACAGATGTCCGGCGGTCAGCAGCAGCGCGTCGCGATCGCCCGCGCGCTGACGATGAACCCGAAGGTGATGCTGTTCGACGAGCCGACCTCGGCGCTCGACCCCGAAATGGTCAAGGAGGTGCTGGACACCATGGTCGACCTCGCCGAGGAGGGTATGACCATGCTGGTGGTCACCCACGAGATGGGCTTTGCCCGCGAGGTCGCCAACCGCGTCGTGTTCATGGACGCGGGCCAGATCATCGAAGCCAATACGCCCAAGGAGTTCTTCGCGGCCCCGCAGCACGCCCGCACAAAACTGTTCCTGAGCCAGATCCTGCGCTGAGCACCTGCAATCCGGGTGACGTCGCTGGTCTAACCGCCCCGCCAGCTTGGCACCATGCGAATCGGCCAGCCTCTTTTCGGGCCATACTCCGGAGAGAGACTTTGCAGAGCAGCGCCGGCGCGCGCGCATTCCAGAACGCGCGATTGCAAAAGAAGTTGAAGAAGCAGGCGGACGCGGTCATGTCCGCCGCGGTTCAGGCACTCGGGCAGGGCAGATATGCGGAGGTCGAGACACTCTGCCGTCGGATTCTGACGGAGGTTCCGGATCATTTCGACGCCGCGCACCTGCTCGGCCTGCGCGCGTATGATTGTGGGCGGCTCGAGGAGGCGCAACAACTGCTCGAGCGCGCGACCGTGCTCGATCCGCGTTCGCCCGATGCCCATGGCAATCTCGGGGCAGTGTATTTCAATCTCCAGAAGTTTCAGGACGCTCGCGCATGCCAGGAGAGGGCCATTGCGCTGAAGCCGAATTCTCCGATCGCCTTGACCAATCTCGGCAATACGCTGCTGCACATGGGCCTCGCCGAGCAGGCTATCGAGCTGCACGATCGCGCTATCAGGCTGAAGCCGGACTATGCCGATGCATTTTGCAATCGTGGCATGGCGGAGCTGATCGAAGGCCAGTTCCAGCGCGCCAAGGAGAGTTTCGACCGCGCCCTCGCGTTTCAGCCGCGTCACGCGGAAGCAGTCGCGGGCAAGGGCATGGTGTGCATCGAGCTCCGGCACTATGGAGAGGCGGCCGCAGCTATCGCGGCAGGGCTCGCGATCAAGCCGGATTCGCCGAAGATTCTGGCGCAGCGCGGACGGCTCAATCTCGATCTGTCGCGGCTGGAGCAGGCGCTTGCGGATTTCGATGCGGCGCTGGCGCTTTCACCGAGGCTCGAAGTGGCCTTGCAGGGAAAGGCGCAAGTCAACATTCTCAAGGGCAACACGGCCGGGGCGATTGCGGCGGTCAAGACCTTGCTGGAGGAAAATCCGCGGTCCGACATCGGAATTGCGCTCCTCGCTTCCTGCTATGCGAGCCAGGGTGACATCGTGACGGCGCTCGAACATCTCGATGCGGGGCTGGCAATTGCGCCGGATTATGCGGACTTGATCGGGCGCAAGATATTCTTTCTGGATTATCTCCCCGACGCCGATTTTGCAGTCCAGCAGGCCGCACGAAAGCAGTGGTGGGACGCAATCGGCTCGAAGTTGCCGCCAAGGGCGTTGGCGCCCCGCACGCTCGATCCGGACAAGCGGATCTTGATCGGATATGTCGCTTCCGAATTCAGGAACCACTCGGCAGCGTTCGCTCTGTTGCCGGTGCTGCGCCATCATGATCACGCCAGGTTCGAGATCGTCTGCTATTCGTGTTCGCCGTTACAAGATGAGATAACGGACGAGTTCAAGTCGATGGCGGACGTCTGGGTCGACGCCTGGCAGCTTTCAGATGACGAACTGGCCGATCGCATTCAGGCCGACAAGGTCGACATCCTGATCGACGTGTCCGGGCACACGACCGGCAACAGGCTGCATGTTTTCGCCCGCAAGCCGGCCCCGATCCAAGTCTCGGGGTTTGGCCATGCTACAGGCACAGGCCTTCAGACCATGGACCACGTGCTCGCGGATCCCATCTTCATTCCGCAATCGGCGCGTCATCTGCTGGCTGAAAAAGTCTACGACCTGCCGTGCCTGATCACGATCGATCCCATCCTGGATGTGCCGCCTTCGGAGCCTCCCATGCTCCGCAACGGTTATGTCACCTTCGGCGTATTCAATCGCATCTACAAGATCTCGGACGAGGCCATCCGGGTGTGGTCGAAAGTGATGCGCGAGGTGACGGGTTCGAGGATCATCATCAAGCATACCCTGCTTGACGATCCCATGCTGCGCGACAATTTGGTCGCACGGTTCGTGGCGCAGGGCATTGCCGAGGACAATGTCACCTGCCTGGGCTCGTCCCCGCGCCACGAGCACCTGCGGGCGTTTGCGAAGGTCGACATATCGCTCGACACGTTCCCGCAAAACGGCGGCGTCAGCACTTGGGAATCGCTCTATGCGGGTGTTCCGGTCGTGGCCAAGCTCGGCAACGGCGCCTCATCGCGTGCCGGCGGTTCGATCGTGGCTGCTGTCGGTCTCGACGACTGGGTCGCCGCGGATGACGAGGGCTATGCTGCGATCGCCTGCAAATATGCGGCGCAGCCGGCGCATCTGGCGAAGTTGCGCGCGGAGTTGCCGGCCCGGATCGCCGCGTCCCCCGCCGGCAATGTCGAAATCTACACGCGCGAGGTCGAAGCGGCTTACCGCCGGTTCTGGCGCGACTATTGTGCCGCGGCTGCCGAAGGCAGCGACGTTGCGTAGGGGACCTGCAGCGCCGGGCCGCTGAGCCCCGGGAAATCCCGGGGTGTCGCCGCGCCAGCTGACCGCAGGTCGGGCTCGCGAATCAGCTAGACTCGCCCCGGGCCATCCTCCGGAGAGACACCTTGCAGAGCAGCGGCGGCGGCGCGCGCGCATTCCAGAACGCGCGATTGCAGAAGAAATTGATGAAACAGGCGGATGCCGTCCTCTCCGCCGCGGCTACCGCTTATGGCCAGGGCCGATACGCTGAGACCGAAGCACTCTGCCGGGATATCCTGAAAGCGCTGCCCGATCATGTCGACGCGATGCACCTGCTCGGCATGTGCGCGCATGACGGCCGCCGCCTAGAGGAGGCGCAACAGCTGCTCGAGCGCGTGATTGCGCTCGAACCGCGCCTGCATGATGCCCACAACAACCTCGCGACCGTGCATTTCGACCTCGGCAATTACGAGGCGGCGCGGCGGTGCCAGGAGAGGGCCATCGCGCTAAAGCCGAATTTTGCGGTGGCGCTGACCAATCTCGGCAACACGCTGATGCATCTGGGCCAGTACGAACAGGCGCTCGAGCTGCACGAGCGCGCCATCAAGATCAAGCCGGATTATGCCGACGCGTTCTGCAATCGCGGCATGATCGAGATTGTGCTTGGACAGATCATGCGCGCCAAGGAAAGCTTTGACCGCGCCCTGCTGTTTCAGCCCCGTCACGCCGAGGCCATCGTCGGCAGCGGCATGGTCAGCATGGAGCTGCGGCACCACGACGAGGCGGCGGCCAAGCTTGCCACGGCGCTGGCGATCAAGCCCGGCTCGCCGCGGATCCTGGCCCAGCGCGGGCGGCTCAGTTACGAACTGCAGCGCCTGGAGCCGGCGCTTGCGGATTTCGAGGCGGCGCTTGCGATTTCCCCCAAGCTTGAACTGGCCCTCCGAGGGAAGGCCCAGACCTGTCTCGTGATGGGAAGGACGGCGCAGGGAATGGCAGCCGCAGCGGCTTTGATCGAGCACAATCCGCGCTCGGAGACAGGGCTGGCGCTGATGGGCTTCTCCTATTCGAACCAGGGGGACATGGACGCCGCGATCGAATATCTCGATCGCGCGCTGGCGGTCCGGCCGGACTATGGGGATGCGATCAGAGGAAAGATCTTCCTGGAGGACTACCGCGCCGAGGCCGATTTTGTGGTCCAGCAGGCGGTGCGAAAATCCTGGTGGGACCAGATCGGCTCCAAGCAGCCGCGAAGGGAGCTGCCGAAGCGGCCGCTGGATCCGGAAAAGCGGATCGTGGTCGGCTATGTCGCTGCCGAATTCCGACAGCACTCCGCGGGGCTCACGCTGCTGCCGGTGCTGCGCCATCATGATCACACCAAATTTGAAATCATCTGCTACTACTCTTGGCCGGGCGCTGACGAGTACACCGCCATGTTCAAATCATTGGCCGACGTCTGGGTCGATGCCTGGGGGCTTTCGGACGACGAACTCGCCGATCGTATCCAGGCCGACAATGTCGACATCCTGATCGACGTTTCGGGCCACACGACCGGTAACAGGCTGCAGTGTTTCGCGCGCAAGCCGGCCCCGATCCAGGCCACTGGCTTCGGACACGCGACGGGCACGGGCATGCCGACCATGGACTACGTGCTCGCGGATCCCATTTTCATTCCGCCCTCGGTTCGGCATTTGTTTGCCGAGAAAATCCACGATCTGCCGTGCCTGATCACGATTGAACCCGTCTCGGATCTGCAGCCTTCCGAGCTGCCGATGCTCCGCAACGGCTACGTCACCTTCGGCGTGTTCAACCGCATCTACAAAATATCGGATGATGCGATCCGTGCGTGGACACGCATCATGCGGGAGCTGCCGGGATCGAAGATCATCCTCAAGCATGGTCTGCTCGATGATCCCTTGCTGCGCGATAGCCTGATCGCGCGTTTCCTGGCGCAGGGCGTGATCGAGGAGAACATCACTTGCCTCGGCACCACCTCGCGCGACGACCATCTGGCGGCTTTCGCCCAGGTCGATATTTCCCTCGACACGTTCCCGCAAAATGGCGGCATCAGCACCTGGGAATCTCTCTACAAGGGCGTCCCCGTCGTGGCCAAGCTCGGCATCGGTGCCTCCTCGCGTGCCGGCGCCTCTATCGTGACTGCCGTCGGCCTCGGCGACTGGGTGGCCGAGGATGACGATGGCTATGTCGAGATCGCCCGCAGGTTTGCGTCACAGCCCGAGCATCTGGCGAAATTGCGCGCGGAATTGCCGGCCCGGATCGCGGCTTCGCCCGCCGGCAATGTCGAGATCTACACGCGCGAGCTCGAAGCCGGTTACCGCCAGTTCTGGCGCGACTATTGTGCCGCCGCCTCGAATGACGCCGACGTAGCGTAGGCGAGGCCTGCGTCGAGCACGGGCATCTTCCGGGGATTGCCGGGCCGCCTAAACCGGCGGGCTTAGCCGCGAATCAGCTAGAATCGTCCCGGGCATCCTCCGGAGAGAATCCTTGCAGAGCAGCGGCGCCGGCGCGCGCGCGTTTCAGAACGCGCGGTTGCAGAAGAAATTGAAGAAGCAGGCGGACGCGATCATCTCGACCGCGAATGCGGCCTATGGCCAGGGCCGGTATGCGGAGACGGAGACACTCTGCCGCCAGATCCTGAATGAACTTCCGGAGCATTTCGGGGCCTTGCACCTGCTTGGCTTGGGCGCGTTCGCGGGCCGACACTTCGAGGCAGCGAAACAGGCCCTCAAATATGCCGTGACGGTCGACCCGCGCTCGGCACAGGCTTTTTCCGATTTGGGGGCCACGCATTTCGCACTTGGCGAATATGACGACGCGCGTACATCCCTGGAGCGGGCCATCGCGTTGAAGCCGAGCTTCCCCATGGCCTTGGCCAATCTCGGCAATACCTTGTTGCACCTGGACCGCGTCGAGCAGGCCATCGAAATGTACGATCGCGCGATCGGGCTGAAGCCCGATCATGCCGATGCGCTCTGCAATCGCGGCTTGGCAGAGCTTGCGCTGCGCCAGCTTGATCGCGCCAAACAGAGCTTGGAACGCGCACTGTTGTTTCAGCCGCGAAACGTGGAAGCACTCGTCGGCAAAGGTTTGGTCAATATCGAGCTCAAGAACTTCGAAGAGGCCAAAGGCGCGCTGGAGGCGGCGCTCGCGATCAGGCCGGGCTCGGCGAAGATCCTGGCGAACCGTGGACGCCTCAATCTTGAGACGTCGAGGTTGGAGCAGGCGGCGGCGGATTTTGACGCGGCCCTTGCGCTTGCGCCCAAACTCGAAGTGGCCTTGCAGGGGAAGGCACAAGTCGCGCTCGCCATGGGAAATACGGCGCAAGCGATTCTGGCCTGCACCACGTTGCTGGAGGAATATCCACGCTCCGCGATCGCGATGGCGCTGCTGAGCGCTTGTTTTGCAAACCAGGGAGAGATCGCATCGGCGGTCGAGCTTCTCGATGCGGCGCTGGCTATTGTGCCGGATGCCGCCTTGATCGGGCGGAAGATCTTCTTTCTGGACTATCTCTCCGACGCCGATTTCGCGGTTCAGCAGGCCGCACGAAAGCAGTGGTGGGACGCAATCGGCTCGAAGTTGCCGCGACGGACTCTTGCCCCCCGGCAGCTCGATCCCGACCGGCGGATCGTGGTTGGCTATGTTGCTGCCGAGTTTTGGTACCACTCGGCGGGGTTCACCCTGTTACCGGTGCTCAGTCGTCATGATCACGCCAAATTCGAGATCATCTGCTATTCGTGCTCGCCGGTAAGAGATGAGATGACCGCCGCATTCAGGTCCTCGGCGGACGTTTGGGTCGACGCCTGGCAGATGTCGGACGACGAGCTGGCCGATCGCATTCAGGCCGACAAGGTCGACATCCTGATCGACGTGTCCGGGCACACGACCGGCAACAGGCTGCA